>NZ_JBQFOA010000002.1:0-667221 GCF_056532975.1 Ruegeria sp. H6
AAATGGAGACTACGCAGCGCCGGGCCTGCTCAGCATCAAGGGGGTCAATATTGGGCGCCGATAGGGGGTCAGGTTTGAATGCCGATTGACATCTTGCAGCGTGAGATCGCCGACACGACGGTCTTCGTCGACTTTTGCAGACACCACGGTGGGAAGGCCTGCTATAGCGTCGACAAATTCTCTGAGATGGGCACGGGTCAGTTCCGTCAAAGCGACTTCACCGTGAAGCTCCGTAAATCTTCTGACATAGTAAGCGACCGCGTCAGCAGTCTGTTGATCTACCGACGGGGACCATTCCTCCCAAACGTCCCTGAGACTGAAAACATCCTCAATCAGTTGTACGTCCTGCCCTAGCTTCCTCAGGACCCGGCCTCGGGCATTCGCCTGCGCTCGCACCGCATCTGTCGCCGCTGCATGAGACGCCCGCTCAATTGCAATTTCTTCCTCATCGACATCACTGGGACCCAAGTAGACCTTTTGAGGTGCCCCGTTTGGGCCTTCTTCCCAGTCAAACTCCGGCATCACTTCAACACCACTGCCATGCATGAACGCCAGACGCACTTTGCCAGCGTCAAACTGTTTGGTCAGCCCCTGTAAGCCGCCAGCCCGATCCAGCAGCGCCCGTTGATCGGCAGGGAGGTTTCGTGCCAGTGCCTTTACGCCCTGATCAGCTTTTGACGCCTCAACCTGAGCATCCATGATCGCTTTGAGCGCCCTGATGTCTTTTTCGGCGGTCTTCTGGTCAGAGGTTTTCAGGCTCTTCCGGTAAAACTCGTCGCCGTCGTACAGGTCCTTGATTGCAGCGGGTACTCTGATGTTCGCGTGATATCGACCATTTCGCTGAATCGTCCCCTCAACCTTCGGCAGTTTTGTCGTCATGCCAAACTTCTCAAATCCCAAAACGTCACACAGCCTTGTGTGACGTTTTGTGTGACGTTTTTGAACCCCGAGGGGCCAAAAAGTGTTATTTTTATGGGATTCAAGGAGTTAGATATGGTGCGGTCGAGAAGCACCTAGAACAATCGAACTAGCGCTCATGACCCCTTATTTATATGGGCGAAACGCCCTAGGGCAGCCTTCAGGTTTCCCCAAATGTGTGCTGTCCTAGGTGGTATTGTGTGTTGTCGGCAGTTGTCAACCCGCCCCCACATTGGTTTCACTATCACTGAATCGATGCTCAGCCTAAATCTCTAGATCGGACAAAGCTCTTCTTGTGGTTGGCGAAGATATTTGCATTTGGATGTTACTTTGGAGTTCCACCGACCTAACGTGCAACCTCCGCCATTGTCTCAAGACTATGCTTCTGCAATCAATTGAAGAGCGCGAGGTCGGAACTAAGCATATTCGAAATCTCTGAAAGCGAATTGAACACTATGAAAACAAAATTGTATTGTGCGCTAACAACGATAGCGACCATCATCTGTAGTCCAGCGGTCTCAAAGCCAGTAGACCTCACAGGCTTGTCTTGTGTTCGCATGACCAATTTCGGTCCTAATACATGGGAGTTTTACGGCGACATCGCCGTACGGATGTATGCCGATGGTCAAGGACGCCCTCAGCGTTTCGTCCGCGTTGGTGAAGGAGCCTACGAGCGATACAGCAGACTTGATGGAGAATGGGATGCTGTCTTCTATTTTTTTGACGTAGGCAACGGGGTCCAAATGCGTATTTTTTCGCGACCGGGCCTTGCTGTAAGAGAGGAAAACCCAAGGGCTTCTTGGGATGACGGTACGTTTCCTTTTAAC
Organism: Ruegeria sp. H6; assembly: GCF_056532975.1. NCBI lineage: Bacteria > Pseudomonadati > Pseudomonadota > Alphaproteobacteria > Rhodobacterales > Roseobacteraceae > Ruegeria > Ruegeria sp. H6. The sequence continues at coordinate 1,746 of NZ_JBQFOA010000002.1, forward strand.
GCTGAATGCGTAAATCTGTGGGAACTAAGTGGACCCTGATTTTCAGAAATGGCAGAGATGACTTAGGGCGACGCGCCCTCTTGTGTCACCTGATGAGTTGGTGACGATTTGGACGTGCGTCTCGTTACTAGCCTTCAAACTGAGGAACACCTGCCTTCAACAGGACAAGGTAAGAACGGTTTAGCTCATCGCGAGCTGCAGCCTTAACGCGCTCGGCAACGTCGAAGTTGGCTTTAGTCTCGACGTACTCCAGAGCCGCCAATTTGGCGTCGGTCTCGGAACCGTCGAACTCAGCCATGCGGTGTGCTACAGCTTCAAGCGCAGCGCGGGCATTGGACGCCCTCACGTCAGCCTCTCGGAGTTCTTTATGGGCTGCGCCCAAGGCGGTAACTATGTAAGTGTATTTCATTGGATTTCTCATTGTTGCCACCTGAAATGCAAAGGCCCCAAACAACCACCACGGGATAAACCGCAGTAGCTGCTCAGGGCCACATCAGGGGCGTGTTAGGGGTCAGTTGATGGTTGTCGGATGGGGAGCGCTGTCCTCATCTTCAGGGAACTCAGGCATGCCTTCGAGTGCTTCTTGTAGGGCGCTACTACGGCGCACTTTCTCTTTGGCTTCGGCCTCTTCTGTGTCACGTTTCTTGTCCTCTGAGTTGAGGAACCTGTGGGCTTCTGCTAGCCAGCTTGCCTTAGGCTCGGAACGCGAGACAACCTCACCAGAGGCAGGGTCAATCTCAGGGACACCGTTCGTCAGGCCGTCGAGGAACTTCTCTCTCAACAAAACCCTGATTTGTTCGATGCCTCCATAGTGGTCTTCACGTTCGCTCATTTGGAACCATACGCTTTCCGCTTGGACTTAGCCGTCAGGGATGCAACCTTCGCCTCAAGCTCTGCAATCCGTTCCGCGTCAGTTTTTGGGAGGACCGCACTTTGCGTTGTGTCCACTGCTTGGGTCGCCAGTTGACGTGCCATCTCGGCACGGCATTCATTCCACTCGCGGTCTTTAGCGTCCTTGGCTGCCTTGATGGCCTCAGCCACAGGGTCGGCTGGGGGTTCAACCTCGGCGTATGTGGAACCGTAGGAAGGGCTATTCTCACGTCCGGCAGGAATGGGACCAGACATGCGCAGGACCACGTTGCCGTGTCGGACAAAGTGAAACTTAATTTTGTCGGGTTCCTGCACCACGTACACAGCCTTGCGGGCTGCCTCTTCGTCTTCTTTAGCGCGTTGGTTCAAGAGCTCCTTATAGGCGTCAATAACTACGGCCTCAGTGCCGCCCGCACGCAGGCGCTCTTGTTTCAGCCGCTCAGCCGTGGCTCCGGCTTCCTTGGCGATCTGTTCAGAGAGTTCTTTAGCGGCAATCTCACTTTCAGCGCGTCGGGCTTCTGCCTTGAGGTCATACGAGCGGATACCTTGGGGCAGGAATTGGTCTTGTTCGTTCATGGGTAGTAAATCCTTTTGGGGGGTTGGGTTATGCGTAGACCTTGTCGAGAACAGCTTTGATGCCAGTCATCGACCCATCGGTCAGGAAGTCGGCAAAGGCAGCTTTGCCTTCAGCCAAAAGTTCGGGGTCATTTGCGATGATATGAGCCACCATCTCGGGGTCCATACCAGCGGCAGCCACTTGCTCGTTCAGGTAGTCGAGACCATCCTCAAGCACATCGGCTATGTCGTTGACGGCGTCTTCAACTTCCTCTTCAGTGGCACCTTCGCCTAGCGCCTCTCGGACTGCGTCAACGTCAATCTTGTTGTCGTTATCAATAGTCTGTCCAAGGATGTCGCCTGTCGCCTCTTCACCCATGCTGTCGACCAGCGAGTTCACAATATCTGTGTTCTCTTCACCAAGCAGTTCGGTCAGGTCTTGAGGACCCAGCGCTTCATCAACGGTGTCGTTATCTTCGGACCCTTCGGGCTTGCCTTCAGGTGCTTCCTGAGGGGTTGCCTTAAGCTGTTCTTTGGTGATCAGACCAGCGGCCAGAGCGGCGTCAATTGAGGTGCGGCTGGCGGAGTTGCCGGGTTCAATCTCAACTGTCTGCACGCCGCCATCATTACGGATGGTCTCTGCGACGCTGTTGGTCGCTGCCTGACCAGCGATAAAATCACCATCAGCAGTGAGGCCGCTTTCCATAAGGACGCCATTGGTGACACCTTGGTCATCCATGGCGGCGGCGGCTTGTTTTAGGCTCATGCCTTCATAGGGGTTCATACTCATTCAATCCTTTTCGAGTGTGGGGTTATGCGTGTGCTTGTTCTCGGGCGATGCGGCGGAAGTTCCGGCGTTTGCGTTTGTCGACTTCCTGCTTGATCTGCTCGACTTGTTCAGAAGTGATCTTGCCAGCCACCAGTTCAGCGTTCAGGCGTTCCTCTAAGGTTGGCCCAGAGTTTGCTGCTTTCATGTTTCTGAAGTGACCCTTGGCGTTGCCGTAGATCGTCCGCAGCAGAGCGTTGCTAATGTCTACGCGCAGGTCCACTTGCTCTGCCTCAACACCAGCCTGAGCGGCGAAGTGGACGCGGACACGGTTGTAGAGAGTGATCGGGTCAACGTGACTTACAATCACCTTCCAAGGCGCTTGCTTGTGGTCGCGCCATTCAAAGGAAAACAGGTCCGCATCCTGTGCTTTGGTGATTTTCCAGAAGTCGTCACCGCTATACTCGTTGGATGACGGCTGATTGCGGCGGGGACGGTTCGCCACAACGATACGCTTGGTGTTCATGGTCTTATCCTTTTGTCGGGAGTGTGTCGCTGAATACGTCGTCTTCAGAGGCGGCGATGGCCTCCAAACCCTTCGCCAAGAGACCAGCGACAATCTCTTGGTTTCCAAGTTCAAACGGAATTTCTGGGTGTGCTTCGGCAAAGCGTTCGCGGACGATGTCGAGCAAGACATACGTGGTCGGCTTCAACCTCACGGGCACGTTCACGGGCAGCTTGTGGCCCTCGTAACCAAGGGCCGAGCGGCGATCTCTCATCTTGTCCAGCATGCGGCCCACTTCAACGTCACCGAACATGTCCCTCAGGACGTTCTCTAAGCGGGTCGTTTGCATGCGCCTTATAGGGTGGCTGGCAGACCTCAGAGACTTGCGTTCGGCTTCAGCCTTCTGCTTCGGCGTCATGTACCGCTCGCGGGCGAACTCGGTTCTTGCCTTGCGGCCTTTGACTTTGCCGGGGATTAGCACGCGCTTCTTTGGTCCCGTCCTAGGGGGCACCATAGGTTTCGGCATGGGGGGTAACCTTTCGAAAAAGAAAAAGCCCCACCTTCGGTCAGGAAGGCAGGGCCAGGAATTTAGGTGTGATGGTGAACTTGGCGGGTTCTGCTTAAGCAGCCATCGGCAGTCGTTTAGGTTGGGCCGAGTTGAGCCAATCAGTCAGGATGCGTCTCATTCGGTCAGACGGGACATAGACGGTGACCGGTTCCCCAATGCGAACACCGGAACGGTAGAGCCACTGAACCATCTCTGTCAGAGCATACTGTTCACCCCACTTGTCCGCGTCCTTCTTTAGATAGCTGCACAGAACTGGATTGGGGTGCTGATCGTACAGGTAGAAGGCATGCGAACAGTTGATGTAGTCGTTGATGCCTCTGGTCTGGTTGGCAACCCATTGCAAGCCGCCCTTCACCTTCCACTGGCCGTCAGTCTCAGACCAGCGACCATATAACCCGGTGCATTTCATCATCGCACTCGCCTTCCTGCGTTTGTCGGCACCACCATCGAAGTAGAGGTTGGCCGCGCAGGTGATCATGATGTTTTCCTTCGGGGTATCCCTGAGGGGGCCGTCAAAGTACATCTTGCGGAGTTTGCTACCCAGTGTCTTGGCGACAGCGGGGGGGAGCCGATTGGTCTGACCGCTGTGTGTCAGCTTCATGGGCTTCCCTTTAACGACGGGTAAGTCCATCGCCTCAACGGTGATCAGGTCGCGCTGGGCACGTAACCAGTCAGCTTCACCTTCATACTTCTTGACCTCATACGGCTCACCTATCCGGTCGAGATAGGCGGCGATCATGCTGCCCTCTGTGAGATACGTGAGGATTGTCAGGCTTGAGGGTGCCGTAAGCAAAGCTGTGGGGATTGCCAGAACAATGGGTCGACCATCCTCAGCGACGAAGAGACGGCCCCTTAAGGCTTCATCCAGTAATCGCCCTAAGGTCCCCGTAAGGCCCGTGTTGGTCATGTGCTGAAGCCACAGCGGGTTCGGAGTGACCTTTCGGGTGAACTGGTCCACGCTAGCAAAGCCTGTATCCAGCACCTGTTCCTGAAAGTTACGCTTGCTGATGGCGGGGCCAACCTCAAGAGGCGTAGGGCATTCGTCGATCACCAGACGGTAGCTGTCGAGAAGGCCATCCAGCGCGAGGCGCTCAAGGCGGATGTAAAGGGCATGCGTGCAAACGATGTTTAGGCCAGCTTTTAGCAGTCCTTCAATGTCTATCGTTTTGTTGTTGCCTTCTGGGACCGTGATCATGGCCACAGGGGCACCTGATACTATCCTTTGGACCTCCGACAATCTCGGGGTTACCACCAGCACAGGTCTATGCGTGTCTGGGTTCCACTGTTTTAGTTCGTCGATGAGTTCGGTGGTCTTTCCTGTTCCGCAAGGACGGTCAATGAAAGTGATCTTGGTCATGTCTACCTTCCTTATGGTGACAGGGATGGGGATTGATTTGGGGAAAGGCGGCAGGCGTCCCGAAGCACACATCTAGGACGCCCGCCAAGGTCCCCTCACGGCCAAAGGATAAGAAATGCCGTTTCAGGGGAACAAAACTACCATGTGTTATTCATGTAATGGGTGTTACTTGTAAGCTGCTGTTTTACTGCGACTTTCACTTAGGTTTTTGGGCAAGGTGCTGTTTTGCCTGTCGAACTCAGCAATTAGCCCGGCCTCAACTTCAGATGCATCCAGAGCAGCCAGTTCTTGCGCCTTAAGTGCGGCTTGGTTCATCTCGTAGAACCATTCGGGGTTGCTCTCTCTCGGAGCTACTTCAGCTTCTAGTTCGGGCTCAAACTCATCAGCCCTTTTCTGCCGCCACTCGGCAACTCCCTTGGTCACCCACTGGCGGCGGCGTTCGGCAAGCTCATTGGCTGCCTTCTGTTCTGCCCAAAGCTTCTTCATGGTCACGCTGCGCTTTTGATTGGCGGCATCTTGCTTGGCTTCACGATCAATCTGGGGTTTGGTCAGAGGCCTTCTGTTCTTCTTGTGCTCTTTCTCTTGTTTCCGAGTTTGCTTCGGCATCAGCGCACGGCACAGGGCCACTCGGGACTTGCTGGTGTAGACCCTGCGGCAGAGTTCTTCGCGCTCAGACCGTTTCTTGTGTTTCATCTTCTTGGCCTTCCAGAGATTGGCGAAGGCGTCCTGCTGGGGCCGGGTCAGCGGTTTGCACCCCATGCTCTGGGGCGTGGGCATAGTCCATGTGTCTTTCATTGTATCCTTTGGGTGATGTTGAAGAGCGGGTTCTGGTGGCCGGACGGCTGCCTCAGCGGCGATCTCGGCGGTTCCATTTGTGCTATAGTGTGGGTGTTTCACGCTACCGACCCACGAAAACGACTTAAGAACTTGAATTTGTTACGTAATTTTTCGGCATTCGACAACAACATAAACGTGCGCCTCAAGCGGTGTCTTGAGAGTTTAGGAAAGCCATGAACTTTCACCGTCCTTCAAACGCCCCTGCTGAACCGAATTTGCTGGCGTGATATTGGGTCAGAAAGTCTTTCATAGGCGATGTCCTGTTGTTGATGACACCACCCACGTAAGGCGCGATTGAAAACCTATCAACCTTTTATTTTTGCTTAATTTTTCGGAGTTTTGTGTGTTGGTGACATACAAGTCACTCGTGCCTATTGAAGCCCCTGAAAACTATAATTGTGCGGGGGATTAGGTGTCCCTTTTTTGGCTGCAAATTTTTTTTGCGTGGTTGTGTTGAGCCGCCCTCTTCTCCCCTTCAATGGCCGCTGGGCGCAAGCTGCCAGAGACTGTCCTCTCTGAGCCCAAGCCCACTTATACTGCGCTTCGTTCGGATGTCGCCTTCGAGCCCATACCTCCCAAGTTGCCGCACTACAGCGAATGTCTGATCAGTGCTTGGTCGGCTGTATCATGCTCCCACGTGCTCATGGTCGGTCATTTCCCGTCGCTCAGCCAGTGCCTGTCGCACGATCTGGAAGGCCGATGACAGGAACAATCCGGCCATGATGGTTGCCACTATCAGGTCAGGCCAACCCGTCGCCGTACCCCACACGCCAAGGGCTGCAAACATCACTGCGACGTTTCCAATCGCATCGTTGCGCGAACACAGCCACACTGACCGGACATTAGCATCACCGTCCTTATAGGCGACTAAGAGCAAGACGCTTGCCAAATTGGTAAGCAATGCCAGAAAGCCCACCACTCCCATGATTTCTGCTGTCGGGACGCCAGCATAGAAGATGCGATAGACCGTTGATCCGAACACCCAAAGGCCCATCAGAAGAAGGCTAAAACCTTTGAATAATGCCGCATTTGTCCTTGCGCGGAGCGATGCCCCAATGACTGCAAGCGAGATACCATAGGTCAGCGCATCGCCAGCAAAGTCGAGGGCGTCAGCCTGCAACGCTTGAGACTTGGCCAGATGGCCCGCCGCCATCTCGACAACGAACATCGTCGCGTTGAGCGCAATGACGATCCAGAGCCGTCTTTTGTAATCATCTGAAACGCCATCAAACTTGGCGTCATGTCCGCAGCAACCAGCCATGGGAATCCTCTTTCATCTTTGGTTGCTCATACTGTAATGTCTCTAGTGACTAGAGCTTCAAGAGGTTTCTTCATGTTTTCCATTGGCGAGCTTTCAAAGCGCACAAAAGTCAAAGTTCCGACCATCCGTTATTACGAACAGATGGGGTTGTTACCCGAAGCAGAGCGCACGTCAGGCAACCAAAGACGATACAAAAAGGCGGGGTTGGAGCGACTGAGCTTTATCCGCCACGCGCGTGATCTTGGGTTCTCAATCGAAGCGATTTCCTCGTTGATCGAATTACAGGATCATCCCGACCGGTCGTGTGAGGCTGCGACGGAAATTGCCGTATTTCAACTTCAAGAGGTCCGCGCCAAGATCAAACGCCTCCGAACGCTTGAGAAGGAACTCAGCAGGATATCGAAGGGCTGCAACGGTGAAGGCGTTTCTGAAGACTGCTACGTGTTAGCATCATTGGCCGACCACAACTTATGCGACCGAGACCATTAAAGACCGTGAATGCGGACATTGGTCAGACAAGAGCGAACGGCAGCAAAGTCCGCTTTGAGGACCTTGATATCGGCCTAAGGTACCCCTCACACCCACCAGAAGGGCACCTTAAGTCTCACCATCCTTTACCCGAAGGTACCAGAAGCAGCCGAACCCCCTGCCCCAACCTTCTTGTGGTTCGTGAATGTCACCCGGTAGCGGCCAACGTCAACGAAGGTCTCACCCGGTCCCTCACGGGTCGCCTTAAGGGGCGCTGAATGCGGGTAATGTTCGACGAGCAAGTCAAAGGGGCCGACGCAAAAGTCAAAGACGATCATTCTACTATTCCTATTCTTGGTAGTGATGCACCGATGCGATGCAACGCATAGATGAATCCTCAAGGAATCGCCGTCAACCCCTTATTTTTATGACGTTTTCGGGAATTTCCCGCAGGTGGAGAGACCCCTTTCTGGGCAGTGTTGAGGCGTGTCCCTTCGACTGTTGTGGGATGTCCGGAAACAGCCCTCAGCTTCCGCATCATCCGCCGTTCGGCATCTGTCGGGACGCCGATTACCGCAAACTTGCTAATGTCTGCTCTGAAGCCCGAAGGCGACATTTCAGGGTTATGCTGCTATGAGATGAACCCGAGGCGACCATGCAGGCTGAGACCCCGCCAAAAGGAGGGACAGCATGATTATGCGCATTTTTCAGGTATTGGTTCGAGAAGGTAAGGAAGAGGAATTCAGCGAGTTCTTTCACAACACCGCTATTCCGTTGATGAAGGGGACCGAGGGTATCGTAAATGTCTTTCCCGGTGTTCCCCGTGCAGACAGCCCGAGGGAGTTCAGTTTCGTGATGATCTGGAAAGACCTCGCGTCGCTTAAAGCCTTCGTGGGGGATGATTATCAATCGCCTCACATTGATCCGGCAGAAGCCGAGTTGGTGGAGGCTAGAACGATCAAACACTACGATTTGGTTGAGAGTTAAAGCAAGATTGTCAGGAAGCCCCTGAATTCGACTTTGAGCCCTTATTCGCTCTCAATAATGGCGCATTTATCCCAGCTTTGAGCTGAAGCGGCATAGATGGATTTTTCCGGGCGATAGTGGCTTGGATCGTCAAGCGATGCCGCGTGGACGTATATCCGATCACTCATGCGACTGCTGTTCCTCGTAAGTTGAGACCCGCAATTTGGACAGAAACCACTGAAAGTCGGTTGGCCCGAACCTCCTTGCATTTCGTATGAATTCACGCTGTCGCTGATCGAGAATTCACCGATGGCAAGCGGTAGCATCTCCGAATGACCCGCGCCGGTAAGTTGCTGGCAATCTCGACAGTGGCAACGAAACATAGGCGCATCGAGGCGTTTGCCTTCGTATCGCACGAGACCGCACTTGCATCCTCCAGTGACCTGTTGTGACAATTCTTCTCCTCCGTGACCCGACGCTAACGCAGGATGTCGCTAAAGTCAGCTTTTGTCCGCTTAGCTGTCGTCGCATGCTATCCCCGTCGTCGCGGCGCGCCATCATATCTCCCCTGCGCGGTACATGTTGCCGTGAATTCACGATGACTGATGGAGGGCCACAGGTCGATCACCAAACATGATACCAAAAGGTGTTATATTATGGTGACCTGATGGGTGCCTGAGGTGGTGGCTTAGGTGTCTGCTGAAGGTGTACTGGTCTGTACGCCCTATTGCACAGATGCCCAGCCGCTCAGGAAAAAGATGGCGGCAGTTCGGTGCGCTGTCTGCGCCTCTAGTGGCCCTCAACGACGTGAATAGGATTGTATATCCCCCGCATTCACCTTGTTTTCTGCGCTCTGGCGGCTTGATCGTGTCCTATATGGTGACATGAGGTCGCCTTAGGTGTGCTGTCTGTGTGCTGTTTAGTGGTTCGATCAGGGGGTACCGGGGGGTACGCGCGGCATCTATATCTATCTCTGCCACTCACAATTTTCTGCTAAAAATAAGGAACGTGAAGGTGGTAAAGACCATGAAAGAAGTGAGCATTTAACCAACCCTACCAACACTTTAGCAGCACCTTTTGGGGCCACCTCTACGGTCAACCTTTAGGCTCATCTATAGGTTCCGCAGGTCGATGACCCTGAATGCTTCCACTTAAGGCACACTGTAGTCCTGCTCTGAGGCATCCTGAGGGGTGTGTGATGGTGGATTAAGGTTCGACCACTCTCATCAACCAACTAAAGCCGAAAGGCTCTAGGGTGACCCTGATGGTATCCCTGAATTATTCAGGTGCCCTATCAGGTGCTAACCTTAAGGTGCAGACTTACCTGTTCGTGCGAACATGGTGATGAAGTATTAGCCGGAAGTCATGGCAAACCATCAACCATCCTCAATTGGTCTTTCGGAGCGAATGCGACCCTTGAGTGACCCCTGATGGTGCAGCTTAAGAAGGGACTGAACTAAAACTTATATCTAACGGGAACGGGCCGTTAAGTACCTTATTATTATAGAAAAATTTGACCGCTAGGAGAGTTCATCTCTCCCCGCCTGTTTCTGGACCCTACCAAAGAAGGGAAATGTCTTCGATCCGCCGCTCAAAACTGTAGCAACTGAAATCGGGTAGCTTCAGGGATTCGCCTACGGGACCAAGTCGGCACACTCTGTCGCCCCCCGTTTTCAGAAAGTGTCCCAGACGCTTACAAAACTCAGGGTCCTTGGCGTCTACCATCCGCAAATAATAGCTGACGTTGAGGTGGATACCTTTGCGTATTGCGTACGGCATAATGGCCCCATCACAGCTTCCTACTACCGACGAATTCGCAGCTACCGCCAAAAGAGGTAACGATTGAGGCCAATACTGTTGAACTTCTTTGAGCGCTCGGGCTTTGAGATCGACCCCCCAAATGGTGACCCAGCCTTCGATAATACGCTCCCAAATGGGTTGATCAGACGCCGCCGTCCCCGACCAGTATCCTTCCGCCATTTCATCCCATCCATCTACAAGGATGTTCTCATCATCACGCATCATTGTAATCCACGTTGAATCGTGGCGAGAAGACTGGTCGGCTGAAACCCCAACATCTGTAAGGTAATCAGAATTGAAGTGTCCCGGCCATTCCTCGCTGTCCCAGACCTGAGCAGCACTATCAATATCGTCGAATAAGAATATTCCCGTTATCCTCGAAACAGCAGAAGGAAAGCGCTTCCGCCTATAATCCTCCAGACGGAATTCGGCTGTAGCTCTAGCTGCGTTTCCGTTCCGCAAAAGATCAGCCATCCAGAAACTCATTGCTCCAAGGCGTTCTGAAGCGGGAAGGCACAAAGGTGAATAATAGTTAGAACGAACCACATTCCATGCGGCCATTGGATTGTTGATGTTTATGTAGGCAAAGCCTTCAAATTGCTCGGACATTTCTTTTTAGCTACTAACTTGTGAAACTAATGCTTAAGGTCTCTTGAGGAGTATTCACTTCGCTGTTTTAGCATCGACCTGCAAGCTCTTGTGCAAGCCTCGCCCTCACTTTCCTGAACCGGACAAACACAAATGCTCACAGCAAATGTCAACGGAAACCGAAGCCGACCCATACCCGGCGCTATTGGTACCTGCCCTTTTTGTAACTCGGAGATGATACCGCGCTGCGGTGAAGTAAGGGTTCACCACTGGGCGCACAAAAGCAAAGCAGAATGTGACCCATGGTGGGAGCCAGAAACAGACTGGCACCGAAATTGGAAAAACGAATTCCCGCTAAGATGGCAGGAGCGGATATTCAGAGACGACGCAACGGGCGAAAAACACATCGCTGATGTTTATACGCTTGCTGGCCTTACTGTGGAAATCCAGCATTCACATCTGGACCAAGAAGAACGTCGAGCAAGAGAGGCGTTCTACAAGAACATGCTCTGGATCGTCGATGGCTCCAGACTGCAGGGAAATCGAAAGAAGATTTCAGATTGGCGGCGTGCTCTTGCCGAAATTGTTCAGGGTCAAAAAAGGACAAATCTGTTCCTAACGGATAAGGCAGAGGAGCTTTTCCCTTTGGAATGGCTGGCAAGCCCTGCGCCTGTGTGCTTCGATTACAAAGGACCGAATGCTGATCTATCATCCTCTTCTCAGCCACTTTTTCTACTTTATCCAGGGAGTGTCCACGGCAGACGCCTTGTTGAACCACTCACACGAGATGGGCTATTGCGATCCATTCTTTCGGAAAAACTGAGTGCTAACGCGATACGCAGCATTAAACAGAACGTAGCAAGCTTGCGCCTTAATAAGAAACGAAGGTAGCACACCCAGACGTTCGGTCCTATTCCTCTTCATTGTCAGGCTTGTGGGGGATTTCCAGAATTGGTGCATCTGAGGCTTTTGGGAATACTAACTGCTTCTGAATGTGCCTTAAGTTGTCACGTGTTTCGGACTGCTGCGCTTCTTTTTCTGGTTCGTCAGCAGTTTCCGAAAGCGGCGGCGGGGCAATCCGCAATTCCACGGTCATTCCGCGCTCAACTTTCGAAAGAAGAGCCCTCAGTGCCCAGTCAAGTTGTCCCTCCAACTCGCCTTTGCGTTCCGCAGGCGCTTCACCTTCGTCCAAAAGCTCCTTAACTTTCTCATCAACTTTCTTGTCAATTTCTTCCTTAATCTTGCTCCCAAAGAAACCTTCAATCTCGTCTTCGCTAAACGCCTGTGATTTTGCAGTTGTTGCGCGTAGGTGCCTGATAGTCTCAACTCCGACCCAAACAGTCAGAGCCCATTGCACTACCGAACCAATCTTGACGGCAACAATCTCTACCATCGACAAAAAGATTAGGGGGTCTGATGTAGAAATCTCTCCGACTTTTGCAGGTTCGTACTTGCCTACAGAAGCTTCAGAAAAGAAACGGAGCATGCGCTTTATTTCAGATAGTTCATCAATAAGGCCGTCTAGATCGTTGTCAAAAATCTTTCGAGGTATCTGGAACCCAAGCTCCGCCGTGCCTTCTTCGACTTCCGAATAACCTATCTTGAAGAAGTCAAAGCCACGCGTGATGTTGGAAAAGTTGTCAAATACACTTTCTCGCTGATTGTACAAATCTTGAGCATACTGGTGGACCACGTTTGGCGACATTGGGTTGTCTGATATTTTTTGTGTGATGTCTTCCACTAGACTTGGAGAGAATTCCTCTTCACCGAGTTCAAGCACGTGATCAAATTCACGCGGTGTAAACTCTTCGGAGAACCAATCCATAGCCTTCGAGAAATCGTCCAGTCTCTTCGCCAATTCGCTTTGATGTTCAGGGTTTTGTGGTTGATTGACAATGTTTCCGAGAGCGCTGTTCAAGTGCTGCAAGGCTTTTTGAGTACCGATTTCTTCTTCTGCCTTAAGAATTTTTTCAATCAATTCCTTTAGACGGCCTGTATTCATACCCGCACTCCGCAATAACTAGCTTCAATTTTTTAGCTATCCCATCCAGATACAACACTGGTTAAAAGTGAAATAGACTTTTACGGCATAACCCTTATCCATCTTACGCACCTGTTCAAGTGCCGAGAGCAACACCATGGGGATTACCACGAAAGGTTGCGGTCACCTCTTAAACGACGGGCATCAAATTGCGCGATTGGAAGCCTGCCTCAAGTTTCCCTCAAAGCCCAGCCTTCACGCCCCACCTAGCGAACTCTCTAAGCCGCGCCTCACGCCCACCATAAGTATTCTCAGCGACAGACTGTGCTGAGTGGCCTAGATAACCGTGACGTACCTCAACAGGTGCCCCTGCATCCCTCAGCTTATCGCTTGCCCTATGGCGTAGCCCGTGGACCTTCATGCGCTTGTCATCGGTGTTCTTTCTCACCGCTTTCATCAGCGCCGCAGAGGCCGCCGTAGGGCCTCCGTCACGACCATAAGAAGGGAACAATGGTTCACTACCCTTACGCCCCTCAACGCGCGCCCTGAGGGACTCCCTGAGTCTGTCTGAAGCTATGGGAACGTGTCTTTCACTGTTGCTGTTTTTAATGCCGTTGATTTCGTTGGGAGTGATAAGAATGGACGGAGTTTCCGCTGTCAGGTCGACATCGCTAATACGCAGACCACAGGCTTCACCTAGGCGCATTCCGGTACCTTTCAGCACCCGCCACAGGTCGGGCAAATCAACACTGCGACCACCTTCAAGCGTCTCCTGTACGGCGTCGACAATCGTGTCAGGCAGGGGGACGTTCTTGTCCAGCGAACTTACCTGCTCCTGAGGCCATGGAAGACCTTCAAAGGGGTTACGCTCACAAGATGTTATCTCCAACTCCGTAACGGCATGGTTATAGGCCGCAGAGACGATGATCACTTCGCGCTGGCACGATTTGAGAGCCAGAGGTTTCCCGTTGGACTTCTTCGTATCGAGCAGGAACCGCATAAAGGACTTAGCCTGTGCGCGGCTGATGTCTTCTATAAAGATTTGGTCGAGTGGCTTACCGAAGGCAGCGGACAACCGATTGAATGTGCGGTCGATGCGGACCATTTCTTTCCGTTCGTCAAGGATGCCTTTGTCCTGCGCATAGACGTGACGCATATCGGCCACCGACGGGCGGGGTGCCTTGGCCTCTGGGTTCAGGACGGCCGCCACAACTTCGGGTGCCTCTCCACGGGCAGCCAGACTGTGCCCCACCACCCCACGTGTCCAGCTATCGTCGGGGTCCAACCCCTGAACTCCCGCCATGTAATGTTCTGCAAGGCGCTGGGCGTCGATGAACTTCTGAGTGGCTGACCTAGTGTCCACTTCTGGGTGTTGCCTGAGGGTGTCCTCAACGATGGCGTCAAAATTTCTCAGGTGAAATTGGTACTCGCGCTGAAAAGCTGCCCCATCACGAGCCTTTATATGCTTCTGGTAAGCGTCCTCACCACGAATTTCACGCACTCTCTTGGGCCACCTTCTGCGAAAGCGCCATTGAGTTTCGCTGATTGCGTCGACGTAACTGATCTTCATTCTAAGGGCCATTGTGTGCTGTCCGTGTGTGTTGTTTGCGTTATGCGACACACTCGGAAGATGCTGAATGCCCTTGTTTATAAAGCCAAAAACTAACTGATCAAGCTAGTTCTGGTGCGGTCGAGAAGACTCGAACTTCCACGGGTGTTACCCCACAGCGACCTCAACGCTGCGCGTCTACCAATTCCGCCACGACCGCACTGTGCATGACTTGGTAAAGGCGCGTATAGACGCAGTCACGCGGGATGTGAAGAGGCAAAAACAAAGGTGAATTGATTTCCTGCGCCGCCTGCTTATCTAGGGCTCGAAATCAAGTCATGCGCAAAAGCCGGGACCCAGAAATGACAGCTTCAGACAACCGCCCCATCATCCAGATCGACGTTGTATCGGATGTGGTCTGCCCTTGGTGTATCGTCGGTTTTCGACAGCTTGACCTGGCTTTGCAGCAGGAAAACGTTCTGGCGCAGCTCAGGTGGCACCCGTTTGAGCTGAACCCCAATATGGGCCCCGAGGGGCAAAACCTGCGTGAACATATCGCCGAAAAATACGGATCGACAGCTGAGCAGAGCCAGCAGGCGCGTGATCGGTTGACCTCGCTCGGTGCTGAACTGGGGTTTACCTTCAATTTCAACGATGAGAGCCGCATCTTTAATACGTTTGCAGCGCATCAACTGCTGGATTGGGCCGAAAGCCAGGGGCGGCAGCATCCGTTGAAGCTGGCCTTGTTCGAGGCGTATTTTACGCGGCAGATGGATGTCTCGGACGTTGAGGTTCTGATGGCCTGTGTTGAGGCTGCTGGCCTTGATAGGGATGCGGCAAGGGTCGCGCTCGAATCTGGTGCGCATGTGGCTGCGGTTCGAGAAAAACAGCAGTTCTGGGCCGGGCACGGGATCTCAGGCGTGCCGTCGATGGTCTTTGGCGGGAAATACCTGCTGACCGGGGCACAAGGCACCGAAACCTATGCGCAGGTTCTTCAGCGCTGTCTGGCCGAGGCCGCCTGACCTCTTCCCCCCGGCCTGCACGCGGGGTATGGACGCGCCATGGAATGGAAAACTTCAGATGGGCTGATCGCATATGACGACGCCGTTGCCTTCATGGAGGCACGTGTGGCGTCGATTGCAGCTGGCGAGGCGGATGAATGTATCTGGCTGCTTGAGCATCCCCCGCTTTACACCGCTGGTACGTCGGCAAAGATCGAGGACCTGACTGATCCAAATCGCTTTCCGGTTTTTGAGAGCAAGCGCGGCGGGCAGTACACCTATCACGGGCCAGGTCAGCGGGTCGTCTATGTCATGCTGGACGTGGGCAAACGCGGCCACGATGTGCGTCGCTTTGTGAAACAGCTGGAGAACTGGGTGATTGCTGCCCTGGACGAGTTCAACGTCAAAGGAGAGATCAGGGACGGACGCGTCGGTGTCTGGGTGCAACGCGGGGACAAACCGCTGACGATCTCTGGCCAGCCGGCCGAGGACAAGATTGCAGCAATTGGCATACGGCTGCGGAAATGGGTCAGTTTCCACGGCATATCGATCAACGTCGAGCCGGATCTGGATCATTTCTCGGGCATCGTCCCCTGCGGTATTCAGGAACACGGGGTGACATCCCTGGTCGACCTCGGGCTGCCGGTTACGATGGACGATGTGGACGTCGCGCTTAGAAAGACGTTCGAATCAAGCTTTTCGGCACACAGCTGACACAAGCACTTTGCCGATGCTTGCACGAATCGGAATATTTGCCAAAAGACGACAACAATCCGCCGAGAACTACGTCTCTGTTTCTTACAGCTGCTGAGATTTCCCTAGCGTTAACTTAAATTGCAATAAAATTCAGGGTTTCTTTAGGTTGCCCCAATACAAAGCCGTCGTAACCACATAGTATAGAGTTGCCGTTCATGAGTGAGTGGTGTGTTAACCGGTGATCTCGGGCTATGCCCGGAAAAACCGAGTAAGTGCTTGGTTACGAGTCTGCCGTTCCGACCCCATATCGGAACGGCAATTCTCGTTCGAAGGGCTGTGTATCAAATACCGCCCGGCAGTGGCATCAGTTGCTTATCGCAGCTCTGATCAGATCGGCGTGCTGCGCAATCTGATCGAAATCCCCCATCTGACCCGGCGCACGCAGCGAAACGCCCTCGTGGCGTGGCAAGATGTGAAAATGCAGGTGAAAGACCTCCTGCCCGCCTGCGGCCTCGTTGAACTGCTGAATGGTCACGCCATCCGCGTCGAAAGCGTCCTTCACCGCCTGCGCCAGTTTCTGCACAGTTCCGATCACCGCCGACAATTGCGCGGGTGTTGCGTCCAGGAGATTACGGCATGGTGTCTTGGGAACGACCAGAACGTGACCGTCAGAGCGCGGCATGATGTCCATCAACGCCACCGTTTCATCGTCTTCGTACACCCGGTTGGACGGGATTTCATTGCGCAGGATCTTGGCAAAGACGTTGTCGGGGTCATAAGCAGGCATCGTTGGTCTCCGGTATTTGGCCACGCCCAAACTTGTGCGTTTCAATGCCCCGATGGTCAAGGCGCGAAGTGATTCACCCACCGCAAGGCTTGAAACCCGGCAATCAATGCCCAGCTCAATCCAACGGGTTCAAAGCGTGCAGCATCCCTGCCCGCGACAATTATTCTTGATCCATATCAAACTCGACCATTGAAGGTCGCCCCCTCACAATCTAAAACCACCGTGAAACCCGCGCGTTGGAGAGGTCCGACTGCGCGGTTCAGTTGCAACAGGAGGCACCTAAATGGCAGACGCAGCCATTCATGGTCACGAACATGAAGACGAGCGCAGCTTTTTCCAGCGCTGGTTCATGTCGACCAACCACAAGGACATCGGGATTCTCTACCTGATCGTCTCGGCTTTGGCCGGGTTCATCTCGGTGGCGATGACCGTTTACATGCGGCTCGAACTCATGCACCCCGGTGTGCAGTACATGTGCCTCGAAGGCTTCATGGCTGATCCATGTACCCCGAACGGGCACCTGTGGAACGTGATGATCACCTACCACGGTGTTCTGATGATGTTCTTCGTGGTTATTCCGGCCCTCTTCGGCGGATTTGGCAACTATTTCATGCCGTTGCAGATCGGCGCGCCGGATATGGCGTTCCCGCGGATGAACAACCTGTCCTTCTGGCTGTATGTCGCCGGTACGTCGCTGGGCGTCGCCTCGCTGCTCAGTCCCGGTGGCAATGATCAGCTCGGCTCGGGCGTGGGCTGGGTTCTGTATCCGCCGCTGTCGACGACCGAAGCGGGCATGTCCATGGACCTTGCGATCTTCGCCGTGCACGTATCGGGCGCCTCCTCGATCCTCGGCGCGATCAACATGATCACCACCTTCCTGAACATGCGTGCCCCCGGCATGACCCTGTTCAAGGTGCCGCTGTTCAGCTGGTCGATCTTCGTCACGTCGTGGCTGATTCTCTTGTCGCTGCCCGTTCTGGCCGGCGCGATCACCATGCTGCTGATGGACCGCAACTTTGGCTTTACCTTCTTTGACCCGGCCGGTGGCGGTGACCCGATCCTGTATCAGCACATCCTGTGGTTCTTTGGACACCCCGAGGTGTACATCGTGATCCTGCCCGGTTTCGGCATCATCAGCCACGTCATTGCGACCTTCGCACGCAAGCCGATCTTCGGTTACCTGCCGATGGTCTGGGCGATTATCGCAATCGGTGTTCTGGGCTTCGTCGTTTGGGCGCACCACATGTACACCGTTGGCATGTCGCTGCGTCAGCAGGCCTATTTCATGCTGGCCACGATGGTCATCGCGGTTCCGACGGGCGTTAAGGTCTTCTCGTGGATTGCGACCATGTGGGGCGGATCCATCGAGTTCAAGACGCCCATGCTGTTCGCCTTCGGCTTCCTGTTCCTGTTCACCGTTGGCGGTGTGACCGGCGTTGTGCTGTCGCAGGCCGGTGTAGACCGCGCCTATCACGACACCTACTACGTGGTTGCGCACTTCCACTATGTGATGTCGCTTGGGGCGGTCTTCGCGATCTTTGCGGGTGTATACTTCTACTTCAGCAAGATGACGGGCCGTCAGTATTCTGAGTTCTGGGGTAAGGTTCACTTCTGGCTGTTCTTCATCGGCGCCAACCTGACCTTCTTCCCGCAGCACTTCCTAGGCCGTCAGGGCATGCCGCGCCGTTACATCGACTATCCCGAAGCGTTCGCGCAGTGGAACTTTGTATCGTCGATTGGTGCGTTCATCTCTTTCGCTTCGTTCCTGCTGTTCTTCGGCATCGTGATCTACGCCCTGCTGCGCGGCGCGAAAGAAACACGTCCGAACCCGTGGAATGAATACGCCGATACGCTGGAATGGACCCTGCCGTCGCCGCCGCCCGAGCACACGTTCGAGCAGCTGCCAAAGCAGGAGGATTGGGACAAGGGCCACGCGCACTAACCCCGATCCAGACAATCAAACCAAAGCCCCGCCTTGCGCGGGGCTTTGTGTTTTTGGGGCCGGTGACCCCAACCTTTTGCAGCGTTTGGTGATGCCAGCGGTCCAAGCCGTGCAGCCTGGGCTGCAGTCGTCAAATCACCCGTTTTGCTGTATCATGCTGATCCTGCCCGTTGAAAAAGGAGCGCTGCGATGCCCGAAATCGACTTTTGGTTTTCGATCGGAAGCACTTACAGCTTTCTCACGATCTCACGGCTGGACGAATGGTGCGCCGACAACAACGCAACGGTAAACTGGCGCCCGTTCAATGTGCGCACGGTCATGGCACAGCAGCAAAACATCCCCTTCGCAGGAAAGCCTGTGAAATCGGCGTATATGTGGCGCGATATCGAAAGGCGCGCCGCCAAATACCACCTGCACGCCAAGCTGCCGGCCCCTTATCCGGTTTCGGATCTGCCGCTTGCAAATCAGGTCGCGCTGCTCGGGTTGACCGAGGATTGGGGCAAGGCCTTTGTCCAAGCGCTCTATCGTGTCTGGTTCGAAGACGGGATCGAAGCCGGAAGCGAGAGCGCCCTGTCCGAGGCCCTGCATCGCTGCCAGCAAGACCCGCGCCTGATATTGTCCCGGGCGCGCAGCCCCGACACCGTCGGGGCGCTTGAGACCGAAACGCAAAGAGCGATGGCTTTGGGCGTATTCGGCGCACCAAGCTTTGTGGTCAACGGCGAGGTGTTCTGGGGCGACGACCGCCTTGACGACGCTTTGTCCTGGGCTCGGGTCGGTCATGTGGTCTGAATTCCCGCTTCGACTTCGGTGCGGGCTGCGCTAAATTCGCCTTATGCCCTATCGCTGGAATCACTCCTCTGACTCGGTACAGGAATTGCGGCTTTGGCCGCACAATTCCCTTCCACCCCGTGGCGCGATGGGTGTGATCCTGGCCGTCTTCCTGTTTGGCCTCATCCCGCTTTTTGCCGTGTTGGGATCCGTCCTGTTGTGGGGCTTGCTGCCCTTCATGCTGGTGACGGTTCTGGGCCTCTGGCTGGCGTTCGAGATGAACTACCGCGCGCGTAGCATCAGCGAAGTCCTGACCCTGTCGGGCACACAGGCGCGGCTGGTGCATCATGATCCGCGCAGAGGCGATCAGGAATGGTCCTGCAACAGATATTGGGCGCGCCCTGAAATCCACGCGCGCGGGGGGCCGGTTCCGAACTACGTGACCCTTTCAGGCGAAGGACGGCAGGTCGAGATTGGTGCGTTCCTTTCAGAAGAGGAACGCATCGCCTTGTTTGATGATCTCAGCAGAAAACTGCGCGAGCCCGCAGACCGCTAGGCGATCAGCACCCGTTGCTGGAGCTTGCGCACAGATGGTCTTTTACCATCGGTCCGACCTTGCCGAAATCCATTTGGCCGGTATAGCGCGTCTTCAACTCACCCATGACCTTGCCCATGTCGCGGATTGACCCAGCGCCTGTGGTGGTAATGGCGGTCTGGATGGCTTGGCTGACCTCGTCCTCGTCCAACTGCTTGGGCAAGAATTCTTCGATCACTTCGACCTCGCGCAACTCACGTTCCGCCAGGTCAAGGCGCCCGCCCTCTTCATAGGCGCGCGCGCTTTCCTTGCGCTGCTTGGTCATTTTACCAAGAATTTCAAGAACATCCGAGTCGCCGCAGCCTTTGGCCTCTTCGTTCCCGGTGCCCCGCGTTGCAATGTCACGATCCTTGATCGCCGCATTGATCAGACGCAGAGTCGACAGGCGCTCGGCCTGTTTGTCTTTCATCGCTTGCTTCAGGGCGGCATTCACCCGTGATCGCATATCCATTTGGTCTGTCCATCCCCATGGCAAAAGGAACCCCGACCATATCGAAACAAAAAGCGCGACACAACAGGGTGTGACTATGGTTAAGTCATTGATTTCATTACATAGCAGAAAAATTGAACACACTTGACCCTGCGCCTTATCCCCCTTAGGTATGCGCCCGTTTACCTTGCAGGAGAGTCGCGTCATGGCCCAGAACGCCCCGTCCAAGCCCACCGCATGTTTGGCACTGGCTGATGGAACGCTGTTCTATGGAATTGGCTTTGGTGCGACCGGTCAAACCGTGGCCGAGCTGTGTTTCAACACCGCGATGACCGGGTATCAGGAAATCATGACCGATCCCTCTTATGCCGGACAGGTGGTGACCTTTACATTCCCGCATGTCGGCAACGTGGGCGTGAACCCCGAAGATGACGAGACGGCCGATCCGGTGGCCTCGGGCATGGTGGTCAAGTGGGACCCGACCGAACCATCCAACTGGCGCGCAGCCGAAGACCTCAAGGTGTGGTTGTCGCGGCGTGGACGCATCGCAATCGGGGGCGTCGATACAAGGCGCCTGACCCGCGCCATTCGCCAACAAGGCGCGCCGCATGTCGCGCTGGCCCACGATCCCGAGGGGAATTTCGACATCGAAGCGCTTGTCGCAGCCGCGCGCGGGTTCGCCGGGTTGGAGGGCATGGATCTGGCCAAAGACGTAACCTGCGCCCAAAGCTATCGCTGGGACGAAATGCGGTGGGCCTGGCCGGATGGCTATCAGCGTCAGGAGGCCCCGGTGCACAAGGTTGTCGCGCTGGACTATGGCGCCAAACGGAACATCCTGCGGTGCCTCGCCTCTGCCGGATGTGATGTCACCGTTCTGCCCGCCACGGCGACAGCGGCCGAAGTGCTGGCACACAATCCTGATGGAGTGTTCCTTTCCAACGGCCCGGGTGATCCGGCGGCCACTGGCGAATACGCGGTACCGATGATCAAAGAGGTGTTGGAAAAGACCGACCTGCCTGTGTTCGGTATTTGCCTTGGCCACCAGATGCTGGCGCTGGCTTTGGGCGGTGAGACCGTCAAGATGAACCACGGGCACCACGGCGCCAACCACCCGGTCAAGGATCTGGAGACCGGCAAGGTCGAGATCACCTCGATGAACCACGGATTTGCGGTCGATGCGCAGACCCTACCCGATGGCGTGGTCGAGACGCACCGGTCCCTGTTTGATGGATCGAACTGCGGTATCCGCATGGCTGATCGCCCCGTCTATTCGGTGCAGTACCACCCCGAGGCCTCGCCCGGACCGCAGGACAGTTTCTATCTGTTCGAACGTTTCGCTGCCGCCATGGCCGCGCAAAAAGCACAGGCCTAAACCGCGATATACCTTGGTTAACTGCCTGTTAACCTCGTTTAAGCAAACCTTCCCTCTGGTACAGGTGGCAAGGTTTGCGCATGGTCGAATTGAATCTTCAACGTCTCGCTTCGGCCAGACCCGTTCCGGGCCCGCAAGATCGTAAGCCTGTCGGCCTTGTCCTGCTGGACCGTGGCATCATTACCTCGGCCCAACTGGCCCGCGCCCTGCGTCTGCAAGCTGACCAAAATGCGCCCTTGGGCGAAATTTTGGTTGGTGAAGGGTGGGCAAGCAGCCAGGACGTTCTGATGGCCTTGTCGGAACAAAGCGGCTGGCAGGTCGCCGATTTCGAAGCCACTCCGCCGACGCGCGACATATGTTCGATCAGGCCGGTGTCGTTCTGGTTGGAGCACAATGTCATTCCCTGGCTCAGGATGGGACCGCTGTTGCTGGTGGCGACGGCCAAGCCGGATAGCTTTGACCAGATTGCCGACGGTCTGAACGACACCGGACTGACCATCGTTCCGGTTCTGGCCGGGCCAGAGCAGATTGATGAGGCCATCGCGGCCACATATGGCCTGCCTTTGGCGCGACATGCTGAAACAAGGGTCGACGCGGATCAAAGCTGCCGCACCTGGTCTGGCCGCACGCACATGAGGCCGGTTGCACTGGCGCTGGCGCTGGCTGCCGTTCTGATCGCGGCCCCGGCCATGGGTCTTGCCCTTCTGTTCTGGGCCGCGATTGCGACCCTGATCCTGTTCCTCAGCCTGCGGATGCTGGGGCTTGTCATGCACGTGTTTCGGCAAAACGATCCGACCGTGACCAAGCCCCCCGCGCTTGCGCGACTGCCGCGTATCTCGATCATGGTGCCGCTGTACAAAGAACGTGAGATTGCCGATGTCCTGATCACGCGCCTGCAGCGTCTGACCTATCCTAAAGCCCTGTTGGACGTGGTTCTGGTCTTGGAAGAGCAAGACGACGTGACCCGCGACGCACTGGAATCTGTCGCATTGCCCAGTTGGATCAGGTCCGTTGTGGTACCCAAGCTGGGAAACCTGACCACAAAGCCACGTGCGATGAATTATGCGCTGGATTTCTGCCGCGGTGAGATCATCGGTGTCTGGGATGCCGAGGATGCGCCCGTTCCCGACCAGCTTGAAACCGTCGCGCTGCATTTTGCGCAGGCCGACGAAAAGGTGGTCTGCTTGCAAGGGGCACTGGACTACTACAACCCGCGTACCAATTGGCGGTCGCGCTGCTTTACCATCGAATACAATGGCTGGTTCCGGGTGGTTTTGCCGGGGATCGCACGGCTGGGGCTGGTTGTTCCACTGGGGGGCACCACTTTCTTCTTTCGCCGCGACAAGCTGTTGGAACTGGGCGGTTGGGATGCCCATAACGTGACCGAAGACGCGGATCTGGGTGTCCGCCTCAGCCGGGCCGGCTACCGCACGGAAATCGTGAACACCACCACCTATGAAGAGGCAAACTTTCGCGCCTGGCCCTGGGTCCGGCAGCGTTCACGCTGGCTCAAAGGGTTTATGGTCACCTACCTTGTGCACATGCGCGCGCCCGGTCGATTGCTGGCCGATCTTGGCCTCAAGAGGTTTCTGGGCGTTCAGGCCTTCTTTCTGGGCACGCTGGGCCAGTTCCTGCTGGCCCCGATCCTGTGGGTCTTCTGGTTGTCCGCTTTGGGTCTTGCCCATCCCTTTCAACAGGTCGCATCCCCGGATGTTCTGACCAGTTTCGTCTATTTGTTTGTGGCAGCCGAAGGTATCAGCATTCTGGTCGGCATGTTCGGCGTGGCCGCAGGCAACAAACGACATTTGATCCCCTGGGTGCCGACCATGGCGCTCTACTACCCGCTGGGTGTATTGGCCGCCTACAAGGCGTTATGGGAGCTCGTGGTCGATCCGTTCTATTGGGACAAGACGCAGCACGGCCATGCGGAAGAGGAACCCGAGCCGGAACCAGAGTAGCCTTTCAGCTTTTTTCCCGTTCGTCAGCGTCCTGCTTCAGCCGCGTCATGAACGCCACCGAGATATGCTGTCGCAACGCTTCGGATGCGGCGTCTTCATCACGTGCGGCAATGGCTGCGACTATGGCCTTGTGTTCGCTCTGCGCGATCTCTCCGCGCCCTTCAACCGCCAGTGAAGTTGTTGCCATCAGGGCCATGGTGCGGTGCACAAGGTTCAACTGCTGCACCAGATAACGGTTGTGCGAGGCCAAATGGATTTGCTCGTGAAAGCGGCGGTTGGCACGAGACAAGGCCGGGGGATCGCCCACCAGCGCGTCATCATTGGTGACCATTTCCTGCAGTACCCTGATCTCTTCTTCGGTGGCGTGGCGCGCGGCAAGGCTGGCGGCCAACCCCTCCAACTCGCGCCGCACGACATAGAGCTCGGCCATCTGGTTGTGATCCAACGAGGCGACGATCAACGACCGCCCGTCGCGCTCCAGCAGGGATTGCGTCTCAAGCCGTTGCAGCGCCTCGCGGATCGGTGTGCGCGATACACCGAAACGTTCGGCCAACTCGCTTTCGACCAAACGGTCCCCAGGTCTATAGACCCCGACATCGATCGCTTCGAGGATCAGGCTGTAGGCATCCTTGTTGGATTGTTTGGATTGGGGCATCTGGTCACATTTCTCCTGGTTCGGACCTGTCTATCCGTCCCGATGCCATTCAATCAAGTAGATGCATTGAAAACCGCCGTCCGGCGGCCTAAACCGATGCCATGGTAAAACCCGCATTCGCACATGTCTCACAATGGGTGTTCGACCTGGACAACACCCTTTATCCGCCGCATATGCGCCTGTTCGACCAGATCGAGGTGCTGATGACCGATTACGTGGTTCAGGCCATAGGCGTGGATCGCCCTGAGGCCGACAGGCTGCGTTCGCACTACTGGCGGCAATATGGCACGACGCTGGCGGGTCTGATGGCCGAACATGATCTGGACCCTGCCCCTTATCTGCACGCAGTGCACCAGGTGGACATGAGCCATATGGAGCCCGATGCGGATCTGGCCGCCCATATTCGCGATCTGCCCGGACGCCGGATCGTTTATACCAACGGATCGGCCCCCTATGCCGAGCGGGTTCTGGCCGCCCGCGGGCTGGATGGGCTGTTCGATGCGATCTATGGTGTTGAGCATGCAGGGTATCGCCCAAAACCCCAGCGCGCGGCTTTTGAGGCGATCTTTGCCCAGGATGGAATCGACGCGTCAAAGGCGGCCATGTTCGAAGATGATCCGCGCAACCTGGCTGCACCGCACGAGATGGGCATGCGCACGGTTCACGTCGCCCCCGACCCGCACAAGGCCGACCATATCCACTATCATACTGATGATTTGACAGCCTTTTTATCCCGTCTGGTCTGACCTGCGCCCATGCGACGATCTGCACATTTTGCAGGTGCAGCAACGCTCCTATATCCGCAGTAGCGAACAGATAGGAGACCCCGATGACCGCCATTGACGCGCCCCGCCGGCTGCCCCTTTGGCAGCGCCTGATTTTTGCAATCCCCCTGTTTGGATGGCTCGCCCGCGATGCGGCCAACGGCACGGAAGAGGATTGGGGCTATTCCGCTGCGGCCATCGTCAGCATGTGGGGATGTTCCGTCATGCTGTTCGGTCTGCCCGGCCTTTATCTGCCTGCGCTGGCATTGGTGCCGGTGATGTTCCTGATCCTCATCCTGATTTCGCGCGGGTGAAAACGGGAAAGGTTGCCACATGGCGCTTGCCTGGGTTCAGCATTAAGGTCTTCCCAGAACGGAGACCTGGGCCATGACTGAAACCTGTGACATCCTCATTTCCGGCGGCGGCATCGCCGGGCTGTCTGCGGCGGCGGCCTTTGGCGCCGCGGGGTTTGATGTGATCTGCGTTGACCCCAGGCCCCCGGTTGTGGATCGGGATAAGGATGGATCAGACCTGCGGACCACGGCGTTTCTGCAGCCCGCTAAGCAGCTGCTGGATCAATGCGGGCTTTGGCAGCGGCTGGACCCCTATGCCGCGCCGCTTCAGATCATGCGAATTGTCGACGCCGGTGGTGACCAGCCCGAACCGCGCGTTATCCGCGATTTCAATGCAGCCGACATTTCCGATCAGCCCTTTGGCTGGAACCTGCCCAATTGGCTGTTGCGCAGGGAAATGGTCGCCCGTCTCGAAGAAATGCCGAATGTCGAATTCCGGCCGGGAACAGGCGCGACCGGTCTGTTCACCCGCTTGACCGAAGCCAAAGTCAGCCTGAGCGACGGAAAACGCATCCGCTGTAAGCTGGTTGTGGCGGCGGATGGACGGTCCTCACCCATGCGCGAAGCGGCAGGGATCGGCGTGCGAACAACCCGGTACGGGCAAAAGGCCCTGGCCTTTGCGGTGACGCACCCCGAGCTGCACAACAACGTTTCGACGGAAATCCATCGCTCGGGCGGGCCCTTTACACTGGTGCCCCTGCCCGATTGGCAAGGGCAGCCCTCATCCGCCATTGTCTGGATGGAACGCGGTCCGCGGGTGCAAGAATTGTTGCACATGGACCCCGGCGCGTTCGAAGCCGCGATGACGGAACGGTCCTGTGCGTTGTTTGGGCCGCTTAAGCTTGCCTCGCGCAGGACAGTCTGGCCGATTATCAGCCAAACCGCAGACCGGATGTCTGGCGAACGCGTGGCCCTGATGGCCGAGGCGGCCCATGTCATGCCCCCTATCGGTGCACAAGGGTTGAACACCTCTCTGGGCGATTTGAACTGTCTGCTCGATCTGGCACAATCTCGCCCCGAAGGATTGGGGGACGCGCAAATGACCGAGGCTTATCACAAGGCCCGCCACACCGAGGTTGAGCTGCGCGCCAGGGGAATCGATCTGCTCAACCGGGCGTCAATGATCGAGGCACGCCCCTTGCGCGATGCACGGGCGATGGGGCTGAGTGCGCTTTATTCGCTACCGCCCATCCGCAAGACACTGATGCAGATGGGTCTGGGTGTGCGCTGAACCGGAGGGCGGGTTTCAGCCCGCCATACAGGTCACAAAACCTGATCCAGCACGCGTTTCAACCGCGCGAGTGTCGCGTCCACATCATACAGCTTATCGAGGCCAAACAGACCAAGCCGGAATGTGCTGAACCCCTCGGGCTCGTCACATTGCAACGGAACACCGGCAGCAATCTGAGTGCCCAGAGCCGCGAATTTCTTGCCGTTCTGCACCTCCGGGTCCGAGGTATAGCTGACAACGACACCCGGTGCCCCGAACCCATCGGCAGCGACCGAGACGACACCTTTGTCCTTCAACATCGCCCGAACGCCATCGCCCAAGGCCCATTGCGCGTCGCGCAGCTTTTGGAACCCATAATCACGCGTCTCGATCATAGTATCGCGGAACGCCAGCAGCGAATCCGTGGGCATCGTTGCGTGATATGCGTGCCCGCCGTTTTCATAAGCCTGCATGATCTGCCGCCACTTCCCAAGGTCGATCGCAAAGCTGTCCGAGGTTGTCTGCTCCAGCCGCGCTTCGGCGCGCTCAGACAACATCACCAGACCCGCGCATGGCGTCGCACTCCACCCTTTCTGCGGGGCCGAGATCAAGACATCCACGCCGGTTGCCTTCATGTCGATCCACGCGCACCCGGATGCGATGCAATCCAGCACCATCAGCGCGCCAACTTCATGCGCGGCTGCGGCCATGGCTGTGATATAGGCGTCCGGCAAGATCACTCCGGCCGAAGTCTCGACATGCGGCGCGAACACGATATTCGGGCGCTGATCGCGAATGGTTGCTACGACCTCATCGATTGGGGCGGGCGCAAAGGGTGACGGGTCCGAATTCCCGGTTTGCCGCGCCTTGAGCACCGTGGCCGACGCGGTCAGCCCGCCTGTTTCAAAAATCTGGCTCCATCGGTACGAAAACCATCCGTTGCGCACCACCAGCACATCCGCATCGCGTGCAAACTGACGTGCCACAGCCTCCATCCCGAAAGTCCCACCACCGGGTATGACCGCAACGCCGTCTGCATTGTAAACTTCGCGCAGCAGATCCGAGATGTCTCGCATCACCTTCTGAAACCGCGCGGACATGTGGTTCAACGACCGATCTGTGAAGACGACCGAAAACTCTTCGAACCCATCTGGGTCCACATGATCCAACAATGCAGGCATAGTTCGTCCTTTCCAGTTGCTTGATGTGTTTCTGCACGCAGAAATCACGCGGGTAAAGCCTCATTTCACACCGCAAAGTTGACCCAAGGGAAAGCGCAACCTTCGGTTTCATTTTGACATTTTACATGCAACAAAGGGAAGAAATGACGCCAACCAGTGTCACCATCTCTTTACACCCTGACGTGTTTCTGACCAGATACATACACTTTGTGCAAGAAAGGATATTTTAGCTCGTGACTGCTCAGAAGCGGACCAGTTTTCAAGTTGTTAGAGACGAAGTTAAGAGACGGATTGAAGCAAGGATCTGGCCGCAGGGCTCACTTCTTCCGACCGAAACACAGCTAGCAGAGGAGTTTGAGTGCGCCCGCGCCACAGTGAACCGAGCCTTGCGGGAACTGGCCGAGCAAGGCTTTGTCGAACGCAAACGCAAAAGCGGAACCCGCGTCAAAAAAGAACCACAGCGGCAAGCCAAGCTTGAGATATCGCTGGCCCGGCAAGCGGTTGAAAAACAAAACTCTTCGTACCGATATGCGTTGGTTGAACGGAACGTTGTCTACAGTCCCGGCTGGCTGACCTCACAATTGAACGTCGAACCGGACGCCCGTGTTTTGCACGTTATTTGCATGCACTACGCCGACAACCGACCCTTCCAACTGGAAGAACGCTGGATCAATATCGAAGCCGTTCCCGAAGTGGAACATGCAGATCTGAACACATCCGGCCCGCATGAATGGCTGCTGAATGCCGCACCCTTTTCCGAAGCTGAGATCGCCTTTAGCGCGGTGTCCGCTGACGGGCGTCTTGCGGAGTTCATGGGCACCACAACCGGCGCATCGATGATCCAGCTTGAGCGGACGACGTGGAAGGATGGCCAACCCATGACCTTTGCCCGGATGACCCACCACCCGGGATACCTGATCCGTTCAAAGTACTGAGGTGCAAATCAGGGTCTAACCGATCGGTCCCGGCAGACGCTCTTCGCTCAGCAGAACATTGGCTTCAACATCGCCTGCACCCGGTAACGTCATGATACGACGTCGCAAAACACGCTCAAAATCCGACAGGTCACGAGCGACAACCCTGAGTCGATAGTCATATAGCCCAAGCACATGTTCAACGGTCTGAACCTCGGGAATACCGCTGACGGCGCGTTCGAAATCCTCAAGACTGACCTGACCCTTGCGCGCCAGCTTGACCCCAAGAAACACCGTCACTCCAAAACCCAGCGCTTCGGCATTCAGACGCAATCGCCGCCCTTTGATCACGCCGCCGTCTTCCAATCTGCGTATCCTTCGCCAGGTCGCAGGTTGCGAAAACCCAAAACGGCGCCCCAGCGCGCCTGCGCTTTGGGTGGCATCCAATGAAAGCGCCCGCAGGATTTTGCGGTCTGTCTCATCCAACTCGATCATACCGGCAGAACCTCATCCCGCTTGACCCGGGCGATATGCATCAGAGCCTCGATATCCGCGATATGCGGCAAGGTCAGGATGCGGTCACGGTACACTTGCTGATAATGCGCCATATCCCGCGCCAGAACCGATAGGCGCACATCCACCCGACCAAGAAAGGTCTGAATTTCGATCACCTCGGGCACTTCGCGCGCCGCGGCCATGAACTCATCAAATGCGCGCGCCTGAGTCTTGTCCAAGGTGATCCGCAGCGACACTTCGACCGCGAAACCCAAAGCCGCCCAATCGATCACAGCCTCCTGCCCCTCGATCACGCCGGACGCCTGCATCTTTTCGATCCTGCGCCAGCATACGCCCTGACTGATACGGCAGCGCTCGGCCAACTCGGCGGTGGTCAGGCTGGGCTCGGCCTGAAAATGGCGCAGAATGCGCCTGTCGATGTCATCTAGCATGAATTTCTCGATTTTGATCAGTATCGCGAATTATTCTTCATCTTTTTCTTAAATACTCAATCGAAACCCTATCGCCAATACCCCACGCCCCGGATAAAAAGCGCTTCAATCGAAACTGAAAGGACCGACATCATGCGCGTCTATTACGATCGCGATTGCGATATTAACCTGATCAAGGACAAAAAAGTTGCCATTCTGGGTTACGGCAGCCAGGGCCATGCCCATGCGCTGAACCTGCGCGACTCGGGCGCAAAGAACCTTGTCGTCGCTCTGCGCGAAGGCTCGGCCTCGGCCAAGAAAGCCGAAGCGGAAGGCCTGCAGGTCATGGGCATCGCCGAAGCGGCGGCCTGGTGCGACCTGATCATGTTCACCATGCCCGACGAATTGCAGGCCGAAACCTACAAGAAATACGTGCATGACAACATCAAGCCGGGCGCGGCCATCGCATTTGCCCACGGTCTGAACGTACATTTCGGCCTGATCGAGCCGAAAGAGGGCGTCGACGTCATCATGATGGCCCCCAAAGGCCCCGGCCACACCGTACGCGGCGAATACACCAAAGGCGGTGGCGTGCCCTGTCTGGTCGCCGTCGACAAGGACGAAACCGGCAAAGCGCTGGAAATCGGACTGTCCTATTGCTCGGCCATCGGTGGCGGCCGTTCGGGCATCATCGAAACCAACTTCCGCGAGGAATGCGAAACCGACCTGTTCGGTGAACAGGCCGTTCTGTGCGGCGGTCTGGTCGAGTTGATCCGCTGCGGCTTTGAAACACTGGTCGAAGCCGGCTATGCGCCTGAAATGGCCTATTTCGAGTGTCTGCACGAAGTGAAACTGATCGTTGACCTGATCTATGAAGGCGGCATCGCCAACATGGATTACTCGATCTCGAACACCGCCGAATACGGCCAGTACGTCACCGGTCCACGCATCCTGAAATACGACGAGACCAAAGCGCGTATGAAAGAGGTCCTCAGCGACATTCAACAGGGCAAGTTCGTCCGCGACTTCATGCTGGAAAACGCCGTTGGCCAGCCGACCATCAAAGCGTCGCGCCGCGCCAATGACGAGCATATGATCGAGGAAACCGGTGCGAAACTGCGCGCCATGATGCCCTGGATCTCGGCCGGTAAGATGGTCGACAAGGAAAAGAACTAAATCCTGTTCAATTCTGCAAAAGGGCGGCCCAAGTGGCCGCCCTTTTCAATTCCCAAAGGCTAAGGCGAAGCAATCGCACAGCACATGATCCCATCCGCTGTCATAGCCGCCCCGTTTTTCAGGTGCCTCATCAGCCCAGACTTCCCATCCCGAATGGGTCAGCGTGACCAGCGTGCGCCCTACCCCGCTGTCTTCGAACGTGACCTCAACCCGAGTGGGTTTGTCCCTGTTCGTGCCCGGATGCCAGGTAAAGGCCAATAGGTGCGGCGGATCAAAGACCAGGACCTCGCCCCAGTCCGCACGACCTCCATCCCAGGTCGTCTCATAGATTGCGCCGCCGACATTGGGTTCAATCGTGACACCCAGCGCGCGCTTGCCATCGGCTGCTGACACCGCGTGACCGTCCAACGGCCACCATTTCGCGATCCGGTTGACGAAAACGTCAAATGCGGTTGGTGTTGTTGCATTGACCTGCACGGTTTTGACAATGGGATCGGTCATGAGGGTTTGCCTTTCTGATCAATTTCAGCTGCAAAGCTATCCAGCACAGTGCCCCAATACCGGTCCAGCCAGGTGCGCAGGCCTGCCAGACCTTCGGGGCGGGCCGCGTAA
The DNA here is from genome assembly GCF_056532975.1 of Ruegeria sp. H6. Classification (NCBI taxonomy): domain Bacteria; kingdom Pseudomonadati; phylum Pseudomonadota; class Alphaproteobacteria; order Rhodobacterales; family Roseobacteraceae; genus Ruegeria; species Ruegeria sp. H6. The sequence goes on from NZ_JBQFOA010000002.1 coordinate 33,157, forward strand.
ATTCTGCGTGTTCCCTGCGCACGACAGGTCACCAGTCCTGCATCGGACAGAACCTTGAGATGCTGGGAAACCGCTGGTCGGCTGACGGGCAGAATCGCCGCAATCTCGCCCACTGCACGGGGTTTGGCAGCCAGGGTTTCGAATACCTGCCGGCGGGTCGAGTCGCTTAAAGCTGCAAAAGCCATATTGTAAGTCATTACTTACCGTAAGTGATTACTTACATATTGTCAATTTCGTCACGTGACACGAGCAAGTTCGCCAGTTAAGGGGATGGAATGATTGCACAACCTACAAAACAAGACTGGTCCGGGGTCTTTACACTGGGCCTGATCTGGGGCGGGACCTTCATGGTCGTGGCCATGGCGCTTGAAGGGTACGGCCCGGTCACAGTCGCAACGTCACGCACAACCCTGGGGGCGGTCACCCTGCTTTTGCTGATGCGTGTCACGGGACGCCGGATGCCGGTCTTGACCCCTGCGCTGATGACCTCAATCTTGCTGATCGGCGTGCTGTCTACAGCTGTTCCGTTCCTGCTGCTCAGTTGGGGGCAGCAATATGTACCATCGGCCTTTGCCGGTCTTTCGATGGCCGCGATTCCGTTGATGGTGCTGCCGCTTGCGCATTTCTTCTCGGATGAGCCGCTGAACCTGCGCCGTCTGGTCGGGGTCTGTCTGGGATTTACTGGCGCGCTGGTCCTGATCGGCCCGGGATTGGCGCAGTTGGGTCAAGGGACCGAGCCGTTGGCTCAACTGGCCTGTGTCACCGCCGCCTTGTGCTATGCGTGCTCGTCCATTCTGACCCGCCGATGCCCGCCGATTGATCCGGTCGCCCTCGCGGCCCTAACCCTGCTGGTCGGGGCCACAATTTTGCTGCCAATCATGTTTGTAACCGAAGGTGTTCCAACCTGGCAAAGCGCGCGACCCACGCTGGCGCTGATTGTTCTAGGTCTTGTGCCAACCGCTTTCGCCAACCTGTTGCGCGTGACGATCACCCGTAGCGCAGGATCGGTTTTTCTGACACTCGTCAATTACCAGGTCCCGATCTGGTCGATGGTCTTTGGTGCCTGGATCCTGTCCGAGGCGCTGCCCTTTCGGTTCTACGTGGCGCTTACCCTGATCCTGACCGGCATGGCGATCAGCCAGTGGTTCAGCCTCAGGAAAATGCTGCGGCTTTAGCCGGTCGCCGCTTCAACCTCGGACACGATGCTGTCGACAACCTGAGAAAGCAGGTCGTCATTCTCGCATTCCGCCATGACACGGATCAAAGGCTCTGTCCCTGACTTTCGGATCAGCAAGCGGCCTTTGCCGTTCAGGCGCTGCTCTGCATCCGCGATTGCGGCTTTGACGGCATCGACCTCCAACGGCAATTGGCCCGCCTGATAGCGCACGTTCCTAAGCAGTTGCGGCACCGTTTCGAACTGACGCGCCAGGTCGGACGCTTTTTGCCCGGACAGAACCATCTCGGCCAGGAAATGCAGGCCCGCCATCAGGCCGTCGCCCGTGGTTGCATAGTCGCTCATGACGATGTGGCCGGACTGTTCGCCGCCCAGGTTGAACCCGCCATCGCGCATCCGCTCGACCACATAGCGGTCGCCAACGGCCGTTCTTTCCAACCGCAGCCCCTGCCCGATCAGGTGCCGTTCCAGCCCGAGGTTTGACATCACAGTCGCAACCAGCGCGTCACCCTTCAGTTGCTCTGAGCGTGCCCACGACGTCGCCAGCAGGGCCATCAGCTGATCACCATCGGCCACCTGCCCTTTTTCATCGACGATCACCACACGGTCAGCATCTCCATCTAGGCAAATGCCGACATCCGCGCCATGCGCCACAACCATTTCCGACGCTACGCGCGGTTGGGTCGACCCGCAGTCAAGGTTGATGTTCTTACCGTTTGGCGCTGTTCCAACCGGGATCACCTCGGCACCGAGCTCCCACAAGACCTCAGGCGCGGTGCGGTGAGCCGCACCATTGGCGCAGTCGATGACCACCTTCAGACCATCCAGCCGCAGATCGCGCGGCAACGAGGATTTGACCCGCTCCCCATAGCGGAACCTTGCATCATCAACCCGACGCGCGCGGCCAATATTCTGGGCTTGCGCGGGGCTCACCCCTTCTTCGATCAGGCGTTCAATCTCGATCTCGGCCTGATCCGACAGCTTGTAGCCATCTGGGCCAAAGAACTTGATGCCATTGTCCTCAGCCGGGTTGTGACTGGCCGAGATCATCACACCAAGATCCGCGCGCATGGACCGGGTCATCAACCCGACAGCGGGCGTTGGAACCGGGCCCAGCAACAGAACGTTCATCCCGGTCGAGGTCAGCCCCGCAGTCAACGCGTTTTCCAGCATGTAGCCGGACAGCCGCGTGTCCTTTCCGATGACGACCCGGTGCGCGCTGGAGGCGTCCCGGCGGAAATACCGCCCAACAGCGGCCCCCATGCGCAACGCCATTTCGGCGGTCATCGGATAGGTGTTTGCAGTGCCCCGCACCCCATCAGTTCCGAACAACTTACGCATGGGTGATACTCCTGAACTCTTCTTTCGACCGGATTACCGGACAGCGGCCCACAGACGCAAGGCCTGAGCGGTTTCGGCCACGTCATGAACCCGCACAATCTGCACCCCTTGCGACAACCCGGACAAGGCCACAGCGATCGATCCCGGCGCGCGGGCATCCTTGCGCGGTTCGCGGCCGATCTCGCCAATCGTGCCCTTACGGGACACACCCAGCAGAAGCGGGCAGCCCAAACCGTGGAACAGGCTTATGCGCCGCAACAGGCTGAGATTGTGCTGTGTCGTCTTGCCGAACCCGATGCCGGGGTCTGCGATGATCTGATCGCGCTGAAGGCCCGACCCCACAAGATACGCGATCTGAGCTTCGAGAAAGTCATAAACATCCAGCAATACATCCTCGTATTTTGGATCCTCTTGCATCGTCGTCGGATCGCCCTGCATATGCATGATGCAGACAGGGGCCTTGATCTCGGCGCAAAATGGCGCAAGCGCTGGATCGAAGGTAAAGCCGGACACATCGTTGATCAGCCCTGCCCCGGCCTGATAGGCCGCCCTGGCAACCTTGGCTTTGCGCGTGTCAACCGAGATCAAGGCATCCATGTTCTCACGGATCGCCTGGATCAAAGGGCGTGTGCGGGCGATTTCCTCATCTTCCGGCACCAACGCGGCGCCTGGCCGGGTAGATTCGCCCCCGACATCAAGAATGGACGCACCGTGCGCAACCATGTCATGCGCAGCGGCCAGCGCCGTTTCGATCGAGTTATGGCGACCGCCATCGGAAAAACTGTCTGGCGTTGCGTTCAGGATGCCCATGATTTGAGGGGCCAACATGTCCAAACCCGCGATTGCCGCGCGTGGGCGTGTCAGACGGCCAAGAACAGGGGCGGGAATATCCTTCACCGGCACGATTTCTGCGGGACGGTTCCGCTCCAACCGCTCAGCCTGCGTAAACCAGAGCGGTTGCCCTGCCAGAGTCACCGCATCGGCAGGACGCACATCTCCGTGTTGAACAAAAGGTCTGTAATAGACCGTCACAGCTGCGACTGCCCGACCGGTACAGACCGCAGGGGCGTTTTGGGGGACGCCGGCAGATCGCCACCGATCACCAGCATCTCACTGGCTTCAAAGGTCGCAGCAAACCACGCCGCCAGAGCCACCGCATCCGATGGCGCCGCAGATGGCCCGTCTACCGCATCCAATACGATCTTGGACGGGGCCCAGACACTGATCTGGCCGTTTTTCATCGCCCAATCCAGCTCTGTACGCGTTGACACCACGACACAGCGATTGTCGCGAGCTGCCAGAACCCACGCGTTTTGCTCAATCGCCAACAGATCAATGCGCCGCTGAGTCATCGCATGCCCGGTTTGCGAAACGACCAGCTCGGCCGCCCCAACGCATAGGATCAGCGGCCTCTGGCGGTTTTTCAACTGATCGATCCAGCCTTGCAAATTCTCGGATGCGATGGCTTCGTTCGACAGAAAAACCAACCGGGGATGAGGACGCTCTTCCTCAGTCACATCAAGGTGGACGGCATCCTTGCCACGGACAATTTCCACCCCCAGCGCGCCCGGTCCCCGATCCAGTTTTTCTATTCTGACAAATACTCTTACAGCCTGAGGTTCAAGTAGAATACGCTCGGCCACACGTTCAGCCAATGTCTCAAGCAGGTTCAAACGCTCAGCCGCCAGTTCAAAGGCGATGGCTTCGGTGACGCGGTCATAAGACAGGATGCGGTCGACGTCGTCGTCGATTGGATTGCTGAGGGGCCGCACCTCAACCACGATGTTAAAGCAGATACGCTGCGTCGTGCCCCGCTCGGCCTGAAAAGCACCGATCTCGACCTCAACGATATGATCACGCAACGAAATGCGATCCAATGGCCCGCGTGTTGCGGTGGCCTCGGATCGCTCGGACGGATGCGCGAAAGCAAGACGGATTTCGGAACTCATGGGGCGGGCCCTTCGACATCATTCAATGTACGCATAAGATACGCGCATTGACGGGCTATAACACTGCCACAAACGCCATTCCACCCACGGATTGCGGCGTCGGCTTTGGTGTTCGGCTTTGGGAAACCCGCTGCGTCTGGGCTTGGATCAGTTGCTGGCGGTCCGATAGTTGTGACGATAGAAGATGTGAACACCGATACGGGCGGTCTCTTTGTAGACCCGCGACCAGGATGGGCGCACCGCTTTGGTGTGATAGTGCGTCGCACCTGCAGTCATCTCTTGGGCAACGCCATCAATTGCGGCCCGCGCTACTTTCGAAACACGTTCGAAGGCACGCTTTTCATTGATGATTTCCTTCTTGCCGTCACAGGTATAGGTGAATTGGCACTGGTATTTCTTGCCCGTGCCCTGATTGATCACACCACACAGCGAATCCGGAAAACGGCCACTTTCGACACGGTTCAAGATCACCTCGGCCACAGCAAACTGGCCACGGATGCTTTCGCCACGGGCTTCAAAATACAGGGCCTCGGCCAGACAGCGGAAATTTTCGTCCCCCGCAGCTTGCGGCTGTTCGTCCAACCAAGCCTTTGAATACGAAAACTCCGGCTGTTCAACATCCTTGCGCGGCTTGAACAGTTTCAGGTAGTCGCGGAAATTCTGCGCCGGCAATTCATTGCGGGCGACCAACTCATCTTTGGCAGATTCAACATCCTGCCTCTCGGCATAGGACAAATTCGGCAGCACGGTTGCCGCCGTAAAGGCAACAGCCACTAAGTAGCGTCTCATCAGATAACCTCGCACAGGCACTTACGCGCCGTACCCTCCCCCGGCGGGCGCGACGAGGCTGATACCCCAAACTGAGGCCAACGTCCAGTTTTGTAAAAATTGCAAGTAAAAAATTGCGCATACGGCCACCATGATTTGGCCGCAATCTGGTCACATTTGCACTATTTCTAGGGCTATCGGGGCAAGTCAACCCCCAAGTTTGGATGATATCGCCAGCTGAGCGGCAGATAGCCGAGCGACCGGAACGCGGAACGGTGAACACGACACATAGTCGAATCCAAGGTCCCTGCAGATGGCAATTGATTCGGGGTTGCCGCCATGCTCTCCGCAGACCGAAAGCGTAACATCCGGTTGGGCCGCCCTGCCCCGTTCGGCCCCCAGTTTCAGCAATTCGCCTACGCCGTCGCCATCCAGGACGTGAAACGGATCCTCGTTGAACACGCCCAATCGGACATATGCCGACATAAAGCGCCCCGCGTCATCTCGGGACAATCCATAGGTCATCTGCGTCAGGTCATTGGTACCGAAACTCAAAAACGCCGAATGGGGCGCAATCTCACCTGCGCGCATACAGGCCCGCGGCGTTTCGACCATGACACCCAAACGATAGTCGAACTCCTGACCCTGCTCGGACGCGACCTCAGCAGCCACCGAGTCGATGCGTGCTTTGACCAGCTCAACTTCGCGCTTGGCTGAAACCAGCGGGATCATGATCTCGGGCGCGACCGGGGCACCGTCTTTGCTGGCTTCAAGCGTCGCCTCAAAGATCGCGCGCGCCTGCATGTCATAGATTTCGGGCACCGTCACACCCAGGCGCACACCGCGCAGACCCAGCATTGGGTTGTATTCGCTCATCGATTCAACGCGGCGTTCCACATCGGACACCGGCAAATCCAGCGCCTCGGCCAATTCGCGCTGACCGGTGCGGGTTGTGGGTAAAAACTCGTGCAAAGGCGGATCGAACAGGCGGATACAGACAGGCTGCCCCTCCATGATGCGGAACAGTTGCACGAAATCCTGCCGCTGCATCGGCAGCAGACGTTCCAGCACCGCCTCGCGCCCCGAAGCGGTCTGAGCGAAGATCATTTCGCGCATGACTGTCAGGCGACCAGGGTCAAAGAACATGTGTTCCGTGCGGCACAGGCCGATGCCTTCGGCCTGAAAGTTCCGCGCTGTTTGCGCATCGGCAGGCGTATCGGCGTTGGCCCGGATGGCGATATCGCGTTCGGCGTCTGCCCAGGACATAAGCGTTTGAAAGCAATCGTCAAATGCGGCCTCAAGCATCGCGGGTTGACCGGCCAGAACCTGCCCGGACGAGCCATCAATTGTCAGCGTGTCACCGGTTTTGAACACCCGCCCATCCGGCGCCGTCAGCAGTTTTTTCTTGGTCTGAAACCGCATCTCTGACGCGCCGACGATACAAGGCAATCCCAGCCCCCGCCCGATCACGGCGGCATGGCTGGTCATGCCCCCTTTTTCGGTCAGAACGGCCACAGCGGCATGCATCCCGCGCACGTCCTCTGGCGACGTTTCGCGACGCACCAGGATACAAGGCTCACCCCGGGCCGCGCTGGCCTGCGCTTCGGTGGCTGTAAATACGACGCGCCCGGTGGCAGCACCAGGGCTGGCCGCGATGCCTGTAGTCAGGACGTCGCGCTCGGCATCCGGATGCACCTGTCGGTGCAACAACTCGTTCAACGAATGCGGATCGATCCGCATCACCGCCTCTTGCTGCGGGATGATGCCATCTTCGGCCAGCCGAACCGCAATCCGCATGGCGGCGCGGGACCCGCGCTGCACGCGCACCCCATCAAGGATATGCGCCTGACCGTTCTGGATGACGAACTCAACCTGCATCTCTTCACGCAGTTTTTCCCGCATCAACGCGGCATAGGCCTTGAGCTCGGCAAAGGCCTTGGGCACCACGTCTTCCAGCGACTGCCCCCGGGTATCCTTTTCCAGGTATAGGGCCGAGACCCCTTCCCCCAGTGCATCCCGGCCCTGGCTTTGGCTCAGGTAACGGCCAGTGATCTGCGGCATTCCTGTTGCCGGATCGACCAATTGCAACACGCCAGAGCCGCATTCGCCTTGCCCCACGCCCGGGATCATCTCTTGGATCACCAACCCCAAACCTGCGTCGGCAGGCGCGCCTTTGGCCTGCCGCAGCAGGCGCGCAGAGGTTCCGTCCCAGGCGCGCGCCATGGACCGCAAGACACCGATCAGTTGGTCGCCGCGATCCTGGGGAAACGACTCATCGGTTTCATCCTCATAGGCGCGCAAGGACAGATTCAGGCCTTCGCGTCCGTCAGCCTCGATATCATCAAAAACATCCGGGTCCAGACGCGCGACATGCATAGCATAGCTTTGCACAAAACGCAGGTACAACGCAGCGGCAGCATCCGTGCCCATATCTGCGGAAAGGTCCTGATATTGCGCGTCGTTCATCCCGATATTCAGCACGGCGCCGGGGCCGCCCCAATCCGGGTCTTCGGAACTGGGCCGCACACATAACAGCGACGAGGGTTCGAACTGTTCAAGAATGGCCGCGATATCAGGCACTTCGCCCTGAGCGATCTTCAGAACCGCGTCAAAAGACAAGGCCACGGTACGCGGTACCGGCATATCCAGCCGCACCAGGCGTTGCAGGCATTTCGCCCGCCCGCCATGGGTGTTGGCGGCTACGGGCGCGTCGGGCGTGATAAGCGTTGTATGCGGGTTATTCTGCACTGCAGCACCTTTTGGTTTCAGTGCAGCATAGGCGCTGACAGTCTTGGCGCAAGGGCGTTATTGGGCCCAAACGGGCCCGCGCCCGTCGATTACCCCTCGATCCGGCTCAGATCGGCGACGCTGGAACACACCTGCCGGATCTGGCTGAGCAAGTTCAGACGGTTACGGCGCAGGATGTCATTGTCGGTGTTGACCTGGACATCCTCAAAAAACGCATCCACCGGCCCGCGCAGAGCTGCCATGGTGGACATGGCCACCGGGAAATCCTCGGCCTCCAAGGCCGCGTCGATCTTGGCTTTGGCCTCATCCAGCGCGCCGAACAGGGCCTTCTCGCTGTCGGTTTCGGCAAACTTGATATCCGCGCCATAGGAGTATTCGACGCCGTCCTTTTCCTCGGCCTGTGTGAGGATGTTATTAGCGCGCTTGAAGCCCTGCACGAGGTTTTCCCCATCCTCGGTCGCAATCACCGCGTTCAGAGCCCGCGCGCGTTTGACCAGCAGGTTGAGGTCGTCATTCCCCTCCATCGCGATACAAGCGTCGATGATATCGTGACGGATGCCCTCGTCCCGCAAGAAGACTTTGAGGCGGTCGTGAAAGAAGGAGAGGAGGTCATTAGCTATCTGTGCAGGATTGCTCTCATCTGCCTGGCCTATGGAATCCAAGTCTTCGATGCCGTCAAAATCTTGGATATCGTCGATTGTCCTTGACCGCGCGGCCTCTTGATTGCGTTCAACCTGAATTATGAACGGTGTAAGCAGACTTAGCCGAAGCTCGTTATTAACGCTCGACCGGATCACCCCCAAAGCCGCACGACGCAGGGCAAACGGATCTTTCGACCCGGTCGGCTTCTCATCAATCGCCCAGAACCCGGTCAGTGTGTCCAGCTTATCAGCCAATGCCACGGTCACCGACAAAGGCGCGGTCGGCACATCATCCGATGGGCCCAACGGCGAGTAATGCTCTTGCGCCACAGCGGCAACGGCGGCATCTTCACCGGCGGCCTCAATATAGTAGCGCCCCATAAGCCCCTGAAGTTCGGGGAATTCATAGACCATCTCGGAACTCAGATCGGCCTTGGCCAGACGCGCGGCTTTCTCGGCCTGATCAGCATCCGCGCCGGTCACAGGGGCCAGTTCGCGGGCCAGCGCGGCGATACGGTCGATACGCTCGGCCTGTGTGCCCAGCTTGTTGTGGAAGGTCACATTCTCCAACGCGCGGGTCCACTGGGCGATGTCCGATTTGGCAACGCGCAGGTCATTCTCCCAAAAGAATTTCGCATCGGCCAGACGAGCCGACAGCACCTTTTGGTTCCCCGCCAGAATGGTCGCGCCATTGTCGGCGGTCTCGCGGTTGGCCACGGTGATAAACCGTTCGATCCGCCCGGTTTTGGGGTTCTTCACCGAAAAGAACTTCTGATGCTCTTTCATCGAGGTTTGCAGCACCTCGGGCGGCAGATCCAAGAATTCGTCGTCGATCTGCCCCATCAGCACCACGGGCCATTCGACCAGCCCGGCAACCTCGGCCAGCAGGCCCTTGTCTTCGACCACTTCAAGCCCGGCGGCAAAGGCCATGTTCTGAGCGTCATTCCAGATATGCTCGGCGCGCTCGCCGGGCGACAGCACCACACAGGCGCGTTTGAGCTGTGCGGCATAGTCCTCGAACGAGGTCACCGAGAACCGGCCCGGCGCCATGAAGCGGTGCCCCTCGGTGGTATCGCCCGAGGTAACACCTTCGACCTCAAGCGGCACAACCTGTGCGCCTGCCTCGTCGGTGAGGATGCACAGGATCGAGTGCAAGGGCCGCACCCAGCGCAACGGCCCGCCGCCCCAGCGCATCGACTTGGGCCACGGGAAGTTGCGGATGGTGTCTTCCAGCACCTCGGCCACAATGTCGGCCGCCGGGCGACCCGGTTTTTCAATGGTCGCAAAATAGACCGCGCCTTTGGGTGTTTCGCGCTCTTCCAATTGATCGCGGGTCAGACCTGCGCCGCGCAGAAACCCTTCGATGGCTTTGTCCGGCGCGCCCACCTTTGGGCCTTTGCGTTCTTCGCGCACAGTGGGGCTTTCGCTCAGCAACCCTTCGACGGCCAGCGTCAGACGCCGCGGCGTCGTTAGGGTGGCAGCACCCGCATAGGTCAAACCGGCCTCGACCAGACCATCGGTGATCCGTTTTTTCAGATCCTCACCTGCGCGGGCTTGCATCCGCGCGGGGATCTCTTCGGAAAACAGTTCGATCAGCAGGTCGGGCATAGTCGGTCCTTAGAAATTGATGATCGTCTGAATGACGATGGCATTGGCAATATCCACAAAAAATGCGGATACAAGGGGGAGCACGATAAAGGCAATAGGCGATGGACCATATCGCTTGGTCACAGCGGTCATATTGGCAATTGCTGTGGGGGTTGCGCCCAAGGCGAACCCCCCGAACCCTGCGGCCAGAACGGCGGCGCGGTAGTTGCTGCCCATAACCGGGAACAGAACCCAGATCACGAAACCGATGGCAAACAGCGTCTGCGCGGACATGATAACGACAATCGCCAGACCCAGTTCGGCAATGGTCCAAAGTTGCAAGCTCATCAGTGACATGGCCAGAAACGCGCCCAGCGAAAACTCGGAGATCAGCGCCAAAGACTGCGTCCGGGATACTGCTGGCCGGTGCGGAACCAAGGCCGTGCGAACGTTGGCAATGACGATGCCCATGATCAGGCACGGTACAAAGAGCGGAAGTTTCAATCCCGCAGCGCTGATCACGCCCTCAAGAAAGTAGCCACCGATGATCGCGAGGTTCAGATACAGAAGAACCCGCATGATTGTCTGATGATCAATCTTTGTTGTGTCTTCATTCGCCGCGTCGGGCAGACCAATCGTGTGCTCTTCGTCCGGTCGCGCGGGGCTCAGGTTGCGGGTTTCGACCAGAAAGCGGGCAATTGGCCCACCGATCAGAGCGGCCAGAACCAGACCCAGGGTTGCCACGGCCACTCCTAACTCGGTGGCACCAGCCAAACCTGTCGCTTCGGACACCTCGGGCGCCCAGGCAATCGCGGTTCCGTGCCCGCCGATCAACGCGGCCGAGCCAAACAGAACGCCCGCCTGCGCAGGATATCCGAACAGGGACGCCCCAAGTGTGCCAACCACGTTTTGCGCAACAATTGTTGCCAACGTCAGGATCAGAAGCAAAAACAGCGGCTTACCGCCTGCGATCAGGTCAGAAATCCGCGCGTTCAACCCAATCCCTGCAAAGAAGACAAGCAGCAGAAAGTCGCGGGCGGCAAGATCGAACGCCATTTCAATGTCAAAAAACAGATAAAGCGCCAGTATGACAAGCGAGGCCAGCAGCCCTCCGGTCACGGGTTCGGGGATGTTGAACTGACGCAAAACTGCAACCCGCGCGTTGATCTCGGCCCCCAGAAGATACACCGCCAGCCCCAGCGTGGCTGTCAGGAATGCGGGTATCTGAAGGGCTTCGGTGACCATGGCGTCCTCAGTTCTCGGGCCTGGGCGGGCATTCCTCACCAATTACGGTACCGTCATAGGCCTTTTCGCCGCAATTGTTCAGAACGTGCCAAACGTATCCTTTGCCGCCTTGGGTCACAGCAACGATGCGATCAACGCCGTAATGTATGTTCTTGGTGCCCATGAAGGCTTGCGCCTGCCCCGATTTCAATGCCGCAGCCAAGGCCACCGCATCATAGCAATCGAACCAGCCCGGAGCGGTCAGAGGCTCGGCATTCTCAACGAGCGCGAACTGCGCCATTTGATCCGGCGTCAGTTCCGTTTCGAAACAGGCGCGATAGCGGATGGGCGAGCTGTCGGCATCAATGGCCTGAAACGCGGTATAGGGGATCTGGGCTGCGCCGTCGGTCGTGACCAGGACGACATCCTGCCCCGGTTGCGGCTCAACATCGTAGTAAAACCCATAGATCTGCAGGTAATACATGCCAATCCCGGCCACCAGAGCCGACACAAGCAAGATGATCGCAAGCAGCTTTCCAGTCATCGTCGTGTTCCTTTGCTCACGATGCCTCTTTCAAGATGGAAGAAAATAGGACAGGTTCCCGTTGAGGACAGAGTGAAAAGAGATTTCGGACATGGACACGACCCTTGCCGTAGGATTTTTCGGCGCGCTTTTTGCGATCATGAATCCAATCACCAACCTGCCGGTGTTTCTGAGTGTCACCGACGGCCTGTCCGTCGCCGATCAGCGCAAGGTCGCCGTCAAAACCGCGGTCTACTGCATCGTTCTGGGCACCGGCTTTGCCGCTGTTGGCAGTCAGGCGCTGGGGCTGTTCGGCATCAGTGTGGATGACTTGCGCGTCGCCGGCGGCCTTGTGGTTCTGATGATCGGCATGAACATGCTGAGCGGGAACGAAAGCAGCGCCCATCACGGAACCGACGGGGAAAAGAACGCCTATCCCGCGCCCGAGACCGTCGCGTTCTATCCGCTGTCGTTCCCCATTCTGGTCGGACCCGGCACGATCACGACCCTGATCCTGTACGCCAGTCACATCAAGAAACCTATAGAGGTTATTGGATTTGCAGGCGTTTTCCTGTTCGTTATCGCGCTTCTTCTGATCACCTTCTGGAACGCATCCGCCCTGGCAAAACGTTTGTCCGACAACGCCCGGGTGATCATGAGCCGCTTTATGGGCATGATCCTGTCGGCCATCGCAATCAGCATGATTGCGGACGGGTTGAAGGTGTTGTTGCCCGGCTTGGCCTGAACGGCACATCAAGCCTGAAACCCGGCGGCCTCAGTCTGAACAAACGCGTCTGCGCATTGCTTTGCCAGCGCCCGCACCCGTCCGATATAGGCCTGCCGCTCGGTCACCGAAATCACGCCGCGCGCGTCCAGCAGGTTGAAGATGTGCGACGCTTTGATGCACTGATCATAGGCCGGGTGCGCCATGATGATACGCTTGCCGGTTTTCGGATCGTCGTGATCCTGCGCCAGAATAGCGGCACATTCGGCCTCGGCCTCTTCGAAATGGCGCAGCAGAACCTCGGTATTGGCCACGTCGAAATTCCAACGGGCGTATTCCTCTTCGGTCTGCTTGAAAATATCGCCATATCTCAAGGGGCTGGGCGACTGAGGATCGTTAAACGGCATGTCCATGACGTGATCGATGCCCAGCACGTACATGGCCAGGCGCTCCAGCCCATAGGTCAACTCGCCCGAAACAGGCGCGCAATCGTGGCCGCCGACCTGCTGGAAATAGGTGAACTGGCTGACTTCCATACCGTCGCACCAGACCTCCCACCCCAGGCCCCAGGCGCCGAGCGTCGGGCTTTCCCAGTCATCTTCGACGAACCGGATGTCATGCAGGTTCATGTCGATCCCGATGGCCTCAAGCGAGCCCAAGTACAAATCCTGCAGGTCCGGCGGGCTGGGTTTGATCAGCACCTGATACTGGTAGTAATGCTGCAAACGGTTCGGATTTTCGCCATACCGCCCATCGGTCGGACGGCGCGAGGGTTGTACATAAGCCGCTGCCCAGGCCTTGGATCCTAATGCGCGCAGAGTGGTTGCCGGATGGAATGTCCCGGCACCGACTTCCATGTCATAGGGTTGCAGAATCGCGCAGCCCTTGGACGCCCAATAGGTCTGAAGCCGCAGGATAATTTCCTGAAATGAACGTGGTGCGCTGGACGGTTCAGTCATGACATTCCCTCTGGGCACCCGATGCGCCCGGTTCCGATGGGTTTTGCCCTTCCTATGCAAGGGGCCAAGGGGCGTCAACGGGCCAAAGCGGACAAGCTGTCACTGCGCAGCCACACTCAAAATTCCCCGCAATCCGGGCATGGCGCTGGGTTAATGAAATCGCGTAGTCTGCGGCGAACAGAAAACACTGCGAAACACGGGCAGATGATGACACGCTTTTTTACAGCTTTTACTTTGTTTCTTTTCTTCGGTCTGCGCGCAGCAATGGCCCAACAGGACCAGGGCGTTTGGGTTCAGGTCGAGGCGCACCCGACATTGCGCGAGGCCCAGGACCGCGCACGGGATTACGCAAACAACCTGCCGGACGTGAACGGATTTCGCCTGAACTCTGGCTGGTATGCTATTGTTATCGGGCCTTATTTGCGCACTGATGCTGAACAGGTCTTGCGTGTCTACCGTGCCGAGGGCCAGATTCCCTCGGACAGCTATATCGCCTTTTCAAACTCTTTCGCCCAGCAATACTGGCCAACGGGCGCAAACATCCTCAACCGTGAGGTCGTGACCCCGCCGGTAGAGCCGCAGGAACAGCCCCAGGCAGAGCTGACCATCCAGCCATCTGAAGAAACGCGATCCGAGGCCCTGCGTGGCGAGCGCCTGCTGAGCGCGCAGGAACGGCGCGACCTGCAAACCGCCCTGCAAGCAGCGGGTTTCTACAATTCGACAATTGATGGTGCCTTTGGCGCCGGAACCCGCCGGTCGATGGCCGAATGGCAGCGCTTTAATGGCTTTGAGGACACTGGCGTGCTGACCACCTTGCAGCGCAAAACCCTGTTGGATGACTACAACGAACCACTGATCAGCGCCGGGATGGAGCGGTACACGGACGCTGAGGCCGGTATCTCGATGGACATGCCCCTGGCGCTAGTCTCATTTGATCGCCACGAGGCCCCGTTTGCGCATTTTGACGCCAGCACCGGGTTTGACGCCAAGGCGCTGTTGATCAGCCAGAACGGCAGCCCAGCAACCTTGCGGGCCTTGTATCAGGTGATGCAATCGCTAAAGGTTGTGCCCCTGAATGGCCCGCGCGAGCTGCGCGGTAACAGCTTTACAATCGAAGGTCGCGGCAACGGGATTGTGTCGTTCACGCAGGCCGCGCTGGATGATGGCAAGATCAAAGGGTTCACCCTTGTCTGGCCCGAAGGCGACGATGCGCGCCGCGCGCGCGTTTTGGCGGCTATGAAAGCCAGCTTTAGCACAACCGACGCTGTTCTGGATGACGCAGCGGGGGCGACCGCCGAACAAAGCATCGATCTTGTTTCGGGTCTGCAAATCCGCAAACCACGCTTGTCGCGCTCCGGTTTTTACGCCGATAACGCAGGTTCGGTTTTGACTGTATCCGAGATCACCGACAGCTGCACCCGGATCACCCTGGACGGGGATCAAGAGGTTCAGGTCGCATGGTCGGATGACGAAGCCGGTGTTGCCGTTCTGCGCCCAACGAAATCGCTGGCACCGATCAGCGTCGCAGGCCTCAGCAGCGATCAGCCCCGCATTCAGTCCGAAGTTGCCGTTTCGGGCTTTTCTTACGAAGGCGCCCTGGGTGCCCCCACCCTGACTTTTGGTCAGGTGGCTGACATTCGCGGCCTGAATGGCGAAAGCGGCATCAAGCGCCTGTCTCTGTCGGCGCAGCCCGGCGATGCGGGCGGGCCGGTTTTCGACGGCAGTGGCAACGTGATCGGGATGTTGCTGCCGACCCCCACGGAAGGCCGCAGCCTGCCCGGCAGCGTAAGCCTGTCTGCCAGCGTCGAGCGCTTGCAGGATACTCTGACCAAAGCCGGGGTTTCAGGCCAGCCGGGCGTGGAAACCGCACGGATTTCGCCCAATGAACTGTCCCGCCGTGCCAATGGTATGACGGTTCTGGTTCACTGCTGGGACTAGCGCTCAGGTGATCTGAGGTGTCAGCCGGATCAAGGTTGGCACCGGGGCGGCAAAGGCCTCTTGCATGACATTGCCCAAATCGCTCAGCTTGTCTGGCTGGGCGGACCGGGCACCATAAGCCTCGGCCAGCTTGCAGAAATCGGGATTGCGCGCGACGACGGCGTTGGGGGCGATCTGCCCGCGCACCATACTTTCTTCGATCTCTTTCAGCTTGCCGTTGTCCCACAGGATGATCGGCAGGGACAAGCCCAGCTCAACCGCTGTTCCCAATTCTTGCATCGTATATTGAAACCCGTAATCCCCGGCGATGACGGCTGTGGGTTTACCGCGTCGGGCAACGGCCCCGCCGATACCCGCGGGCAGCGCGTAGCCCAGCGTTCCAAACCCTGTCGGGTGGTGCCAATGGTGGGGATGAGCCATCTCCCAGACCTCTTTCGCGCCATAGGCAAACTGGGTCATGTCGGAATAGATCATGGCTTCATCTGGCATCGCAGCCCGCAGCGCATCAATGACAGGCACGATCCCGGGCCGTTCGGCGTCAACCTCAGCGCGCCAGCGGGCCCGGGCCTCGCTGACCTCATCAGGTGGCCATCCATCGGCAGGCTTCACCTGCTCTAGCGCCGCCCAAAGCGCCTGCGCAAAGCTGTCACCATCCGCCTGAATACGGATAGACGCCCGATGCCGGTCCGACAGCACCTGAGGATCCAGATCGACACGCACGAGATGAGAGCTGTGGCCCAGATGGGTACGCCACAGATCAACCTCGCCCAGCTCCGCACCGATTACGACGACCAGATCGGCTGATCCGATGACCTCGGCGCTGCCCGGTCGCGGCAGGGTTGCGCCGAAATCGAGCGCATAACCTGTCCCAACAAGCCCACGCCCGGCATAGGTTGTGAAACAGGCTGCCCCAAGCTGGGTCAAAATTTGCCGCCACAGATCCGACCGCGCCCCGCCCCCGAGGATAAAGAGCGGTCGGCGCGCGCTGTTGAGAAGCGATACGAGCGGTGCAATATCCGGCGGATTGGCTTTGGCTGGTAAGGCGGGTGGGTTGGGGAACGGCGCAGGACCGGCATCCGCCTGCAACTGTGCGATAGGCACTTGAATGTGCTTGGGCCGCGGGCGCGACAGGGCAAATTCTTCAAAGGCGCGGTCCATCAGCCGGTAGACGGATTGAGGGTCGTTGCCCTGCAAGGACCAATCCGCCACTGTTTCCGCCGCTGTGCGCTGATCCTTCATCTGGTGCAACTGCCCGCTCTGCGCCTGTGTCTCGTCCAGGCAGGATGACATCACCAGCATTGGAACGGAATCGGTATAGGCCTGCCCGATCGGCGTCAGCGTGTTGCACAGGCCCGGCCCGGTGATCACATAGACCACGCCCGGCTTGCCCGTCGCCCGGGCATATCCGTCTGCCATGAACCCCGCCCCCTGTTCGTGGCGCGCCAGAATATGTGCAATCCCGGCCTCTTCGATACCGCGATACATCTCTTGGTTATGGACCCCGGGGATGCCAAAGATGACGTCGACGTCCCGATCCTTCAGCGCATGCGAGATTTGGGCGCCCAGAGATCTTTTCATCAGCTTCTCCAGAATTGAGTAGTAAAGATGGCGTATACTGCCAAAAGCTCCAGCCGTCCGACCAGCATCCCGATTGTCAGCAACCATTTTGCGGTATCGTTAAGCCCGGCAAAGTTGCCCGACGGTCCGATCTGATCGCCCAGCCCGGGCCCCACATTGGCCAACGCCGTCGCGGCCCCCGAAACGGATGTGATGAAATCCAGCCCGGTCAGCGCCAGTGCCCAGGACAGCATGCCCATCGACAACACGAAGAACATGAAAAAGCTCATCACAGACGTCAGGACATCGCGCCCAATCGGGCGACCGTCATAACGCGGCATGAACACCCCATGCGGAGATCTGATGCGGCTGATCTGGGACTTGATCGACGCAAACAGCAACTGATAGCGAAACACTTTGATCGAACAGGCCGTCGACCCGGCGCATCCGCCGATCAGACCGATCAAAAAGAACAACATGACCGGAAAGCTGCCCCAGCCCATATAGTCGACGCTGGCATAGCCCGTCCCCGAAATGATCGAGGTGATGTTGAACAGCGATTCACGGAAAGCCTGTTCCCAGTGATGCGGGAAAACCGAGGTCAGAAACACCGACATGATCGCCACAAGAATGGTGATGGTGGCCAGAAACGCCTTGATCTGGCTGTCTTTCCACAGCGAACTGGTGTTGCCATTGGCGAATTGGACATAACGCACAAACGGCAGCGCCGCGAGGATCATGAACACTGCCGCAGCGTATTCAGCCGGGCCAGAAAACGTGCCAAACGACGCGTCATAGTTGGAAAACCCGCCGGTGGATATCGTGGTCAGCGCATGCACGACAGCATCAAAAAAACCCATCCCGAGGCCCGCGTAAACCAACGCGCAGACAAGGGTCAGGAAAACGTAGATCAGGGAAATCTGCCCCGCAATTTCTTGCGCGCGAGGCAAGATTTTCCCCATGGTTTCAAACCCTTCCGAGCGGAAGATCTGCATCCCACCGACCCGAAGTTCGGGCAGGAACACCATGGCGACGACGATGATGCCGATGCCCCCAAGCCATTGCAGCAACCCGCGCCACAGCAACAGCCCTTGCGGCATGTCATCCAGCCCGGAAATCACCGTCGAGCCGGTTGTCGTCAGGCCCGACATCGCCTCGAAATAAGCGTCGACAAAGCGCAGCTCGGTCTCGCCAAACAGGAACGGGATCGCACCAAATACCGGCAGCGCCACCCATACCCCGGTGGTCAGCAAAAAGGTCTGACGGATCGTCAAACCTTCGCCAACACCGTTCGAACAGCTCATTGCCAGGACTACGCCGGTCAGGATCGTAATGACCGCGCTTTCCAGGAAAACGTGCCATTCGCCGCGGCCTTCGATCATGTCCGCAAGCATAGGCAGCAGCATGGTCGCCCCAAGAATGGCGACCAGCAAGCCAATCACATATCCGACCGGGCGAAAGTCCATCATAAGGCGAAGCGTTGGCTTGCCTGCCCGGCAGTGTCAAGCGCGAGCCCGACTTACTTCTCGGTTTTCGCAGATTGGGCCGGCATCACAGGCGGCTTGGACGGCGCGCGCGTTTTCCGAACGGAGGCGGCAGGTGCAGCCGGTTTTGTCGCCGATAGCTGCGAAGCCGCTGCGGGTTTGGACGCGGGCGCAGCTTTGGCCTGTGGCGATTTCGGCGCGGCCTGCGGTTTGGCGACAGATGCTACGGACTTTACTGTGGCAGCCGCTTTTTCAGCAGACGGCACTGCCTTGGCAACAGGTTTCGGTTTGGAAACCGGCTTTGCCGTAGGCTTTGGCGCGACGGCCTTCACCGGAGCAGGCTTTGGTGCAGTACGTGTTGCCGCTGGCTTTTCCTGGGGTTTTGCAGGTGTTGTCGCCACTTTGGCGGTTGATGCAACAGGTTTGGTCAAAGTCTTGGGCGTCGCAGTGACCGGCTTGGGCGCAGGTTTCGCAACCGTGGCCGCAGGCTTGGGGGCTGCCTTAACCGCTGGCTTGCGCGCAGGTTTTGCAGCGGCTGCGGCCTTGGTTTTGACCGGCTTCGCGGCGGCGCGCGATTTGGGTTTGGAAGCTGCAGGTTTTGCAGGCGCGACAGACGGCTCGGACGCCGTCGCCTGCAACGCATGGACAGGGGCCATCGGCAATTCAAGCGCCGAACGTGTCATGATCTGCATGATTTTCAATTGGCTGGTCATCGCGTAACCGGCCATCCGGATCGCTGCCGCCTGAAACTCAAACGGGTTGGAAATTGGGTTCATTACATTTCTCTCCTGTGAATTCGAGGCAGCGGATGAATTTGAATAAGGGTCCTGCCCGCCCGGATCACTTGGGCGGATTCACAGAGTAGCTGTCCAAGGCCTTGCACGTCCCGGCTTCCTTTCAGGCTGTGCCGCAAGACTTGGCTTGGGTCACAGCAGCTGCACTCGGGATCAAGACTAAAGCAAAAACCAAGCATCTGCAGCAAGAAATGCTGCATTGCGGCAAAAGAGCGCCGACGTTCAGATTAGCCGCAAAAAATCAGCGCCTTGTGCCGCTATTTTCAGCCAACATGAAACAAGGTGGTGAACAGGCGCGGGTCAACGCTGGCCGATTCAAAGGTCGGTCCCTCGGTCAGAATCGAGATCGCGTCATGGCTGTGCAGACTTTCCTGGTGGCTGGCAATCACCCGGAAATCCCCGACATGGTGATCGGCC
The DNA here is from genome assembly GCF_056532975.1 of Ruegeria sp. H6. Classification (NCBI taxonomy): domain Bacteria; kingdom Pseudomonadati; phylum Pseudomonadota; class Alphaproteobacteria; order Rhodobacterales; family Roseobacteraceae; genus Ruegeria; species Ruegeria sp. H6. The sequence continues at coordinate 52,985 of NZ_JBQFOA010000002.1, forward strand.
TGCAGTTCGGCGCAAAACAGCCGCGCCGCGTCTTCGACAAAGATCGGATTGGCCGCGTTTAGCTCAGCAAAGGCCTGTTCGTCTTCGCGTTTGACCATGACCTGCGTTTCCGTGGGCACGGCCCGACGACACAGCGCAATCAGGTCTTCGAACCACAGGCAATCCGCATTGCAATCCACCACAACCGAGATCCGCGCCACCGATCGTTGCGAATGCGGCGTCGCCAGCTGCCCTCGGGTCGCGCGGGCATGTTCGCTCAGTTCCAGCGAACAGGGACAGGTCGAGGAATAGACATAGTCCAGATGCATGATCTTGAGGCGTTCACCGTCCTTTTCAACCAGCTCCAGCGCGATGTCATAATACTGGTATCCAGACAGGCCCGACCGCAGGCTTTCCACCTTGTCCGGGTAGGAAAACCGCATCTGTATCCGGGCATCGGGGCTGTCCAGATCGGTCAGGTAATCATTCAGGGCCGCTTCCATTACCTCAAAGCTGAACGTGCGCTCGGCATGTTTGTAGAAAGACCGCATGATCCGGGACATGTTGATGCCCTTCTTTTCAGCCTCCAGACTGACCGATCCGGTCACCGAAGTCTCAAGCGTCAGGTCGTCGCCGTCTTTGCGGTGAAACCGGATGGGCAGACGGAAGTTTGAAATTCCCACATGCTGAATCTGCTGCTTGGCGCCACGGATCAGGCTGGAGGGCCCGTTCTGCAAATCCGGCAGGGACGCTTTGTAGCCCTCATCAACCTTGAAGTCTTCGGGATATGCACGCGACAGCGTCGGATAGTTTTCAAGCGCCCGGCCCGGCAGAAGTTTCGCAATGGCTGGGTCCAGCTGGCTGATCTCGGCTTCGGATGCGGAAGACGCCCATTGCCGCAAGACCTTCAACGCGGCAGCGGCTTCGTCACGTTCAGGTGCATCTTCCAACGCGCGCGGATGTACGTTCATACGTAGGTTTCCTTGTCTGGCCGGCTGATAATAGACGATTGCGGGGCAGTGAACAGTCCTTAGCGATACGGTGACCCTATCAAAACGGATCGCTTTTTTCTCCGCATTTGCGGCATTTTGTTAAGAAAATCGGTCAGAAAGGCCAAATGCCGCCGAGCTTTTGATCAGATCGGCGGCTTGTGGGTCACCGCTGCGATGCGTCCAATGCGGCCTTGAGGTCCGCCAAAAGATCATTCGCATCTTCCAGGCCGACGGAAAAGCGGATCAGGCCCGGTGTAATACCAAGCTCGTCGCGCTGCTCTTCGCTTAGGCGCTGGTGCGTGGTGGTGGCCGGATGCGTCGCGATCGACTTGGCATCGCCCAGGTTGTTGGAAATCACCGGGATGGTCATCGCATTCAGGAAAGCAAACGCCGCGGGCTTGCCGCCTTTGATGTCCAGCGACAGAACCGTGCCGCCCTTGCCGCCCAGCTGTGACTGAACCAGATCGTTTTGCGCATGGGTTTTCAGACCCGGATAGAGCGTGCGCTCCAGCGCCGGATGACCTTCCAGCGCTTCGGCAATCTTTTGGGCCGTATCGGTTTGGGCGTTCACACGCAGGGCGATGGTCTCAAGCCCTTTGAGCATGATCCACGCGTTGAACGGGCTGAGCGCGCCGCCCGTGTGTTTCAAGTAAGGCTCAACCGTACCCCGGATAAACTCTTTGGTGCCGATAATCACGCCGCCCAGCGCCCGGCCCTGCCCGTCAATGTGCTTGGTCGCTGAATAGACCACCACATCAGCGCCTTGTTCGATGGCGCGCGAATAGACCGGGGTCGAAAAGACGTTGTCCACGATGACAACGGCCCCAACCGCATGCGCCAGTTTGGATACGGATTCGATGTCGATCACCTCAAGGGTCGGGTTCGACATGGATTCGAAGAACACGGCCTTGGTGTCGGGACGTATCGCGGCTTGCCACTGTTCCAGATCGGTTCCGTCGACAAACGTCACCTCAACCCCAAAGCGTGACAGGATGTTTTCCAGGATATAGAGGCACGAACCAAACAGCGCCTTGGCCGAAACCACGTGGTCGCCTGCCTTGAGCATGGATGTCAGCGCGCCGTTCACGGCCGCCATGCCAGAGGCGGTGGCAAAGGCATCCTCGCCCCCTTCCAGCGCGGCAACGCGTTGTTCGAACATCGAAACGGTCGGGTTGCCGTAACGGGCATAGATGAACTCATCCGGGCCGCATTCCAGAAACCGGGCCTCGGCCTGTTCCGCGTTTTCATAAACGAAGCCCTGCGTCAGATAGATCGCTTCGCTGACCTCGTTATACTGGCTCCGACGAATGCCGCCGTGGACGGCTTGGGTGCGTTTGTTCCAGCTCTCGCTCATGTCGTTCCTTTCAGCCCCAAAGGGCAAACAAAAAACCCCAGACGCGGCCAAGCGAAAGGGGTCTTTCATCCTGACCTTTTAGCGGTGTTGTTTAGCGTGGCCCGCAATCCGGTAACAAATCGCCACGTGGTGCTGTCGCGTTTACGCCTCGGCCATTCTTTCGTCAAGAGTGGCGCAAGATCACTCACGGTTTCGTAACTCTTTGCGCGGCCCCCTTGCCGAATGGGCAAAAACCATCATGATCGCGACCAACCAAGCGGAGGACGCATGACACAGCCGATCGACCTGTATTTCTGGCCCACGCCCAATGGCTGGAAGGCTTCCATCGCTTTGGAAGAAATGGAGCTGCCTTATCAGACCCACCTGATCAATATCGGCAAAGGCGATCAGTTCGATCCTGCATTTCTTAAGATCGCGCCTAACAACCGAATGCCCGCCATTGTCGACCATGACGGCCCGGGAGGCACACCGGTTTCGGTCTTTGAAAGCGGAGCGATTCTGATGTATCTGGCCCGCAAGACCGGGCGGTTCTATGGCAAGACCGAGCGGGATCGGATTGCTGTCGAAGAATGGCTGATGTGGCAGATGGGCGGAGTAGGCCCAATGGCCGGTCAGGCGCATCATTTTCTGAAATATGCACCTCAACTGGATCCGCCGCAGGACCTGCCCTACCCCAAAGATCGCTACCGGTCCGAGGTCGGGCGCCTTTACGGCGTGCTGGATCGCCGTCTGGCGCAAAACGAATATGTCGCGGGCGATTTCTATTCGATCGCAGACATGTCGATCTGGGGCTGGGCCAGCTTGTGGGAAGGCCAGCAGCAGGTTTTGGACGACAAGCCCCATTTCGCCCGCTGGCTGGAAACCGTCAGCGCCCGCCCGGGCGTTCAGGCCGGCCGCGCCCTGCACGCCAATTTGCGCGGCGATCACCGGGACAAGCGATCACAAGGTGTGTTGTTCAAACGCTAAATCCGATGGCAAGAACGTCTTAGCGCGAGCGTAGCGCAATGATGACGCCTGCCAGGACGATGAACAGTATGCCCAGTACCTGCCAGCCGCCCACGGGTTGTCCAAAGGCGATCCAGGCGAAGAAAGGCCCGAAGATCATCACCGAATACTCGAAGACCGAGACATAAGACGGCTCACCCAGTTGGTAGGATTTGATGATCATGAACACGCCGCAGACCGAGCCCACGGATTGCAGCAGAATCAGCGGCACCGCTTCCCACATGGGCCAGACCCAGGGTCGCGACACGAAAAGCACTTCGTCACCGGGCTGCCACATGGGCCAGATCATCAGGAACAGAGTCCCCACCCCACCCAATAGTCCCAGCGTGACCCACATCCCCGCCAGCAAGGCCACCGTGCTTTCGCCCGCGCACATGCTGCGCGTTGCGATGGCGCCCAGCGCATAGAAGAAGCCCGCACAAACGGGGATCAGCAGAGTGGCATCAAACTCGGCCGGGTTGGGTTGCAGGACCAGTATGATCCCGGAAAACCCGACCGCCACGGCGATGATGCGCCAGATGCCAATGCGCTGCCGCATCACTCCTGCGGTGATCAGCAAGATGAAAATCGGTGAGGTGAACAAACCGGCCAAAGCCTGCGCAATGGGCATCATTGCCAATGCCGTGAAATAGAACAGCATCGAAACCGCCACCAGCAGGCTGCGCAAGGCCACCGCCCACAGGCGCACGGGTATCAGACTGCCCAACCCCATCAGCGGTAGGACCGCCACCAGAGGCCAGGCCATCAACGCTCGGGTCAGGTGAAACTGCCATAGCCCGATCAGTTCCGACAGCGGCGCAATGAAATTGTCGATCACACCAATCACCAGCATGGCGCAGATCATCAAACCCGCAGCCAGAAGCGGTCGGTCTTTATGCGGTGCAGTCATTCAGGAGCCAAAGCTTTGTTTCATCACCCGGAGCAATCTCCGGCTGCGACACAAGCGCTTATTTTCCCACCGGTTTCAAGAGATGTTTTGCCTTCAGTCCTTTCGAACAAGGGCATTTGTCAACCAAGGACGCTCGACCCCCATTCCCTGATACACCGCATGCAGAAACCTGTGGGCGACCACCGGGTCCGTCGAGAAAGGCGAAAATCCAAGGCTGCCTTTTTGGACACCTGTGTCGGCCTCGTAAACCACGCGATCCCCTTTGACAGTGACCAGCACCTGCACATCCTCAAGCGTTTCGGGGTCGATCGCTGTCGGATCCTGCGACAGGATCACGAAATCAGCCTGCTTTCCGGGCTCGATCGTCCCTTTGCTGTCCTCTTCAAAATGCTGCCATGCCGGCCAAATTGTCATCGCTTTCAAGGCCGTCATCACATCCACCCTTTGGTGCGGGCCCAGAATGTCGCCCGACCGCGTGCGACGCGTCACCGTGGCGGCCAGCACGCGCATGCTGTTGGGAAATGCGACGGGCGCGTCGTGATGGGTGCCAAACATCATGCCCCGTTCCCGTATCCAGCCGGTGGGTGAGATGTTTTCGGCGTTGACTGGACCAACCGTGTGATCGCGGTGCCAGTCACCCCAGTAAAATGTGTGCATCGGAAAGACCGAGGGAAACACACCCAGACGCTTATAGGCTGCTACCTGATCCTCGCGCAGGAACTGGCCATGGATCAGCACGGGCCGGTTGCCGGGATCGCCGTATTTCATCTGCGCCACTTCCAGTGCGGCGATCAGCATATCGGATGCGCCTTCGCCGTTCGAATGAACCAGAATCTGGAACCCGTTCTCATAGCACCAGTTCACCGCATCCTGCAGTTGTTCCATCGAGATCGCGGCGTACCCGGCATATCCTGCCGGGTACACGCCGACAGGGTCGTAATATGGCCGGTCCCTGAGCGCGGTGAACCCCTGGGGTGAGCCGTCAATGGTCAGCTTACAGCCGCCAACGCGCACACCATCGGTGTAATCCAGCGACATGTTTTCCGCGATATAGTCCTGCGATTCCAACACATCCGGGAATGCGACCACATCGATGGGCAGATCTCCACTGGCTGCCACTTTCTTGAGCGCCTCAACGATTTCACCCGAAGAGCGCCCCTCTTGACCGGTGGTATAGCCATAGCTTGCCCAAAGCGCGCTGCCCGCTTTGGCAAATTCTTCAAGCCCTTCTTCGCCCAAGCCACCGAGCAAGGGAACCAGAACGGCAAAAAAGGCGTACTCCTCCAACACTCCGTTGGGTTCGCCCGTGTCGTCACGCTGGATCACGCCGCCTGCGGGCGCTTCGGTTTCGGCAGTGATACCCGCGATCTCCAGCGCTTTGGAGTTCGCCACGCCAAGATGGCCGGACTGGTGAATAATCACCACCGGCAGGTTTGTGGAGACCGCGTCAAGCTCTTCCCGCGTGGGGTGGCGCAGTTCCGCAAGCTGTGCGTTGTCATAGCCAAAGCCGACGATCATCTGCACCTGGCCCACGGCTTCGGCATTGTCTTCGGCCCATTGGGTCAGCGTGGCCTGCAGGCTTGCGATATCGGTTACCGCGCCGTCGGGCGGGGATAGCAGATTGGCCGACAAGGCCTGCAACCCGCCCATCACCACATGACCGTGGCTGTCAACGAAGCCGGGCAGCATCGTGCGCCCGTCCAGATCGAATTGCTGGGTTCCTTCGCCCTGATGCGCCCGGATTTCGGCCAGCGAGCCAGTGGCCAGGATGCGCCCGTCTTTGACGGCGACCGCCTCAATCGTCGGCATTTCATCGGTGATTGTCAGGATCGGCCCGCCGGAATAAATCGTGTCAGCCACCTCCTGCGCGGAAACGGAGTGCGCCCAGAAGGCTGCGCTGGTCAGGCCAAGCAGGAAAACCGGGAAAATGCGCATGACATTACCTCGCTCAGGATTTTGGAGATCTATGAACAAAGTAGCACAATCTCATTCGCCTTTGTGAATTTCATTTGAGGGGATGACTTTACGTCTTGTGACCACTCACCCCACGTCAGCACATCTGGGCGGCTAGCCGAAAGACAGACCAGCGGGCTCGGCCAAGCCCAAGTCCAGGTTGCGGGTCGAACAAGCGCAGTAACCTTGAGAACAAAGAATGAACAATTGTTAGGAATGTCCAGACATAGCGTTCTGAATCGCAAATGAGACTGGAAAGACCTAAATGCCTTGACTAAGGAAGAATTCGAACATCGCAAAAGGAAGACGCACGCAATGGCAAAGATCACCTATGTCGAGCATGGCGGTACCGAACATACTGTCGAGGTCGCCAACGGACTGACCGTCATGGAAGGAGCCCGTGACAACAACATCCCCGGCATCGAGGCCGATTGCGGCGGCGCCTGTGCGTGCTCGACCTGCCATGTCTACATCCACCCCGACTGGGTCGAGAAAATCCCCGCCAAGGACGACATGGAAGAGGACATGCTGGATTTCGCCTACGAGCCCGACCCGGCTCGCTCGCGCCTGACCTGCCAGATTAAGGTCACCGACGCGCTGGACGGTCTGGTCGTCCAGATGCCGGAAAAACAGATCTGATGCTAAAGAAAGCGCCGCGCCTGCCCGCCCGCCCGTGGCGATCTTGGGCGCGCGGCGCGCTGCTGATGTTGAGCTTGTGGTTGGCGGGGATGGACCAAGCCGTTGCGGGCGAAACCATTACATCCGCCAAATTCATCGACCCGACAACCCGCTACGCCCATGGTGTATTGGGCGATGATATCGAATATGGTGGGCTGGAGCTTACTGTCCAAACCACAGGAACCACCTCGGCCACGTCCGTATTGACAGTGCAATTGCCGCAAGATCGCGTTTTCGAAGACCTCGCGCCGCGACTGGTGGATATCACCAAGAACGGCTCACCAGAGGTCATCGTTGTTGAAAGTCAGACTGATACCGGCGCGCAGCTTGCCATCTATGACGCAAGCGGAACTAAGATCGCTGCCACGCCTCATATTGGCACCCGCAACCGCTGGCTCGCCCCCATCGGAGCCGCTGATCTGGATGGCGACGGCAATATCGAAATCGCCTATATCGACCGCCCGCATCTGGCTAAAACCCTGCGCATCTGGCGCTTCGAAAATGGTGACCTGACCGAAATTGTCGCCCTTCGCGGCCTCACGAACCACAAGATCGGTGAAGATTTCATCTCTGGTGGGATACGCACCTGCGGAAGCCGCTCGGCACTTGTCGTGGCAAGCGCAGACTGGTCTCGTGTTGTTGGCGTGTTTTATGAAAACGGCTGGCAAACCGCTGACCTTGGCCCTCTCAAAAGCCGCAAAGACCTGACCGCAGCCCTCAACTGCTGATCCGCCCCTTTTTCTGACTTAGTATTTCACTGGGCCGAAGCCACTGCGCCTGCCCTGTTAACCGCTCAGAGCGCGCGCCAACCGATGTCGCGGCGATAGAAGCCCTCCGGCCAATCGACTTTGCCAACCATCGCATAGGCCTGGTCCCGCGCCTCCTGCAGGGTCTCTCCCCGCGCCGTGACATTCAGTACACGCCCACCTGCGGCCACAACCTGACCGTCAGCGGCTTTGGTTCCCGCATGGAAAACCATGTTTCGGCTGTCTTCGGTCAACGCGTCCAACCCTTTGATCACGGTTCCTTTTTCATACGAGACCGGATAGCCAGTGGCGGCCATCACAACCGTTATCGCGTGATCGTCAGCCCAATTCACGCGGGTTTCGCCCAAGCGTGACTCGGCAGCGGCATGCAGCAGGTCCAGAACCTGAGCACCCAGACGCATCATCAGAACCTGACATTCCGGATCGCCAAAGCGCACATTGTATTCGACCAGGCGCGGCTGACCGTCCTTGATCATAAGCCCGGCGTAAAGCACGCCCTGAAATGGCATCCCGCGCCGCTTCATCTCGGCCATGGTTGGACGAATGATCTGATCCATCGCGCGCGCCTCAACCTCGGCGCTTAGCACCGGGGCCGGAGAATAGGCTCCCATGCCGCCGGTGTTCAGGCCGGTATCGCCCTCGCCCACGCGCTTGTGGTCCTGCGCGGTTCCGATGGACAGAACCTCTTCGCCGTCACACAGCACGAAAAGAGAGGCTTCTTCCCCCTCCATGAACTCTTCGATCACCACCTCGGCCCCAGCGCCCCCAAAAGCACCGCCGAACATGTCGTCGATGGCCTCCAGCGCAGTGTCTTCGTCCATCGCAACGATCACGCCTTTGCCCGCGGCCAGACCATCTGCCTTGACCACGATCGGTGCACCTTGCTGTCGGATGTAATCCTTGGCAGGCGCAGCCTCGGTAAAGCGCGAATAAGCTGCCGTAGGCGCGTTCGCGGCGTCACAAACCTCTTTGGTGAAGCTTTTCGAAGCCTCAAGCTGCGCCGCGTCAGCCGAAGGTCCAAAGACCAGAACCCCGGCCTCGCGCAGCCGATCCGCCACACCTGCAGCCAGGGGTGCCTCCGGGCCGACGATCACGAAATCAATCGCGTTTTCTTCGGCAAATCCTGCGACAGCGCCACCATTTTCGATGTCCAAAGCCGCGCATTCTGCGATCTGCGAAATCCCTGCATTGCCCGGAGCCACAATCAGCCGGTCGCATTTGGGGTTTTGCATCACCGCCCATGCCAGGCTGTGTTCGCGCCCGCCGCTGCCGAGGATGAGGATGTTCATGAATGCGCTCCGATCTGCTTGGCCTTGCCTGCGCGGCGTTCTAAGCTGGGCAGGCATTTGACACAAGGCGCTGAAATGTCCGACCTGCTTGATGACCCGATCCCGGGCCAGAATACCCCCGAATACACGGTGTCCGAGGTCTCGGGCGAGGTGAAGCGCACGCTTGAGGGCACATTTGGGCGAATCCGAGTGCGCGGTGAGGTCGGGCGTGTGTTCAAGGCGCGATCCGGGCATTTGTATTATGACGTCAAGGACGACCGGAATGTGCTGGCCTGCACCACGTGGAAAGGTCAGATTTCCGGCCTGTCCGTGGTGCCCGAAGAAGGGCTTGAGGTTGTTGTCACCGGTCGTCTGACCGCCTTTGGCGCACAGTCGAAATACAACCTCAATGTCGATGAGGTCGCCGTTGCCGGGCAAGGCGCCTTGATGGCATTGCTGGAAAAGCGCAAGAAACAGCTTGAAGCCGAAGGTTTGTTCGCACCCGAGCGCAAGCGACCCCTACCTTACCTGCCCGAAATCATTGGCGTTGTCACGTCGCCTTCGGGGGCCGTGATTCGCGATATCCTGCACCGGCTGCGTGACCGGTTTCCGCGTAAGGTGCTGATCTGGCCAGTTGCCGTTCAGGGTGCAAACTGCGCGCCAGAGGTCACTCGCGCCATTGAAGGGTTCAATCGCCTGACCCCGGGCGGCGCGCTGCCCCGCCCTGACCTGATCATCGTCGCGCGCGGGGGCGGTTCGATAGAGGACCTGTGGGGGTTCAACGAAGAAAACGTAGCCCGCGCCACCGCCGCTTCGGAGATACCGCTGATCTCGGCCGTGGGGCACGAAACGGACACCACACTTATCGACTATGTCTCGGACCGCCGCGCGCCCACGCCGACCGCTGCTGCGGAGCTGGCCGTGCCGGTCCGGATGGAGCTGCTGGCCTGGACTGGAGAGCAAGGCGCGCGTCTGTCTCGTGCGGCAACCGACGCGGTGCAACGGCGGGCGCAACGTCTGCGCGATGTATCACGGGCCCTTCCCCGTGCCGACTCCCTGCTGGACACGCCGCGTCAAAGGTTGGACCAAACGGCAGACCGGTTGCCGAATGCGCTGATCCGTGGCGTACAGAACAGGCGGGTCAAACTGCTCGACATGTCAGCCCATCTGCGCCCGTCTACCTTGCGTAACTTGGTGGACGCGCGAAAGGACCGGTGTCACAATTTGGCTTCGCGCCTGTCGCTACGGCCGATCCAACGCGAATTGACGACACGCCGCGACATGCTCACCCGCCTGGCCGAACGACTGGATGCAGCCCAATCCACACGGCTGGATCGCCTGCGCCAACAGTTGGAGGCCACCGACCGGTTGCGCGAAACGCTCAGCTACAAAGCGACGCTTGAACGGGGATATGCGGTCGTGCGATCCGGCAAAGCCATCCTGACCCGCAAATCCGAGGCGCAAGGCCACAAGTCCCTGGAGATCGAATTTGCAGATGGCAAACTGAATGTCGGGTCCGGACAACCCGCAAAACCATCCGCAAAGAAACAGCCCGACGCGCCCGATCAGGGATCATTGTTCTAAATGCTGTCCATCTGGGGCCGCAAAACGTCATCAAACGTACAGGCCCTGATGTGGTGCGTCGGTGAGTTGTCACTGCCCTATGAGCGGCACGATCTTGGGCATCGTTTCGGCGGACTGGATACGCCCGAGTTTCTTGCCCTCAATCCCAACAGAACCATTCCGGTTCTTCAGGATGGCAAAGGCCCAATACTGTGGGAAACCGGCGCAATTCTGCGGTATCTGGCCGACGCATATGGCGATGATCACTTTTGGCCACAGGACCGTGCGCGGCGCGCTGAAATCGACAAATGGGCGGACTGGGCCAAGCTGAACGTCGCCATGGGCTTTACAGTGCCGGTGTTTTGGCAAGTGGTCCGCACCGCCTCACGAGACCAGGACGCGCGAGCGCTGGACTTAGCGCTGGCCAATTTGAACGCAAAACTGTCCATCGCAGACGCGCAGCTTGCAAATGCGCCCTTTCTGGCAGGCACTGATTTTACTCTCGCAGACATTCAATTGGGCCACGTTCTCTACCGATATTTCGACATCGATATCCCGCGGCCCCTGTTGCCAAACCTGCAGCGGTACTACCCTGACCTGACCCAACGCCCCGCTTTCCAAGAGCATGTGATGATCAGCTATGATGACCTGCGTGTGCGTTGACTAAACGCCAACCTCGGGCCCGAGGCACAGCATCTCTTCGCCGATATCTTCCGCCTCATACAGCTCGGTTGATTGCGGGTCGCCCTCGAACTGTGCAATCAGCCCGCCACCGGATCGGCTGAACACCCAGCATTGCGGGTCGCTGCGGTCTTCGTAGAGAAAGCAGATCTGACTGTCTTGTTCATACCAGATCCCTTTCTTGCAATCGCCGTCCAGAAAGGACCAGATCACCCGGCGGTTGGGCAGATAGCGCTCGACCCCGTAGACCTGACCGCCAAACCCGTAAAACAACGTTTTTCCACGCGTATAGGCGTCAAATTCATCCGCCGACAGGGGCGACTGAGCTGACGCGGCCTGCGCAAACATCACCGCAAGAATCATAAGGCACTTTTTCATAGCCTCATCTTGGCAGATGGCATCACCAGACACCATTCACGCTTTGTCGCGCAGTGCCCGATATCGCGAACTGCGCCATGCTGCGCTGACCCTTTGCAACTGGCGCAAATCCGCATTAGGTGAAGGTAACACCTGCGGAGGCCCAAGATGGCGTTTTTTTCCAAGCTTAAGGACAAGTTGTTCAAATCCTCTTCTCGCCTCGAAGAAGGGTTGGATGCCATCGTGGAAGACGGTGGAGAGAAAGCCGCCCCCGAACCGACGCCGGAGCCTCAACCGGAACCTGTCCAGGCTGAACCTACGCCCCTACCGATTGAAGAACCGGCGGCAGCCATCGCGGAACCGGAACCCAGCGCGGAACCCAAAGGTCTGATCGGGCGCCTGTTCAATCGCGGCGACGACCGTACCGTTGTGCGCCGCGCGCTGGACGACGACATGCTGGAACAGCTCGAAGAGCTGCTGATCGCCTCAGATATGGGCGTCGACACCGCCTTGCGCGTCACCTCGAACATGGCCGAGGGGCGCTTTGGCCGTAAGCTTTCAACCCTTGAGATCAAGCAGCTACTGGCACAAGAGGTCGCCCGCGTGATGGAACCCGTGGCCAGACCGCTGCCGATTTACCCCAAGCGCCCGCAAGTGGTGCTGGTTGTCGGCGTCAACGGCTCGGGCAAGACGACCACCATTGGTAAACTGGCCAGCCAGTTCAAATCTGCAGGCAAAAAAGTGGTCATCGCCGCAGGTGACACGTTCCGCGCCGCGGCTGTGGAACAATTGCAGGTTTGGGGCGACCGTGCCGGTGTCCCGGTCCTGACCGCCCCCGAAGGCTCAGATCCTGCATCACTGGCCTTCGACGCGCTCACCAAAGCGCAAGAGGACGGGGCGGACCTGCTTATGATCGACACCGCAGGCCGCCTGCAAAACCGCGCCGACCTGATGGAGGAACTGGCCAAGATCGTCCGCGTTATTCGCAAGGTCGACGACACCGCGCCGCACAACACCCTGCTGGTGTTGGACGCCACGACCGGCCAGAACGCCCTCAGCCAGGTTGAAACCTTCCGCAAACTGGCAGATGTTTCTGGCCTGGTGATGACCAAGCTCGACGGCACCGCCAAAGGCGGCGTGCTGGTGGCACTGGCCGATAAGTTCGGCCTGCCCATCCACGCCATCGGCGTCGGGGAACAAATCGACGACCTCGCCCCGTTCGACCCCGAAGAATTCGCCGCCGCCCTGACCGGCCTGCAAACCTGACCCAACTCTTCTTTTGTTCAAAAATACCTTCGGGGGGTGTGGATGGCAGGCAGCCCCCACCCTCTCACCCCAGTAAAAAGGCCGATAATTGAGCGACTGGCTGATCTCCCTCGAAGGCACCGAAGCTGGCCATCATCTCGCCCTTGGTCTGGCGCTGATGGCGGCCTTCCTGCACGCTGTTTTTGGCGCACTGCAAAAGGGCCGCCATGACCCCTGGATGTCGCGCGGCGCGATTGATGCCTGCTATTGCCTGATGGCAGCCCCCTTTGCCTTTTTTGTGGTCCCATGGCCAGAACCCTATATGTGGCCCATCTTCGCCGTCGTCTGGCTAATCCATATCGGCTACAAGGTCCTGCAGGCCGCTGCCTACACCAAGGGGTCCTACACCGTCGTCTACCCGGTCGTGCGCGGCACCGGTCCGCTCTTTACAGTGATCGGGGCCTACCTGCTGTTCGGCGAGACCTTCTCGACCATACAATGGCTTGGTGTCGCGACGCTGATGGCGGGGATTTTCGGCCTCGCCGCCTATAATCTGCGCTATCTAGAAACAAACAGGGAAACGCTGGGCGTCGCCCTTGCGCTCGCGCTGGCGACTGGGCTTTTTGTCGCGCTCTACACCACCTATGACGCCTATGGCATTCGCGCCACTGCCGACCCGTTCACCTTTCTGGCGTGGTTTTTCATGATCGACGGGGCCGCGATGCCCATCTATGCCGTCCTCAGATACCGCGCCATGATCCACCGCCCGGCGCTTGGGCCATTGATGCTGCGGGGGATTGCGGGCGGTATCATTGCCCCGCTTTCATTCGGTGCCATCATGCTCGCCACCCGCCTCGACAAGGTGGGGGAAGCCGCCGTCCTTCGCGAAACATCGACCGTCTTCGCCGCGCTGATCGGTTGGCTTGTGCTAAAGGAAACCGTTGGCCCGCGCCGCATTGCGCTGATGGCATTGATTGCACTTGGCGCCGTAATAGTTGAAATGGGCGGGTAAGCAGTAGGACGCGACATATGACAGGTCAGAAACCGATCAACCCCTTCCTGAAACAAGCGCTGGAGCTTGGGCCGCCGCTGGCGTTCTTCTTCATCTACCTGCGCCTGCGCGACGACAGTTTTCTGATTGGTGGCACCGAGTATTCGGGCTTTATCGTCGCCACGATCATCTTCGTGCCGATGATGCTGGCCGCAATGGGCATCCTTTGGTACCTGACCGGGAAACTGAGCCGCATCCAGATCTTTACGGCCTTCATGGTGATCGTCTTTGGCGGGCTGACTGCCTGGTTCAATGACGAACGGTTTTTCAAAATGAAAACCACACTAGTCTATGGGTTCTTTACCGTCACACTGGGCATCGGCCTGCTGCAGGGCAAATCCTACCTCGCCTATGTGCTGGACGAGATGCTGCCCATGCGCGACGAAGGCTGGATGATCCTGACGCGGCGGCTTTGCGCATGCTTTGCGGTTCTTGCTATCGCCAACGAAATTGTCTGGCGCACGATGTCCACCGATCTTTGGGTCAAGATCGAAACCTTCGGCTTTCCGATCGCTCTGATGGCGTTCCTGATGTGGCAATTCAACAAGCTGCAGGTCTACATGGATGAACCGGATCAGCAATAACCCCTGCCCAAAATCGTGAACGCGCTGGTAGAAAATCCGATTAACGCCTTGGCTTAAGGGTTAACCTGTGAAAGGTTTAACCACCACTCACAGCACTCAACCGGAGAATCGCGCGTCGTATGATGGCCTTTCCGAACAGCGGCTTTCTGTCAGAAGCCTCCGAAGAACTTCGCACAATGCTCGCCGCGCAAGCATCCGAGGTTGTCCTTGAACGCGGCGAGATACTGTTTGAACAGGGCGACGAAGGGGACGCCTTGTTTGCCATATTGGATGGTGCGCTCGAAGTGTCGTTCCTGGCCACAAGTGGGCGGAAACTGTCGCTCAGAATGATGCGCCCCGGTGAGGTCTTTGGCGAGATCGCCCTGTTTGACAACGGGCCAAGAACCGGAACCGTCACCGCCGCGGAACATTCACGGGTGCTGAAAGTGCGCCGAAGGGATGTCATGAATCAGGTGCGCCAGCACCCTGAGCTTGCGATTGACATGATCAATCTGGCTGGGCTGCGAATGCGGTGGATGGGTGCGCAATTGAACGAGCAGGTGTTCTTGCCGATGCCCGTGCGATTGGCGCGCAAGCTGTTGCATCTTGCGGATCAACAGGGCGGCCCGACACAGCAGATCACCCTGTCGCAAAGCGAACTGGCCGAATTTGTCGGGGCCACGCGCGAGGCGGTCTCGAAAACCATATCGACGTGGAAGCGCAGCAACGTGGTCGAAGCCTCCCGTGGCGGCTTGCTTATTCAGGATTTCGACGCGCTGCGGCAGTTGGCAGAATCCGACCTCATCTGACGCACAGCCCGCTGTGACCCGCTTCACAGACCCGATGGGGAATCGGGGATAGAGTGATTCTTGTTACCGTCGGAGGCCGGGTTTATCATCCCCGATATCTGTCCACCCGCCTCTCCCTGTACCGGAGCCATATGCCTTCCCCGGCATATGGCTCTTCGGTTTCTTCGGAGGGTTCAGAGGCTGGGGCACATATCCGAGGCCCCAAAAAAGTGATGAGATTTCAGCGCTTATCTGGCTGACGACCTGCTGCACGCTGCAATGCGGTCAAGTAGCCGCTCTGCGCCACACATCCAATTTTTAATAAAAAAGTCGAGTTTCCCGCTGCGAAACTCTGATAACACTGCAATATCTCAATGTGAGATGATGTTTTGAGGCCAGTTTCAGTTAAAAGGTTTTCACATGGCGACCTATGATCTGCTTGTTTATGAAATTGCCACCGGCGATGACACGTTCCAGAACACGGGGAACTTCACCGTCGTCGAAGCGGGTGTGTTGACCATTGAAGAACTCAACGGAGTTGACGACGGCGCCGTAAATGATTTTACCCATGGCCCGAACTCATTTGACGCAGATGATCAGGAGGTTATTGCCTCATCTGTCTCGGGTATCCCGGTCGGCAACACGATTGATGCGCGGTACTCAATTTCGATCACCGGCAGTGACGGCAGTTCCGGAACAATCTACGTTCTGTTCCAAAATGAAGAAGCATGGGGCGGTCCGACGACGCCTTACCCCTATATCATCTCCACAATCCCTCTGGACCCTTCGGTTACCTATACGTTTGGTGCAAACAATGTTGAGGGCTTTGTCGATGTTGACGACCTTTATATTTGCTTTGCGAAGGGCACCAAAATCCTGACCGAGACGGGTGAGAAACCCATTGAGGACCTGAGACTGGGTGACCGGTTGGTGACAAAACATAACGGGCTGAAACCCGTCAAGTGGATTGGCAATCGAACCGTAAATGCCCTTGGCAAGGCAGCTCCAGTTGTTTTTGAGCCCCATTCGATCAAGAACACCGAGCGGCTGGTGCTTTCCCCGTTACATAAAATTGTACACGAAGGCTGGGACGCCGAGCTTTTGTTTGGTGAAGCCGAAGTCTTTGTCGAGGCCAAATCCATGGTCAACGGAGGCACGATCCGACAGGTCCCCATGGCCCGAATTACCTATTTTCACATCATGCTGGACGATCACGAAGTAATCTTCGCCAATAGCGCAGAGGCGGAAACGCTTTATCTGGGCAAAGGCGCACGGGACTTCATGACCGATGAGCAATTGGACGAAGTGTTTTCGATCTTCCCAGAGCTGATGGACGAAAGATCCGGCGCCATCGGGCCGCAGGTATTGCCGTCTCTCACCAACAAAGAGGGCCGCGTTCTGGCCCGAGCCGGGCATTAACGTTTGCTTCTGCGTCTTCTTCAAGCCGCCCATGTTGCTGTGTTAAGGCAGCGGACGGCACAGATGCATAAACCCTTCATTTTTTGGACTCTGACAATACCTGTGCTTTGTCGCTTTCGACGCCAGTAAGCGTTGCCGCGCTTTGCTGTTCATATTGCAATTGAAACAAGCGGACTCAAAAAAAGGGCCGGTCAATCACCGGCCCTTCTGCATTCTGTATCTTCAGAACTACTGTTCCAGGCTCAGCGCGACAAAGCGCGGCTCACCGCCCCTGCGGACAAGCAGCAGCAGCGATTTGCGTCCGGCTTCGTTCGCCTCGTCAATGCGCGCTTCGAGGTCGTCAATCGATGTCACCTTCTGCTGACCGGCTTCGGTGATCACGTCACCGGCACGCAGACCTTTCGCATAAGCCTCGGACGCCTCGTCGACATTGGTGACAACCAGACCTTCTGCATCCGCTTCAAGGCCCATCTCTTCACGCAGGGTATCGCTGAGGGGCGATATGGTAAGCCCCAGGATATCCTTGTCCTCTTCGGCGGGATCATCGCTGGCTTCGGGTGTGCCCTCTTCCTCGCGTTCGGCGTCCTCACGGCGGCCCAGAGTCACCAGGACCGTTTGCGTGCCACCGTCACGATGCACGACCACGCGCACGGCTTTGCCAACGGTGGTTTCGCCGACCTGACGCACCAGACCGCGCGTGTCTTCGACCTCGACACCATCAAAGCTGATGATCACGTCGCCCGCCAACAGACCCGCATCCTTGGCGGGGCCATCCGGGACATCGCTGATCAGCGCACCGCCCGGTTTGTCCAGCCCCATCGCTTCGGCCATGTCTTCGGTCACGTCCTGAATGCGCACACCCAGCCAACCGCGACGGGTTTCACCGAACTCGCGCAGCTGGTCGACCACCTTGGTGACCACATTCGACGCCATCGAAAACCCGATCCCGATGGACCCGCCATTGGGTGACAGAATCGCGGTGTTCACGCCGATCACCTCGCCATCCATGTTAAACAGCGGCCCGCCCGAGTTGCCCCGGTTAATCGCCGCGTCTGTCTGGATATAGTCGTCATAGGAACCGCTGAGCTCTCGGTTGCGGGCCGAAACGATGCCCGCGGACACCGAAAAACCCTGACCAAGCGGGTTGCCCATGGCAATGACCCAATCGCCCACACGGGCTGTGTCGCTATTGCCGAACACCACATATTTCAGCGGACCGGATGCTTCGACCTTGAGCAGAGCGATGTCGGTCTTTTCGTCCCGACCAATCACTTTTGCCGGCAGTTCCTTGACCGGCTGCCCGTCGCCGGGGAAGAACTCTACAAGGATTTCATCAGCTTCGGCGATGACATGGTTGTTGGTAACAATAAAGCCATCCTCGGAAATCACGAAACCAGAACCCAGCGCGTTGCTGCGGCGCGGACGATTGTCTTCGCCGCCATTGCGATCCTGAAACTCACGGAAAAAATCCTCGAACGGCGAACCCTCGGGCACGATCCCTTGTGGGCCGGTCTGCCCCTCGATCAACGTGCTGGTGGTGATGTTGACCACTGCAGGGCTGATCTTGTCCGCCAAAGGCGCCAGGCTTTCGCCGCGCGCCTGGGCCGCAATCGTTTGTGCCAGAACCAGCAGTATTGTGGCGAACCCCAACCAAACCAACCGCATCTTCATTACCATCTCGTCCCGCCGGACGGAAATACTGCGTGCCTGTGCCTGCACTTGGGATCTCCTTAAAATACTGGTGGCCGCTAGGCGACTTGATCTGGAAACAATGTAGTCGGTTTACACAAGCCCGCAACTCAGGATCGCGCGTTTGTCACCAGTATTTGAGGCGGATTTCTCAGAAACCCACCTGATATGCCGCCCAAAGCAGCACCAGACCGCTGACGGCGCATAACAAACCGACCAGCCGACGGGCCTGATCCGGCAATGCACGCAGCGCCTCGAGCATGCGTTCAACAAGCGAAGGGGCCAGCGCATAGGCCAGCCCCTCGACGATCAGCACCAGCCCGAAGGCCAGCATAATCATGCCCATCACTGGCTTCTCTGACCAGTTGGGGATTTCAGATAGTTGAAGAACTCGGAATCCGGGCTAAGCACCAGCGAACTGTTTCCACCCTGCAACGCGTTCTCGTAGGCCGAGAGCGAGCGGTAGAATTCAAAGAACTCCGGGTCCGCGCCGTAAGCTTCGGCAAAGATCGCGTTGCGTTCGGCGTCAGCTTCACCGCGAATGATCTCGGCCTCGCGGTTGGCATCGGAGACGAGTTCCACCACAGTACGATCCGCCTGCGCGCGCACACGCTGCGCCGCCTCGTTACCACGAGCGCGTTCATCGGTGGCTTCCCGTTCACGCTCTGCCTTCATCCGGTCAAAGGTTGCTTCAAGGTTCGCCTGCGGCAGGTCGGTCGCTTTCAAACGCACGTCGATGACGTTCACGCCCAACGCGCGGGCCTCGGCGATTGCGCTGTTCCGGATACGCAGCATCAGAGCTGCACGGTCAGAGCTGAGGATATCCCGAGAAGAAACCGAACCCAGAACTTCCCGCGTTTCAGCGCGCAGGATACGGTCCAATCGATCCTCGGCCACAGGGATACCGCCGACACCAACGGCTTGACGGAACTGTTCCAGATCAGAAATCCGATAACGTGCAAAGGCGTCGACCACCAGACGGCGATCATCCAGAGGCGTCACTTCTAGCGGCTGAACATCGATGGACAGGATACGGTCATCATAGCGGACAACTTCCTGAATGAATGGAATCTTGAACGCTAGTCCCGGCTCTTCATTGACATCGACAACCCGACCAAATTGCAGAACTAGAGCACGCTCGCGTTCATCGACAATGAAGATCGAAGACAAGCCCAAAACGCCGATAACGACGACGAGGATCAGGATAACGGGTGACTTACGCATTAGTTGCCCTCCCCAGAAGAATTGTTACGGCGCAGTTCATTCAGCGGCAGATACGGCACGACGCCCTGCCCTGATCCTGTCGAGTTTTCGTCCAGGATGATCTTGTCCACGTCACCCAGAACCTGCTCCATCCGCTCCAGATACAAACGCTTGCGAGTCACGTCCGGTGCTTTGGAGTATTCTTCAAGAACTGCGCTGAAACGGCTGGCCTCACCCTGGGCGCTGTTGATCTGCTGGGCGCGATAGGCTTCGGCCTCTTCCAGGACCTGTGCTGCTTCACCGCGAGCTTCCGCCAGGACACGGTTGGCATAGGCATCCGCCACATTCTGCAGGCGGTCACGTTCTTGAGCCGCGGCCTGAACGTCACGGAACGCTGCGATCACGTCCTGCGGCGGGTCTGCTTTGTCAAAGTTCACGCGGATGATGTTGATCCCGGAATCATAGCTGTCCATCGTAGACTGAATGAGTTCTTGCAAACGTTCCGCGATCACACCACGATCCCGGTTCAGGATCGGTGCGAGTTCGCTTTGCGCAATAATCTCACGCATCGCCGATTCCGACACAGCGCGGATCGTCTGACGCGGATCGCGCAGGTTGAACAGGAACTTGGCCGGATCGTTGATGTTCCAAACGACCTGATAGTCGATATCGACCACGTTCTCGTCGCCGGTCAGCATTAGGCCATCGTCACTTCCACGCGCGCCGCCCATATCTTCGGTCTGTTCGCGCGTCACTGGAATGACCTCTGCCGTGACAAAAGGCCAAGGCGCAAAGTTCAGACCCGGATTGCCGACGGCTGAAAACTCACCCAGAAACAGTTCAACGGACTGTTCTTCGGGTTTGACAGTGTAGAAACTCGCTAGTCCCCAAAGACCTACTGCTACGACAAGGCCAATCGCAATCGTGCCTTTGGTAAACGCCGGACCACCACCTCCGCCCGAGCCGTTGGTGCCACGGCCACCGCCGCCGCGACCGCCCATAAGGACGCGCAGCTGCTCCTGACCTTTTTTCATCAGCTCATCGATCTCGGGGATCTGCGGGCCGTCGCCTTCGGGGGGCTTGCGCCCGTCCCCGTTGTTACCCCGATTTCCTCCACCACCAGAGGAGCCTCCGCCCCCCCAGGGGCCGCCGCTGTTGCCCGCCATATGTATCAATTCCTTCGTTTAGGCCCGTGTGTTCACGGGGTCCCTTGTAACTTGTGTGTGCGCCTTTGCAAATCAAGCCGTGCGTACAGGTTGCCGCATTGTCACCAGTTCTTCGGCCATCACCGGATGCACCGCAACGGTGCGGTCGAAATCTTCCTTGGTTGCGCCCATCTTGATGGCAATTCCGGCCAGCTGGATCATCTCGCCCGCGCCGGGTGCAACGATATGACATCCCAGTACTTTGCGCGTTGCTTGACTGACGATCAGCTTCATCAGAACCCGTTGCGTGCCGCCTGCAAACGATTTGTGCATGGGCTTGAACGAGGTTGCATAAACCTCAACCGGTTCCTGCGCGGCTGCGTCTTCTTCGCTCAGACCGACCGTTCCCATCTCGGGCTGCGTGAAAATCGCCGTCGGGATCAACTCGTGATCCACCGGGGTCGGGTTGCCTTTGAAGACGGTTTCGACAAAGGCCATGCCCTCGCGAATGGCCACGGGCGTCAGATTGACCCGATCCGTCACGTCGCCGATGGCGTAGATCGATGGCACGCCGGTCTGGCTGTATTCGTCCACGATGATCTCACCCTTGCGACCGCGTTCCACGCCAATCGCTTCGAGGCCCAGATTGTCGGCATTCGGTGCGCGACCTGTGGCGTACATAACGACGTCAAAACGATCCTCGGTACCGTCCGTGGCCTTCACCCGGATCTGGTCGCCATCCTTGGTCATCTCAAGCACGTTTGTGCCCAGACGGACGTCAATGCCGTTCTGGCGCATCTCTTCGCAGATCAGCCCGCGTGCTTCTTCGTCAAAGCCACGCAGAATCTGCGCACCGCGATAGAACTGCGTGGTCTTGACGCCCAACCCGTTCATGATGCCGGCAAATTCACTGGCAATATACCCACCGCCCACGATCAGGATGCTTTTGGGCAGTTCGTCCAGATGGAAAATCTCGTTCGATGTGATCGCCAGGTCCGAGCCCGGAAACTCTGGCACAACCGGGCGGCCGCCGGTTGCGATCAGAATGTGCTTGGCGGTCTTGCGGGTGCCATCGGCGAGTTCAACCGTGTGCGCATCAACCAGATGCGCGCGCTGGTCAAAGCTCTCGACGCCGTTGTTCTTCAGGATATTGCGGTAGATGCCTTCAAGCCGGTCAAGCTCGACCACCAGTTTGTCGTGGAACGTGTTCCAGTCAAACGCGCCGGGTTGAATATCCCAGCCATAGGCCTGCGCATCTTCGACGGTTTCGGAAAACTCGCTGGCAAAGACCATCAGCTTTTTCGGCACACAGCCGCGGATCACACAGGTGCCGCCGTAGCGGTCCTCTTCGGCCAAAGCGACCTTGGCACCATTTGCACCTGCCGCCACCCGCGCCGCACGAACCCCGCCCGAGCCGCCACCGATGACGAAAAGATCATAATCAAAGCTCATCTACCTTGCCTCTTTCAATTGTCCACAAGCGCCGCAACGGCCTTGCGAGGGGTGTATCCGATTGCGCGCCACTGTCCAGTGCGATCCCTTGATCAAAGACCCCAGCGCTGCTCGGATGAGTTGGTCAGATATGCGCTGAACCCCATCTTTCAACGCAGCCTTTCAACCAAGGTCCTCTTCTTCGTCAAATACCACCTAAAATCACTACGACGTGCGGCATCGCTGAACGCTTGGGTGGCACCTCAAAAAGGCTAATCCGCCAATCCTGAAAACAGATTGTCGCCCGCCACCGCGTCAGCAAATTCAACGGTGCCCTCGTTGATGTCCCGAAACTCGACACGGCCATCGCCGAATCCGATGACGACCTTGTCACAGATATCGATAAACAGCCCGTTTTCGACGACACCGGGGATTTGGTTCAGAACCAAGGCCAGTTGCCGTGCGTTTCCGATGCGTTTGAGGTGCAGGTCCAGAATGTGATTGCCTTCATCCGTGATCTTGGGCGCCTCACCCGCCATGCGCAGGGTGACCGAGGTGCCCAACACATCCATCGTGTCCAGTGCCTCTTCGATCAGCGTGCGGGTGGTCTGCCAGCCAAAGGGGATCACCTCGACCGGCAGAGGAAAGGCGCCCAGCGTTTCAACCTCTTTGCCTGCATCCGCGATGACAACCATCTGGTCGCTGGCTGTTGCTACGATCTTTTCCTGCAGCAGGGCCGCGCCTCCGCCCTTGATCAGACTGAAATCGCCGTCGAATTCGTCTGCGCCGTCAATTGTCATGTCCAGCCAGCCGGCCTGATCCAGCGAGATGACCTCGATCCCGACCTCACGCGCCAGTTGCGCTGTTGCGGTCGAGGTCGGAACGCCCCTGATTTTCAATCCTTCCTGCGCCACACGCTCGCCCAGGCGACGCACCAACCAGGCGGCTGTTGACCCCGTCCCCAGGCCCACGCGCATTCCATCCTGAACCAGATCTGCGGCGCGGCAGGCCGCTGCGTATTTCGCAGTTTCGATGGGTGACAATTCACCGGTCATGACAGTTCCCCTCAGTCAGTTGGCGACTTTATAGGGAAAGGTGCGTGCAACTGCGAGGGGCAAAAGCACATACAAAACCGCCTGTGGTGGCATCTGAAATCCGCGCTTTCCATCGGAAACGTCGCAATCTGCCCTTCGTCGGATATGCATTGGCCTAAACTGGATGCCATGAGCACCTCTTACCGCCTGCACTATGCGCCCGACAACGCCTCGCTGATTGTTCGCCTGGTTTTGGATGAGATGCGCCTGCCCTACCAGACCGTTCTGGTCAACAGACGCGATGGGGAACTGGACAGCGCGCCCTATCGCGCGCTCAATCCCAACGGATTGATCCCGGTTCTTGAGACGCCTCAGGGGCCGATATTTGAAACGGCGGCCATCCTGTTCTGGCTGGCTGACACGCATGGCGCATTGGCGCCGGATGTCAATGATGCCCAACGCGCACCTTTCTTGAAATGGCTGTTCTTTGCATCCAACACACTGCACGCGGATCTGCGCATCCTGTTTTATGCCGAGAAATACATCGAGGCCGGGCGCGCCGGGGATCTGAGGGCCGGGATCAGACCGCGGCTGCGTCAACATCTGAAGCTGCTGGATGAATTGGCCGCGTCTGGACCCGAATGGCTAAGCCCTGAGCGGCCTTCGGTTCTGAGCTACTACATCGCCTGCATGATGCGGTGGATGGCGCTGTACCCGGCGCAGGCCGACCGCAGTTGGTACCAATTGCCGGACACGCCGCATTTGCAGCTGATTTTGACGCAACTGGAACTTCGTCCCGCCACCCGAGCCGCCATTGCTACGGAAGGTCTGGGCGCAACCCCGTTCACCTCTCCGACATATGCCATCCCTTCAGAAGGTTCAGCCACCTGACATGTTTCTCTCTGTCTTCGATATGTTCAAAGTGGGCATAGGCCCGTCTTCGTCGCACACCATGGGTCCGATGGTGGCCGCAGCGCGATTCCTTGATCTGATGCGCGACTCTGCGTTCGAGTTTTCCGGCCTACGCGGATCGCTGCATGGCTCGCTGGCCTTTACCGGGGTGGGTCACGCGTCCGACCGCGCGACGATCCTGGGCCTCGCGGGTTTCGTGCCGGACACATATGACAATGAAAAGGCCGAAGCCGCGCTGGCAGAGATCGCAGCCTTTCATACCGTTTCGCCAGACGGATTACCGACGCTGAAATTCGACCCCAAGGCGGATCTGGTCTTTGACTATGATCACAACCTGCCCGGCCACGCCAATGGCATGATCCTGATGGCCACCGATGCGCAGGGCGATGTGATCCTGCAGCAAGTGTATTATTCGATCGGTGGCGGCTTTGTTCTGACCGAAGAGGAATTGGCCGAAGGCAAGGCAACGGATGAGGGCGCTCCTGTGCCCTACCCGTTCAAATCTTCGGTCGAAATGCTGCAAATGGCGCAGAGCAGCGGAAAGAACATCGCCGAAATGAAACGGGCAAACGAAATCTCGCGGGGATGTGCAGAAAGCTTCGCCCGGGGCTCGGCCCGTTTATGGGAGGTCATGAACGCCTGTATCGAGCGGGGTTTGAACACCGACGGCACTCTGCCCGGTGGCCTGAATGTGCGCCGTCGCGCCAAGACCATTCATGATGCGCTGCAGGCCGAACGCGGAATGAACCTGAACGCACCGCACACCATCAATGACTGGATGAGCGTTTATGCGATGGCCGTGAACGAGGAAAACGCCGCCGGTGGTCAGGTCGTCACCGCGCCGACAAACGGGGCGGCGGGCGTGTTGCCTGCGGTATTGCGCTATTACCTTGATCACGTTCCCGGCGCTTCAGAAAACCGGATTCAGGAATTCCTGCTCACGGCTGCCGCCATCGGCGGGCTGGTCAAGTTCAACGCCTCAATCTCGGGCGCTGAGGCCGGGTGTCAGGCCGAGGTCGGCAGTGCCTCGGCGATGGCGGCTGCCGGGCTTTGCGCGGTGATGGGCGGCACACCCGAGCAGGTCGAAAACGCAGCAGAAATCGCGCTTGAACATCATCTGGGCCTGACCTGCGACCCGATCGCAGGGCTGGTGCAGGTCCCGTGCATTGAACGCAACGGTCTGGGGGCAATCAAGGCCGTCTCGGCCGCGTCGCTGGCGCTGCGCGGGGATGGAAATCATCTGGTTCCGCTGGATTCGGTGATCGAAACCATGCGGCAAACGGGGCAGGATATGCACGCAAAATACAAGGAAACATCGGTGGGTGGCCTGGCTGTAAACGTACCGAATTGCTAAGGTAAGCTGCGCCAGAAAAGGAGAGGAATATGCGAGGGCATTGTCTGTGCGGCGCGGTCGCTTTTGAAGTCGATCCACCCGTCCTGTCCTGTGTCACCTGTCATTGCGACAGTTGCAGGCGGCAATGTGCGTCGCCGATGACCACCTATTTCGGGGTCCGCGACGGGAACTGGCGATGGACGCAAGGACAGCCAAAAACCTTCAACTCCTCTCCGGGTGTCGAGCGTAGCTTTTGCGCAGATTGCGGCACGCCGCTGTCCTTCCGGTCGACCGCAATGTCGGATGTCCTGCACCTTTATGTTGCGACGCTGGAAAACCCAGAGATGCTGGAGCCCACCTTGCATGTGGCCCATGAAGAAAAGCTGAATTGGCTCAGGCTGAATGACCATCTGCCACATTGCATCGGGCCGGACTACACAAAGGTTCAGCCCCTAAGCGATTGAAGCCAAAGAAAGTACCTTTTCAGAGCTGGACCCAGCCGATAGCTTCGCGCTCATGACTCAGGATCGTCCGGTATTTGGCATCTTTCTGATGCTCGGTTTTTGTGTGCTCGCCCCGATGGGCGACGCCTTGGCAAAACTGCTGGGCGAGACCACGCCCATCGGGCTGTTGGTCTTTATTCGCTTTTTCGTGCAAGCGATGATCCTTGTACCTCTGCTATGGTTTTCGGGCGGAACGCTTAGAATGCGCGGTCGGGTCCTGCGCCTGACCGTCATCCGTACCCTGCTGCACATCATCGGGATCACCGCGATGTTTAGCGCATTGCAATTCCTGCCACTGGCCGATGCGGTTGCCATCGCTTTTGTGATGCCCTTTGTCATGCTGATCTTGGGGCACTGGGTCCTGAAAGAAGAGGTGGGCGTGCGCCGTGTGATCGCCTGTGTCGTCGGTTTTGTCGGAACTCTGCTGGTCATCCAGCCCAGCTTTGCCGAAGTTGGCGCCCCGGCCCTTTTGCCGCTGATCGTTGCGGTCGTATTCGCACTGTTCATGCTGGTGACACGACAGATCGCCAAGGAAACCGATCCGATCGCATTACAGGCCGTCTCAGGAGTTCTTGCAACGCTCATCCTGTTTCCAGTGTTGGTGATCGGCACGTTCGCCAATGTTTGGGAGGTGTCATTGACCGTTCCCGCGGCCAGAGCGCACTGGCTCCTCGTCGCCATCGGAGTGCTCGGAACAGTGGCCCATCTTTTGATGACATGGTCGCTGAGGTTCGCACCGTCCGCCACCTTGGCACCGATGCAATACCTGGAAATTCCGATCGCAACCTTCATCGGCTGGCTGATCTTTCACGATCTGCCCAACGGGTTGGCCGCGCTGGGCATCATCATCACCATGGCGGCGGGACTTTATGTCATTGTCAGAGAGAGGGCCACCGCCCGGTCTGCCCCGACAGAAACGCCTGCATGACCTGATCCAGCGTATCTCGGGGCACCAAGACCAGCAGACCGGGGCCATCAACCTGCAACTCCAGTTCGCCTTCGGATTGGTTCGATGTCCCGACGCGACCACCCGGTTCCAGCACCAGCTCGTCAATCGGCCATTTCAGCCCGCGGCTTTGCCCGGTGACCCGGCAAAACGGAAACAGCGACACCGTACAGCCGGGATCAAGCGAAAGCCTTAGCCAGGGCGGCGCGTGAAAGACGACCTCATGCTCACCCAGCAGGATACACGCACGATCCCGATGACAGACAAGCGCGCTGAGGACCGCCAGTTGGTGATCCAGGCGCTCTCCCAGAAATCCGACGCCCAGAATAAGTGGGGCCTGAATGTGGCGCAGGGCCTTGTCAAAGTCGGTGCTGTCCTGTTCCTGAATAGGAAACAATCGCTCTGCGGGAATTTGCGCGCGATAGCTCTCGTTTAACGAGTCAAAATCGCCTATAACGGCATCTGGAACATGCCCCGAATCGACTAAAACGGCTGCGCCGCCATCTGCCGCAACGGTCGATTTGACGCGATTTAGCACCAAATTCAGGTCATTTGAGCCGATTTGCCCCCCTCCGACCAATGCGATTGGCTCTCTGGCGCGTACAATTGGCTGGATTTTACTTAGATTGACCATTTTTCCCGGATTTGGACATAATGAAAACACAAAATGATAGACTCATAGGCACAGTTCAGAGTCGATTGGTGGGTGCTGCGCCCAGCAATGTGACTTGGTAGTTTGTAGAGGACGTGCGTCTGATGGTACAGAACAACAAGGTATTGACCGTATCTTACGGGACCTTCTCCTGCACGCTGGAAGGTTTTGACGACTCTTTCGAAACAATGAAAGCCATTGCCGAATACTTCCGCGATCTTGCAGCAGATGACAGATACTTTGGTTCAGAGCCTCCTCAACCCGATGCCCGCATGCTGACCAGCATTGCGCAAGGGGATCGGGCGCGCCGGGTTGAAGCCAGTCAGAACGAAAGCGGCTTGCTGCTTCGTGCGATGGACAAGACCCCACAGGCTGCCTCGAAACCGGAGGACGTAATGCCAGATCAATTTGAGCCAAATGCCACCGAATTCTTTGCGGAATCAGATAAAAAAGAACCCGCGGCAGCAGATAGCATTGCCGCCAAACTGCAGCGTATCCGCGCGGTAGTATCCCATTCGAACGAGACACCTGCACGCTTTGCGGAAGGTGAAGAAGACAGCGCCGGTTTTCAGGCGCCGAAAAAACCCAAGGTCGATGCGATTTCCGCCGCCTTCGAAGCGGGCGCGCTGAACCCGGCTGATCTTGAGACAGCTGAGGCAGAACCCGCCGTGGACCAACCCGCCGCACCTGCGGACATGCCAACGCAAACCGGGTTTGAAGCAGAAGCGTCCGAGCCTCTCTATCTTGAGCCCGAGGAAGAGGTTGGTGCCGTCGAAGACGAAATCATGTTCACCGAGGCACAAGCTGAACCGGTTGAAGAAGAACAACCCGAAGTGATTGACGAACAGGTCAGTGACGACGTGCTCTTTACGGATATCGAGGTTGACGAAGCCCCTGCGGCAGAGGTCGAAGACGTTCTGAACATCCTGGATGAGCAGGAGACGCAGGAAGGTCCTGCTGAAACCTCGGACGAGGACGAAAGCACTCAGGGAATTCTGAGCGCAAGTGACGAAGCCGATCTGCTGGATGAGATTTCGCAGGTTGAATCCGAACTGGCCAACCGGCCCGAGGAAACTGCGCCAGAGAGCGCTGACAGGGAAGACGACCTGACGCGCCTGATGGACACGGCCGACGCCCGTATGGGGGATCCGGAAACCACGGATCAGCGTGAAACCTATTCGCACCTGCGCACCGCCGTTGCGGCGACTGCCGCTGAACGTGCGGATGACAAAGCCGAGGCGCCCGCGCCCGATCAGGAGTACCGAGGTGATCTGGCCTCGGTCGTCAGCCCGCGCCGTCCCGAGGTGCAGGTCACAAGTTCTCGCCCGGACACAGGCACGCCTGCGCCGCTCAAACTGGTGGCGGAACAGCGCGTGGATTCCGATGAGATCGACCCTGCCCCTGTCGCGCCCCGCCGTGTCAAATCCAAATTGGAAGGGATTGACGAAGAGGGCGGCTTTGCCCAGTTCGCACAAGACCAGGGCGCACAGTCCCTGCCCGATCTGCTAGAGGCCGCAGCAGCATATTTGTCGTTCATCGAGGGTCAGGAACAGTTTTCGCGCCCGCAGCTGATGAACAAAGTCCGTTCGCTGAAACAGGACGAATTCAATCGCGAAGAAAGCCTGCGCTCCTTCGGTCAGTTGCTGCGTGACGGCAAGATCGAAAAAGCCGGTGGCGGTCGCTTTGCAGCCTCGAACCAGATCGGATTTCGCCCCGACGACGAACGCGCGGTTGGCTGATCAGACGCCGCACCAGACAAAAAAGAAGGGTCAGAGGTGATCTCTGACCCTTTTTTCTATTTCGCGGCGCTGCGCCGTCGACGAGTGCAACATGTTCGATCAGCTGTCGTTCTGATCGGGGTCTTCCTTACCGACGCCACGGAAGACAAACTTGAAGGGCAACGCCCACAACACGCCTAGGACAATATAGACCAATAGCTCGACCAGTATCGGCGGGCGCTCGAACAGGCTGACCACCCGTACCGCCACGATGATGTAAAGCGGCAGTCCGACCACTAGAATGATCAGCGACCAGCGGCGGCGGGCCTTGTAGCTCAGCCCCGGTTTGTTGTCCTCGGCCATCAGTCTGCAAACGGGTCGGTCACCAGAATGGTGTCGTCCCGCTCCGGGCTGGTGGACAGCAATGCGACCGGGCACTCAATCAGTTCCTCGACCCGACGCACGTATTTGATCGCGTTGGCCGGCAAATCGGCCCAGCTGCGCGCGCCTTCGGTGGATTCGCTCCAACCGGGCATCTCTTCGTAGATGGGCTTGCAGCGGGCTTGTTGATCCGCGGCCGTCGGCAGGTAGTCCAGACGCGCGCCGTCCAGTTCATAGCCTGTGCAAATCTTCAGCGTCTCGAAACCGTCCAGGACATCCAGTTTGGTCAGGGAAATGCCGTTCACTCCGCTTGTGGCGCAGGTCTGACGCACAAGGCAGGCATCGAACCACCCGCAGCGACGCTTGCGCCCGGTGGTGGTTCCGAACTCATGCCCCCGCTCGCCCAATCGCTGACCGTCTTCGTCGTCCAACTCGGTCGGGAACGGCCCCTCGCCCACGCGGGTCGTGTACGCCTTGACGATACCCAGAACAAAGTCGATCGATCCTGGGCCGATTCCAACGCCCGTGGCAGCCTGCCCAGCGATCACGTTCGAGGATGTCACAAACGGATAGGTGCCGAAATCAATGTCGAGCAGTGCGCCTTGGGCCCCTTCGAACAGGATCCGCTTCCCGGCCTTGCGCTTTTCGTTCATCACTTTCCAGACCGGGGCCGCAAATGGCAAAATCCGAGGCGCAATGTCCTTCAGCTGCGCGATCAGACCGTCCCGGTCAATCGGCTCCAGCCCCAATCCGTTGCGCAGCGCATTGTGGTGTACCAGCGCACGGTCCACGCGCAGCGCCAATGTGGCGTCATCCGCCAGATCCGCCACCCGGATGACGCGCCGCCCGACCTTGTCTTCGTAACACGGGCCGATGCCGCGTCCGGTGGTGCCGATCTTGGCGACAGAGTTCTGGCTTTCGCGCGCACGGTCCAGCTCACCATGGAACGGCAGGATAAGAGGCGTATTCTCGGCAACCATCAGCGTTTCCGGGGTGATCTCGACACCCTGTGCGCGAATGGTCTCAATCTCTTTGATCAGGTGCCACGGGTCCAGAACGACACCGTTGCCAATCACGCTCAGCTTACCGCCACGGACGACGCCGGATGGCAGAGCGTGCAGTTTGTAGACCTCGCCATCGATCACCAGCGTATGACCGGCATTATGCCCGCCCTGAAAACGCGCGATCACGTCTGCTCGTTCACTGAGCCAGTCGACGATCTTGCCTTTTCCCTCGTCGCCCCATTGTGCGCCGACAACAACCACGTTGGCCATATCCGGTCCTTTTCGTGCTGAGATACCAAACCCGGCTCGTATAACGATGCTCAGAGGACAGGGAAACCGGTAATTCGCCGCAGCCGCAAATCGCACAAACGCGCGATACCTCGGGCGGAGGGGAACGTCTGTCTTTGTCTTTCTATATCAGGTGAACCGGCTGACCATGCGGGGTGGTCAGATAGGCCTCTTCCCAGGCGTGGTAGAGCGTGCGCACATCCTCGGGCGCCGCTTTGCCTTGATCGGACAGCAAGCCCTCAAGCGTTTCCAACCAGGCGTGGAAATAGTCGTTGCCGCCGTCCAGTTCTTTGACCAGACCGTTGCGCTTGAGCGTCGCTGAAAACCGTGCGACCCAATCTGACCAGTCGAATTGGCCCGCCTCGTTCAACGCGACGGTCACGGCAAAGACCTGCGCGTGCCAGGGTTCCTCGAAAACGGGTTCTGGCGCGCTGTGGGTCAAACACTCACTCATGCGGGCTCCAGATAGCTTTGCCACAGATCCAGAACCACTTCATCCTTGGGATGTTCGGGCTTGGCCCACAGTTCCGAGGCCGGAAACGCCACCGCATATAGCGGCTCTGGCGCCTCACCTAGCCCATGCGCATTGGAATCGGGTAATACGTGGCTGCCGTGCAGGCGCAGGATACGGCCACAGGCGCCCGCGGCGTAGTTCGGCAATCGCGTGTGGCCCCCATCCACCAGACGGTTCGCGACCGCCCGCGGTGTGATCACCGCCTGACCGTGGGCGAATTTGGGCGGGACATTGTCGGTGCGTTCCGATGGGCCACCTTTTGCCAGGGCTGCGGCGACAGACTCGGCTTTGAGCATTCTTTCGGACAAAGGATGGTCGTCCGCTGAGCGCGCCTCACGCAGATCATCAAGCGTCAGAACACCCTTCTCAACCAACAGGTCTGCCAGCCCCGAAACCCACTTTTCGTAGTAGGAAAACCGGGTGTAGTCCTTGGGCGACAGCCGCTCACGGGCGTGGCGCGAGGTATCGATGTTCCACTGGCCCAGAAAACCCGAGGCCAGCGTCACGGCCAGCGCGCGCGCGTGCCAGTCTTCGGCAAAGACCGGGGCGTCTTCGGGTTCCGGGTTGATCGAGCCGTCACCAAACCGGCCCCCCATGTCGTGAACCCGGGTCATGCGGGCACCTTGGGCAAGCCGGTGCCGATCATACTGTCGCGAGTGACCAGCGCGGCCAGCTTATCCTCGCCCAGCCCGTCGGTGCCTGCCGGGCGCATCGGCAGAACAAGATACCGGATCTCAGCCGTGGAATCCCAAACGCGGACCGACATGTCATCTGGCAAGCTCACTCCAAACTCGGCCAGAACTTTGCGGGGTTCGCGGACAGCGCGAGCGCGATAAGCGTCTGATTTGTACCAACCCGGCGGGATGCCCAGCAATGGCCAAGGATAGCAGCTGCACAAGGTGCAAACGACCATGTTGTGCTGCTCGGGCGTGTTCTCGACAACAACCATGTGTTCGCCCTGGCGCCCATAATACCCAAGATCGGCGACAACCGGTGTGGCGTCCTCTAGCAGTGCGGCCTTGAACGCCGGATCGCTCCAGGCTTTGGCCACGACACGGGCACCGTTTTGGGGGCCGATCTGGTTTTGATAGGTATCGATGATTTTTTCCAGCGCGGCAGGGTCAATCAGCCCTTTGCGAGTCAAAATCGTCTCAAGCGCCTTGACCCTCAATGCGGGTTCAGGCGGCAGCAGTGCGTGCGGGTGGTCGTGATCGTCATGAGGCATGGGCGCAGCCTGCGTCAGGTTTTGCCGCTCTGTCCAGTCCCTTTGCTGTGATTGGACAAATCATCAGCGCTGATGTGAACTCGTGACTTGCCCCCGCTGGCAAACTTGCATAAGTACCACGCGATACACGCCACGCTGTACAGGACCACCATGGAAAACGTCGTTCTTATCATCCACCTTCTTCTGGCTTTGGGCCTGATTGCCGTTGTTTTGATGCAGCGGTCCGAAGGCGGCGGCCTTGGAATGGGTGGCGGTGGTGGCGGGGCCATGACCGGTCGCGCAGCAGCAACCGCACTGGGCAAACTGACATGGATTCTGGCCGCGTGTTTCATCGTGACCTCGATCACGCTGACGATTCTGGCAGCACAGAAATCCTCGGGCAGCTCGGTCATTGATCGCTTGGGCGTTCCGGCCCCGGCTGCGACCGAGGACAGCGCGCCTGCCTCGGTTCCGTCTGCAGAAGACTTGCTGCCGCCCACGCAGGGCGACAATGCGCCGCTGATCCCACAAGCGGACTAATCTACTAAACCTAGAAACTTGACAGAGAACTGCAACAGCATCTTGCGGTTCTCTTGCGCTTTGGGCGCGAATCCTTTATACGTGAAGTCCCGTGATGCAGCGGTTTTTTCAGACCGCCGGGCAGCTGATTATGACGTCTCACGGGGGCAGCCGAAAAACATGGCGCGATTTATTTTCATCACTGGTGGTGTGGTTTCATCCTTGGGCAAAGGATTGGCCTCAGCGGCTTTGGGCGCGCTATTGCAGGCCCGCGGATACTCGGTGCGTCTGCGCAAGCTGGACCCCTATCTGAACGTCGATCCGGGCACCATGTCGCCCTTTGAGCATGGCGAGGTTTTCGTCACTGATGACGGGGCCGAAACCGATCTGGACCTTGGTCACTATGAGCGTTTCACGGGCGTGGCGGCACGCAAGACCGACTCGGTCAGTTCGGGGCGGATCTATTCCAACGTGCTCGAAAAAGAGCGCCGCGGCGACTACCTCGGCAAAACCATTCAGGTGATCCCGCACGTCACCAACGAGATCAAGGATTTCATCGCCATTGGCGAAGATGAGGTTGATTTCATGCTGTGTGAGATCGGCGGCACCGTGGGCGATATCGAGGGCCTGCCCTTTTTCGAAGCCATCCGTCAGTTCAGCCAGGACAAGCCGCGCGGTCAATGCCTGTTCATGCACCTGACCTTGCTGCCCTACATCAAGGCGTCGGGCGAGTTGAAAACCAAGCCGACCCAGCACTCGGTCAAGGAGTTGCGGTCAATCGGTCTGGCGCCGGACATTCTGGTCTGCCGGTCTGAGGGTCCGATTCCGACCAAGGAACGCGAAAAGCTGGCCTTGTTCTGTAATGTCCGCCCCGACAGTGTGATCGCGGCGCAGGATCTGTCTACCATCTATGACGCTCCGCTGGCCTATCACCGCGAAGGTCTGGATCAGGCCGTTCTGGATGCGTTCCAGATCAGCCCCGCCCCCAAACCCGATCTGGCCAAGTGGGAAGACGTCAGCGACCGGATCCACAACGCCGAAGGCGAAGTGAAGGTCGCCATTGTCGGGAAATACACCCAGTTGGAAGACGCCTATAAATCGATCGCCGAGGCACTGACCCATGGCGGTATGGCCAACCGGGTGCGCGTAAAGGTCGAATGGGTCGATGCCGAAATATTCGACACCGAGGACGCAGCGCCCCATCTGGAAGGCTTCCACGCGATCCTCGTTCCTGGTGGTTTTGGCGAACGCGGCACCGAAGGCAAGATCAAGGCCGCGCAATACGCGCGCGAGCACAAAGTGCCCTATCTGGGCATCTGTCTGGGTATGCAGATGGCCGTGATCGAAGCTGCCCGCAACGCGGCGGGCATTGCCGAGGCCGGGTCCGAAGAATTCGACCACGAGGCCGGAAAAAAGCGTTTCGAACCCGTGGTTTATCACCTCAAGGAATGGGTGCAGGGAAACCACAAGGTTGAACGGAAGGTGGGCGACGACAAAGGCGGCACCATGCGTCTGGGTGCTTATGACGCCGTGCTTGCCGACGGATCGAAAGTGGCCGAAGTTTACGGCGGCACCAATATCGAAGAACGCCATCGCCACCGCTATGAGGTGGACATCAAGTACCGGGAACAGTTGGAAAAAGCCGGGCTTACTTTCTCGGGCATGTCACCGGATGGCCGCCTTCCGGAAATCGTCGAATGGTCGGATCATCCGTGGTTCATCGGTGTGCAATATCACCCCGAACTCAAATCCAAACCGTTCGATCCCCACCCGTTGTTCCGCGATTTCGTGCGGGCGGCCAAGGACACCTCTCGGTTGGTCTGATCGCATCTCTGCAAAGTGATGTACCAACACAATTAAGCGCTTAGCGAAAAACCGTAAAAGGGTTAACTGTTGGACATGTTTCGACAGGAGACCCGCCATGACTGATCAGACCACCCGCGCCGAGAGTTTTGCCAGCCTGCACAAAAAAGGTGATCCCGTCATCCTGTACAATATCTGGGATGCGGGCAGCGCGGCGGCGGTAAAGGATGCGGGCGCCAAAGCCATCGCCACGGGCAGCGCCCCGGTTGCGATGGCACAAGGGTTTTCCGACGGTCAGAACGTACCGATGGAATTCGCGCTGGAAAACGCGGGCCGGATTGTCAAGGCGGTCGATCTGCCCGTGACACTGGACTTCGAAGGCGGTTATGCTGTCTCTCCGGCCGATATCGCGGTCAATGCGCAGCAGGCGCTGGCAACGGGTATCATCGGGTTCAACTTTGAAGACCAAGTCGTTGGAACCAAAGACCTTTACGATACCGAAACCCAAGCGGCCCGGATCGCAGGTCTTCGGGAAGGATGCACCGTTGCGGGCGTTCCCGCCTTCATCAACGCCCGAACCGACATTTTCCTCAAAGCCCATCCGGATACCCATGACGAGGCGATGCTAGAGGACGCGATGGCCCGCGCCCAGGCCTATGCCGATGCCGGGGCCAGCGGCTTTTTCGCTCCCGGCCTTAAGAACGAGGACATGATCGGCCGTCTGTGCGACGCCACCGATCTGCCCGTCAACATCATTGCGCTGCCGGGCACACCGGATACGCCAACGTTGGCAAAGCTTGGCGTTGCGCGGATCAGCTATGGCCCCGTGCCCTACCGGCAAATGATCGAATGGCTGCAGTCCAAGGCACGCAACGCGCTGGGCTCTGGCGACTGATCCACTTTTAGGGGATTGCATTCCCCTCTATTCCTCCGCACCTTGCGTCGTATGTCGCAGGAGGAATTCGTATGGCCAAAGGATATTGGGTCGCCCACGTGGATGTGGATGACGTGGAAACCTACAAGACCTACATCGCCGCCAACGGCGCGGCCTTTGCCGAGTTCGGGGCCAAGTTCCTTGTGCGCGGAGGCGAGCGGACCGAGCCTGAAGGCCACGCCCGCGCCCGGACAGTCGTGATCGAATTTCCCAGCTATGAACAGGCGCTGGCCTGTTATGACAGCGATGCCTATCAGGCCGCAAAGGCGCTTCGCGACCCGGTATCCACCGGCGATCTTGTGATCATTCGGGGCTATGAGGGATAGTCCAGCTTGGCGCGCCGCAATTTAGGGAATAACCTGACCGCATGTTGAAGAAATTCTTTCAGGCGCTCCGCCCGCCGCAAAACAACACGCTGCCCGACCCGGATGCCGAACTGGCGTTGGGCGCTTTGATGGTGCGGGTGGCCCAGGCTGACCGGGACTACAAACTGGAAGAGATCAGCCTGATCGACCGCATTTTGGCCCGCCTTTACCAACACAACGCAATAGAGGCCGCCAAGGTCCGCGCCACCTGTGAAAAGCTTCACGCCGCTGCGCCGGAAACGGATACGTTCGGCAAATTGATCCGCGAAACCACAGGGCTTGAGGAACGGCTGGCCGCGCTGGATGCCCTGTGGGAGGTCGTGCTTGCCGATGGCGACTCGGATGAGGGCGAGATCAAGATCGTGGAAGAGGCCCGCGCCGCCATGGGGTTGAGTTTCAACGACAGCAAAGTGGCGCGGGACCGCGTACAAAGCCGCTTGGAAGCCAGCTAAGCCGGGTCTATATCTGTTTCATGTTCAGTGATTTCCTGTCCCGGCTCACGCAGCCTCAGCCCGATCCGCTTGCCGATGACGATGCCCGCCTGGCCCTGACGGCCCTGTTGGTGCGCATTGCCAGGTCCGACAATGACTATGCCGATACCGAAATGGCGCGCATTGATCGGGTTTCCGCCGAAAGATACGGTTTGTCACCTTTTGAAGCCGCAGGCCTGCGTGCCCGCGCCGAAGATCTTGAGGCCGAAGCCCCCGACACCGTCCGCTTTACCCGCGCCATCAAAGAAGCAGTGGCCTATGACGACCGGTTGGCAGTGGTTCAGGCTATGTGGTCTGTGGCCTTGGCCGATGGTCACCGCACAGGCGAAGAGGATTCTCTGTTGCGTCTTGTGGTCAGCCTGTTGGGCGTCAGCGACGTGGATTCGGCGCGCGCCCGTCAGAAAGCTGCAAAAGCGTGACAGCGATGCTGGGCATGTATGACATGCCCGCCCTGCAACCGGTAAATGATCGCTTTTGGGCTTTGATTCGCCAGCATCTGGGATTTGGCCCGGATCATCTGACCCGCGACCGCGATTTTTGGGAAATCTGGCAGGATCCCGATCTTGTCTTTGCCCAAACCTGTGGGATGCCCTACCGCACCCGGCTGCACGGGGCGGTGAACCTGGTCGGCACGCCGGATTATGACCTGCCCGGTTGTCCTGCGGGTCACTATTGCTCTGTCTTTGTTGCCCGCAAGGAGGATGACCGCAACCTTGCCCGCCTGATCGAGGGCACCTTTACTTATAACGAAGAGCTCTCCCAATCGGGTTGGGCCGCCCCTATCACGCATCTTTTGCAACAAAATCTGATGCCGCAATCGCTGTTGGAAACTGGCGGGCATGCCCTCTCGGCGCAGGCAGTTGCAGAGGGTCGCGCGGATTTCGCGTCACTCGATGCACTTACCTGGGTTTTGTTGCAGGAACACACTGACCTTGGCGACAGATTGCGCGAGGTGGCCAGAACGGCACCCACGCCTGCCCTGCCCTATATCACTGCCAAAGATCGAGACCCGGCCCAGGTTGCCGCAGCCGTGGCGTCGGCCATCAGTGACCTTTCCGCAGCGGACCGACGCGCCCTGCATCTTCGCGGGATAATCAATATCCCGGCAGGCCAATATCTAAGTGTGCCCAATGCCCCCGCACCACAGGCGATCCGGAAGACAAATTGACGGTTTTGGCCAAAACGACTGGTCAATTTGGCGGATTCCGGCCTTGATCTTGTCAATTGCGCATTGCATTGATCCGTTTTTTCGGTCCTAGTACCGCATCAACACCAACCACTCTGAGACGCCCCGTGACAGACACCTCGCCCGTTATCGAGATCAAGAACCTCCACAAGAGCTTTGGACATCTCGAAGTCCTCAAAGGCGTTGATATCACGGCCCGTCGCGGCGATGTTGTCTCATTGATCGGCTCATCCGGGTCCGGCAAGTCGACCCTGCTGCGGTGCTGCAATCTGTTGGAAGACAGCCAACAGGGCGAAATCATCTTTAAGGGAGAGCCAGTGCAGTGGACCGGTTCCGGCCATCACCGGCGCCCTGCCGATCCGAAACAGGTTCTGCGCATCCGCACCAACCTGTCGATGGTGTTCCAGCAGTTCAATCTGTGGGCCCACATGACCATCCTGCAAAATGTGATGGAAGCCCCCATGACCGTTTTGGGCCGTGATCGGGCCGAGGTTGAGGACAGCGCCCGCAAATATCTGGAAAAGGTCGGCATCGGCGACAAATGCGATGTCTATCCGGCGCAGCTTTCGGGTGGCCAGCAGCAGCGTGCCGCCATCGCGCGTGGCCTGTGCATGGAGCCTGAGGCCCTGTTGTTTGATGAACCCACCTCGGCGCTGGACCCCGAACTGGAACAGGAAGTGATCAAGGTGATCAAAGATCTGGCCGCCGAAGGCCGGACTATGATTATCGTGACCCACGACATGAAGATGGCTGCCGATATCTCCAGCCATGTCGTGTTTCTGCATCAGGGCCTGATCGAAGAAGAAGGCACACCCGAAGATATCTTTACCACCCCTGAATCCGAACGGCTTCAGGGATTTCTCTCCGCCACTCAGGCGGCTTAACCAACGGACAGAACCAAAAAGGGGAGTAACAATGAAAAACCTGATTCTGACCACAGCGGCACTGGCGCTGAGCGCCGGAATGGCCATGGCCGACACCGTCCGCATGGGCACCGAGGGTGCCTATGCGCCGTGGAACTTCATCAACGACGCGGGCGAGATCGACGGTTTCGAACGTGAACTGGGCGATGAGCTGTGCAAACGTGCCAATCTGGAATGCGAATGGGTCAAGAATGACTGGGATTCGATCATTCCAAACCTGGTGTCGGGCAACTATGACGTGATCATCGCCGGCATGTCGATTACCGACGAGCGCGACGAAGTCATCGACTTCACCCAGAACTACACGCCGCCGGATCCTTCGGCTTATGTGGCCATGTCCGACGATGTTGATGTCGCTGGCGGCGTTGTCGCCGCGCAGACCGGCACCATTCAAGCGGGCTATATCGCTGAATCCGGCGCAACTCTGGTCGAATTCGCCAGCCCCGAAGAAACCATCGCAGCCGTGCGCAACGGCGAAGCCGATGCTGTACTGGCTGACAAATCCTTCCTCGCCCCCATCGTAGAAGAAGATGGCGAGCTGCGCTTTGTCGCCGAAGACGTGCCGCTGGGTGGTGGCGTCGGCATGGGCATCCGTGAGTCGGATGGTGAGCTGAAAGAAAAGTTCAACACCGCCATTCAGTCCATGAAAGACGATGGCAGCCTGAACGCGCTGATCACCAAGTGGGAAGTGTCCTCGACCTTCTGATCCTGAACGGCAACGCGTCCGGTTGATCCGGGCGCGTTGACCCCAGTGCCTTTGCCAATCCAAGAGGCCCGCCATCTTCTCGTTTTGCTCTGATCCCGACACTCTGGGCACGTTCCGCTGGTTTTCGTGCTACCTGACCACTGGTGTCCACTGGTCATTTTATGCGTCTTTCCTGAAGGTTCTGGCGCTTTTGGCTGTGACCGCGCCGGTTGCGCTGAGTTTCGGGTTTGTCGGTGCCATGGCGGCCCGGTCTCATATCCCTCCGGTCAGCTGGCTGGGTAAGGGATACATCGCCATTGTGCGTGGCGTGCCCGACATCGCATTTTTCATGTTCTTCGTGATCGCTCTGGATCAGGGGTTCGAGTGGGTCAGGCACAAGATACTTTGCCCCGGCTGGACGGATCCGATCCGTCAGGGCAACGATTTTCTGGTCTGTCAGGCGGCTAAACTGCCCCTTGGCAGCGCACCGGAATGGGTGCATGAAACCTATGGTTTCTTCCTTGCGGTCATCACCTTTTCGATCGTCTTTGGGGCCTTTGCCGCCAACGTCTTGTTCGGTGGTATGCGTGCAGTGCCCCATGCTCAGTTGGAAACCGCCGAGGCCTATGGCATGACCCGCAGTCAGACCTTTTGGCGCATTCTTGTTCCGCAAATGTGGGTCTACGCCCTGCCCGGCCTCTCCAATCTGTGGATGGTTCTGATCAAGGCCACACCCCTGCTGTTCCTGCTGGGCGTCGAAGACATCGTCTATTGGGCCCGCGAGCTGGGCAGCACCAAAACCTCCAAATTCACGCAATACCCGCATGGCGACTGGCGCATGTGGTATTTCCTTGGCTTGCTGATCTTCTACCTCGGCATGACCCGCGTCTCGGAGATCGGGCTTGAAAAGCTGATGCGCCGCCTGTCCCACGGTCAGGCCACATCCGGCGGAGAGCTTTTGCGTAAGGAGACCACGGCATGAGCTGCATCCAGACCATACAGGATTATGGCCTGCGTTCGCTGGGCTTTGGTGAGCGCCTGCTGCCCAAAACCGATTTCACCCTGTGCGAGCATTTCACGCTGATCGGCTCGGGCATGCTCTGGAATATCTATTTCGGTGCGATGGCACTGGCCACCGGGTTCTTTCTGGCCACCGCTCTTGCCGTCGGAAAAGCCTCGCCAAACAAATGGCTGCGCAAACCGTCCGAGTGGTTCATCTTCCTGTTTCGGGGCTCGCCGCTCTTCATTCAGTTTTTCTTTGCCTATTTCTTTTTCCTGTCGCTGAAGAAAACCTACCCAATGTTCGATGCCTTCACCTCGGCCTGGCTGGGGGCGTTGATCGTGCTGTTTTTGAATACCGCCGCTTATTCGGGCGAGATCTTCTATGGCGCGCTGCGCTCGATCCCCAAGGGCGATCTTGAGGCGGCGGATGCCTACGGCATGACCGGCTGGCCCCGCTTTCGCCGGGTGGTCTGGCCCACCATGCTGCGACTGGCCTGGCCTGCCTACACGAATGAGGCGATCTTTCTGTTCCACGCCACCACTCTGGTTTTCTTTTCGGCCTTCCCAGCCTGGCAACAACGCGGCGACGCGCTGTATTATGCCAGCTATTTCGCCGACAAGACATTTAACCCCTTCGTCCCCTATCCAATCCTCGCGTTCTATTTCATCCTGCTGACGCTGGTGATCGTCTGGGGTTTTGGAATGGTGAACAAACGCCTGAACCGTCACCTGCCGGCCGAACGAAAGCAGAAGATGCGGTTCCGCCTGAACCTGGCGCGCTAAGACCAATCGGCAGGGTTTAGGTTAAATAGCTGCGAAAGCTGCTCATACACGTCGGGGACGGCGTGCTGCAGCTCTTTGGGGCGCTCAAAGAACACCTCGACCGAGACGGCAAAGAATTCCTCGTGACCGGTCGCACCATAGGGATCGATCACGGTGTGACGCCCCGCCTCGACCGCCTGTACATGGGCGTCATAGGCGGTCAAAAAGACGCGTTCCCATTCCGCAAAGCTCTGCCCTTTGCTGAGGACAGGTACCCCGTTGGTCCCGCCAGACAGATCGTCGATCTGATGCGCGAATTCGTGGAACACGACGTTTTGGCCATCGTGATCGTTCTGGGCACCTTGTTGGCTGTGCGCCCAGGACAGAATGACGGGTCCCCGGTCCCAGCTTTCGCCGGTGCGGACAATTTCCTTTTCCGTCACCACAAAGCCTGAATGCCGCTGCTGTTTGGATTTGAACGCGTTGGGATAGATCAGAACCGTCGTCAGATTATCGTACCAAAGGTCACTGTTTATCACGAGCAAACAGGCCTGTGCCGCAATCGACAGTTCCATCTCTTCGGTCACGTCCAACCCGTCGCAACCGACGAAATTCACCTGATCCAGAAACAGGTTCACCTTACCATCAAGCTTGCCCCGCAGGTCCGGTGGAAGACGGCGCAGGATCGGAACCTGGCGCAGGATGATCTGCCGCTGCCGCTCATTGAGCGGCGTGGCCAATAGCTGTTCGCGCGCCTGGTGCTTGGACCAGAAATACCAGGCAACTGCGGCAGCGATCAAAAGGAGGATGGCAAAGAACATCAGCATAAGACCAACTATAGGTATCGCCTTTGTCAGCGACAATTCGGACGTCAGTGAAAAACACCGTGGATGATAATTTGATCAAATTTCGTGACAAGACACGCGCGCTCCTCTACACCAACTGGGACATCAAGATTGGAGCCCGATATGGACCTGAGCGCCTTGCACAGTTTTCGCGTTGCTGCCTGCGATCTGAATGGGCAGATGCGTGGCAAACGGGTGCCGCCCTCCTACGCGGCCAAGCTGGATCAGGGGGCGGTGCGGATGCCGTTTTCCGCGCTGAACGTGGACCTTTGGGGGGCAGATATTGATGGCAGCCCATTGGTCTTTGAAAGCGGTGACGCAGACGGCGTTCTGCGCCCCACCGATCGCGGGCCGGTTCCGGTGCCTTGGCTTGACACCCCGACCGCTTTGGTGCCGATGTGCCTGTACGACGATGCGGGCGCCTCGTTCGACGGTGACCCGCGCCATGCGCTGAGCGCTGTTTTATCCCGTTACGCACAACGCGGCTGGTCCGTCATCGCGGCAACCGAGTTGGAGTTTACTCTGGTCGATGCCTCGGGGGCGCAACCGCAGCCTCCGCTTAACCCTGTTTCTGGCCGCCGTCTGAGCGACGAGGCGGTTTTATCCGTTGCTGAGATGGATGCGTTCGAGGCGTTTTTCACTGATCTCTATGACGGGTGCACGGCGATGGGCATCCCGGCCCAGACCGCCATTTCCGAAAGCGGGGTTGGTCAGTTCGAGGTCAATCTGAACCACCAGGACGCCATGCGCTGTGCCGATGACACGTGGCTTTTCAAGGCCTTGACGCGTGGCGTTGCCCGCAGGCACGGGTTTGCCGCCAGTTTCATGGCCAAACCTTATCCCCAGGATGCGGGCAATGGTCTACACGTTCATTTCTCGGTCATCGATGCGCAGGGGCGCAATGTGTTCGACAATGGCGGCCCCGAAGGTACGGACGTTCTGCACAACGCCGTGGCAGGTTGCCTTGCCGCGATGCCCGGCAGTACGCTGATCTTTGCGCCGCATGGCAACTCCTACACGCGACTGGTGCCGGGCGCACACGCCCCCACCGGCGCAAGTTGGGCCTATGAGAACCGCACGGCGGCGCTTCGCATACCGGGAGGCGCACCTGCTGCACGCCGGATCGAGCATCGCGTCGCAGGTGGAGATATCAACCCCTATCTCATGCTGGCTGCAGTGCTTGGTGCCGCGATGGTTGGGATTGAGGATGGCATGGTGCCATCCGCTCCGATCACCGGCAACGCGTATGAGGTGTCGGGCATTCCGCAACTGGCCAGCGATTGGGTGTCGGCCATCGAGGCCTTTGAGACCGACACATCTGTCGCGCGCATCTTTCCTGCTGGCCTGATCCGCAATCTGGCGATGACCAAGAGACAGGAAATCAACCGCTTTGCCCAGCGTCCGCCCGAAGAACACTGGCTTAGCTATCTCGAAGCCGTATGATCCCCTTGTCGGGATATTCGGACTCGGCTAGAATAAATTTGATCAAATTTGGTGACCCATGAAAATCGGTATCCTGCTGACCGGCCACCCGCCGGAGGAACTCTACGACCAGTTCGGTGAATATGACGGAATGTTTCGCGCCCTCCTGGGTCCGGAGGATTTTGAGTTCGAGACATTCTCGGTTGTCGACAACCAGTTTCCCGAAAACGCCGAGGCTGCTGATGGTTGGGTCATTACCGGCTCGCGCCATGGCGCCTATGAAGATCACCCCTGGATCCCGCCGCTTGAAGATCTGATACGCGCAATCCGTGATCGCAAAGCCCCGTTGATTGGCGTGTGTTTCGGCCATCAGATCATCGCGCAGGCTCTGGGCGGCAAGGTGGAAAAGTTCGATGGCGGTTGGGCCGTCGGGCGAACAGAATATGATTTTGAGGGGGACAGCGTGACGCTGAATGCCTGGCATCAGGATCAAGTTGTTGAACTGCCCGAGGACGCGCAGGTACTGGGCACAAACGCATTCTGCGAAAACGCGATGGTCGCCTATGGCGACACCATCTGGACCGTGCAGGCGCATCCCGAATATGGCGACGATTTCATTCGTGGCCTGATCCAGACACGTGGCAAGGGTGTCGTTCCCGATACCCTTCTGCAAGAGGCGGCCAACCGTCAGCACGGCCCCGACAGCAATGGACAGATCGGGCGTTTCATGGCCGATTTCCTGAAGAAAGCGAGGGCGTGATGGCCGACTGGACCGATGAACTGCCACAGGCGGCGCGCAGCTATTTCGAAGGACATCGGCTGGATGAGGTCGAGTGCATCATCTCGGACCTGCCCGGCATTGCACGCGGCAAGGCTGTGCCTGCCTCGAAATTTGCGCGGCAATCCTATTTCCATCTGCCGGACAGCATCTTTTATCAGACCATCACCGGCGATTGGGGCGAAGCCGCAGGCGAAGACGGGTTTATCGAGCGGGACATGATCCTGAAGCCCGATTTTTCGACAGCCTCAGCCGCGCCATGGACAGGCGACTGGACCCTGCAGGTGATCCACGACGCCTATGACCGCGATGACAACCCGATTCCGTTTAGCCCGCGCAATGTGCTGAAACGCGTGGTGCAGCTCTATCACGACAAGGGCTGGAAACCCGTCGTCGCGCCCGAGATGGAGTTCTTTCTGGTCGCTCCCAACGTCGATCCGGCGCAGGGGATCAAGCCGATGATGGGGCGGTCAGGTCGCCCTGCGGCGGCGCGGCAGGCCTATTCCATGACCGCTGTTGACGAATTCGGTCCGGTGATCGATGACATCTATGATTTTGCCGAACATCAAGGATTTGAGATTGACGGCATCACGCAGGAAGGCGGCGCCGGTCAGCTGGAGATCAACTTGCGCCACGGCGATCCGGTAAAACTCGCCG
This sequence comes from Ruegeria sp. H6, assembly GCF_056532975.1. Taxonomy (NCBI): domain Bacteria; kingdom Pseudomonadati; phylum Pseudomonadota; class Alphaproteobacteria; order Rhodobacterales; family Roseobacteraceae; genus Ruegeria; species Ruegeria sp. H6. The sequence goes on from NZ_JBQFOA010000002.1 coordinate 97,866, forward strand.
ACGAGGTGTTCTATTTCAAACGCCTGATCCGCGAGGCCGCCCTGCGTCACAACTGTTTTGCCACGTTCATGGCCAAACCCATCGCGGATGAGCCCGGCTCGGCCATGCATATCCATCACTCGATCATTGATCTGGAAACCGGTCAGAACATCTTTTCCGGTCCCCAAGGCGGCGAAACGGACGCGTTCTACAATTTCATTGCCGGGTTGCAAAACCACCTGCCCTCCGGTCTGGCGGTCATGGCACCCTATGTGAACTCGTACCGTCGATATGTGAAAGACCACGCAGCACCCATCAATCTGGAATGGGCCCGCGACAACCGCACCACCGGTATCCGCGTCCCCCTATCCGGCCCCGAGGCGCGCCGCGTGGAAAACCGTATCGCCGGGATGGACTGCAACCCTTACCTTGGCATCGCGCTGTCGCTGGCCTGCGGGTATATCGGCCTGACCCAGCAGGAACGCCCACGTCGCCAGTTCTATGGCGACGCCTATGAGGGCGAAGGCGATATCCCTCAGGTCATGGGCAACGCGCTGGACCTGTTTGATGAAGCCACTGCCCTGCACGAGGTGCTGGGCCCCGAATTTGCCCGCGTCTACGGCATCGTCAAACGCGCCGAATATGAAGAGTTCCTGCAAGTGATCTCTCCGTGGGAGCGTGAGCATCTGCTGCTGAACGTCTGAGCTAGTGGCGCCATCCGGAATTTCCGTATTTGGAACGAGAAGAAGATGAACCTGCTCTATTCCAATGATCGAAAAGCCGAGTATCCGGCCAGTTGGTACGCCGCCACAGCCAATTCAATCGACCGGTTTCCCGCGCTTGAAGGTGAGGTCAAAGCCGATGTCTGCGTCGTCGGTGGTGGCTATACCGGCCTGTCCGCCGCCCTGCACCTGGCAGAGGCAGGGTTCGATGTTGTCCTGTTGGAGGCGCATCGCGTCGGGTTCGGTGCGTCTGGCCGGAATGGTGGTCAACTGGGCAGTGCACAACGCATGGATCAGGAAAGCCTGGAACGCCTGGTCGGGAATGACGATGCCGCCAAGCTGTGGGATCTGGCGGAAGACGCCAAAGATCTGGTCAAATCCCTGATCGCAAAGCACCAGATCGACTGTGATCTGAAGCCCGGCGTAGCGGAACTGGCGCTGTCCGTTGCGGAACAAAACGAACTGCACGAACACGCCGCGCATTTGTCTGACCGTTATGGCTATGACCAGCTCGACCTCTTGGATGAGACCGAGGGGCACGCGCTTTGCCCCTCCCCTGCCTACAAAGGCGGGTATCTGGACATGGGGGCCGCGCATCTTCACCCACTCAACTATGCGCTGGGTCTGGCGCAGGCCGCAGCGAAGGCTGGCGTGCGCCTGTATGAAGGCACCGAGGTCACCGGTATTGAAGACGGTCAACCGGCCAAGGTGCGCGCCAAGGCGGGTTCTGTCCGTACCGATCACATCATTCTGGCCTGCAACGGGTATCTTGGGGATCTGAATCGCAAAGTCGCAGCGCGCGTGATGCCGATCAATAATTTCATCGCCGCGACCGAGCCTTTGGGCGCAGACACCGCCAAGGTCCTGACCCGCGATGTCGCTGTCGCGGATACGAAATTCGTGGTGAATTACTTTCGTCTCAGTGCTGATGGACGGCTGCTGTTTGGCGGCGGCGAAAGCTATGGCTATCGGTTTCCATCTGACATCGCTGCCAAGGTCCGCAAACCGATGGCCGAGATCTTTCCACAACTGCGCGACGTAAAGATCGACTACGCCTGGGGCGGCACATTGGCAATTACCATGCGGCGTATGCCCTATTTGACGCGGATCGCACCCAACATCCTGTCCGCCTCGGGCTATTCCGGTCATGGCGTGGGCACCGCCACCCATGCCGGGCAGTTGATGGCATTGGCAGTCCAAGGGCAGGCCGAAGGGTTTGACACCATGGCACGTGTGCCCGCGCTACCGTTCCCCGGAGGTCCCGCATTGCGGAGCCCTCTTCTGGTTCTTGCGATGACCTGGTTTTCGCTGCGCGACCGGCTTGGGCTCTGATCTCAGCAAAATACGACAGATTGGTGAAATTTCGCCCACCGGGTGATTGAGGGGTTTTATTGCGCAGGGATCAGCTTTATATTTCCCAAAGTTAGAATTTAGGAAATCCAAATATGACGATTCCTCCGAACGTTCATGACGCCGAACCCATCCCCGCAGCCGCAAAAGACGCCATCGACGCCCTGATGCAATCTGGTGACCTGTTTCGCTATACCGCACCGCAGGATGCCCCAGTTGCCCTGCTTGAGTCCGAATTTGCCGAGCTTTTGGGGGCAAAATACGCGCTTGCCGTGTCTTCGTGCTCTGCCGCGTTGTTCCTGTCGCTCAAGGCGCTGAACCTGCCGCGTGATGCGCGGGTGTTGATCCCCGGCTTTACTTTTGCCGCGGTGCCCTCGTCTGTCGTCCATGCGGATTGCGTCCCGGTTCTGTGCGAAGTGGCCGAGAACTATCGCATCGACATGGCGGATTTCGCGGCCAAGCTGGATAACGCTCAGGCTGTCATCATCAGCCATATGCGCGGCCACACCTCGGACATGGACGCGATCATGGACCTGTGCGACGCGCGCGACATTCCCGTGATCGAGGATGCGGCCCATTCACTGGGTACGACCTGGCATGGCCGCAACATCGGCACCATCGGCAAGATCGGCTGTTTTTCCTTCCAATCCTACAAGATGATCAATGCCGGTGAAGGCGGCATCCTGATCACCGATGACGCGGATCTGGTCGCCCGCGCTGTGATCATGTCCGGCGCTTATGAGCATAACTGGAAGAAGCACAAAGGACCGCATGGCGACAACTCGCCCGAGTTGGAGCAGGCTTTTGCCCGTTGGCAGAACAAGCTGCCGCTTTATAACCTGCGGATGAGCAACCTCAGCGCCGCCGTAATCCGCCCGCAAATCCCGGAACTGGCGCGGCGCGTGCGTGACGGGTTGGCCAATCATGATTATGTGGCCGGGCGCCTGAATACATCTCCTTATATCGACGTGCCTGCCCCGCTTGCGCCCGAACGGCGCGCGCCGGATTCGATCCAGTTCAACCTTGTTGGCATGGATGAGGTCGAAATCCGCGCGTTTGCAGCAGCAGCCGAGGGTCGCGGCGTCAAGGTTCAGGTCTTTGGGCTGAGCGAAGACAACGCGCGGGCCTTTTGGAACTGGCAATTCCTGCCCGAGACGTTCGAGTTGCCGCAAACCCGCGCGATGCTGATGAATGCATGCGACGTGCGCTTGCCTGTGCGCCTGACCCGGGATGAGTTGGACGTGATCGCGGACATCCTGCTGGCGTCAGTTGCCGATGTCACTGGCCCGATGCCAGTCTACGGCACCTGAACCGCAGGGCACTAGATCAGTTGCGAAAAACGCGCCAATCCCGGCTTGGATTGGCGCGTTTTGATTTCTGGCGTTTTTGCACAACGCCCAGCGGCTGAATTCGGCCCGAGTGGTTTGGTTCAATTCAGCCTGGACAGCTTCTTCTGCAGCTCAGCCAGCTGCTTTTTGATATCGTCCAAATCTTCCTTGGACTCGATCTCTTCGCCCTGTTCCTTGCCGTGACCGGACCAGCCGCCCGTCATCGCCTTCAGAAAGGCCTGTTGCTGCGCCTGCATCGCCTCGAACCCCGGCATCTGTGACATGGGGTTCATCGCGCTCATGTTTTCCATCATCTTGGCCTGGCTTTCGCGCAGCATCTCGAACGAGCTTTGCAGGAATTGCGGCATCATGCCCCCGCCCGGCACCATATAGCTGCGCACCAGATCGTTCAGCACATTGACCGGCAACACGTTTTCGCCCCGGCTTTCATGTTCTGCAATGATCTGGAGAAGGTATTGACGGGTCAGGTCATCACCGGTCTTGAGGTCGATGATCTGCACCTCGCGCCCGTCGCGAATGAAACCCGCTATGTCCTCAAGTGTCACGTAATCGCTGGTCTCGGTGTTGTATAACCGACGGCTGGCGTATCGCTTGATCAACAGCGGTTTTTCTTGTTCCGGCACCGTTTGCCCTCCCCAAGGATGATGCATTGCAGCAGAGGTTATGCGACTGCAGCACAAAAAGAAAGGGCAGGTCAATCGACCTGCCCAAAGCGATTGCACCATGTGGGAGGAGTAGGTGCGGATCGCGCTGTTCTTTTACTTCGCAGCAGCGGCTTTCTTGGCAGCGGCTGTGACGTCGTTGGTTGCCTTCTTGACAGCAGCGGTTGCGTCTTCTGCAGCTTCTTTGCCGGCAGCCATCAGCAGTTCAACGGTTTCCGTCTGAACTTTTTTGGCGATCTCAGCGAAAGCAGCCATGTTTTCAGCAGCAACTTCTGCCGACGCGCTTGCAAAGTCGGTTGCAGCTTTTGCGTAATCTGCCGGCTCTGTCTTGGCTTTGGACATCTCGGTCAGTTTGGCCAGGGTTTCCTTGGTCCATTTGTTCGAGATTTCTGCCGATTTTTCAGCTGCGTCCAGGGCAACACCCGACAGCTTCTCGTTCAGCGATGCGGTCGACTTGAACGCGTCTTCCAGAGCGCTGGTGTCAACAGGGAAAGCGCCCATCATGTCTTTCAGGGTCGCGGTAAAGTCTTGGGTCTTCGCCATTGTTCAATTCCTCATATACCGGACCGGGCCCACCCCGGTAGTGTCCGTCTGAGAGGAATATGATTGCTGCGACGCAGCATTGCAAGTTTTTTTTGCTGCACCGCAGAAAAAATCAATGCATCACATTGAAATCAAGCGTTTGCTTTGGCCAAAACATAAGTTCCCGGGGCGGTGCAAAGGCTGGGGTACTTCGAATCGCCGGTTTTTCGGGCCGGTATCTGCTTGCCTGACCGCTTCTTGAGCCAGGCCTCCCACATCGGCCACCAGGACCCTTCGTGGAAGTCAGCCTCTTTCAGCCAGGTATCGGGATCCGCCTTGAGGTCGGGGTTCGTGTAGTGGCCGTATTTCTTTTTGCTGGGCGGGTTCACGATCCCTGCGATGTGACCGGATTCCGACACAACAAAGGTCTTCGACCGCGAGCCCATCTGCTGAACCCCGCGATAGCAGTCCTTCCATGCGGCGATATGGTCAGTCTCACAGGTGATTGCCATCAGCGGCACATCCACATCCTTGATGCTGAGCTTGTGGCCCATCAACTCGAACCCATCGCCGACAAAATCGTTGCCCTGACACAGACCGCGCAGGTACTGCACCGCCATTTTGCCCGGCAGGTTGGACCCGTCACCATTCCAGAACAAAAGATCAAAGGCGGGCGGAGCCTCGCCCATCATGTAATTCCGGATAGCTGGCGTGTAAATCAGATCGCGTGACCGCAGGAAGGACATGGTCCGCCCCAAAATCCAGGCGCGCAGGATACCGTCTTTGGCGATCTGTCCTTCCAGCCCATCGACAAAGTCATTCTGCAGGAAAGGTGTGAACTCACCCTGCTCTCCAAAATCCGTCAGGGTGGTGAAGAAGGTCGCCGATTTGACCGATTTGTCTCCGCGCTGCTTCATCAGCGACAGCGTCAGGCTCAGCGTTGTTCCGGCGATGCAATAGCCAACCGCGTTCACCTGTTTGACCTTGCAAATCTTCTTGACCACATCAATCGCGGTCAGAAATCCATCCTGTATATAATCTTCCATGCCGACATCGGCGTAGGTCTGATCCGGGTTCACCCAACTGACGACAAACAGGGTATAGCCCTGCTCGGTCACCCATTTGATCAGGCTGTTCTGGGTTTTCAGGTCAAGGATATAGAATTTGTTGATCCAGGGAGGAAACAGGACAATCGGGGTTTCGTGAACTGTCTCTGTGGCCGGTTTGTACTGGATCAGCTCCATCATGCGGTTTCGGAAGATCACATCGCCCGGCGTCGTCGCGATGTTGCCGCCGATTTCAAAGGCGCTGTCATCTGCCAGTTTGACGACAAGCTCGCCATCATTGGCCTCAAGATCGGACACCAGGTTTTCGAGGCCCTGGATCAGCGATTGCCCTTCGGTTTCGACTGCCTTTTCCAGCGCATCCGGATTGGTCGCCAGAAAATTCGTCGGGGCCATCATGTCGATGATCTGCTGCGAGAAATACTCCAGCCGCCGTTTGTCCTTGGCCTCCAGATCCTCGACAGAGGCCACAGCCTGTTCGATGGCCTGGGCGTTTGTCTGATACTGCTGACGGATAAGTCGGAAATAGGGGTTGGTGTCCCACATGGGGTTGGAAAAGCGCCGGTCCTTGGGGGTATTGTGATCTTCGACCTCGCCCGAGGTCATGGCCTGCTGCGCCTCGGCAAAGTTGAGGACGGTCTTGCCCCAGAACTCGATCTGCTGTTCCAGCAGTTTGGCGGGATTCTGCCACGCTTCGGACCAATAGGCCGTTGCTGCTTTTGCAAAAATCTCCTGATTCGGGCCGTCAAGAGCGGGGGAATGCCCTTTTTTGCCAGCCATCACTTCGATCAACCGTTTCGACAGCTCTTCGACTTTTTCCATATTTTCTTTAATGCGTTCAATATGTTCTTCGGTCATTTCAGTCGTCTGGCCATCGGTAGTTGTCATTTTAAACATTCCCCCGTAACTTTGCTGCTATGCAGAATAACGTCGTGGGTGCTGGGGGGCAAAGCGACGAATGGTCCGAATTCTCAGGCTGACACTCAGGAGGCCCCATTTATGCGCTACATGATGACCTATGATCTGATGGAAACCATGCGCAACACCAACCAATGGCTTGGTGCAACTGCAAGCGCGATGGCCTCTTACCCGCTGTTTTCCATGACCCCGAACCCTGCGTTCAACTGGATGGCCGCCTGGGGCGAAGTGACCGAGCGCACGTTTCAGCGCATGGTCGTCAAACCCGACTGGGGCATCCGCACCTTTACTGGTGAGGACGGCAAAGATCATCTGGTCGACGTAACCACCATTCTTGAGCGCCCGTTCGGTGACCTGATCCATTTCCGCGTCAACGGTCGGCCAGAGCAACCGCGAAAGGTGCTTTTGGTTGCACCAATGTCCGGACATTACGCGACGCTGCTGCGGTCGACCGTCAAAAGCCTGTTGGTCAATTGCGAAGTTTACGTCACCGATTGGCATAACGCGCGTGATATCCCTGTGTCCGAAGGCAAGTTCGATGTCGAGGATTATACCCTCTACCTTGTCGATTTCATGAAGGAACTCGGACCCGAAGCACATGTTGTGGCTGTCTGCCAGCCTGCCCCGCTGACCCTCGCCGCCACGGCCTATCTGGCCGAGGTCGAGCCCAAGGCGCAGCCCAGCACGCTGACCCTGATTGGCGGCCCTGTCGATCCAGACGCGACGCCCACCGAGGTTACTGATTTCGGCCGCCGCGTGACCATGGGTCAGTTGGAAGAGACAATGATCCAGCGCGTCGGCTTCAAATATAAAGGGGTGGGCCGCATGGTCTATCCCGGCCTGCTGCAACTGGCCTCGTTCATGTCCATGAACGGCGAACGTCACAGCAAGGCCTTTGCCGATCAAATCCACCGCGTCATCCGGGGCGAGGCCTCGGATCTGGATGCGCATAACCGGTTTTACGACGAATACCTCGCCGTGATGGACATGACGGCCGAGTTCTATTTGTCCACCGTGGAACGGATTTTCAAAAACCGCGAAATTGCCCGGAATGAGTTTGTTGTAGCCGGGCACAAGGTTGATATCGGCAAGATCACCGATGTCGCCGTGAAATCGGTTGAAGGGGCAAAAGATGACATCTCGGCCCCCGGCCAATGTATCGCCGCGCTGGATTTGTGTACCGGCCTGCCGGACAGCAAGAAAGCCAGCCATGTCGAACCCGGCGCGGGTCACTATGGTATCTTTGCCGGTCGTAGCTGGCGCGACAACATCCGCCCGCTGGTCATTGATTTCATGAACGAAAACAGTCGCAAACCGCGCCGCCGGGCGGCGAATAAGAACAAGGTCGCCTGACTGCTATGGCGAGGGAAAAGGCAACCGGGTTGTCCTTTTCCTGCTCTTGCGGTGCGCTGACAGGACATGTGACGCCGCGTGGCGTCAGATTGGGAACGCATACCGAGTGTTTCTGCCACGATTGCCGTGCCGCCCAGTTGTATTTCGAACAACCTGACCCGGCCCCCGGACCTGTGGATATTATGCAGACCTTGCCCGAAGACATCGTCTTTGACAGCGGTCAGGACAAGCTGGCCGTCATGCAACTAAGTCCCAAGGGAATGCTGCGTTGGTACGCGAAATGCTGCAACGCCCCATTGGCCACCACCCCGCAAACGGCGCGGTTTCCCTTTGTCGGTTTCATTGCCACGCGTCTATCGGACAGAGCCGCGCTGGGGCCGGTGACGACGCGCGGATTTGTACCCGGCCCGAACGGCAAGCAGCATCACGAGAAACTGCGCTTTGCGGCCTTGGGCCTGCTTGGCCGTCTGATCCGGTCGTGGGCAACAGGCAGCTGGAAATCCACGCCCTTCTTTGACGTTGCAGCCAAGTCACCCGTGGCCGTGCCAACGGTTCTGACCAAAGAAGAACGCTCCACCCTTTACGGTTAAGAGAGCCGCGCCGGAAGGCTCAGCCAGCTTTCCAGCGCGTCTGTCACGGCATCGGGTGCCTCCAGCGACGGCAAGTGCCCCGCCGCATCAATCACCTTCAATTCCGCCGACGGGATCAGATCTGCCATGAAGGCATGTCTACGGGCCGGCGTCAGCGTGTCATGTGCCCCGCACAGGATCAGCGTCGGCACCGCGATCCGGCGTAGCGAGGCTTGCTGATCTGGGCGCCGCTGCAGAGCTCGCATCTGCCGCACAAAGGTCTCGGCCCCAAGATCCTGCGCCATCTGCATCATGTCGTTCAAAATCGGAATGCGCTGTGGGCCCGGGGCGAGCGTGTCTGACCCGATGGCCTTGGGCATCATCTCGGCCAGACGGCCCGCCGCGGCGCCAACGATCAATTCTTCACGACCAGCCGCGATATGCGGTGTGTCTGCCTGCGCATCCGTCGCCATCAGGCACAAACGCGTTATCCGTTCCGGTGCCCTTCGGATCAGTTCGATCGCGACCATCCCGCCCAGCCCCTGACCGGCAAGTGCGAAACGGTGCGGCAGCTGATCCAGCAGACCCGAGGCGATCTCTTCCAGCCGTTCACCAGTTCCAATCGGTGCAACCGTCACCGCGCGACGGCGTGACAGGACCCGGACCTGAGGTTCAAACAACCGCGCATCGCACATCAATCCAGGGAGTAGAACCAGGGGGTCGACGAACACACGATGCCTCCTCACTCAGGAACGAATTGCGGGCAGGATGAGAGTTTTGCGCGGCCAGAGCAAGCCCGAGTTCAGGGATAGCGGATACCTTTGAACGGCGGAAAATCTGCATAGCGCGCCTGCCGTTCCGCCCGGGATTCTTCAGGGTCCGCCCCCGGTCGCAAAAGGCATCCGCGAGGTGCAATATAGCTGTCGATTCTTTTCACCGGCTTGGGCCGCCAGACAAGGTTGAAGGCGCAGAGCTTTGGGAAGAACCAAATCTCGGAATAGTCGATGTGATCGTGCATCCACCACGCCAGATCTCGCCAATCCCGCCCGTCCGCAAAACGATCTGCAAACCACGGAATGACAATGGACGCGCCAGCGATGCGGCGGTCTCCCTCTGCATGATCCCAGATGTGACACTCCAAAGGATTGTCGTTTCTGGCGCAGTTCAGTTTGTTTTCATTGCCAAATTGGTTCAACGACGGCGACCTGTAGCCCGAGCGCACGGCGATGCGGCCAAAGGTCTCCTCCAACGGATCCAGCAGGGTTTCGCAGAAGGCGCTACCGGTTTCGATGGCAAGATCGGGGTTCTCGGGAATGTTCTGCTTTCGGTGAAAATTCCCGATCTCTGAATACAGAAAATCGCGCATGTAGAAGTGCCGCGACAGGCGCACACGTCCCAAAGTTTCAAGGCTCCACATGCTTCCCGGTTTGCGCATCAGATGTTCACTCGATCCCTTGGCCCGCCAGCCATTCCAGAATACCCGCAACCGCCGCATCGGTTTGCCCCGGCGACATCAGCCTGCCTGCAACCACATGCGAAGCCGGATCGTCGCCTGCCCCCATCGTAACCAGCCTGACGGTCGCGGGCGCCCCCCAGGCCTTGGCGACTTTGTGGGTCAGGTCCGACCGCACAATCTGATCATCATCCGAGAACCAGAACAACACAGGCACGCGGGCTTGCGAAAAATCAAGGGAATTGACGGCCTCGACAAGTACGAACATAGGGACAATAGACTTCCACGGATACACCGTTGTCCAATACACGTTCTTTTCCGGGTCCGGCCCGGACACGTCGCGTTCCTCGCCCATGATCAATGGCATCCACTGACGGGCCCAGGGCAGCGTGGGTAACCAGGCACCTGCAGTGTTCACTCCAAAATTCGGGGACACCAGGACCATTGCAACCACGCTGTCACTCAGGTTTTCATTCACAGCGACCGCCGCCGATAAGGTGGCTCCGGTCGAGTTTGCGATCACGATCACCTTGTCCCCAACCGCGCGCGCCGCAGCCAACCCTTCGGCGATATCCCGAATCCAGGCTGAGGCCGTCGCATCGCCCAAAGGCGCGGTTCCACGCCCATGCCCCTGAAGCCGCGTGTAGATCAGATTTGCGCCAAGCGCGTCCGCCACAAGGTCCGGCACGGGGCGTATCTCTTCTGACGTGGCCGAAAACCCGTGCACATAAAGAACCGCATAGGGCGTGCGCTGTTCCTTGAACCCATCCTGCCAGATCACCCGCTTTTCAACACCCGGAGTGATGTCATCAAACGCGGACTCGATTGATTCAAAATAGACCTGAACACCTTCCCCGAATTTGCGAGGGTCAAACTCGGGCGACAGGTCCACCTGTTCACGCGGGCCAAAGACATAGACCGCAGCCCCCAGAATAAGCACCGCCAGCAACACGCGACCCAACACCCACCCAAACCGGCGCATCAAGCGCTGGCCATCACGTCGAGAACCGCTTGCTCGATCATCCCAAGGCACGGCCCGTCAGAAAACCTGTGATCGGCATCTTTGACCAGTAACAACCGCATGTCCGGTCCTGTGGCATGTTCCAGCAACCGCACGGCTGTCGCTGTCGAAACCGCCGTATCCGCCGTTCCCTGGAGGAACCGAACCGGAAACGGCAAGTCCAAAGAGGACCGTAGTACAAGGCGCGTGCGACCGTCTTCGATCATGCGTTTGGTGATGACATAGGGCTCCATGTAGTCCGATGGCAACTCAACCTGGCCTTCGTCTTCCAGCGCCGCGCGTTGCGCGTCGGTGAACGACGCCCAATACCCATCCTCGGTGAAATCCGGTGCCGCCGCGATTGTGACCAATCCCGCGATCCGTTCGGGCATCGCCCGAGCCAACAACAACGCCTGCCAGCCCCCCATGGAAGACCCCACCACAATCAACGGCCCGTCGGTCAGCGCGTCTACGGCGGCCAGCGTGTCTTCGTGCCAATCCCCGATACAGCCCTCTTCGAATGTGCCTGAACTTTCCCCGTGACCTGAATAGTCGAACCGCAAAAACGCCTGCCCCCGGGCCCGGGCCCAGGCCTCAAGGTGCAAAGCCTTGGTACCTTCCATATCCGATTTCAAACCGCCCAGAAAAACAACGGTTGGTCCCATGCCCTCACTCTTGTGATAGGCCAACCGCCGCCCCTGTGCCGTTTCCAGAAAATCTGTCGCCGCCATGAAATCCTCTTTTCTTTTGCAGCATCATGCACGCCCGTCCGCCAAGTGCAATTCGTCCCATCTTCTTCTCGTTCCAAATACGGCGGGGAGCGCGAGGGACAGCGCCCCTCGCTCGCTCTCTTGACACGAACGCAACCACCTGCCACATGGGCCGAACACTCATAACCCGCAACCGGGCGTTCAGTGGGCGCCAAACCGACGAGGAGAGCCGATATGGCCCTGGACTCACAGTCAGTCTCCCTTACTTTTCCCGATGGCAATTCCCGATCCTATGACGCAGGCGTAACCCCTGCGCAGGTGGCGGCCGATATCTCGACCTCTCTGGCTAAAAAGGCCATCTCAGCCACTGTGAACGGCCAGCACTGGGACCTGCAATGGCCCATCGAAGCCGATGCGCAGATCGCCATCCACACCATGAAGGACGAGGCACAGGCCAACGAACTGATCCGCCACGATCTGGCGCATGTGATGGCACGCGCGGTACAGGAAATCTGGCCCGCCACCAAAGTCACAATCGGCCCCGTGATCGAAAACGGCTGGTATTACGATTTTGACCGGGAAGAACCCTTCACGCCCGAAGATCTCGGCCTCATCGAGAAAAAGATGAAAGAAATCATCAACAAGCGTGATCCCGTCACCACAGAGGTGTGGGACCGAGACCGAGCGATTGAGTTCTACAAGTCCAACAACGAACCCTACAAAGTCGAACTGATCGACGCCATTCCAGGCGACGAACCGCTGCGCATGTATTGGCACGGCGACTGGCAGGATCTGTGCCGAGGCCCGCACCTGCAGCACACCGGTCAGCTACCGGGCGACGCGTTCAAACTGATGTCCATCGCGGGCGCCTATTGGCGCGGCGACAGCGACCGCGCCATGCTGCAACGCATCTATGGCGTCGCGTTCACGGGCAAGGAAAAGCTCAAAGCCCACCTGCACATGCTGGAAGAGGCCGCCAAACGCGACCACCGCAAGCTGGGCCGCGAGATGGACCTGTTTCATATGCAGGAAGAGGCCCCGGGCCAGATTTTCTGGCACCCGAACGGCTGGACCATCTACACACAGCTGCAGGACTATATGCGTCGCAAACAGCGCGACGGAGGCTATGTCGAGGTGAACACGCCGCAGGTCGTTGACCGCAAACTGTGGGAACGCTCGGGCCATTGGGACAAGTACCAAGAGCATATGTTCATCGTCGAAGTCGATGAAGAACACGCCCGCGAAAAGGCCGTGAATGCTCTGAAACCGATGAACTGCCCCTGCCATGTCGAGATTTTCAAGCAGGGCCTCAAGTCCTATCGCGACCTGCCGCTGCGCATGGCCGAGTTCGGATCGTGCGCGCGCTATGAACCGTCAGGCGCGTTGCACGGTATCATGCGCGTCCGCGGGTTTGCGCAGGATGACGCGCATATCTTTTCGACCGAAGATCAGATCGGTGACGAATGCGCCCGGTTCATCGGCTTCCTGACCGACGTGTACAAGGACCTCGGATTCGAAAGCTTCAAGGTCAAATTTTCAGACCGCCCCGAACAGCGTGCCGGTTCGGACGAGGTCTGGGACAAAGCCGAAGAGGCGCTGCTGACCGCGACCCGCGCTGCGGGTGTTGAGCCAGAACTGAACCCCGGCGAAGGCGCGTTCTATGGTCCCAAGCTTGAATTCGTGCTGACCGACGCGATTGGTCGGGATTGGCAATGCGGTACGTTCCAGGTGGATTTTGTACTGCCCGAACGGCTGGACGCATCCTATGTCGGTGCAGATGGCGCAAAACATCGCCCCGTTATGTTGCACCGCGCCTGCCTGGGTTCGTTCGAACGCTTCATCGGCATCCTGATCGAGGAACATGCGGGCAAGCTGCCGTTCTGGCTGGCCCCGCGTCAGGTTGTCGTGGCCTCGATCACGTCCGAAGCGGACGACTATGTTGCCGAGGTGGTCGAGACACTGCGCGCCGCTGGTGTGCGCGCCGAGGCCGACATTCGCAATGAAAAGATCAACTACAAGGTCCGCGAGCATTCCGTCGGGAAAGTTCCGGTCATCCTTGCCGTTGGGCACCGCGAAGTCGACCACCGCACAGTCAGTGTCCGCAGGTTGGGTGAAAAACAGACGCAGGTTCAACCGCTTGACGCTGTAACAAAAGAGCTGTCGGAGGCGGCGACTCCGCCGGATCAGCTGTAACATTCGGCGACATGTCGCCCGAAATCCGGCCTCAAAAACGGGGCCGGATTGAAACATTTTCTAATTTTCATTTCAAAAACAGTTTGTTAACCTGCAAGAGACCATGACAGTCTTTGACGGGGTTGTGAGACACGGGCTCGTGAATTCAACTCGCTCGTTAAAGTTACTACCTTTGTCATTGTCACAAGCAGACATACGCAGTCATTAACAAGGATTACCGAGATGTCGAACACAGCAAAAACACTGGTTATCGCAAGCGCCGTTGCAGCAGCCGTTTCTGGCGCTGCCACAACCGCCACCGCACAAGCCAAAGAGAAATGCTATGGCGTTTCGCTGGCCGGTCAGAACGACTGTGCCGCTGGCCCCGGCACCACTTGCGCGGGCACCTCGACCGTCGATTATCAGGGCAACGCATGGACCCTGGTTGACGCAGGCACCTGCGCAGACATCGAACTGCCGGACAACCGCAAAGGCTCGCTCGAGCCGCTGGAACGCGACCTGCCGGCATAAGGTCGACGCAACGAACACATGGGGCGGGCATGATCGCCCGCCCCATTTCTTCGTGATCAAGGAACAGGCTCATGTTGGATGACGCTCTTCGATCGAATCGCCTGCCCTCCGCCCCGGGCGTTGGGTATAAGCCACAGCACTTCACCCAGATTCTTGAACACGCAAAACCTGTTGCTTGGCTAGAGATTCACGCCGAGAACTATATGGGTGACGGCGGCCGACCTCTGGCTCAGCTGCGCCACCTTTCCGAACAGTTTCCCGTTTCCGTGCATGGTGTTGGCCTGTCGATCGGGGGCGAAGGCCCTCTGGATCCCGATCACCTCGCGCGTCTGAAACATCTGGTTGGCTGGCTGAAACCCGCCAGCTTTTCCGAACATCTGGCCTGGTCCACCCATGACAGCCATTTCCTGAACGACCTGCTGCCCCTGCCCTATACCGATGCCACGTTGAATCGGATTTGCGAGCACATCGATCAGGTCCAGGACACTGTCGGTCAGCAGATGCTGTTGGAGAACCCCTCCAGCTATTTGGCCTTTGCAGAAAGCACTTGGTCCGAGCCGGATTTCCTGCGCGAGGTATCAAAGCGTACAGGATGCGGTTTGTTGCTGGATGTGAACAACGTCTTTGTTTCGGCGACCAACCTGGATTTCTCACCGCAGGGGTATATCGACGCATATCCGCTTGAGAAGGTTGGTGAAATTCATCTGGGCGGCCATGATGAAGACGAAGATGAACACGGTCATCCCCTGTTGATTGACAGCCATGGGCGCGAAGTGGTCGACCCGGTCTGGACCCTGTTGGACTATGTTTTGGATCAGTCCGGGCACAAGCCGATCCTGATCGAGTGGGACACGGATGTCCCCGATTGGCCTGTCTTGCGGGCGGAGGCCGAGCGCGCGCAGAAGGCCCTGGACCGCGTGCCGGCATGAGCGTGTCCCAAACGGCATTCCGCGCCGCGTTGCTGGACGCAAACCAACCCGTCCCCGCCGGATTGCAGGACGCCGAGGCGCAGCCAGCGGGAATACGCTTTAGTGTCTATCGTAACAACGTGGCCGTCTCTTTGACCGAGGCGATGCATCAGGCCTTCCCGGTGATCACCAAACTGCTTGGCCCTCAGAACATGGACGGTCTGGCAGGGATCTTCCTGCGCCAATATCCTCCGTCGTCGCCTTTGATGATGTTTTACGGCGAAGAGTTCCCAGCCTTTCTGGCAGGCATGCAGCAATTGTCGCATTTGCCCTACCTGCCGGATATTGCCCGGCTGGAACTGGCCTTGCGCCGCGCCTATCACGCGGCGGATGCAGCAAGCATCGCCCCCGATGCACTAAACATAGCGCCGGAAGACTTGATGCAGGCCCGACTGACTTTGGCGCCGGCCGTTCAGGTCCTTCAATCCGAATGGCCGATTTTTGCGATCTGGCAATACAATACCCAGGACGATGCGCCAAAACCGCAAGCCAGCGCCCAGGACGTTCTAGTGGCGCGCCCCGAATATGACGCCATTCCCTATCTGCTGCCCGAGGGTGGCGCAGACTGGATCAACCTTATCAAAGACGGACAACCCATTGGCACCGCATATGAAATGACCGTTGCCAGCACCCCCGAATTTGACCTTGGAACCACTCTGGCGCTGCTGTTGCAAAGCGGCGCAATAACTTCCGTGAACATCGAAAGGCTAGAGGTATGAATGCTCTGATCTCTATTCACAACAACACATTGGGAAAGCTGGACATCACGTCCCACTGGCTTACCCCGACTCTGGCCCGGTTGGTCTTTGCGGCGACATTGCTGATCTACTACTGGAACTCGGCCACGACCAAATTGGGAAGCGGTTTCTTTGGATTTCTGTTCCCGTCGGACGGCGCTTATGTCCAGATTTTCCCCAAAGCGATGGAGGCTGTCAGCTATGACAGTTCTCAGCTTGGCTTTTTTCACTGGGTGATTGCCGTTGCGGGAACCTGGGCGGAATTCATCCTGCCTGCCCTTCTGCTCGTTGGCTTGCTCTCGCGCCTTGCGGCGTTGGGCATGATCGGCTTTGTCTGGGTGCAAACAATCGTCGATGTTTCTGGCCACGGCGCGCAGCTGGGAAATTTCTTTACAGCGGCCCCCAACGTGCTGGATCAGCGGACCATGTGGACCTTCCTGCTGGTCGTGATCTTGATCAACGGCGCTGGCCCTCTTTCACTGGATCGCATCCTGCGGGTGAAGTGACCTAGAAATGCGCCTTGGGCTCGTCCGGTTTTCCTGCGGCGAGCCCAAGGACCCCTGCCACCCCGGCAAAGGCAATCGGGAACGCGGTGAAGATACCAAAACCAAACGCGTAGTACATTCCTGCCGCTGACAGCAGCAGCAAGACCCCACCGATCAAAGCGCGCGCATGAGACATTGCACCGCCAACTATGGCCAACAGAGGTGCCATAATCGATGCGGTTTGGATCAAGGCCGGATTATCCACCTGCTCGGCAATTCCTTCGATCTCACCAAACCTGTCGACCAGTTCGACAAATCCGTAACCAAAGAATCCCACGATCATTCCGATCAGACCGGCAATGATGCCCAGTATCATTGCTGCGTTGCGCATCACTCATTCTCCAAACTTGCTGAGATCACATAGGTACGCGATCACGCAACCCCAAGGGTTTTGCGCGTCTCATCCGTCCAACCCAGCGTCATCCCGTGCTCGGACTCGATCAAAGGGCGTTTCATAAGGGTCGGATGGTCCGCCAACAGATCCAGAACGGGGCGTTCACGTTCTGCTTCATCCAGATTGCGCCAGGTTGTGGAACGTGTGTTGAGCAAGGCTTTGCCGAAGCGATCATAAGCTTCGACCATCACATTTTCGGGCACGCCGTCCGACCGGACATCCACAAATTCTGCATTATCAAGCGTTTTCAGTGCCTTGCGGCACGTATCGCATGTCTTCAACCCATAAAGGCGCATATTTTGGTTGTTCCCGTATCTGATACAATATTGGGCAATTTGATAATCTTAGCCCAGTTATTCTTGATTTTTTACTTTACCGTGCAATGTTGAAAAAGGTGAAACACGCAATCCAGGCCGTATCGTTCGGGCGAAACAGTGATGTGTTGCGGTCGCGCCAACCACAGCCCCACCTATTTGTGGGACAACGTGAAAGTAGAAGGAGACACGGGAAATGCCAACTGGCACCGTGAAGTGGTTTAATACCACGAAAGGCTATGGGTTTATCGCCCCCGACGAAGGCGGCAAGGACGTGTTTGTTCATATCTCAGCCGTGGAACGATCCGGTTTGACCGGACTCGCCGACAATCAGAAAGTCTCGTACGAATTGCAGGACGGACGCGACGGACGCCAGATGGCGGCTGATTTGAAGCCATTATAAACGCACCCGTCATTGACGGAGTTCAAAATAGGTTAGCGGCCAATTTCGGCCGTTGACCGTTTACCAAGACCCTACCCTTTCGCCGGCGCTTCGACGGTCAGAGGGGTCCAGTCTTGCCCCATCGCCACAATGCAGGACGTCCCGGACGAATAGGTTACTACCATCGTCCAATCGCCTGAATGGCTGGTCCAGACCTCCATAATCTGCTCCGGGCTGCGCATTCCCGTTGCCGCACGCTCTGACCCGAATTGACGTGTCAGTTTTTCATGCATCCGGCCCGTGGGTTCACACAGGATTTCGGCGATGGGCGACGCTGCTTGCACAGGAAGAGCAAGCGACAGGGCAAGGCAAATGCCACACAGATGTCTGCTGTTTGTCATGACCCGATTGTAACAGAGCCATGACGAGACGTATAGACAAATGATATGCGGTATTAAGCCTCGCGGATCACATCCTCGAACTCACGCCATTCGCGCGCGGTCATGCCCGAATTTTCCTGTGTGACCGCTTCGCCGGACAGCATCCGCCGCAGGCACGTCACCATCTGGGCCGACAGATTCACCGCACCCAGCCGGTAATCTTCGAACGCGCGATAGGCAAAGGGGACCCAGTCGGCCACGATCTTGCACATCGTGTCGGCATAGACCCGGATCTCATATTGCGCATGAGGGTCGGCACGCAGCCGCAGGAAATGGAACAGATTGTGCAGGTCCACCTTCCAGTACCACTGCGTGTAGATATTGGCCGGCAGGTTCATCCGCGCCAGCTCTCGCGCCAGCCCCTGTTGGCCATCCTGCCCGATCATCGCCTCGTAATTGTCATAGCACCGGGCGCTGTCCGCCTTGAGGATTTCGAGCACGCGCGCGGCCTCTTCCCCCTGCAGCGCTTCACCGCGTCCCTGATTGTTCACTTCGGATTGCGCGGCGACATGTTCTGGCGCGGGGATATAGAACTCGCGATCCAGAATCGAATACCGGGCCGAGTACTCATTTACATTCGCTGTCCGGTGGCGGATCCACTGGCGCGCGACAAAGACCGGCAGCTTCACATGCAGCTTGATCTCGCACATCTCGAACGGGGTCGAGTGCCAATGGCGCATAAGATAGCGGATCAGGCCCTCGTCATTTTGGACCGACTTGGTGCCTTTGCCATAAGACACGCGCGCCGCCTGACAGATCGCGGCGTCATCGCCCATATAGTCGATGACCCGGACGAAACCATGGTCCAGAACCTGATGTGCTGTATACAGGTGATCTTCCATACCCTGGGCCACAACGCGGCGCGTCGGAGTTGATTGCGCGCGTTGCGCTTCGATTTCGGCCAGGTGTTCGGAAGACAGCGGCATGAAATTGTCCTTTCCAGCAATGAGTCGATGACCACTATATATCGACTGCACAGCCTCTGGAACCGCGACATGTGCGGTAACTGGTGCAAAAATCAGATTATAGTGATCGCCCCTCGACACCACGCGGGCCTGCGCTAAGCTGCCAAGGATCAACAGCAAAAAAGGAAGCCACGATGGGGCTGACATATCTTCACACCATGATCCGCGTGAAGGATCTGGAAAAATCGATGGCATTTTATGCGCTGCTCGGTCTGAAAGAGACGCGCCGCTATGACAGCGAGGCCGGGCGGTTTTCGTTGATTTTCATGGCCCCTCCGGGTCAGGAGGATGCACCGATTGAGCTGACATATAACTGGGACGGTGACGATGGGCTGCCCAGCGATGGTCGTCACTTTGGTCATCTCGCCTATGGCGTCGACAATATCTATGAGACCTGCCAGCTGCTTCAGGACAATGGCGTTGTCATCAACCGGCCGCCGCGCGACGGGCGTATGGCGTTTGTCCGATCCCCTGACAACATCTCGGTCGAGTTGCTGCAAAACGGTGACGCGCTGGAACCTGCCGAGCCCTGGGCGAGCATGGAAAGCACCGGTCACTGGTGATCCGTTACCTGATAGCATTGGGACTGGTCGCCCTGACCAGCCCCGTTCACGCTCAGACCTGCCGGTTGGCTCTGGCTTTGGCCATTGATATTTCAAGCTCGGTCGATGCCGCCGAAGATGCATTGCAAAGAAAGGGGCTGGCCGCAGCCCTCGTCGCACCCGAGGTTCAGGAGGCGTTTTTTTCGGCACCTTTGCCGGTCGCAATCGCAGTCTACGAGTGGTCGGGCAGTTTTAACCAGGTTCTTCTGTTGGATTGGCACCTGGTGGAAAGCCCGGCCGATCTGTTGGTTGCCGCGCAGCAGGTAGGTATGTCTCGCCGGTCGACAAACGAATCCCCCACCGCGATGGGTCATGCGCTGGCCTATGGCGCCACCCTGCTACAGCGCGCGCCGCGGTGTCTGTTCCAGACCATCGACATATCCGGTGATGGCAAGAACAATGACGGGTATGAGCCGTCAAACGCGTATCGACACTTTCCCTTCGATGCAGTGACCGTTAACGGATTGGTCATCAACGCTGCCGATTTCGAGGGCGAGCTCGACTTGATCCCCTATTACCGGGACAACGTGTTGCACGGACCCGGCGCGTTCATGGAAATTGCCGACGGGTTCGACGATTTTGAGCGGGCCATGCGCCGCAAACTCGAACGTGAGTTACGGGGTCTGGCACTTTCAGACCTTCGCCTTCACGATCAGTAGATATACCGGATCTGGTCCGTCCAGTATCGTTCAACCCGCCGCAAAGACCCGGTGATGTCCTCGATGCCATCCCCGGTCAACACACCCCGGCTTTGCAACCCGTCTGCATGGCGGGAAAACAGTTCTGTCACGATATCGCGAATTTCGCGCCCTTTGGGTGTCAGCTTGACCCGAACCGAGCGGCGATCGATTTCGCATCGCTGGTGGTGCATATAGTCCATTTCGACCAGCTTTTTCAGGTTATAGCTGACATTGCTTCCCTGATAGTACCCGCGGCTTTTCAGTTCGCCCGCCGTGACCTCGTGATCACCGATGTTGAACAGCAGCAACGCCTGCACGGCGTTGATTTCAAGGATGCCAACCCGTTCAAACTCGTCTTTGATCACGTCCAGCAACAGACGGTGCAACCGCTCGACCAGCGCCAGCGCCTCCAGGTAGCTGGTCATGAACCCCTTGTTCCCCTGCACGGAGACCTGCATTTCCATACTCATCCGATCCTCCGATTCACTCGTGCCGCTTTGGGGCAAGATGACGCGAATTTCCGAAAAATCGGTTAAGCGGTCTGGAAATCTACTTTTGGAACGTCTGCGCGATATCCGAGATCATCGCCGAATAGCTGACAGGGGTCGCAACCTGGCCAGTTACCCATTGGTACAGGTCCTGGTCGTTTTCATGCAAAAGCGCCTCATACAAATCCAACGTGGCCTCATCCATGGCGCCCAGATTCCGATCCGCATAGGCCGACAGGATCAGGTCCATTTCTTTGATACCACGGCGCATCGACCGCATTTTCAGGCGTTTCAGACGCGTTTCACGCGGTTCGGTCACGAGGGTTGCTCCAGCTTCTGGCGCAGTGTCTTTTCAACCCGCGCCAAACGTTCCGCGCTGGCGCGCATTTCTCCGCGGATGGCACGTATCTCGGCCAAAAGCGGCACCAGGTCGGCCTGATCGTTCCCCAATAGGTGGGGCGCCTCGGTGCCCTCTCCTTCGCCCGTGATCAGCCACATGATCGAGACGTTCAGCATCCCCGCCATCATGGAAAGCTTGTTGGCACGAGGCTCTGACAAGTCGTCCTCCCAGGCAGCGACCGTAGCTTTTTTGACCCCAAGTCGCCGTGCCAATTGAACCTGTGTCATGCCGGTCGCTTCGCGCGCGCCGGCAACACGGTCTCCGAATGTGGCGGCGTCCGGCCCAAACCAATCTGCGTCGTCTTCCATCCGAGCCTCCATTGCCTGCCTTTCATAGTGCTTGATCGTCATTCGGGCGCACCCTATGACAGTCGGTACCGACATACAAATCGAGGCACCCATGAGTTTCCTGTCTGCGACATTGTCGCGCGTCAAACCCTCTCCGACCATTGCGATGACCGCCAAGGCAGCCGAGTTGAAAGCCGCTGGCCGCGACGTCATCGGGCTGAGCGCGGGGGAACCCGATTTTGACACGCCACAAAACATCAAGGAAGCCGCGGTTGCCGCGATCGAGGCGGGTAAGACGAAATACACCGCGCCCGATGGCATCCCCGAGCTGAAGCAAGCCGCTTGCGCCAAGATGAAGCGCGATCACGGGCTGGATTACACACCCGCGCAGATCTCGGTCGGGACCGGCGGCAAGCAGACGCTTTACAACGCCCTGATGGCCACCATGAACGAAGGCGATGAGGTGGTCATCCCTGCGCCCTATTGGGTCAGCTATCCCGATATGGTTCTGCTGGCCGGTGGCACCCCGGTGGTGGTCGAAACCACGCTGGGAAATGCCTTCAAGCTGACGGCCGATCAGCTAGAGGCAGCTATCACGCCGAAGACCAAATGGTTCATCTTCAACTCCCCGTCCAATCCCACCGGCGCAGGCTATAGTCGCGAAGAGCTTAAGGCGCTGACCGATGTCCTGATGCGCTACCCGCATGTCTGGATCATGTCGGATGATATGTACGAACACCTCGCTTATGATGGGTTCCAGTTCTGCACCCCTGCCGAGGTCGAGCCCGGCCTGTATGACCGCACCCTGACCTGCAACGGTGTTTCCAAGGCCTATGCCATGACCGGTTGGCGCATAGGCTATGCCGCAGGCCCGGTGGAGTTGATTGCGGCGATGCGTAAGATCCAGTCGCAATCGACCTCGAACCCCTGCTCGGTCAGCCAATGGGCTGCGGTTGAGGCACTGAACGGGACGCAGGACTTTCTTGGGCCCAACAATGTCATGTTCAAACGCCGCCGCGATCTGGTGGTAGAGATGTTGAACCAGATTGACGGGATCACTTGCCCGACGCCTGAGGGCGCGTTTTACGTCTACCCCTCAATCGCGGGATTGATCGGCAAGACCACCCCGGGCGGGACGGTCATTGAAAATGACGAAGCTTTTGCCACCGCCCTGCTGGAAGAGGCGGATGTTGCCGTTGTTTTTGGTGCGGCCTTTGGCCTGTCGCCGAACTTCCGGGTCAGCTATGCGACCTCGGACGCGGCGCTGAAAGAAGCCTGCACGCGCATTCAACGGTTCTGTGCAAGCCTAAGCTGAGCCGGAGGCCGCGATGACGACCATTCCCAAATACTATTTCCGCATTCGCGAAAATGGCGCGGCTGTGTTCAAGGTGGATACCGAAAACCGCCAGCAGCGTATCGAAATGGATCAGATCGCGGTCATCAATATCCGCAACGGGGATGTCAAACCACAAGGCCAGCGCGTCCTGACTGACGAAGACACCGCTGAAATCGACCAGTGGATGCAGGCGCGAAAGGCCCTGCTGGCGCAGCGGGATATCGACGACATCCACCGGGCAGTGGATTACCTGAACCTGACAACGCAATGGGCGCAGTCAAAGGCCACAGACGACCAGCTTGAGGATGTCACGGATCGGCTGTTGATGGCGATGCATGACCTGCGCTCGGTCCTGGTGCGCAAAAAGGCGGACCGGATCAACAAGGGCTAGGCCGCCTGCAACTCGACCGTTTTGACGGATCGCAGCCAGAATCGTGCCATTAGAAGCACCGCCGCGAAGGCAAGCCCAAGCACAAGGCCCAGCCAAACACCGACGCCTTCCATACCGCGCACGAAGCCGAAATAGTAAGAGGCCGGAATCCCCACGACCCAATAGCTGAGTGCCGCCATCACCATAGGGATTTTGGCGTCCTGCAATCCCCGCAGCAATCCCAGCGCGATCACCTGCGCGCCGTCCACCAACTGAAACAGCGCGGCCATGGCCAGCAACACGCTGCCGATGGCAATGATCTGCGGGCGCAAGGGATCGTCGGGTTCGATGAAGAGCGAAATCAAAGGCTCCGCGCAAGTCAGGAACAGGACGATGGTCAGAACCGACATAACCAGCGACATGGCGGTTGCGGTGATGGCCCCTCGCTCCAGATGTGCACGGTCGCGCCGCCCCAAGGCGTTGCCCGCCCGGATCGTGGCCGCGTTCGACAGGCCGAGATGGACCATGAACGTGGCCGATGCCAGATTGAGCGCGATGCCATGTGCAGCCAGCGGAACCTGGCCCAACCAGCCCATCATGAAAGCCGATGTCGCGAACAAAGACACCTCGGCCAGTGTCGTCAGCCCGATGGGTACACCCAGGCGCAGGACACTGCCGAACATCTCCCAATCCGGGCGCCAGAACCGTTGAAACAGGCGATGTTCCGGCAACGCACGCACTGCATAGAAAATGACAGCAACCAGCGATACCAACTGCGTGACCACAGACGCGATGGCGGCACCGATGACGCCCAATTCAGGCGCGCCCCAATTGCCAAAGATCAACGCGTAATTCGTAATGGCATTCACAATCGCAGCCGCGACCGTGATCCACAGGATGATCTGCGTACGCTCCAACGCGGCCAGATACGATTTCAGCACCATCACGACCAGCGCTGGGAACAGCCCCCATCCGGCGACCCGCAAGTAGGTCGCAGCCGTTTCAGCGACTTGCGGGTCTTGCCCTGTTGCAATCAACAAAGGATAGGACCACCACAACAAGGGCATGACCAGCATCGCATATAACAACGACAGCCACAGCCCCATCCGGGTCGAGCGGCGAATGGATGTTTCATCCGCTTCCGCAGCTGCCGTCGCCACCATTGGCATGACCGCCCACCCGAATCCGGCGCCAAACAGGAACAGGACAAAGTAAAAGCTACCAGCGAGTGTCACAGCCGCCAGGGCTTCGACACCGTACCAGCCCAGCATGATCGTGTCGGTCAGACCAATGGCGAATTGCGCCAGGTGCCCGCCAATCAACGGAAATCCCAGTATCGAGATGGCCTTGATATGGCCGCGATATGTCATGACCTCTTTCATCAGTTCAGCCATAGGCGCGGCCCGTTCCCGACACAAGCACAGAAGTTTAATTTTCAGATTGAGACTTTATTCTTGACCACGCGCCGTCCGTTGGCACCGCCCGTGACCGGAGAAACCAAGGGCCGAAAGATGACATTTCCCCCACTACACCTCGCGTCCCTCTTTCCCCGGACCACATCACCTGCCATAATGGGGGAAACTTTAAAACAAGAGCAGCACCCATGCCCGACGATCTGTTGACGCCAGAAGCGACCACAACCTATGACGCATCCTCGATCGAGGTGCTTGAAGGTCTGGAACCGGTCCGCAAACGCCCCGGCATGTATATCGGCGGCACGGATGAGCGCGCTTTGCACCATATGGTGGCCGAAATCCTCGACAACTCGATGGACGAGGCAGTCGCAGGCCACGCCAACCGGATCGAAGTGGAACTGCACGCAGATTACGCCCTGACTGTGCGCGACAACGGGCGCGGCATCCCGATTGATCCGCATCCGAAATTTCCTGACAAATCCGCGCTTGAGGTCATCCTGTGTACCCTGCACGCGGGTGGCAAGTTCTCGGGCAAGGCGTACCAGACCTCGGGCGGTCTGCACGGTGTTGGCGCGTCGGTCGTGAATGCTCTGTCGGATTCGATGGTCGTGCAGGTAGCTCGCGACAAGACGCTGTTCGAACAGCGGTTCTCGCGCGGCGTCCCTCTGGGCCCCGTGGAAAAGATCGGCGCAGCCCCCAACCGGCGCGGCACGACTGTGACCTTCCACGCCGATGCCGACATCTTCGGCCATCACAAGTTCAAACCCGCCCGATTGTTCAAATCCATCCGCTCCAAGGCCTACCTGTTCTCGGGCGTCGAGATTCGCTGGAAATCCGCAATCGATGACGGCGAGACGCCCACCGAGGCCAGTTTCCACTTCCCCGGCGGCCTGTCCGATTACCTGAAAGAGACGATGAACGGCTCTTCCACCTATGCTGAGCAACCCTTCGCGGGCACCGTGGACTTTACCGAGAAATTCGGCACCCCCGGCAAGGTGGAATGGGCGATCAACTGGACGCCCTCGCGCGATGGGTTCATCCAATCCTACTGTAACACCGTCCCCACCCCCGAAGGCGGCACCCATGTGGCAGGGTTCTGGGCCGCGATCCTTAAGGGGATCAAGGCCTATGGCGAACTGATCAACAACAAGAAAGCCGGTCAGATCACCCGCGATGACCTGATCACCGGCGGCTGCGCTTTGGTCAGTTGTTTCATCCGCGAGCCGGAATTCGTGGGCCAGACCAAAGACCGCCTCGCCACAGTCGAGGCACAGCGGCTGGTGGAAAACTCCGTCCGCGACCATTTCGACAACTGGCTGGCCGCCGACACGAAGTCCGCCGGCGCCATTCTCGACTTTCTCATTCTGAGAGCCGAAGAACGCCTACGCCGACGGGCCGAGAAGGAAACGCAACGCAAGTCCGCCACTAAGAAACTTCGTCTCCCCGGCAAGCTGGTGGACTGTAGTAGTTCAACACGCGACGGAACCGAATTATTCATCGTCGAGGGCGATTCTGCGGGCGGTTCCGCCAAAATGGGCCGTGACCGCAAAACGCAGGCCCTGCTGCCCTTGCGTGGCAAGATCCTGAACGTTCTGGGCGCGGCCAGCTCGAAACTGGGCACCAATGCCGAGATCAACGACCTGACCCAAGCGCTGGGTGTAGGGCTTGGCACCAAATTCAACGTTGACGACCTGCGCTATGACAAGATCATCATCATGACCGACGCGGATGTGGACGGCGCGCATATCGCGTCCTTGCTGATGACGTTCTTCTTCACCCAGATGCGGCCCATGATCGACGCGGGCCACCTGTATCTGGCCTGCCCGCCTCTGTATCGTCTGACCCAAGGCGCCAAACGCGTCTATTGTCTGGACGAGGCCGAGCGCGACGAATGGCTGGAAAAAGGTCTGGGCGGCAAAGGCAAGATCGACGTGTCCCGCTTCAAAGGTCTGGGCGAAATGGACGCCAAAGACCTGAAAGAGACCACGATGGACCCCGCCTCGCGCAAACTGATCCGCGTCACCATAGACGAGGACGAACCCGGCGAAACCGGAGACCTCGTCGAGCGCCTGATGGGCAAAAAGCCCGAACTGCGGTTCCAGTATATTCAAGAGAACGCGCGGTTTGTGGAGGAGTTGGATGTTTGATTTTTTGTCTTCTATCTATTCCAACAACAGCGACTATGTAAATGGAGTGGCTAGTACGATCTCAATTATTGGGGCGTTCTTTTGGATAAAAAATCGCAGAGAGAGAAAGAAAAAGAAACTTTTTTTCAATGGATCAGAATTGAAAGGATAAAGGCCGATTTACCCGAAGGTTTTTCGGTCTCAATTTCAAAGGAAGGATTAAAAGGCAGAAGCTTGGTAACCGACGTAATTACGTTACTGAACAACACCGACGTGAGCTTAACAGACGAAGATTTTGCGAAACCTATTGAGATCTACAAAAAGAACGAAAATACCGTGTTCTCAAATCATGTTTTAGACAATAACAATGGTTCTCATGCTTTGCTGAAAGAACGAAATGACGCAATTTCTTTGTCCGATGTGTACATTCCTCGAGGTGCTTCGCTTACAATCTATCTGGCACATGACAGTGCGCTCCAGAAAGAACTACGTGGAGACTTAAAAAATTTACCAAATTTGGAATCTAAGAAATTTGTCCGTCCGTCAGACACTTGGCAACTAGGGTTATTCGGCATTTTTTGCATTCTTGTAATTTCTGGTTTATCAGTTCTATATATTTCTTCCATACTCCAATCGGAAACACAGGGCTCCATAATCGGTATATTTGTCGATTTCGTTCCCTTCCTTATTCTCCTAGTACTCGCGCCAGTCGTACTGGCGTATCTTCCACAAAAACTAGACCCATATTTACGTAGACTTTTTGGAATACCAAAAGAAGAATACATACATGCTGGTGAAAACGTTACTAGCGAATGTGAAGCCAAACTTAGATCCCAGGAGAGCGCCCAAACGAGTACGCTCGCCCCTTTTTTAAGCGAATAGTAAGCAGGGGATGGGGGCGGGACGGGCGCGTGCTTGATGCTATGCATCAAGCATCGGTTGGATTGCGCGGAACATCTCAACACCCAGTAGGCCGGGCTTCAGCCCGGCGCCAACTCCCCCTCCAACCACTTCACAATCTGCCCGGCTGGCCCTTCCCAGCCCGGTTCCATGAACAGAAAATGCGCGTGGTTCTCGATCGGCAGAAACGTCGCGCGGTCTCCGTAAAGCTTCGCCAGCGCGCGGCAGGTGTTGGGGTTCACGGCCCGATCCTCGGTGCCCGAAACGATCAGGACCGGGCAGTCGACCTTGTCGATATCCACCTTCATCGCGTGGTGGTCGTCGAACATCCAAAAGAACATCTCGAACATCACCCGCCCACTTTCGGGGCCAAGCTGGTCGAACACCTCACGCTGCTGCGCGTCGGGCATTTTGTTCAGCGCAAAGGGGGCCATCAGGTCGAAATCGACGCGCATGGGCTGTTTCCAGAAAGCCCCGCCCTCCATCAACGCGCGCGGCACGGCGCGTTCGTCGTCGGTTTCGGGCAGCGTCCCCCAGGCCGCGTTCGGGTTGATCAGGACGATGGCGCTGGCCAAACCGCGCGCCGCCACCTGCTGCGCCACGACGCCCGCTATGGCATGGCCCAGCAATACCGGCTTGCTGTCCAACTCCTGCACAAAGGTGGCGATGTCATCGGCATAGTCCATGACACTGGTATCGGTCAGGCCCGGATCAGGCTCGGCCTCAGGGTCCCCGCCATGATAGCGCAGCGCGGGCGTGTGCACCGTCCAGCCACACGCGCGGAAGAACCCGGCGTAGTCTTCCATACACCACGGCCCCGCAAAAGCCCCGTGGATCAGAACAATCTCTTTGGTCATGGTACCCTCCCCTCACCTCAGTATGCGAGGTGAGGGATGGGGCCTGCAACCCCGTTACAGCGCCGCTTTGAACAGCGCGGTCAGGTTGTCCTCAGTCAATTCGATCGGATTGCCGCCGCAAGACGGATCGATGATCGCGCCTTTGACCAGTTCAGGGATTGCGTCTTCGGTCACGCCCAGATCCGAGAGCTTGCGCGGGATGCCCAGCGCATCGTTGAACTGCTGCACGAAGGCGCGGAACCCGTCAAAGCCTCCGTCGATGCCCAGATAGGCCGCCGCCTGCTGGAACCGGTCGGCGATGGCCGGGGCGTTGAAGTCCAGAACGGTGGGCATACAGACCGCGTTGGTGGTGCCGTGATGGGTGTTGAACACCGCGCCAATCGGGTGGCTCATCGCGTGGATCGCGCCGAGGCCCTTTTGGAATGCCGTTGCCCCCATCGCCGCCGCGCTCATCATCTGGGCGCGGGCCTCGATGTCGGTGCCGTCAGCATAGGCGCGCGGCAGATAGTCCTTGACCAGCCGCATGCCTTCCAGCGCGATGCCCTGAGACATGGGGTGGTAGTGCGGACTGCTGAACGCTTCGACACAATGGGCAAACGCATCCAGGCCGGTGCCTGCGGTGATGAATTGCGGCATCCCGACGGTCAGTTCCGGGTCACAGATCACAACGGCAGGCAGGACCTTGGGGTGGAAAATGATCTTCTTTACATGAGTTTCCGAATTGGTAATGACGCTGGCGCGCCCCACCTCAGACCCCGTCCCGGCGGTGGTCGGCACGGCGATAATCGGAGCGATGGCGTCCGCATCGGCGCGGGTCCACCAATCGGCTATGTCTTCGAAATCCCAGACCGACCGCGTCTGACCGCACATGAAGGCGACCATCTTGCCCAGATCCAGCCCCGAGCCGCCACCAAACGCAATCACCCCGTCATGACCGCCCGCATTGTAGGCCGCGACGCCAGCTTCGAGGTTCTTTTCGTTTGGGTTGGGGTCCACATCGCTGAAGAGGCCGCTGCCGAGCCCTGCGGCCTCCATAATGTCCAGGGTTGCCGTGGTGATCGGCAGATCGGCCAGCCCCTTATCCGTCACCAAAAGCGGGCGTTTCATACTCGCCGCGGCGCAGGCTTCGGGTAGTTCTTTGATGCGCCCGGCGCCGAACTTGATTGCGGTCGGATAGGACCAGTTTCCAACAAGGCTCATGTTGTCACCTTTTTCAAATGATAGGATTTGGGGCGCGTGAGGTTGTGATAGCCAATGACCGACAATCCACCACCTCGCCCGGTATTCTTACAGCCGGTCCAGCACAGGCCTGGGTCCAGATAATCAGCCCGGTTCATGAACACGGTGCCGGTTTCGATCTGATCTCCAATGCGCGCGGCACGATCCACATCGCGGGTCCAGAGGCTGGCGGTCAGGCCAAATTCGCTGTCATTCATCAACGCAACGGCCTCGTCATCGGACGACACCTTCATGATCCCCACGACAGGGCCAAAACTTTCATCCCGCATGACACGCATGTCGTGGGTCACATTTGTCAGAATCTGTGGCGTCAGATAGGCCCCGCCATCATCCTCGGAGAATGTGTCAATATGGGCAACAGCCCCTGCCACCACAGCCTCGGCGATCTGAGCGCGTACCTCATCGGCAAATCGCACATTTGCCATCGGGCCGATGGTTGTTTCGGCATCCAGCGGGTTGCCCAGCTTATACCCCTTCACGATCTCCACCGCCTTGGCGACAAAGGCGTCATAGAGGCTCTCATGCACATAAATCCGCTCAATCCCGCAACAGCATTGGCCCGAGTTGAACATCGCCCCGTCGATCAGAGTATCCACCGCGGCATCCAGATCGGCATCCTCCATGACATAACCCGGATCCTTGCCGCCCAGCTCGGTGCCCACACCTGTAAACGTGCCAGCCGCAGCCCGCTCCATCGCCTGCCCGCCTCCGACCGAGCCGGTGAAGTTCACGAAATCAAACGCCTTGCCCGCAATCAGATCGTTGGTCACGTCATGGCTGAGAAATACATTCTGGAACACATCCTCTGGCACACCGGCCGCATGGAAAGCCTGCGCCATCCGCTCTCCGACCAACAAGGTCTGCGTGGCATGTTTCAGCACCACGGCATTGCCCGCAATCAGCGCCGGGGCCACCGTGTTGATCGCTGTCATATAGGGGTAATTCCAGGGGGCCACCACAAATACCACCCCGTGTGGAATGCGCTTGATGTAGCGCTTGAACGTCTCGTCCTCGCCCACAGCGATATCGGCAAGCGATGCCTCGGCAATCGCGGCCATATGGCTGGCCCGTTCATTGAACCCGCCAAACTCACCGCCATACCGCACGGGTCGGCCCATCATATGCGCCAGTTCAGGCACGATCTCATCATTCATGGCACCAACAGCCGCCACACCCGCCATCACAAGATCAACACGTTCCCGCAACGGGCGCGCCGCCCACGCGGCCTGCGCCTCGCGCGCGCGCCCTGCCGCCTCAAACGCCGCATCTCGCGTCAAAACTTCACGCTCGGCAAAGACCGATCCATCGATCGGCGAGATACACTTCAGTGTCTGTGTCATCTCAACCTCTTTAGTGTTTGCAGGGCGCACCCTGCTTCATCTTTTTCAAAATACTCTCGCCGAAGGCATCCGGGCGCGCAGCGACCGGTCCCTTGGCTTACGCCCGCTCAAACCCGCGGGCAATCTCCCAATCCGTCACCACGCGTTCGAACTCTTCGATCTCAACCTCTGCGGCACGCGCATAATGATCGACCACCTCGTCCCCCATGGCCGCTCGCAACATGGCGGACCCATGCAGAGCATCCCGTGCCGCACGCAGATTGCCGGGTATCATCCCCGTCTCACCCTGATAAACATCCCCGGTTGTGGGCGGCTGCAGTTCAAGCCCCTCTTCGATACCTGCGATCCCGGCAGCCAACATCCCGGCCATCGCCAGATAGGGGTTCATATCCGAACCCGGAATACGGCATTCGACCCGAACGGACTTGGTGCCATCGCCGCATAGGCGGAACCCGGCGGTGCGATTGTCGACCGACCAGATGATCCGCGTGGGGGCAAATGTGCCCTTCATGAACCGCTTGTAGCTGTTGATGTAGGGCGCCATGAAACAGGTGTAATCGGCGGCATATTTCAGCAGCCCGGCCATGTAGCTTTTCATCAGCGTCGACATACCCAGAGCGTCATCCGCGTCATAAAACGCGGACTTGCCATCCGCCCAAAGCGACTGATGCACATGGCTAGACGACCCGACTTTCTCATGATGCCACTTGGGCAGGAACGTCGCCGCGTGACCATGCTGCCACGCAATCTCTTTGACTGCGTTCTTCGCTATTGAGTGATACTCGGCCGTGTCCATCGCTGGCGCGTATTTGATGTTCAGTTCTTCTTGCCCGGTCTCAGCCTCACCTTTCGAGTTCTCGACCGGAATGCCCGCGTTCCACAGATGATTGCGGATCGGGCGCATCACATGCTCTTCTTTGGTGGTCTGCAGAATGTGATAGTCTTCGTTATAGCCCGAGATCGGCTCCAGATCGCGAAAGCCCTCTTTGCGGATCTGGTCAAAGCTCTTTTCGAACAGGAAAAACTCCAATTCGGTGGCGCACATGGCGTCATAGCCCATCACCTTCAACCGTTCGACCTGACGTTTCAGGATCGAGCGTGGCGCGTGCGGCACTTCCTCATGCGTGTGGTGATCCAGCACATCGCACATCACCATCGCGGTGCCTTCCAACCATGGCACAGGGCGCAGGGTGCTGAGGTCGGGTTTCATGACATAGTCACCATACCCTCGTTCCCAACTGGTCGAGGCATAGCCATCCGGTGTTCCCATCTCAAGATCGGTGGCCAGCAGGTAGTTGCAGCAATGGGTCTCTTCCCAGGCACCGGCCACAAAATGGCCTGCGTGGAACCGTTTGCCCATCAAACGTCCCTGCATGTCGACCATGCACACCAGCACGGTATCAATCTCGCCCGCAGTCACCTGCGCCTTCAGATCGTCGAGAGTCATGTCAGCCTCATTCCAGATTGGTCAGGGCAGGCGCAACCGCCTGCCCTATTGATCTTAGCCGTAACGGTAAGGCCGCCCGGCCTTGAGCATTTCGGCGTTGTAACGCTTGAAGATGTCCACGACCTTCGCCTTGGTCTCGGACTCGGCTGCGATTTCATCCCAGAACTTCACTGCCGCTTCTTCGACGGTTGCCCATTCCTCATCCGGAATGGATGTCAGCTGCATCTTGGTGCCGTTGACGCGCAGGTTGGCCTCACCACCCCAATACCACCACTGGCGATAGTAGTGAGACTGGTCACAGCAGACCTTGAACAGGGTCTGCAGATCTTCCGGCAACTCGTTCCAGCGGTCCATATTGGCAAAGAAGTGACCCGCCCAAGCACCCGACACGTTGTTGGTCAGGAAATAGTTGGTCACATCGGCCCAACCGACGGTGTAGTCCTCGGTGATGCCCGACCATGCGATGCCGTCCAACTCGCCCGTTTGTACGGCGACCTCGATATCTTCCCATGGCAAGGTGACGGGCACCACGCCGAACTGAGACAGGAACCGGCCCGCCGTGGGGAAGGTGAAGATGCGCTTGCCCTTCATGTCTTCCAGGCTGTTGATCGGGTCCTTAGTGGCAAAGTGGCACGGATCCCAGGCACCCGCACTGATGTGCTTCACGCCAACTTTGGAATATTCCTCGTCCCAGATCTCGTTCAAACCCCACTGGTTGAACAGAACCGGCACGTCCAGCGAATAGCGCGACGCAAACGGGAAGTAGCCACCAAAGACGGTCACCTCGGTCGGCGATGCCATCGAGTCGTCGTCCGATTGCACCGCGTCAATGGTGCCTTTCTGCATGGCGCGGAACAGCTCTCCGGTCGGGACAAGCTGATCGGCATAAAACAGTTCGATCTGCATCCGGTCGCCGGCGATCTTATTGAACATCTCGATGGCCGGATCGATCACATGCGCCGCCAGCGCGGGGCCGGCATAGGTTTGCATCCGCCAGGTGATGGTGCTCTGCGCCAGCGCAGGCGCCGCTAGCGGTGCGGCAGCAACGCCAACACCGGCTGTTTTCAGAAACTTACGTCTTGTTGTCATGTCGTCTTCCTCTCCGTTAAAGTTTTTGCGCCCATTTCAGAGGGCATTCTTGTTAATTTCCATAGACATAGCCGGGCAGCCACAGGGCGATTTCCGGGAAGA
The DNA here is from genome assembly GCF_056532975.1 of Ruegeria sp. H6. NCBI lineage: Bacteria > Pseudomonadati > Pseudomonadota > Alphaproteobacteria > Rhodobacterales > Roseobacteraceae > Ruegeria > Ruegeria sp. H6. The sequence goes on from NZ_JBQFOA010000002.1 coordinate 131,643, forward strand.
TCATGATAATCGTAAGGGCCAGCACCATGACGGCCACAAACGGGAAAATGGATCGGTAGATGTCGCGCAGCGTGATCTCAGGCGGGGCCATGGCGCGCATCAGGAACAGGTTATAACCAAAGGGCGGCGTCATATAGGCGATCTGCGTGGTGATGGTATAAAGCACACCGTACCAGATCAGATCAAAGCCCAACGCGCCGACCAGCGGCACGTACAAGGGCGCCACGATGACCAGCATGGCGGTGTCGTCCAGGAACGTGCCCATGACGATAAAGCTCAGCTGCATCAGGATCAGGATCAACCAGGGCGACAGACCGAGTTGATCGGTGAACAGGCTGTCGATGGCCTTGACCGCGCCCAGCCCGTCGAACACCGCGCCAAAGCCCAGCGCCGCCAGAATGATCCACATGAACATACAGGAAATCGCCAGCGTCTGCTTGGTGCAGGTCTCGAATATCTGCCAGGTCATGCGGCGTTTCAGGACCGACACCGCCAGAGCCGTCAGCGCCCCGATTGCCGAGCTTTCCACCAGCGAGGTCCAGCCGTTCACAAACGGAACCATCATCGCGGCAAAGATGATCAGTGGCAGGGCCCCCGCCCCCAGCAGCCGGATTTTTTCGGCCCGCGGTACCTCGTGCGCGTCTTCCATCGCGGGGCCAAGATGCGGCTGGATACGGCAGCGGATCCAGATATACAGAATGAACAGCGCGGCCATCATCAGACCCGGGACAATACCTGCGAGCCATAGCTGCCCAACCGGCTGGCGGGCAATCATGGCATAAAGCACCAGCACCACCGAGGGCGGCACAAGGATGCCCAGACTGGAGCCAGCTTGTATAACGCCGGTCACCATGGTCTTGTCATAGCCACGCCGCAGCAATTCAGGCAGCGCGATGGTAGCCCCGATGGCCATCCCCGCCACGCTGAGGCCGTTCATCGCCGAGACAAGCACCATCAGACCGATGGTTCCAATCGCCAGCCCGCCATTCACCGGCCCCATCCAGACGTGGAACATCCGATAAAGGTCGTCGGCCAAACGGCTTTCGCTGAGGACATAGCCCATGAAAATGAACATCGGCAGGGTCAGCAACGGATACCATTTCATCAGCTTCATCGCGGCGGAAAAGGTGATGTCCTGCCCACCGGTTCCCCACAGCAACAGTGCGGCCACGGTGGCCACCGCACCAATCGCACCAAAGACGCGCTGTCCGGTGAACAGCATCAGCATCATCGATGCGAACATGAAAATGGCGATGTATTCCTGGCTCATGCCCGCCGAACCCCGATCTCCTGCCCGTTGATCCGGGCTATGTCTTTGAAGAATTCCGATATCGCCTGCAGCAGCATCAGGAAGAAGCCGAAAACCATGATCGCCTTGACCGGCCAGATATAAGGCCGCCACGCGGTCGAGGATCGCTCGAGCCGCCCGATCTCTTCGCTGCCGGTTAGAAGCCCGGTGAAATACGAGACGGGTTCGTCCCCCCAATAGCCAAGGCTGTAGGCGGTCGAACCCAGGCCACCGTAAAACAGCACGCCCAGATAGAGGATCAGCAACAGCACAGTGAATGCATCGAACCAGGCTTTCTTGCGCGGGCTCCAGTTGTGATAGAACAGGTCCATCCGCACGTTTGATCCCAACTGGATCGAATAAGGCCCGCCCAGAATGTAGTAGGTCACCATCGCGAATTGGGCCATTTCCAGCGTCCAAAGCGATGGCAGGAAAAACGTTTTCGAGATCGAGGACCACAACAAGATCCCCATCATGACGAACAGGCCCCACATCATCACGCGTCCGATCCGGTAATTGACCGCATCCACAACCCGCACGTATCCGGCCATAACTTTGATCACGCCGCGCCCTCCCGCTGGAATCCGGCCAAAGTGCGTTGCAGCCAAGGCACCAGTATGTCGACCATGGCCTGCTGTTCCCCGGATGTGCGGATCAGATCGTTGCGAACCTCGATCATGATGTTCAGCAACCCGTTCGGAAACGCATGAAGATCCAATGTATGGGCGACGCCATCGGTTGCCGAATAGGGCTCGTTTAGGCGTGTGACGATGGTCAGCCCCGCGGGGATTTCCGCCATCATCGCCTGGGCAAACCGATTGTCCTGACCGTGCAGCAGGCCCAGCTCGACCTCGCGGTTTTGACCGCGGTAAACGGGTGTAAAGCTGTGGACGGTTACCATCAACTGCAATGTGGATGCGTAAGCCGCAATCTCCTCGGACAGGGTTTTGGCGAACGGCTCATAAACCTGCGCGATGCGGTCTGCGCGCTCAGACTGCGACATGACCGTGTTGGCCGGGACCATGGTGTCTTCACTGGTGACCGGCATCGCGTCTTTCGCCGCGGGCGGTCGATTGCAATCATAGACCAGACGCGAGACGCCACCATAGACCAACGCGGCCGACATCCGTTCAGCAATCCCTTGCGCAATCGGCAACGCGCCCGGGTCCCAGGCGATATGGCTTTGCAGCGCTTCCTCGCCAAGCCCCATGTCACCCAGAAACGCCGGAATACGGTTGGACGCATGTTCACAAACAACAATGACCGACGGGGGCCCATCAGGCGGCACCGTGTGAACAACTGCGCCAAAGTCCTGTTCTATGTCATGCGATTCCATGCGGAAAAATCTCTACACTCGTCATTCGCCTGTCAATAATTTTCCTGTACAATTTCTGACAGACCCACTTGCATTGTCAAAAATTATACAGAACCATGTTGCAACCAGAGGAGAAGCACCATGCGGGTGACCGAAAAGCTTCTGGCGCATCGAGAAGAGATGACGCCCTCGGAACGGCAGTTGGTCAATGTGCTGTTGGATGATTATCCAATGGCCGGGTTGGGCAGCATTACCGAACTCGCCGGAAGTGCCGCCGTGTCGACCACCACGGTGGCGCGCATGCTGCAGAAGACGGGGTTTGACGGCTATCCGCAGTTTCAGGCCGCCGTTCGCGGTGAGGTCAAGGAAATGATCTCGGGTCCCATTGCAAAACGGGACCTGTGGCAAAACGATCTGCCCGAAGAACATATTCTGAACAGATACTCCCGTCGGGCGCTGGAGAACCAGCGGCGCTCAATTGACGAGGTCGATCCGGAGGAATTTGACAGCGTCTGCCGCCTACTCTGCGATCCGAACCGGCGTGTGTTCATCACGGGTGGGCGCATCACAGGAACCCTCGCCCAATACCTTTACCTGCACCTGCAGATGATCCGCCCGGATGTAAAGCTGCTGTCAGACGCTGCGTCATGGACCCATGATCTGCTGGAAGTGCGTGAGGGCGACGTGCTGGTGACGCTAGACGTGCGCCGATACGAGAATACGACGCTGTTGATTGGGCAATTGTGCCACGAACGCAAAGCCGAGATCGTTCTGCTGACGGATCAGTGGCGCTCTCCGATCCATCGACTGGCGAAACATACTTTTGCAGCACGGATCGCCGTACCCTCAGCCTGGGATTCCATGGCGTCGCTTATGGTTCTGCTGGAATGCGTGATTGCCGAGATGCAGGAACGCCTGTGGGACAGCGTCAAGCAACGCACGGATGAGCTGGAACAGGCCTTTGACCGCACTAAACTGTTCCGCAAGTTCGGGCAAAGCTCGGGCTCGTGAATCTTTCAGCCGTTACAACAGCGCGTGAAGACTGTTGTAAGCCACGGCCCGGATCGTACACTTAAACCCATGAATTTTGTTGCCGACAATCAACTGCCCCTGCTGATCCTGGCCTTTCTGATTGGAATGATCGGAACCGGTTTTCTGTTTCGCAAGCCGGCGGGCCACAGGGCCTGGAAACTGGCAGACCTTGTCTGGGTGGTTCTGGGCGGCATCGGCGCGCTGGTTGCTGTGCTTGCTGGGCTCTATACCTCGGACAGTTCGCGACTGGATCGTCAGATCGATGTGGCCTACGCCGCCACGCTTGCCTTTGATCGGGATGCCGCCCGGTTTCGGCTGAGGTTTTGCGACCCCGCATATGATCCCGACACCGCTGTTCTGTGCGAAAAGGTCGAGTTTCTGTCTGCATCAACCGCCTCGAACGCCGATCTGCCTCTGTTTATTGCCGTAACGAACGAGGTTGCCCCGCTGCAGGGCCTGCATATCCTGTTCGGTCGACCCAAAGACGATATGGAAGAGGCCCGCGACATGGCCGCCAAGGCGGATGCGTTCGATATCGAACAGTTTCTGGTCTTTACCTCTTTGGACGACGAAACTCAGGCGGCAATTGACAATATGCGCCGCAAAGTCCCGGCGATTGCAGGGGACTATCTTATCCTGGCCCAAAGCTATGATGATCTGATCGAACAGGTCAGCAAGCTGAAAGAGGAATGGGAATTCTTGCAGGCCAACGCGCATATATTGGTGTTGCAGATTGTGGCCCTGTGTCTGGTCAGCTTTGCGGCGCCCTTCAGATTGGGTAAGTCCATCGTCGAGCTGCGCACTGCCTTCAACGACGGTATGCCCGTGCCAGCCGCTCTGGATCTGCCCCCAGAAAATACCGCGTCAGTGTCCACAGATTGCGCGCCCCCCGCCGAAACCAGCCCTGACGCACATAGCGCTCCGCGCTCGTGATCGCTGTGATCGGCAACAGGGTGGCACGGGGCAACGCCCTGACCAGCGCGACATCTTCCATCAAGGGCTGATCGGGGTAACCGCCTGCGCGCAGGTAATCCTGCTTGCGCACCAGCAGCCCCTGATCGCCATAGGGCAGGCCCAATAAACGGCTGCGCAGGTTCGCCCAGGTGGCGACCCAGCGCGGACGGAAACCCTTGGCACGAAACTGCAACCGAAACGCTGCTGGCCGACCAGAGGCCAGATGGTCCGAGACAACGGCAGCCCATCCCGGTTGCAATTCGGTATCTGCGTGCAACACCAACAGCCATTCACCCATGGCCGCGTCACAGCCTTTGGCCAGTTGCCCACCGCGCGAGGGGGCGGATCGTACGATATTGGCCCCGGCCTCATCCGCAATTTCCAGTGTCGCGTCTGTAGACCCGCCATCAGCGATGATCAGCTCTTTGATAAGACCGCTGTGTAGACCTTCCATAAGCGACTGCAGGCTTCGCGGCAATTCCTGCGACGCATTCAGGGTCGGGATAACGATGCTTATCGGAGCGGACACGTCTGATACCCTCTGGTCATGGCGACGCGATCCCCTATATCACGGTGCCAGAGCAAAAGACGAGGACCCATCCATGCCCCAGCGCCGCATTCTGCGACTTACCGGATCGGACACCGACAGCTTTCTTCAGGGGCTGGTCACGAATGACATTGCGCGTCTGGATGACGGGCTGATCTATGCGGCGTTGCTGACCCCTCAGGGCAAGTTTCTTGCGGATTTCTTTTTGCTGCGCGACGGGGCATCAGTTCTGCTGGATGTTGCCGACGGCCTTGCCGATGACCTCATCAAGCGGCTGACGATGTACAAGCTGCGCGCTGATGTCACCATCGAAGGGACCGACCTGAACCTGCAACGCGGCACGGGCCCTGCCCCGAGCGGCGCACATGCGGACCCGCGGCACCCTGATATGGGCTGGCGCCTCTATTCCACGGCATCAGAGAGCGACGATGGCACCGATTGGGATGCCATTCGCGTGCGGCATTGCATCCCCGAGACCGGAATCGAACTGACGCCTGACAGCTATATTCTGGAATCCGGCTTTGAGGCTCTGAACGGTCTGGATTTCAAGAAAGGGTGCTATGTCGGGCAAGAAGTCACCGCCCGGATGAAGCACAAGACCGAGTTGAAAAAGGGCCTGCGGCGGGTTGAGATCGATGGCTCAGCCCCTGTTGGCACGGCGATCACGTTCAACGGCAAACCCGCTGGTACGCTGTTTACGCAAAGCCAAGGCAAGGCGATTGCCTATCTGCGCCTGGACCGTGCGAAAGGCGAGATGTTGGCTGATGAGGCACGGCTGCGGCTGCTGGCCTAGGTCCGGCTGTTTATCCGTTTGATCCTGGCGGAACGCGATGTATCACTGAGGTAATCCATGGATCGGGATACCTGAATGTTTCGCCTCTATACCACGATCTGGCGCGTCAGTTCTGGCCGGCAGATCATTCTTATCGTGTTGTCGCTTGCGATTGCCGCACTTGCAGCCGCCCCGCTGGAGTTTCAGCGCGACATCATCAACCACCTGACCGCACAGCAGATCGAGGTCGACCATCTATTGCTGCTGGGCGCAGGCATGATGGGTGTCATCCTGCTCAGCCTCGGTCTGAAATGGGTGCTGGGCTACCGCGCCGGAACTTTGGGCGAGGACCTGATCCGCCTGATCCGGCAGAGGTTGCTGGCGCGGGCCATAGATGTCGCCGAAGCTGGTGAAAACATGCGCAAAGGCACGATGTCGACGGCTATTTCGGCCGAGGCGGAGGAATTGGGAAAATTCGCCGGTGGTGCCTTTTCCGATCCGGTTGTTCAGATCGGCACGTTGATCAGCGTGATCGGCTATATCTCGTCCACACAGCCGGGCCTGGGCCTGATTGCACTGTCGATGATCGTGCCGCAAATCATCATCGTTCTGGCCTCACAACGCAAGGTGAACGCCTTTGTCGCAGAACGCGTGCGCGTGCTGCGCAGTGCCACAGACAATCTGAGCATCGAAGATTTGCGCGCGGCTTCAAAGGATATCGAGAGGAAATTCGATGAGATCTATGAGACCCGCAGGCACATGTTTCTTTGGAAGCTTTCTGCCAAATTTCTGCTAAGCGTGATCAACGGCGCCGGAACGGTTGGCGTACTGATGCTAGGCGGATGGCTGGTTCTGCAGGGAAAAACCGATGTCGGGACTGTGGTGGCTGCCACCACCGGATTGACCCGCATTCAAGGGCCGACAAGCTTTCTGATTGCCTTTTACCGACAGGTCAGCGCCAACCGGATCAAATACGATCTGCTATTGGAATTGTTTGGCGACAACCCGCAGCAATATCGCAGGCTGTAGGCAAAAACAGGGGCCAAGACACAGCCCCTGTTGTCTGGCCAGGCGTCAGGCCCGTTCGGAATATTCCATGGTTTCGGTGTTCACAACGATCATCTCATCCTGACCGATAAAGGGCGGCACCATCACCTTGACGCCATTGTCCAAAACCGCAGGTTTGAACGAGTTCGCGGCGGTTTGTCCTTTGACCACAGGCTCGGTCTCGACAATCTTGCAGGTCACTTTCTGGGGAAGCGTCGCGTTCAGCGCTTCGCTTTCATAGAATTCCACCACAATTGTCATGCCGTCTTGCAGAAACGGGCGGCGTTCACCCAGCAGTTCCGAGGGCAGTTCGATCTGCTCATAGGTCTCGGAATCCATGAACACCAGCATGCCGTCGGATTCGTAAAGAAACTGCTGATCCTTCTGCTCAAGGCGCACCCGCTCGACCTTGTCCGCGGAACGAAACCGTTCATTAAGTTTCGATCCGTTTCGCAGACTGCGCAGCTCAACCTGAGCAAAAGCGCCGCCTTTTCCGGGCTTTACGTGATCCACTTTGACCGCTGCCCACAGCCCGTTGTTATGCTCAAGCACGTTGCCGGGGCGAATTTCGTTCCCATTTATCTTGGGCATGACTTATTTCCTTCACAAACGGTTGATGCGTCAGTTCCTGTCCCTATATCTGGCGTAACCACACCTGACAAGACAACGAAACCTAGTGCTGCACTTGCAGCAAGCCATGCAATTTACGCAACGCAACTATGCATTTTAGGTGTATCCGAATCGCATCGAATAGGTCATAAGGACCGTCACGCCGAAAATTGCAAGAGCAAGAAAAACAGGAAAAACGAGATGAGAGATTTCGTTGACGGCACTGCCTTTAACAACGAACAAGGCAATCGTGCCCGGAAACTTTTTGCGGCCGTCGTACTGGCTGCGCTCGACGATGCTATCGCCGATGACAAGAAATATGGCAACGGCCCGGAACAGATCGCCCGCTGGGCCCGCTCGCGCGATGGGCGCGAGGTGTTGTCCTGCGCTGGTATCGACCCGAATGAACGGGTTGTGGACGGGCTGATGGAATTCGTGGGTCGCGGTGTGCGCACCTCGGTTGCGCTGTCGCGTGAAGAAAGCGAACGCCGCAATGCCGCACAGCAGGCAGAAGCCGCTTAAACACCGCATTGCCGGATCATGAAAAAACGCGCTCCTGCCAGGTCAGGGCGCGTTTTTCTTTGCGCGGTTTCAGAAGAACAGCAGCCATTGCCGCGCAACCCAGACCTCGGCCAGCAGCAGCACAGTAAAGAACAGTTTGGCTCCTAGTGTTGGGCCACGGCGCCACAGAACCACAAAGGCCGCAACACACAAAAACACAGAAAGCGGTATCAGCAACCCGGCGTGGTGGTTGGTATCCCAATAGCTGATCGGGCTGTGAAACACCCACGAACTGAAAGGCCAGAACTGCGGCCTGCCATCGCCGGCGTGCAGGAAGAAGTCCATGACCAGATGCAACAACCCAGCCCCTGCCCCGATGCTCACCAACCGCCAGCCGCGCCAGATCCCCAGCGCCAGAACCAGCCCCCAAAGCACAAAGGAATTGTCGATGGCGAACATGGTTTGCCAGGCAGAAGAGTAGTAAAGCTCGTTAAACACCACCTGCGGCGGGATTTGCAGCACGTGCAATGAGATCCCGGCCATCAGATACAGCGACAGATCGGGCAACAGCGACCCCAACAAAGCCGCCGCAAGCACAGGCCCTCGCGCAGGCCGCGCAAAAACGGCAGCGCCGATCAAAAGATGCGCCGGAGTGTTCATCCAGGTCTTTCCCTTTGCCCCCAAATCGGGTCATCTGCCCGCCAACATAGGAGACAGGCCATGGTTCGGTCCATCATGATTCAGGGCACCGGCAGCAATGTCGGGAAATCGGTGCTTGTGGCCGGTCTGGCGCGGGCCTTTACGCGACGCGGAATGCGCGTTGCACCTTTCAAGCCGCAGAACATGTCGAACAACGCCGCCGTCACCGAAGACGGGGGCGAGATCGGGCGGGCGCAAGCGCTGCAAGCGCGCGCGGCGCAACGCCCGCCGCACACGGATATGAACCCAATCCTGTTGAAACCGGAAACAGACACCGGTGCGCAGGTCATCGTCCACGGCAAACGCGCAGGCACTATGCGGGCCGCGGATTACCGCAAGGACAAGTCAAAATTGCTGAACGCGGCACTGGAAAGCTTTGATCGGTTGTGCGCCGATGCCGATCTGGTCCTGATCGAGGGTGCGGGCAGCCCGGCAGAAACCAACCTGCGGAGGGGCGACATTGCCAATATGGGCTTTGCCTGCGCCGCGGGCGTGCCAGTTGTTCTGGTCGGCGATATTCATCGTGGCGGAGTCATTGCTCAGATCGTGGGCACGCAGGCCGTTTTGGACACGGAAGACCTGGCCACCATCCGCGGTTTTGCCGTCAATCGCTTCAAGGGCGACGTGTCGCTGTTCGACGAAGGCCGCGACGACATCGCCACGCGCACGGGCTGGCACTGTTTGGGCGTCGTGCCATGGTTCCATGACGCGTGGCGGCTTCCGGCCGAGGATATGATGGATATCCGCTCGAACAAAGGCGGTGCCTGCAAGGTCGTGGTGCCACAGTTGGAGCGGATGGCCAATTTTGACGATCTGGACCCGCTGTCCGCAGAACCCGGCGTGTCGGTTGAGGTGATCCCAGCCGGGCGCGCCCTGCCCGGTGACGCTGATCTGGTCCTGCTGCCCGGCAGCAAATCCACAATCGGTGATCTGGCCTATTTTCGAGCGCAAGGATGGGACATCGATCTATATGCCCATGTGCGCCGTGGCGGTCATGTTCTGGGGCTCTGCGGTGGATATCAGATGCTGGGCAAAACGATATCCGACCCTGATGGTGTCGATGGACGGCCCGGCACCGTCGATGGCCTGGGCCTTCTGGATGTCAGCACCGTCATGAAAGGGCCCAAAACCGTTACCCTGACCAACGCAACGGCCCTGCTGCATGGTGAGCCGGTCAGCGGCTACGAGATTCATATGGGTCATACGGATGGCCCGGACTGCGACCGTGCGTGGCTAGAAGTTGCAGGGCGCCCCGAAGGCGCGGCCAGCGCCAACGGGCGCATTCGCGGCAGCTATCTGCACGGTATTTTTTCCTCGGACGCGTTCCGGGCAAGTTACCTGACCACCTTGGGCGCATCGTCCGACGTCAACTACGAGGACGGGGTCGAAGAGGTTCTGGACGCGCTGGCCGATCACCTCGAACAGCATATGGATCTGGATCTGCTATTGTCGCTGGCCGAAACGCCCACGAGCAGGCCTGAATAACTCTAGGTCGCGTCCTGTTCGGCAATCGCCTTGGCGATCTCGCGCCGGATCATCTTGCGCAGATTGCGGGTGATCCCTTCGCCCAATGTGCCTTGCAACTCTTCGCGCACGATCTGGGCAACGGCCAATTTTAGAGTCTCTTCATCCAGGGGCTGTGCGGCGGGCTCTTCCGGTTCTATCGGCGTGTCGTCGACCTCTTCAGTGCGCGTATCCCGAATGAAGGGCACTTTCTGTTCCACCTCGGCGCTCGGATCATCCGCTGGTTGTGTCTGCGCCTCTTCAACAGGCCATGCAACAGACCCCGTTGGGGTGCCTGAATAGGCGTCGTCGCTTTCGCCGTCCGGTTCCCACTGGTCTTCCGTGCGCGCTATTGCGGCCTCAAGCGCTTCGATCTTGGCGCTCAGGCTACTGGCCAGATCTTTCTTTTCGTGCTCGACCGTCTCTTCCGCGACTGGTGCGGCATGCACCGGGTCAGTGTCACGAGGCGCCGACACCTGTTCAGCCGGGCAAACTTGATCCGCAGGCTGCAAGCGCATAGGTCCGGCCGGATGCTCAGACAGGTTTGCGGCCTGTGCTGGACCGGAAGTTTTTACATTGAATTCGGGCACCAATTTAAGCGGCGCAGCTTCGGGCGATTTCGGCTTTTCGGCCACGCGCAACGCATCCGTTAGAACCAGACGACCGGGCTTGCGGTCGGCTGCTGGTGGGACAAAAAGGAATTCGGCGTCATCGTTCATGTCTTCGCGGACCATCCTTTTGATCGAGGACAAAACGTCCCCAATATCAGTACTCACACCACTATCCGACATTTTTTCCTACCGCTCTGGCCTTTGAAATCAACTGTAGCCAAACAATACGCAGCAAACAACAGGTAGTATTCGGTGCTAGTCGCGCCGCAATGCCTTGAGAACCCGATCCAGATCGCGACTTTGTTTACTGACCTGAGATGGGGCCTTTTTGACCAGATTATAATACAAGGTCGGATCATAGATCTGTACCGCCAGCCCCAGACGCTCGGCCGTCAGAAGGCCCTGCGCCTGCAGCAGTTGATAGGCAGCCAAGGACCGCTCGGTCCGAGAGGCGATTTCCGCCAACTGCGCGTCCAGCAAATCCTGCTGTGCGGCCAGAACATCCAGAGTGGTCCGCGCGCCCAACGTGGCCTCTTCCCGGATGCCGTCGAAGGCGACCTGCGAGGCCCGGACCCGTTCGGTCGATGCGGTCAAGCTGGCGGTCGCGGTTTCAAATCGCACATAGGCATCGGTCACGCCTTGGGTGATATCCTTCTGAACATTCAACAGGTTTGCGCGGGATGCATCCCGGGTTGCCATCGCGCGGCGCACCGCAGCGGCCAGACCGCCACCGGAATAAATCGGCTGATTGAAGTTCAGCGAGACCGAAGCGTCATTGCGAAAATCGTCATTGTCATAGCTTTCTGTCACACCCGCATCGGCATTCAGGCTGACATTCGGCCCCAGATTGGCGCGCTGTTGCTGCACGATCAGGTCCAAGGCCCGAACCTGATGCTGGGCCGAGAGGATCGCGGGATGGTTGCGCTGTGCAAGGCTTTGCGCCTCGGTCACCGACCGCGGTAGGTTCGGCAGGCCGGGCTGGCCTGCGGTCCGACCGGGTTGTTTGCCGACCGCGTTCACGTATTCGGCTTGCGCAGTGCTCAGCTCACCACGGGCATCCGCCAGATCCGCACGCGAACTTGCAAGCTGCGCCTCGGACAGAGCGACGTCGGTGCGTGTCACCTCACCAACCTCAAAACGGTCCTGAGACGCGCGGAGTTCTTCAGCGGACAAATCTACGTTGTTCTGTCGAATTGTTACGGTTTCTTCCTGCAACAGAACGCTCAGATACGCGGTGGCCGCACGGAAGAGGATCTGCTGTTCGATGTCGATCAGGGATTGGCGGGTCGACAACACGGTTTCCTGTGCGGATTGCTTGCCCAAAACGGACGCCCCACCATCGTAAATCAATTGGCTCAGGGTCAGACCGGAGAAGAAGTTTGAAGGCTCGTTGCTGGTCGTGACCCCGGCAGTTCTGGCGCGCCGGTAATCCTGGCTGATCCGCACGGTCCAGTTGATGATCGGCCGCAACGCGGACAGCGCAATCGCCACGTCCTCATCCGCGGCACGCAACAAAGCCCTGTTCTGCTCCAGCAGTCCGCTTGTGTTGTAGGCCCCGATAAACGCATCCGTCAGGTTGTCGGCCAGCACCGAACGCCCGGGAACAGCGCTGAGCGCAATGCCAGCCGTCAAAACCAGGGCTTTGACCAGTTTTCCACGTGCCGTCCTACGCATACCGGACTCCTCTCAAATCAAATTTACGCAGCCACTCGAACAGTTTGCGCCTATATATTCAAGTAATCAAGGCGGCAATTCAAATTGCCGAGATACTATAGCGAAAATACACAATCCTTGGAAAACGCAGGCAAAACCGGTGCGCTTGCATTGAACGCAAAGCGCCAAGTGACCTGGCCCGCGGATTTTTGACCGATCCGCACGGTGCCCAAATCGCCCTCCATGAACAAACAGGCGATGCGACCATGTTCCTTGAGCTGGTCCAAAATCGCTTCCGGAACCTGCTCGACGCCACCCTGGATAAGGATCACGTCATAGGGGCCGTGTTCGGGCGCACCACCGTCCAATGGGCCGGTGTGGACAATGGCATTGTCCGCATCCGCCTCCATCAGCGCGTTCTGAGCCTCGGATGCCAGATCTTCGTCCGCCTCAACACCGACAACAAGCTGCGCCATGCGCGCGGCAACAGCAGTCGAATATCCCAGCGCCGGGGCAATATCCAAAACGATCTCATCGTTGGTAATGTTCAACGCGTCCAGCATCTTGGCCAGCGTCCGCGGCTCAAGCAGCGATCTGCCACCCCCCAGATCCACAAGGTCACCGACATAGGCCGCTTCACGTTTCCAATCCGGCACGAAATTCTCACGCTCTACATTCAGCATCGCGTCAATAATCGGAAATTTGGTCACATCCGAGGGCCGAATCTGCGTGTCGACCATAGTGTGGCGCCGGGTTGCGAAGTCTGTCATCTGACCGCCCATCAAGTTTCAGTAGCTAAAAGAACTTCTGACACATCCAAAGCGCAGCGGCAACGGGCTGCCGCCCCCACCGTACCGCGACAAAAATTCCACAGGATTTGGCATGAGACCCACCCAGTTTTCCCGCAAAGCTCTGGACCTCCCTCCAGAAAGCTGCTAGAACGCCCATAACACCACGGCAAGTGATTGATTTTACTTGGAAAGGCGAGTTGGCGGAGTGGTGACGCAGCGGATTGCAAATCCGTGTACACCGGTTCGATTCCGGTACTCGCCTCCACTACTTTTCAATGGGTTAGAAGCATTGGCAATTTCTGCCGAAGCGCATTTTACAATCCATTTTACAATTCCGTTCACGATTTGCTCTCCTTGGCCTCACTTAGAAGCGTCAAAACGTCATCAGTTTCACCCGGCGAAACCTGCGCGTAACGCTCAATCATTGCCGCAGCAGTACGCAGAGACCATCCCATGCATCCAGCGATCTGAGAGAGCGATAGACCCGCCCGCAGTAGCCTCGTGGCCGCCGTACCACGGGCGTCGTAAAGCCGCAGGTCATAGCCTAAGCTTTGTGGTGTTAGCCCTGCCTTGTCGCGCCACTGACGCACGCCCTCAGACGCCCGATGCTCGGTCAAGGGCTTGCCACTGGCGTTGGTCAGGATAAGCAGCCGATCATCAGGTGTTGCGTCAATCACTTGGGCCATAGCTTGACTGACCGGCACAAACGCAGATTTGCCGCGCTTGTTGGTTTTGATGCGAATCCGACGACCGCCCGGCGTTGGCTCAACGTGAGCGCGCGACAATCTTATCAAGTCGCCGGGGCGCATTCCTGTTTCGCAGGCTGTCACCAAAATACGCACCACCCATTCCGGCGCGATCTTTTTGACAGCCTCAACGTGTTCTGGAGCCCAAACAACATCGGATCTGTCAGACCGGTACACTTTTTTGAAACTGCAATGGTGCTCAGCCAGCTTTCCGGCATCCCGCGCCCAATTCAGAATTCTGGTCACTACGGTTCCGGCATAGTCATACTGTTTCGGTGAGTGAGCCCATTGCGCGCGCCATTCATTCACCTCGGCACGCGATGCGGCCTCTTCAAACATGGCCACCGGGTCATTCTTGAATTCAGTCGAGAACCGAAGCGCCCATTTCTTGTAATCAGCTTGCGTTCGCGGCTTGAGCGTCTGAAATTCGGCAGACTGCAAGTAAGTTTCGACTAAAGCCTCAGTCATGTTCCGATCAACCTTGGGCGCGGCGGCGACCATCGCAGCGGTGTAAGCTGCGAAGAACTCGGCATTTTTCGGAAATGGCCGAGGGTCTTTCCAAAAACCAGTTCCTTTGCGACCACGAAGCGAGAAATAGTAGCAGACAGAGCCATCGGCGAGCTTGGCTCGCACGCGATGGACCTCCGGGGGCAAATTACCGCGTGGCACGGCGAACCCTCCTTGCTGCAACCAAGCTATCGTTCTCGCTGCTATCAGAAGAATGAAGCCCTTGAGCTTCATCAAGACGGCGGCGAACCAAAGCAGGATCAAAATAGCCTCGCCGCCCCGGAACAGGCGTTATGCGCATCGAAGCGCACCAGTCACGAAAGGCAGCGTTCGTGCCCGAGTACCCAAGGCGGTGTGCAAGGTCATCCGATGTGACCAGTTCAATACCGAAGCTGCCGAGGTTATCCATTGTCGGCCTCCGTGAGAAAAACGGCGGCGAAGCTGAGACCGAGAGACGCCGCAATCTGACCGCAAACATTGGAAAGGTTTAGAACGATCCGAGGCGCGGCCCCGCGCCCTTCGACAGCCCCGATCACTGCGCCGGGAACACTATCTATCTTATTCAGGTCAAACATCGAGTCAGCGTCTGATACAATTGCCAACCGGCTTTGCTGGCGCTCTGCCCCTTCATTCGCAAAGATCAGATATGTCTCACCAACGGCGAACAACTTACCCGGCACCCGAATGTGCGCTGATCTGGGCTGGATTTGATTGGGGTTAGGTTGCTGGCCATAGTAGGCGAACTGCGCTCCCGCCCAATACGCTTCGCGAACGTCGACTCCGCAGTCGATCAGTGCGAACGCTATGGCCCCTTGCACAACTGTCTCGAGCGAAAGCTGCCGTAGCCTCCCGCGCCCCGGTCCTCTTGATGCAACGGATTTCACCCCTTCCGGCACGAACACCTTGTTCATGTCGAAGTGGTTTTCCCAGCGACGAGACGTATTCCCCATCGCAATCAGTGCCTTATCGGCAGGAAAATAAAGCCCTTCGGACGACATGGGAAACGCTACCTCCACGCATATTAAATTACAACAGGCATGGTGAATTTATTACCATAGGTAGAGTTATGTTGCGTCAACTACTTGGTATCGAACAAAAACTCAGAATTCCGCAACAAGACTGACCACGAGTGACTTGCGGCATTCCGTAAAACGAATGTCAGTGCAGCATTGTTTCGGGACCGCCAGCTTATGTCCTCAACTAAGTGCCCCTTCACAATCATTAAGCGAAACGGAACTGAGGGGGTGCAACCCATGGAAAGGTTGGATAGAGTCTCGCAAGAACTTAAAAATATTGGAGAAAAACTTGCTGTTTTCAGAGCAGTTTGGAATTCACATAGATGGAACAGAGCCTTGGTTTGATCCTCTGTTGACCCTTGATACGAAACTGTACATTGACCCGTTCCTGATTTTTCAAGACGAGTTCGGCCCCTTTGTCGGTGCGCATGAAGAAATCGTGAGTTTTTATGAGGCCGCTTTCCAAATCGTTGCCGAAGCCGGTGAAACCAAATCTGATCGACCTTGGAAAAAGGCGATCTCCATTCTAGGCACACCCGAAGTTGAAGAGTTTTGCTTGGGGGTTACGGCATCAGGCACAAGAGGTGCAGGCGCCGCAGGCGGAAAAGCAAAGCTCATCGCCGAAGCATTTCACAAAGCAGTGCTTTTCGGGCTTGCCAATCCAAAGCACTTCGAAACGGTGCAACTTTTTCAAGAAGGTATAGCCGAAGACACGGTAAGTGACGCAGTTGGCAATATCCTCAGACACAGGTTTGCCGAGTACACAAAATCCGTCTGCGATGGGTATGGAGTTCCCACCAAAGCGTGCCCACACTACCGTGGTCGCTTCAATCCAGACACACGGCGGTGGGAACGCATTGTCGTAGATGCCCCGATCAACCCATACAGCGAAAAGCAAGTCCTGCTCGTGCCAAAGCAGTATCTGCGACCGTTGCCGACGCTGAATCCAGATGATTTTTGGGGATACTGCTTTGATCAAAATGCCCAAGAACTTCGGACAGAGTTGGGTGAGGAAATTACGCGCAACGTCAAAAAAGAAGTGATACTCGAAAAAGCACTAGGCGACTATGACAGCGTAGAAGAATATGTTGCGTTTCTAGAGCGTATCGGCGGAGCGCCATATGATCTCGATGAAGACCCAAAAGGACTTGTCAAATGGTACCACAAGTCTAGGGAATTTGTTCAGGAAAACCCGATAGAACTGCATTTCAAGGATGCATCCGACTTCCCACAATTCATAGATAAGTTGCTGTCGATATTCAAAAACTACGTCGAAAACCAAGGCGGGTGGGAACTCATCTACAACGACGACGGCAGACCAAAAAGCGAAAGCGCGTGTCAACGATTGTTCTTGGGGATTGTCCGGCACTACTGCCTTGCAAACAACATCGACGTGTCGCCCGAGGTTAATATCGGGATTGGCCCGGTAGACTTCAAACTATCGCAAGGAGCCAAGCTCACTGCTCTGGTAGAAATGAAGCTCGCCAAGAACACCAAGTTTTGGTCTGGTCTGGAAAAGCAACTACCGAAATATCTTCAAGCCGAAGAGGTAAAACTAGGGCGCTTCTTGGTCATCGCCTTCAACGAAACGGATGTTGAGAGGTTGAACGACATTTATGAGCGAGTTGCGAAAGTTAACGCTGAAACCGGGTACGAGATCCAAAGCTGCGTCGTTGAGGCAATCTACAAACCGCCGTCAGCATCAAAACTTTGATCCCTTTGGCGATTGGATTGGCCAATGACAACCGAAAGGAGTCAATCCAAAAGCCATGGTGCGGAATAGTCTTCTCATAGCGTCTTAAATGTTCAAGAGAGTCTAGCCTAACGCCTCTCCTTCGACCGTGAACGAACCGTGCTTGTCGCTTTTCATTGGCGCACCTCAACTTCAAACGGTTCTACTGGTTTTTCTGGTTCGGAGATAGCCCCAGCGGGCTTTTCTACCTTGCAGATCGCGCCAGTTCCATTGCGCGTGCCCTAATGTCGGCGTCCTGTTCAATCCGCCGAACTTCTTCCTCTAAACACTTGTATGCAGGCAAAAACTCGTCGCCAAAATTGACAACCAGTTGTGCTGCACCTACTAGCGCGCGACGGTAAAGCTCTTCATCTGATCCGCTGAAAACTTCCCTCATTTCCATCTCTCTACTTCATGCCAAACCGAACGCCTATCAGCGTTCGGCAAAGGATTGGGCCTCTCTGTCAATCTACATCATAAGTGACGCGAAATTTGATATTGCTGAGCTTGCGCACAAATGTTGGATAGGTCATTCCGGCCAAACGCGCTGCCTCGGCTTTATTGCATTTGGCCTTATTGAGCGCAGCACAAATATGCTCGGCTTCAAGCTTCCTGATCGCTACGTTGAGTGGCATACCATTGTTGATTGCTACATGCCCATGTTGCCCATTTTTTCTGTTGCCAGTGCTTCGCAACTCATTCCCTTGCCCCATCTAGAATTCAGGTGATGCGCGCCAACATCCGGCGCGCATCTGGTTAATTTTGAGTTTAGGCGTGACGATATCTGTGATGGCGGCGAACGCCTCAGCATGTCAAACCGAGATATCCCACTCAGAATGTGCCACAATTCGAACGTTACCCTTTGCGGCTTCGGTCATTTCGTCGGTGATGATATCAATACCGCCCCACTGGCCAATTAAGAGTTCTTTCCATGAACCACAGATGAATGCGGACAGGCCGGTCCCAGACCCTTTTGAAACTTCCCAAAATCGTTCGCCTGTTTCTGGGTTGTGGCGCAAGTATGGGGTTTCGGAAGAGAACGAGATATTCAATCTGCGTTTGTCCTTCCCATTCGGTTGGATTCCTATTTCAAAAGATGAACGTTTCAGCGTCTTGCCCTCAACTCTGTAGGGCATTAAAATTACTCCGCTTTTTTGATTGTTGCGCCATATTGAAGGAGCGTTCGGTCCAAGTTTGAGTGCTTTTTTGGCTGTAGTGTTCCCGCTCCCGAAAATCGGCCAAAAACACATGCGCTCACCACGAGCATCACGGGGTGACCGTCAGTACGACCGCCGCCCCTCTCGGGCGGTATACAAAACGACTAAACTTCAAGCCAACTAGTGACGGAAAACAACAACCACAACCCAAAGCACCGGCATCCGGGAAATGAAAAAACTCACGAGGCACATGCGCTCGAATTACCCATGAAAGGTTTATTGCCAAAGAACCTATGGCGGATTTGGTTTATGCCGGTGAGCGTGGTGGTGGAGGTGAGTGCGTCTCAATGTTTTTAGTTTTTTTGGTATATATAAATTTTCTCACGCGTAATAGGGCTATCACCACCCTCACCTCCTCCACCACATCCTTTATTTTCAGATAGTTATATGGATAAATAGTGGTGAGTTTGGGGTGACTCTGGTGACTTTTAGATGCAGATGCGGTGTTTTTGCCTCATCCCTTCTCTGCCGGGCTACGGCAGAGGCCGCCTTATTATCCTGTCCTTGGGCAATTAGGGTGATTTTTTTCACCCCACACCACCCGGGGCGCGGGACAGAAAGCGTGAGATTGGAGGCACCGATGCCCCAAGCAGCCAAACTGCAGTGCTTCAAAACAAATTCGCGTGAATGGCCATCAGCTACGGCCAATCGCTGGCTAGTCTCAATTGAACGCAGCGGGCGGTCATTGTGCGGTGGTCTCTGTAGAAAGCGCCAATATATCGTTCACAGCGGCTGTTCGTTATCAAACCTTGTTCATCCACCTCATCACCGGGGCCATAGCATACTTACCATGGCTTTCAGTGAACTGCTGACCATAGCAGAAGGCCGCGCCAAGGGGTTCAACTCTGAATTGATAGACCTATTGGGCAGTGTAAATTACACCGCCGCCGTTAGACCTTTCCAACCACATCGGGGCAACATCTTCTGATCATCAGGCATAGGACTTTACAGCGGACCACATAGTACAGCCGTGAGAGCACTCAGAGACTTACTTGTTCTCCTTGAGTGAAGCCTGTCTCGCCTCAAACTGTTCCCAAACCTTGATACGCCCCTTTTGCCTTGCGTCAGCCAGCCACAGTTTCTTACGCACATCCGGCACCTCTAGGCTCCTGTAATTCCCATCGGAGAACTTTGGCCAATCTATCGCCATCCCAAGCTTGACCATTTCTGCAGACAGGTCGCGCCCATCCTCAAGGTAGCATTTCGCCACTGTACGACCGTGGTTATCCTCATCAGTAACCACTGCCCTCACCTTTTGCCCCTTGCATAGAGACACCAAGGCCCACTTGGCCTTCTTGCCGTAAGGGTGGTTAATCTCGGGCGCATCTATGCCAAACAGACGCACTTGGGTTTTCTGTATTTTTATGGTGTCGCCGTCCACAACATAGGCTGAGCCTTCCAGTAGCTTTTCTGTGGGTTCTGGTACGGCACTGTCAGCATCGAAACGCGGGGGTTGCTGAACTACTTGGGGGCGTGATGCGACCAATCTCGGCTTCAAATCCGAAGTTGGTTGATTTGTCGGCTTAGTGCTTCTGTCCGGCTGGCGTTTGCTATGCACGACGAACAGCACACCTACCCCAGCAACGACAAGCAGTATCAATAATTCCACAGGATCGGACCTCGTAAATACTTTGGCTCAAAACACGTGCAGAGAAGTCCGCAGACATACTGCACGTCATGGTTGATACTGGGATGGCGGAGACGTTTAATCCAGTGAAAAGTGACAGCCGCTCGCCACGACAAAACACCAAACACCGGCAACCTAAAGGAGCTAGTCACAACCCAAATGCATTCTCTTAACTTGGAAAACGACAGTGCCCATAACACTGAGGTAAACACCCGGCAGGCCCGATTACTAGAGACTTCACTTAGGAAGCGACCCCGCAGCTTGCCATGCAGGTTGACCTCTGCCGCAGCAACTCGGCCTTGATCGACTTGAAGAAGTTCTCGACGGCAGCCTGTTATAGTGATTGTGGATAACGACTAAGCTGCCAAGCCGATGTGGACAGTTGTAAACGAGCAAATTGGTTCGAGATCTGCAGTGGACGGTTCTGCGACTCACTACCACGTGACGCGTAACTTGTTTGTGGTTCCAATTCCGATACCGACAGGAAAGCCTGCCAGTATTGAAGACCTTTTTGAAAAAGCGACGCTTGCGACAGTGAACAAGGGAAAAAATTCAATCCACAGCTGAAATCCCATCAAACCGCAACCCAATACGGTAAGGAGATCTTTGCTAAATGGGTAATTGAGACGAATGCGGAGAATATTGATTTTTCCGGATTTGAGCCAATATTAGGTCGATTGGAAGAGGTTCTCAAAGTCAAACTCCAGGGCTCATAAGGCTTATGCTGAACTGCCACGAATCGTAGCTTCACGCGGTTAGGGCCAGTTGCGCCTTAGCATCATCACCAACACAGAGGGCGGTTAAGTGCGGGGCCACCGATATCCATATGTCAATATAGTCGTGACTTGCCCATCACTGGTCCATATGTTGTGCTAAACAGCAGCATCGTGACTTGAGTCGGTCGTCTCCGATCATTCACGGTGTAAGCCATAAGCGCATCTGCAACGGGGGGTCGAGCCAGTGTCGTCGGACGTATTCTTGAGCAAACTTGCACGGCTCCGTTCCGGTAAGGCTCCACGCGTTCTAGATCTGTTTGCTGGCTGCGGCGGGCTGTCCCTAGGCTTCCATTCAGCAGGCTTCGAGATCGTCGGCGCTGTGGAACATGACCCGGATGCTGCCCGCTCCCACGGGCTAAATTTTCATCCCGGCAAAGACGCTCATGCCAAGGCCATAGATATTACAGAAACAGGCCCCGACGAGCTTGCTCGAACCTTGGAACTCGGAGAGACATCCCAAGCCGTTGATATCATCATCGGTGGGCCACCCTGTCAGGCCTTTGCTCGTGTCGGTCGGCCAAAGCTGCGTGAAGTGGACGCCCATCCTGAAGCCTTCAGGCGCGATCCGCGCGCAAGGCTTTACCAGGAGTACTTACATTATGTTGAGGCCTTCAAGCCGGTGGCCGTTCTTATGGAAAACGTGCCCGATGTCCTCAATCACGGCGGGCAAAACCTCGCAGAAGAAATCTGCGAAGTCCTCGAAGATAAGGGCTATATCGCCGGATATACACTTTTGAACGCGTCCTATTACGGCGTGCCGCAAATGCGTGAGCGCATGTTCCTCATGGCCTATCGCCGTGACGCTGTTGACCAGATCGTTTTTCCTAAACCCACCCATTGGGTTCAACTTCCGTCCGGCTACGAGGGATCGCGCGCCGTTGCGCTCAAATTTCTCAAAAAAGACGGCCTCTTAGAGGACGCTTTTGACTATATCGCACCGCCGGAGGCTAAACCCGACCTCAGCCCAGCGGTCACAGCGCGTCAAGCCCTTGGAGACCTGCCGCGCATAGATGCTCGCAAAGAAATGGCCGAGGGGCGGCTTAAACGCGGTGCAAGGCGTTTTGATCAGCTCATCCCCTATGGCCACGCCTCGAAGCTCTCTGACTACGCCAATACAATGCGCTCCTGGCCCGGCTTTGAAGCTGGAAACGCCCTGTCTGATCACGTGATCCGATTTTTGCCACGCGATTACCCCTTATTCGCCCGGCTTGAACCCGGCGACCAATATCCGCAAGCCTTCGCTCAGGCCAAAGTCATGTTTGAAGAAGCGCTCCAAAAACTTGCAGCTCAGAGCAAGCCCCTCAAAGAGGGCAGCGCTGCTTATGAGGCGCTCCGAAAATCCATCGTCCCGCCCTATGATCCGGGGAAATTTCCCAATAAATGGCGCAAGATGTGGGCCGATGCCCCAGCTAGGACTCTCATGGCCCACCTTGGCAAAGATAGCTATAGCCACATCCACTATGACCACGCCCAGGCGCGGACCATCTCCGTGCGAGAAGCAGCACGCCTGCAGTCTTTCCCAGATGGATTTGCCTTTTCTGGCACGATGAACCCAGCGTTTAGGCAAATCGGTAACGCCGTCCCACCGCTCATGGCAAAAGCCATTGCGACGCAAATGGCGGCCACATTAATGCAAGAATCTCAAGAGAGCGACTATGGACATTACAAAGCGGCAGGAGCTCTACAGGCAAGCGCTTAAAAGCGACTCAAGCGCAACGAAAAATACGAGCTTTCGCGATGCGCTTGGTGTCTCCAACAGCGCCAAAATCATTGGCCGAGGACTTTTCTGCTTTAACCTCAACCTCGAAAACCTTGCGCCAAGCGTCGATCAGTTGATCGTTCACTGCCTTTTGCGCTTTCCGCCAGAAGACGAGATTTACTTTTCGATCATCATCAAAGCCGATATGCCGCAACTCCGCGCCCGTCTCGCTGAGATGAAGGCAGTTGGCACCTCTAAACCCTGGAAGCGCGCCTCAGATGCTAGCGATGCAGAAGAGATCGAAGAGACTGGTACTAACGACGCACCCAATGAAGCAGAAGCCACATCAGACTCCGCTACAACCGCGTCCGATGGCGCAACCGTCGCAGGGGCCGCTTCCGCACAATCGCCAGATAGCCTCGACTACGCTGCAAAAAACAACAACGTCAAAGGCTATTTGGCACAAGACGGTCAGCTCTATCTTCGCAACAAAGGCTTCTTTGACGAATTGCCAGAGGATTTGAGCAGTATTAGCCGTCCGGTCAAAGTTGAAAAAATCGTCTTTGCTATCTATCCACCAGCAGCAGCGGCTAGGCGATCACTGCTGGCCCGCGAGTTTGTCGGCTATCTTGGCAGCCTTATCGGACGGGAAAACATCCACGAAGCACGCTCGATTTGGCCTGCGGCCAACGCGGTCAGCCCCGAAATGGCCCGCATGCCAGACAGTCTGGCACTTCCTGATATCGAAACGGCGGTTAACGCTCTTGGCGGGCATTATCCCAATGGCGAGCTCACACGCTATCATGCGGGGCTCAACTTTCTCAAACACAAGCATTTCGTCATTCTCTCCGGGCTTTCTGGCACTGGCAAAACCCAGCTTGCTCTACTTTATGCGCGGGCCATCCACGGCAAAGCAACGCGTGACGCCGATGATCCCTTCCTCTTTGTTTGCCCTGTCAGGCCGGAATGGACCGATCCAGCAGGACTGACAGGTTACTATGATGTGTTGACCGATCGATATGTAGTGCCTCCTTTCCTGGAAGCTGTGCTGGTCGCAACAGCGTTCAGGGATTCACCCGTCTTCGTTATCCTAGACGAGATGAACCTTGCCCGTGTCGAATATTACTTTTCAGACGTGCTTTCCGCTATTGAGACAGGTGAGCCGCTACCACTCCACTCAAACGGCGTGCCGCTTGAGGGATCAACTGGAAGCAGCATCCCGGCTTCAATCCCGCTACCGCCAAACCTCTTCATTACCGGCACCATCAATATCGATGAAACCACCAACCCGGTCAGCGACAAAGTGCTCGACCGAGCTATTCTCATTGAAATGAACGACGTTGATGTGGACGGTTTCATCACCAAGATCGAGACCAAGCAACCAGCTCTTGCGGCAGCGTGCAGCGCTTGCCGCCCATATCTTAATTCTATGCAAAGCGCGATGAGTCCGCACAGCCTAGGCTTTGGCTACCGTTTGATCAGTGAGGTGATCACCTATCATGACTTTGCCGTGCAGAAGCTCGGTCAAGGCTCAGATGATGTGCTTGACCAGCTGATGGTTCAAAAGCTCCTGGTCAAGCTCCGGGGCTCTGAAGCGCAGCGCTCACTTCTTGATTATCTTGCAAAGCATCTCGCATCGCTGCCGCGCTCTAGGGCTCTTGTCGACAGTCTTACCGCTGAACTGGACGAATACGGTGCCTTTCAGGCCAGCCGCTAGGGCGTCAGGGTACATGTCCTCGCTGCATATTATCTCGGAAGACACGGGCGCATCCTGGCAAATCTGGCCCGCCGCCGATATCATCCCAGCTGGAGAAATCCGTGAGGTGCGCAGCTATATCTTTGAGCTCCGCGACAGTGATCGCGTTCAGGATATCGATCTCTTCATCGATGGGCTGCCGCTTGAAGCTCTGAGAGTGCGAACACCGCGCACCGCACGCTGGCGGTGGCAGACGGGTTTCCACGCAGGAGAAGTGGCTGCTGAACTCAAAACACCGGGTCGCACTCCCATACGGTTTGAGCTAATCACCGATCCCGACCGCAAAAAACTCACGCGTAGCGACTTCGATACCATGCTCAGCGATATCTTGCATGACAGCTTTGCCCTGTTTGCCCTAACCAATTTCCGCAAAGGCATCAAACAGGACATCAGCACGAAGCCACCCGCCATTGCCCGGCTCGAATATCTACGATCCCGCATGGACGCGCTTGAATGCGTCATCAAAGAAATTGAGCGCCGTCCACGCCGTCATCTCAGGTCAGAAGAGCGCATCATTCCCTACCACCAAATGCGCAAAGCAACCGGCAATGAAGTGATCCGTTCCTTTGCCCGTGGCCGTGTTGCCCGCGTGCCACCAAATACTCGCCTGCCATCAACGCTTCGCGGCTTTCTGCCAAAGGATTTCCGGGTTCAAGAACGGTTCAGCTCCTTTGATCTGCCAGAACATCGGCAAATGGCAGCCGTGCTTGCCTCTTGGGCTTCATGGCTCACCGCATCCGCCGAGCAGCTTGAAACTGTGAGTAAACCCCGTGATCCCGAAACCAGCCAATCAGCTGCCCTTTGGGCCAATCGTTGTCGCCGTCTAGCAAAACGAGTGCATGTGATGCGCGAGGCTGCTCCCTTGAAGGACCTGCCACATGCATCACCGCAGCTCCAACTGACATCTCTGTTTCGTAGCGATCCCAACTACCGCAAGTTCTACAAGCTCTATCAGGAGTTCAATCTAGGCCTTGCCTCTGTTTTTGGGGACTTCCTCAACCTGCCCTTGGCGCGCACCTTCGACCTCTATGAACTTTGGTGTTTCTTACGGCTAGTGCATGCCGGAGTAAGGGAATTTGGCCCCGCGGCTGTTGATTTTAAGAATCTGTTCATCGGTAATAGCGCGGGCGGACTTACCATTGCCGCAAGCGCTGTCACCGTCAAAGTCTCCTCCAGTTGGGAGCTCATGTTCCAAAAGCGCTATGAAGAATTCTGGAAGGCCGATGATAAGCGGGGCTCATTCAGCCGTACTATGACACCCGATATCGTTTTAGCAGGGCCAAACTCAATTAGCCCAGGTCCATCCAAGCTCATCGTGCTCGATGCCAAATACCGGATCGACACAGCCCTTAATGACGCCATCAGCTCGATCCACACTTATCGCGATGCCTTGGTTGAAGACGTCGGAGGGAGCGATTTTCCAGGTATCGTGCAAGCGGCCTATCTGCTCACACCCCATATCCCGGACACTAGCCATTCGGACTATCAAAAAACCGCGATGCCAGGACGTCTGTTTCATCCCGACTACCGTTCTACCTTCCGATTTGGCGCGGCAACACTTAAACCGGGCATGTCGCTAGCTGAAATTTGCGCTTGCTTGCGCGCCATTATAAAAGATGCACGCAGCAATGCAGCATCGCCATGACCCAGGACAGAGCAAGATGGATGTCCTAACACCAGAGCAGCGTCAGAAGAACATGAAGGCCATCCGCAGTCGTGGCACAAAACCTGAACGTATTTTGGGACGTGGACTGCATGCGCGAGGCTTTCGCTATCGCCTGAATGTCGCCCGCTTGCCGGGATCACCAGACTTGGTATTCGCAAAGCACAGTGCAGTGATATTCGCTCATGGGTGCTTCTGGCACGGGCACAATTGTCATTTGTTCAAAATACCGAACACGAGACGAGACTTCTGGCTGGCCAAGATCAAGGCCAACGCGGCCCGCGACAAGCGCGATGCTGATGCCCTTGTCAATCTCCAATGGCGCGTCCTGACCGTTTGGGAATGCGCACTTCGCGGGCGGCGCAAACAGCCGCTAGATTTTGTGCTAGACCAGTGCGCGGCGTTTCTAACAGGCGATCATCAGCGTAACGAAATCAAAAATTTGTCAGATCAGGACACTATCACGAACCCACCAGCTTAACTTCCCCAAATCTATCCACTCACCCGACCGACACGACCATTGCTTGGCCGGTTTTGGTCATGAACACGGGCAAAATATGAGAAGTATCGACCAGATGATGAAGCTTGCGGCGTAGACCGCCTAGACTGGTGCTGGTCCATATTCTTTGGCCCTGGCCAAAACACGTGCGGAGGCTGGCAAATACCATGCGTTCATCCGCTTATCCCAAGATCGATTGTCAATAAACCCATCCCAATCAAACTCATAGACGCGATCAAGCGTCCAATCATCATTTAGCTTTACCACCAAGATAAACTCAAACAGCTGCTTATCCGGCGCATCCGCATCAGGATAGACTGTGCCTGTTTTCTTACCCTTACAAACCGTCTTGATCGAGTATCGCTCGCCCTTGCGAGAGATCGCATCGATATTGGCCGTTCCGGTCGGTGCCGCAAGCAGGTTCGGGCATCCGGGCGTCACATTGAACAAATCAATGACCAACTTCTCACCGACCGCACCAACAGTCAGCGCCAGACCTCGTGCCCGCATCTGAACCTCAACGGCTGCACGCAGTTGCAAGAGTTCGTCATCCAGCAAATGGGTCAGATCATCAACCGACCACAGGCCAAGCTGCTTTAGTTCCTCCGCTTTTCTTGTCTTAGTCTGCTCAGACAACCCATATGTCCCCTACAATGCGACTACAAAAACGATTGTCAGATCAATAGTATTGAGAGCATTGATAGGCAAGGCTACGTCCAGCGCGAATGCGGCTCTATAGGTTTTCAGGTTTATGTTGTGAGTGTGGTGGTGAAGGTGAGTGCGTCTAAATGTTTTTAGTTTTTTGGTATATATAAGTTTTCTCACGCGTAGTAGGGCTATCACCACCCTCACCACCTCCTTTATTTTCAAATAGTTAGAGGAGTAAATAGTCGTGACTGTGGTGACTTTTAGATGCCGGTATGGTGTTATTTGCCCCATCCTTTCTCTGCCGGACTACGGCAGAGGCCGCTTTAGTCTCCTGTTTTTGTGGAATCGGGGTAATAATTTTTGCACCCCGCACCACCCGGGGCGCGGGGCAGCGAGCGTAAGAAAGGAGGAACCGATGGCCCCCGGCGATGACCAGAGTCAAAGAAGCGCGTAGGATGAAATCCAACGGCATGCTGAACATGATCAGGGAAACAGACGTAAGGACTGATCAGCCACGACGACCAAGATTAGTTTTTGACATCGATTTTTGTCTGCGTTGGCATCCGCTTAATCGAGAAGTTGTTTTTTCGCCCTTTGATTGAAATAGTTATAAAAGCGTAAAGCAGAAGCAAGCTCACCGGAATTTACAGCAAAATCATCGAAACTGACCGCACTCTCAAGATACTTTTGATGCTCTTCATCCTTAAAGCGGCTAGCCAAACTTTTCCATGAAGCCTCAGCAATTTGCTTTAGGTGGTCGAGCCCTTGGTACTCGTCAGATAACTTTTCAATCGCACCTATTTCATCGAAAATGTCGGAGTCTTCGATTGGTGGCTCGGTGTTCAAAATTTTGTCCCACCATTCGTTAAATTCGTCTCCAGACATCTCTCTCGACTTGGGCCAACACATAAAAACGTAGTTACGAACAGATCGCATAATTTCTGGGGCAAAAACTACTGACCCCTCGACGTAGAGCGAAAGGGTATATTTTTCAGTGGTACCATAGATCACCGAGAAGCGCGTTTCTTGCAAATTTGGGAAGAGCACCTTCAAGAGTCTCATAATTTCGTCGATTTCACTTTGCTTTATTTCTCCCTGTTGGGGAGCCGTAAGTGAGAACACAACCGAGGCACATTGTGAAAAAAACTTGAACTCAGACGCGGCCGACAAAATTTCCTCTACCGATTTTTTGTCGTTCCCAAACAATTCTGCATACGTTTTTTCGTCAGTTGGTTTGACGGATATACCTTCAATCAAACCAAGCTCGCCCCTTATTTGAGGTAGAGAAATGGACCTCATAAATAGCTGGCGTATCCACTCCAGCGGTTCGCCTGAGTCTTTTGTCGCTTCCTTAAGATCAGCCGCTGCAAAACAACATGCACACGGGCCTCTAAGGCTACTTAAAAGATCCATCGAATCGAGCCTGATAGCACCGAAATTCTTTGATGTAAGCTCCGTGGCATCACTCGTGCTGAGCGTTCCTGCAGAAATCTGCGGCCCTGCCAGATTGAAGAGCTGTTGTGCGATATATTGATTTGAGTGCTCAATAGCGTCTTGTAAGCTGCCATGGTTCGAGGCCGGGTTCATGATCTCATTGGAAACAAATAGTACAGAGTTCCAAGACCGGAATGCCCTTGCTTGTTTTTCGGTGTCACGAAGGGACTGTTTATCAACCGACTGCGCAGATGTACCCGTTACTCCCAGCCCACCAAGATACTTTGGTACGTTGTTGTAGTCGCTTGATTTGTTGAGTTGAATATATTGGTCGGCCAAATACTGTACAAGAAAACGTCCGCTATTGAGAATTCTCTTTCGTTCATTCTCTTGAGCTTCAGGCAATACTGCGACAGCGCAATAGTAGGTGAGAGCATTCCGTTTAGAACTTAACGCAGAAAACTGCTGAGCTTTCAGGATTTCTGCAGCAGCGCCGCAACCTGTACCACCCCCAGAGCTAAAAACATAAAAGGCTAGTCTAGGGGGGCGCTTTCCTTCGCCATTACCCTGATCATCAGGGGACGTGATGTTGAGAAGAAAGTTCTTTGCCCCTTCCCAACCATAGCTTTTCTCGCCTTCCGAGTCCGGGCAGACAAGCAGTGCTCTCGTGAAAAATTGTGAAACTATTGGATTGTTACCAACACCGTCGGCAGCAAGAGGTTCATATGACAACGTCAGGAAACCTGGCGCATCCTGGGGAGTCGATTGACCATCGATATTGGTAAGCCCTTCAACATCTCTAAAAGTAGTCTCATCAGTATCACCCACAAGCATTACGGGTTTGAATTCGAGTGCTCTTTCGCCCTTGGGATCGCGAAAAACGGACATTAGCGAAGTTAACGCACCGCTTGGGATAGTATTTTTGGAACCTGTGTCTGATGATTGCGGTTCAATTGCTACCATTTTGTCGAGTGCTACAGCCACATGTGATCCACAATGCCCCATGCCGATAACGGCGAAATCTGCTTGGCTGCTGACTACCCCATTTGGAACCACGAGGTCATCCGCATCCGGAATGAAGTACTGAATTGGCTTCTTTCCGTAGCGGTTGACGAGGATCGAAGCGACCCCTCCCCATGGAGCCGGGACATATTCCTTTGCAATCTCAGCGACAAATTCGGTAATTTCTTCTGCGGTGTCTTCCGCCATCTCCCAATCCCCCAAAAAATTTAGTTTAGCTCAAAATGCCTTGTTACGAGCACCACCTGCAATCTTTAGATCGTTGCTGAGACATCAGTAGAGTCAAGCGTTTTGTCTTCCAGTTAAGACTTCTGCCCTGGCTAGTCCCCATTCTCAGTACCACTAATTTGGGTTTTCTCTATGCTTAGGACCCATTGATTTCCGTTTGGCTGCGTGATTCATCGCGTTCAAAGCGAGTGGTGAATATGTCTGATCTTCTTTGGTTAAGCGACGAGCAGATGTTGCGTCTGGAGCCCTTCTTCCCAAAGTCCCACGGGAAATCTCGTGTTGATGACAGGCGTGTTCTTAGTGGGATTATCTTCATAAATCGCAATGGGTTGCGGTGGCGCGATGCACTCAGGGAATAGGGGCCACACAAGACGCTCTACAATCGTTGGAAGCGATGGGGTGACAAGGCATCTTTGCCCAGATGTTGGTTGGTTTGGCCGCCAACCACGGCGAAGAAAAGACAGTCATGATCGATGCAACTTACCTCAAAGCCCATCACACAGCATCCAGCCTTGCGGTCAACAAGGGGGACGTGGACCTCTGATCGGGCGCACCAAGGGTGGCATGAACACAAAGTTGCATGCGGTTTGTGACAGTCAGGGACGCCCTTTGAATCTGTTTGTCGCTGAGGGTCCGCGCTCTGCCTTCTGCCGTGTAACGAGATCAGCACGTTTGTCCTGAAAATTGGCATAAAGGTCGCGCTAGCCCTGCCCGCGTGCTTGAACCTGCATATCGAGGCGACGGGTCAGTGGTCGATCATACCAGTTCCGAAAATTTTCTGGGGGCTGCCTCTCAAGCGCAAAGATCGTCGCGTTGAGAAAACCAATGTAACTCTTTTACGTGCTGCTGCTAAACCATTGATCTTTCGTGGGCGATAAGTGGCGCATTTTACAGATTTATGAAATAAAAACAGCATCCTAACGTGGATTGCAAATCCGTGTACACCGGTTCGATTCCGGTACTCGCCTCCACATCTCTTCCTCCTCGGTTTCTTATTGTCCGAATTAAGCTGAGATTTTCCATGATTTGCGGCTACACACTTGTAAGATTTGAGCAACTCTAGGCTGTCACGACGATGACTGGAAAATCTGGACTGGCGGCGTCAGTCTTTGCCTCAATTCAAGCAACGATCAAAACCCAAGTGACATCTGCGCACTTCGTTTTCTTGAAAGAATGAAAGAAATGGTACCGCCTCCCTGGCTTGAACAGGGGACCTCTGGATCCACAATCCAGCGCTCTAACCAACTGAGCTAAGGCGGCACTTGTGGAGGGCGATTTACCGAACGCGCCCAGGGAATGCAAGGGTGTTAAAACTGAAATTTCCAGCTTTGTTCGACCAGATCGACGCCAAAAGAATGCACCGGTCTGCTGTCTATCAGGTGCCATCCGTATGACCGGTAAAGCGCACAAGCGGCACGGTGGCTTTCATGGGTCCACAGGACAATCGAACCGTACCCGGATGATCGTGCGAAATCGATGCATGTGGTCAGAAGCCGTTTGCCCAAGCCCTGCCCGCGGGCTTCGGGCACCAGAAGAAACAGGCGGAGCTTAGCTGTTTCCGCATCATGCTTTACGCAAAAGATACTGCCCAGCCGCATGCCATCTGTCTCGGCGATCCAGCCGCATTCACGCTTGGGGTCGTGATCTGCGACGAAGTCACCCAGGATCTGAGAGACGAGGCGTTCGAAGCTGGCGTCGAACCCCTCGTCGCGCGCGTATAGGGTTCCGTGGCGTTCGACCAGCCATGGCACATCGCCGGGGTGGAACGGTCTGATAAGAATATCGGTCATGCCCTATCTGAACGCATAGTTCGCTTGATTCTCAACCCGCTGCGCGGTAGCAGGAACGTTCAGTCCCCGGAGGCTATGATGGGCATCAACACCGAACGCGATATTGAGGCTAACCTGCAGATCGGTCCGACCGATCAGGGGATGGTGCGTCTTTTCATCGAGGCACCAGGCCTTGAGATCCCGATGGATTTCGACCCGGAGGAGGCAGAAGAGATCGCCGAGGAAATCCGCGCTGCCGCACAGGCCGCACGTGCCGTGACCGGCTGAACCTTCAGATTCTGGGATCGCGCAAGGCCTGCAACCTGCGGGCGGCGTCGGTTGCGAATTTCTGCACCATCTTTTTGCGCCGCGCAGGCGCCAGTTTGGTTTCAGGGCCCATCCGAATGATTTCGGCATCATAGGCGTCAGCCATGATCAGCCCTGTTTCCGGCGGCAAGAGCTCTATCGGAAAATCTGTATCTACCGCCCAAAAGAATCGATCACACCACTCAAGATAGCCCTGCCATTTGCAATCCGACTGAAAATCGGCGCGGCTTGATTTGCATTCGACCACCCAAATCTCTGCCTTTGGGCCCAACCCGATCACGTCCACACGCAGCCCGCGTGCGGGGACAAATTCCTCAACAGAAACAAAGCCATGGGTCAACAGATGACGGGACACGCCGCGCGCAAGCTTTTGACCGGGTTGCAGATCAAGTGTCATGTGGCGAATGTGAACAATTAGTGAACAAAAATCAAGTAACTTGACATGATACCTTTTGGTACTTCATTAATGTGATACCAAATGGTATCTCAAAGAGGTCCCCCATGGAGACACGAACCCAAAACGCGTTCCGCGCCCTTGCCGACCCAACCCGTCGGGACATTGTGCAAATGCTGGCCGCACAAGACATGACCATCGGTCAACTGACGGACCGGTTCGACATGACGCGCGCCGCCGTCAAAAAGCATCTGACGGTGCTGTCAGACGGTGGCCTGATCACTGTCGAGGCCAAGGGTCGCGAACGCATCAACCGACTTGAACCCAAGGGCATGGCCCCTGTTCTGGACTGGCTCAGCTATTTTGACCGTTTCTGGGATGATCGTCTTGCCGACCTTAAGAAAGCGATTGAAGGACCAAGAACATGACCAAAGCTGTTTTGCAGAAAACCATCTATCTTCGCGCCGCGCCGGACACGGTCTGGGACTATCTGACAGAACCAGATCGGCTAGCGGAATGGTTTCACAAACCGCAGCGCCCGCTGGTCGAGGGTCAAAAGCTTGAGATGTTCGGCACCACCAGTGGAGATCTGCTGATCTGGGGCGAAGTGCGCGAAGCACGGCGGCCTGAATATCTGGAATACACGTTCACGATAAAGCCGATGGGCGACGCCGTCAGTGTGGTCAAATGGACACTGAATCCGGTCGACGGCGGAACACAGCTGAGCTTGATGCACGAAGGATTGCCCCAAGGTGCAGAGGCCTTTGGCCTGATCCTGGCGCTGGACAATGGTTGGGACGAGCATCTCGGCAAGATGCGCACCGCGTTGCACCAAACCGAGGACGCCTGATCCGTCGACGAAACCCCTTGTGCGAACCCGCCCGACGCCCTACTTAGGCCTGTGGCGGGTTCTGCCCTTCTCGTGATAGGCAGCATTCCGGTGGCCTTAAGCAATTCCGAGGGAGCTGGCTCTGTTCAGGTCCTGGCCTGATTACCTGGCGCCCACCTGTATATACAGGTCCTCGGGAATCAAAGCCCCACGGTTGACTGGTGGTCCCGCCACATTTTTCACTGATATTTCAGCGCCCTGCGCGTGCCTCTTGCTTGACCGGCGCAGGCTTGAGCCCATGTGCCACGGGGGTGCCACCACGCGGGCGGTTGGGTTTTTCCGCCATGCTCATGATCGCGTAGGCAAATTGCACCCCGGCAAAAACGATGCCGTTCATGAACCAGATCATCAGCAGCGCGATCAATCCGATTTCCGAGGTCGTGATGAGGTGCCGCAGGTTGGCGACGTTCAGGGCCAGCAGCACCCCGACAAAAAGGGCCGAGATGACAAATCCCCAGGCAACTTGCGTGATATAAAGGCGGATCAGTTTGGGCATGGCGAACCTCATTGCGCTGATACATCTAGTTTAGCGCATACTTGATCCGGGTAAACGTGTCAGAACGCCTCGGGCTTGGCCTCACGCGCCATGTGATCCAGAACCGCGTTGACGAATTTCGGCTCTTTGCCTTCGGGGAAGAAGGCGCGCGCCACATCGACAAATTCGGTGATGACCACTTTGGGCGGTGTGTCCGATTGCGACAATTCCGCGCCTGCGGCACGAAACAAGGCGCGCAGCGTCGGGTCAATCCGCGCGATCGGCCATTTGGCCACCAACGCACGGTCAGTCATCTGGTCGATGGGGGCCTGATAGTTCACCGCATTATCGACCAGATTGCGGAAGACGCTGATATCGCCGTCCAGCATTTCTTCGCCCTCATAGACAGCGCCAAACCGGTGATCCAGAAACTCGGTCACGACCGCTTCGGTCGTCTGGCCCGATTGCTCCATCTGGAACAGCGCCTGCACGGCATAGAGCCGGGCGGCGGATTTCATCAGGCGTTTCTGGTTGGCCGGTTTCGGCGCGTCGGTCTGGGTCATGCTGTCGTGGGTCCGTTGCTGTCGCCCGCCACAAGGATGGACTCGGACGGCGGCTTGAAGCCCACGCCCTTTTTGGAAGAGCCCCACTTACGGCTGAGCGCGATCAGATGCAAGGCCGCAGCCGCCGCCCCGCCTCCTTTATTCATCTTTTCGGGATTTGCACGGACCTCGGCCTGTTCGTCATTCTCGACGGTCAGGATGCCGTTGCCGATCAACAAGCCCTGAAGGCCCATTAACTGGATCGCTCGGCTGGAATCGTTGCACACCGTTTCATAGTGCGTGGTCTCGCCGCGAATGACGCAACCCAGCGCGACATAGCCGTCGAAATTGCACTGACGGTCGGCCATGGCGATTGCGGTGGGAATCTCAAGCGCGCCGGGCACTTCGACCACTTCGCAGGTCCCGCCCGCGGCTTCGATCTCGGCCTTGGCCCCTGCGATCAGGTTGTCTGCGATGGTCCGATAAAACGGCGCAGCCACGATCAGCAGCTTGACTGGCGCATCGAAGTTCGGCGTTGGCAAAATGCCGTGTTTGTCTTGTTCAGCCATAATCAGTCCTCTCCCAGGATCGCGCGGGTTCCGACGATGGACAGGCCAAAGGCATCGAGCCCGAGATATACGGTTTCCGGTGAATCGGTCAGCAATATCAACTCCTGCACGCCCATCTTGGATAGGATCTGTGCCCCCAGACCGGTTTGCTTGATCGTGCGCGGCCCCTCGTCCTCAAGCGCGTAAAGCGAGTTGCGCGGCTGGCGGAACAGGCAGACCACACCGCGCCCCTCTTCGGCGATCTTTTCCATCGCCCGCGGCAACTCGCGCGAGGATTTCGGACCAAGCCCCAGAATATCCGGCGCTTCGTGCAGGGCGTGCGTGCGTGTCAGCACCGGTTCCGGCGTCGTGATGTCCCCTTTGATCATCACTACATGTTCGATGCCATGGGTCTGATCGGTGAAAATCCGCATCTCCCAATCACCACCATATTCCGAGGTCACCACCTCGCGCGAGGTCTCGACCACAAGGTTGTCATTGCGCGAACGATAGGCGATCAGGTCGCTGATGGTGCCGATCTTCATATCGTGCTCTTGCGCGAATTCGACCAAATCCGGCAGACGTGCCATGGTGCCGTCCTGTTTCATGATCTCGCAGATCACGCCCGAGGGGTTCAGGCCCGCAAGGCGCGAGATATCCACCGCAGCTTCGGTGTGCCCGGCACGCACCAGCACCCCGCCCCGCTTGGCGCGTAACGGAAAGACGTGCCCCGGCGTTGCGATTTGTGCCATCGTGTTCTGTTCGTTGATGGCGGTGGCAACGGTCAATGCCCGGTCCGCAGCCGAAATACCGGTCGAGACCCCCTCACGCGCCTCAATCGAAACGGTAAACGCCGTTTCATGGCGGGATGAGTTGTTCACGGCCATCATCGGCAGACCCAGGTTGTCGACCCGTTCGGCCGTCATGGGCAAACAGATCAATCCACGGCCGTGGGTTGCCATGAAGTTTATGGCCTCCGCATCCGCGAACTCGGCGGCGATCACCAGGTCCCCCTCATTCTCGCGATCTTCGTGATCGACAAGGATGTACATACGGCCTTTGCGGGCCTCTTCGATGATCTCTTCGATAGGGCTGATCGCATTGCGCAACTGGGCTTCGACCGGGCCTGGGGTTTCAAAGCTCATGGGGCAGCCTTTCACTGAGCGTGTTTGCATGGCGGAATAGACCACAGCCGCCCCGTTGGCCAGACTGTAAAGCAATTTTGAAGACGCTGGACAGGTCGTGTATTGTTTACCCAACCCAGACACTCGGTTGCATCAGAGCGGCTTTGTCCACAAATTGCCGCATTCAAGCCCCGCAGATGCCGCAGACTGCGTGCATGGAAACAGCCGGGTTCTATCGATCGCGAGACACAGCAACACGTGACGTATTCTACAGACATAGCCGGCTCCCAACCTGTTCTTGTCAGAGCGCTCAGGCGCAACAGGCTGCTGGTTTCGATCATTTGTGTCTACGCGCTTATCGGCCTCGCCCTGAGTGCTTATCTTGGGCAGTCTTACTGGGCATCAACCGCACCCAAGATTTTGGGCGTTTTCAAAACCCTATCCATGTTCATAGCCGCGAACTATCTTTTGTGGCGGCTTGGGGTCGCCATGTTCAGGGAAAAGCCCAAAAAGCCGATTCAATGGATGATCGAGGACTTGAAGTCCATGCTTGCTGATCGGGACAGAACCGCAGACATTCTCATTGCATTTTGCGGCGTGATTGTCCTGATTGTGACATTCACCTTCCTCAAAGATCTTATCCCGCTGGTGAATGACTATTCTTGGGATCCGCTGTTTGCACATATTGACCGGGTCATTCACGGGGGGCATGACGCTTGGACCCTGCTGTGGCCGGTTCTGGGCTCGCCCTATGTGACGACCGCCATCAACGCAGCCTATCACGGATGGTTTGCCTTGATCTATCTGGCGGTTTGTTTGGCTTGCCTTGATCGCCGCGACCCGGACAGATGCACCGTGTTTCTGGTGGCGTTCGCATTGTGTTGGGCGGTTGGTGGCAACCTGCTGGCAATGATCTTTGCCTCGGTAGGCCCGGTGTTCTATCAGGCATTCGGGTTCGGAGGCGACTTTGCCCCACAACTGGAACTGCTTCAGCAGTCGCATACGATCAGCCCCGTTTGGGCTCTTGAATGGCATCAGATGCTATTGGACGGGCATTTCAACGACGGTCCTGTGAACGGAATTTCAGCAATGCCCAGCATGCATGTCGCATCAAGCGTGTTGCTGGCTCTTTATGGGTTTACCTATTCCAAAGCGATTGGCTGGGCGCTGACCGCCTTTGCCGGTGTCATATTGCTTGGTTCGGTTCACCTTGCCTGGCACTACGCCATCGACGGCTATGCATCCATTGCCCTGGCGCTGATCTTCTGGTGGATTGCCAAAAAGTTGACGGCCCGCTTTGGGCCGTCCACCTGAGGGTCAGGACATCTCGGCCAGTCGCGCCACATATCGCGCGAGAGTGTCGATTTCAAGGTTGACCCGATCGCCGACACCGACACTACCCCAGGTCGTGACCTCTTTGGTATGCGGGATGAAATTGATGCCAAAGTCACATCCATCGACTTCGTTGACGGTCAGCGATGTGCCGTTCAACGCCACCGAACCCTTCGGCGCGATAAAGCGCGCCAGATCTTGCGGCGCGCGCAGCGTGACGCGTGTGCTGTCGCCTTCGTCCTTGACCGCGACCACCTCGGCAACGCCGTCGACGTGACCGGACACGATATGGCCACCCAACTCGTCCCCCACCTTCAAAGCCCGTTCGAGGTTGAGCTTTTTGCCAATCACCCAGCTGTCGAGATTGGTTTTGGCGACGGTCTCGGCGCTGATCTGCACGTCGTACCAATCCGGTCCCAGATCGATAACCGTCAAGCAAACTCCGTCACTGGCGATCGAGGCCCCGATATCAACCGCGCTGGTGTCATAGGCGGTTTCAATCCGTGCGCGCAAATCGCCCTGCTGGTCCAGCTTGGTGACGGTTCCAATATCGGTGACGATGCCGGTGAACATTTCGTTAACTCTCGCAGACTAGGTTCAAAAGCCGAGGTAAAGGCCCATGGCCCATCCGACAAGCCCCAGCTTGCCGGGATCGCGGCAAACAGGCATAATTTCGGCGGGAAAAAAGAAAAAGCAGACCCAAAAGGCAACCATGGCCCGATCAGCGCACCCAAATGACAACCGCAGTTTCTTGTTTCTGCAGGGGCCTCACGGGCCATTTTTCCATGCCTTGGGCGGGATGCTGCGCGCCGCTGGGGCAAAGGTCTTGCGCGTCGGGTTCAACGCCGGCGATCAGGTCTTTTGGCGCAACAAAGCGACGTATGTCGCGTTTCGTGGCAAGCCTGAAGACTGGACAGCCAAGTTGAACGGTATCCTGGATGAGCACGCGATTACCGACATCGTTCTCTATGGGGATACCCGACCGATTCACGCGACAGCGGTAAAAGTCGCAAAGTCTCGTGGGCTTAGCGTTCATGTTTTTGAAGAAGGCTATCTGCGTCCCTGGTGGGTTACGTATGAAAGGGGGGGCTCGAACGGGCATTCCCGCCTGATGTCGCTGAGCGTTGATCAGATGCGATCTGCGCTGGAACAGGCCGAGACGCATGAACAACCGCCTCCATCGCATTGGGGCGACATGAAGCAGCATATCTTTTACGGAGCGCTCTACCATTGGTTCGTTCTGTTTCTGAACAGGCCCTATCGCAACTTTCAGCCTCATCGCGAGCTGCCGGTATCAAAAGAGTTCAGGCTTTATTTCAAGCGTCTGTGTCTGATGCCGATCCATTGGTTGCAGCGAATCTGGGCGACCGCCCGGGTCCGCGCGGGTGGCTTCCCGTATCATCTTGTGCTGCTGCAATTGGGTCACGACAGCTCGGTACAGGCGCATTCCAAGTTCTCGGGCATGTCCGATTTTCTCAAACCTGTCATCAAAGGGTTTGCTAAGGGGGCGCCTGCCCACCACCGTTTGGTGGTCAAGGAACACCCGCTTGAAAATCACCGAGAGCCCTTGCGGCATCTCGTGTACCAGATGGCAAAGGACAATGGTATTGCCGACAGGGTTCACTATGTGCCGGGTGGCAAACTGGCCAAGCTGCTGGATCAGGCGAACTCAGCCGTCACTGTCAACTCGACAGCTGGTCAACAGGTGTTGTGGCGGGGCATTCCGCTGCGGGTCTTCGGGCAATCGGTTTATGACAAGCCCGAGTTTGTGTCGCAGCAACCGATTGAAGCCTTCTTCGCCGATCCCAGCCCACCCGACAGCACAGCCTATAAGGCGTACCGAGAGTTCCTGTTGGATACCAGCCAGGTTCCCGGCGGATTTTATTCACGGCGCGGACGGCGCCAATTGTTGCGGCGGGCGGTCGATATGATGCTGTCGGAAAAAGATCCCTATCAAGCGGTTCTGAACCATCCTGAAACCGATGAGCAGCACCTGAAAATCGTGCGGTAAATGATGCAAGCTGCGACTGGCGATTTGCGCATGAACGCTCTAGTATCCCGGAAACAAATCTAACTGAGGTATATCGGCAGTGAAGCGCATTCCAACTCGATGGATCAAACGGGGTGCCCTGGTGGTTGCCCTTGGCCTGCTGGCGGCGTGCCAGCTTCCCAAGGCGGGACCAAACAAGACCGAGATTTTGGCCGGATCGACGGTGAATGGCGGCAATGCTTTTGTGGTCGAGGTTGACGACCGGGTGACCAAGGCAACGGCAGTGGTTCCTCAGTTCGGGTTTTCCCAGTCTTTCCGCAGCGCGCAAAGCCTGACCTCCGACACAGTGCGCCCCGGTGACGTGCTGGGCCTGACGATTTGGGAAAACGTCGAGGATGGTCTGCTCAGCTCGGAACTGGGCGGGGCAACCAATCTGGACCAGGTGCAGGTGGACAGCGACGGGTATATCTTTGTGCCCTATGCCGGGCGTTTGCGGGCGGCGGGCAATACACCGGAACAGCTGCGCACTCTGATCTCGGAAAAACTGCAGGAACAGACCCCGGACCCACAGGTGCAGGTGCGCCGCGTGGCTGGCGACGGATCAACCGTGTCGCTGACCGGCACCATCGGTGCAGCCGGGGTTTACCCCATCGAACGCCCGACCCGCACCTTGTCGGGCATGCTGGCGCAAGCGGGGGGTGTCACGGTTCCAACTGATATCGCGCTGGTGACCGTGATCCGTAATGGGCAAAAGGGGACGGTCTGGTACAACGACCTGTTCCGCTCACCGCAGACCGATATCGCGCTGCGCGGCGGCGATCGCATTCTTGTTGAGGAAGACAGCCGGTCCTACATCGCACTGGGCGCAACGGGCGGTCAATCGCGTGTCGCTTTCGAAAGCCAGGACCTCTCTGCGCTTGAGGCTTTGGCCCAAGTCGGCGGTTTGCAGTCGGTTTCATCGGATCCCACAGGCATTTTCGTCTTGCGCAACGAACGCCAGGATGTCGCCCGCAACGTCATGGGTCGTGCGGATCTGCAGGGCGAACAGCGCATGATCTACCTGCTGAACCTGACTGCCCCAAATGGCCTGTTCATCGCCCGTGATTTCGTCATACGCGATGATGACACGATCTATGTGACCGAAGCGCCTTATGCGCAGTGGACGAAATCCATTTCGCTGATTGCAGGCGGCCTGACACCGGTCGCCAATGTGGCCACCCTGACAGGTGGCTGACGCGTGCAACCGACCACCGAAACCGGCGGTGCCCGTCACCGCCTGTTCGTCTACAATGGCGGGTTTCTGACGCAAAAAAGGCTGCGTCGCATTCTGTCGCTGTCCGGCTATGACATAAAACTTGGTATCCCGCGCACGGACGACATGGTTGGTGTCTGGGGTAACAGCCCAACCGCCCACCGCGGCCTGCGGATGGCAGAAAAACACGGTGCCGGGGTGCTGCGGGTTGAGGATGCGTTTCTCAGGTCCTTGCATCCGGGCCGTGACGGAGAGGCCCCGCTTGGTTTGCTGCTCGACGCGCAGGGCGTCCACTTCGATCCTTCCAAACCTTCGCGGCTGGAAGAGTTGCTGGCCACGCATCCATTGGACGATACCGCCCTGCTCAACCGCGCGCGCGGCGCGATTGAGCGTATGCGAGAGCTTCAGCTGACCAAATATTCAGGCTTTGATCCCGATATCGCCCCGCCAGAGCCCGGGTATGTGCTGGTTGTCGACCAGACACGGGGCGATGCCTCGGTCACGGCCAATGGCGGAGACCTCGCGCGGTTTCGTGAAATGCTCGTCATCGCGCAAGAGGAAAACCCCGGCGCGCGGGTTCTGATCAAAACCCACCCCGAGACGCTTGCGGGCCACCGGCGGGGGTTCTTCTCGGACCAGGACATCAGCGATCGGGTTTCGATTTATGCCGACCCGATCAGTCCGTGGGTCCTGCTGGAAGGCGCGGTTGGCGTTTATACGCTGTCGTCGCAATTGGGGTTTGAGGCCATTTTTGCCGGCCACAAACCGCGCGTGTTCGGGCAACCATTCTATGCCGGTTGGGGCCTAACACAGGACGAGGCGCCCCTGCCCCGCAGACAGCGCAACCTGACGCGCGCGCAGCTGTTTGCGGTCTCCATAATCCTCTACCCTACATGGTACGACCCCTTCGGCGACCAACTGTGCGAGATTGAAACAGTGCTGGACACGCTTGAGGCCCAAACGCGGGCTTGGCGCGAAGATCGCAAAGGGTGGACGGCCTCGGGAATGCGTGTCTGGAAGCGCAAGCATTTGCAGCGCATGTACGGACGCTATGAAAAACTGCGTTTTGTCGAGAATGCGCCTGCGAACCCCGACCGCCCTCATATGGTTTGGGCGCGGCGCGCCGGCGATGCGCAAGACGTAATCCGGATCGAAGACGGATTTCTGCGGTCGCGCGGATTGGGGGCCGAGCTTGTCCCGCCGCTGTCGCTGGCAATGGACGATCTTGGCATCTATTACGACCCGACACGGCCAAGCCGACTGGAAGAATGGATCGCCGCGCGCGAGGTTTTACGACCCGATCAACAGCTCAGGGCCGAACGTCTGATCACGCGCCTGACAACAGGCGGCTTGAGCAAGTACAATGTCGGTGGCGACGCGCCGGAATTGCCACAAGGTCATCGCATTCTTGTACCGGGACAAGTCGAGGACGACGCCTCGGTTCAACTCGGGTGTGGAACGGTCCGGACCAATCTGGATTTGCTGCATGCCGTGCGCGAGGCCAAACCAGACGCAATCCTGATCTATAAGCCACACCCGGATGTCGAGGCCGGGTTGCGAGAAGGCAAGATCGACGCCTCCGATCTGGCGGATGTCGTGGTCACGAACGCCAATCCCGCGCAACTGCTTGCGCAGGTCAATGAGGTCTGGACAATGACCTCGCTTTTGGGGTTTGAGGCGCTTTTGCGTGGTGTGAAAGTGACAACTCTGGGCGCGCCGTTTTATGCCGGGTGGGGCCTGACGACAGATCTGGGCGTGCTTCCCGCACGGCGCGGAGCACGTCCGTCAGTGCTGGGATTGGCCCATGCCGCATTGATCGATTACCCACGCTACATTGATCCGATGACCGGTGCGCCCTGTCCGGTCGAAGTGGCTGCAGAGCGTTTGTCCAGCGCCGAACCTTACCCTTCGGGACCTGTCAACCGGCTGCTGTCCAAGTTGCAAGGCGCGCTGGCCACACATGCCCGGCTTTGGCGTTGATCTTTAGGCCGTAACGCGGCCCCAACGGTGCAGTACATCGCCGCCGACATTGCGCGCCTCGATCAGGTCAAAGCGCGACGCATGGTCCAGACTGTCCAGCCCAAGCGCCCCGATGGCAGGCAGACCTTCGGCCCCAATAGCCACGCCTGCGGTAAATCCAACCAGTTCATCGACCAGATCCGCGGCCAAAAGCGACGCCGCCAAGGCCGAACCGCCTTCGCAGAACACCCGGGTCAATCCGGCTTGCCCCAGCTGTTGCAACAGATCAGCGGCATCAATCCGGTGGCCGTCCAGGGCACATGGGACCAGGCGAGCGCCCAACCCCTCCCACGCACAGACACGCTCGGTATCCGGGTGCGGGCCATGACATAGCCAAACGGGCACCTCCGAAGCCGTTCGCGCAAGCTGCCCCAGCAGCGGCAAATCCAGGTGACGTGATACCACAAGGCGCACGGGCTGATGCGGAATACCAAGATCGCGAACTGTCAGCGACGGATCATCCGCCCGCGCCGTTCCGGCCCCAACCATCACCGCATCGTGGCGCGCGCGCATCCCGTGCACCAGACGCCGTGCCTCCGGCCCGGTAATCCACTTGCTGTGCCCGGTTTCCGTTGCAATCCGCCCGTCGAAACTGCTGGCCAGTTTCAGCGTCACAAAGGGCCGGCCCTGTTCGGTTTTCAGAAAGAACCCCTCGTGATCCAGCGCGGCTTCTTCGGTCAGAACACCCGTGGTGACGTCAATCCCGGCCTCGCGCAGCATGGCGAAACCCTGGCCTGCCACCCGGGGGTCGCTGTCTTCGATGGCCGAGACAACCCGTGCCACGCCAGCATCGATAAGCGCCTGCGCGCAAGGCGGCGTCTTTCCGTGATGAGAGCATGGCTCAAGCGAGACATAGGCCGTTGCCCCACGCGCCAGTTCACCTGCCTGCGCCAGGGCAACGGGTTCGGCGTGTGGCCTGCCGCCCGGCTGCGTCCAGCCGCGGCCAACAATCCGCCCGTCGCGCACGATTACGCAACCGACGGCCGGGTTGGGCCAGCACGTACCTTGGCCGCGCCGCCCCAAAGACAGGGCCAGCGCCATGTATCGCGTATCTGTTTGTTTCACTCGTCCGTAGATGGCTGCGGCGGGCGCAGTTCGTGGACAAATTCCTCGAAATCATCGGCCGCCTGGAAGTTCTTGTACACACTCGCAAAGCGAACATAAGCGACCGTGTCGATCCGGGCCAGAGCTTCCATGACGATCTCGCCGATTTTGTTGGACGGGATATCCGTCTCGCCCATGCTTTCCAGCCGACGCACGATGCCCGAGATCATTTGATCGATCCGATCTGGTTCGATCGGGCGTTTCTGCATCGAGATACGAATGGACCGCTCAAGCTTGTCGCGGTCGAAATCTTCGCGCTTGCCGTTTGTCTTGATCACCACCAGATCGCGCAGTTGCACCCGTTCATATGTGGTGAAACGGCCGCCGCATGCCGGGCAAAAACGACGTCTGCGGATCGCGACGTGATCCTCTGCCGGGCGTGAATCCTTGACCTGAGTATCGATATTTCCGCAAAACGGGCAGCGCATCCGCCGTCTCCTCGTCCCTATTTCCGCCTCTTGTTGTAAGCGCTGTGGCCT
The DNA here is from genome assembly GCF_056532975.1 of Ruegeria sp. H6. Taxonomy (NCBI): domain Bacteria; kingdom Pseudomonadati; phylum Pseudomonadota; class Alphaproteobacteria; order Rhodobacterales; family Roseobacteraceae; genus Ruegeria; species Ruegeria sp. H6. Next base: position 175,777 of record NZ_JBQFOA010000002.1, read on the forward strand.
ACTTATCCACAACTATAGGGCAGCCGCTAGGATTTGGGTAGCCGGAAAATTTCACCGCTAGATAAAGGGGTCACCTTAGATGCGCGACCACCTTACGCTGGTGTGGCGCGCTGCGATGTTCAAAGACATAAAGACCTTGCCACGTGCCCAGCATCATCTGACCCGCTGACACCGGGACCGACAGGGAAACGGGCATCATCGCCGCCTTGATATGGGCTGGCATATCGTCCGGCCCCTCATATGTGTGCCGCAGATAGGACATCGAAGGATGATCAGAAGGCGGCACCAAACGGGCAAAGAACGCCTGCAGGTCTGTCTGCACCTCGGGGTCCGCATTTTCCTGGATCAGCAGCGAACAGGACGTGTGACGCACGAACAAGGTCAGCAGCCCGCTGCTGTTTGTCTGCTGCACCCATTCAGCAACAGGGGCGGTGAACTCATAGAGTCCCGCCCCAGAGGTCGAAATCAAAAACTCAGTCTGCAATCCGTACCGTCAATGATCAGTTGAAGATCTGACGACGATTACACCGACCATTCGCACCTTGTACAGACATGCTTTGCCCAGGCTGAAAACTGGAAACTGAAAAGCTGCTCTGTTGTGCGGCGTTTGCGGGCGCGTCCAGCGTGAACTGCACGGCCGTTTTGCGCCCGGTTGTGACGCTGGGTCCATATCCGCGCAAAACATAGATGCGCTGCTGCCAACCCGCCCCAAGGGACCTGCGGGCGAAATCTGCGGCGGCGCACCAATACCCGTCGATGTCTTTCCGCGCACGCGGAATCACTTCGAAATCAGTGGCGTTAATGCCCATGGACTGAAAGCCGTTGGGGGCCGCACTTGCCGAGGATGCGCCCAACGCTATCAGGGCGATTGTTGTATACTTGATTACCTGCTTCATCGATAAAACCTTCCTTCTTCGACCTGAGATGGAACCTAGTGTGCGCGGCAAGACGGAACATACCGCCTCACGATCAATTCATGCATCGCCAGCTTGCGAGTGATCTGGCGTCAACCATCCCTGATAGCGGATCAGCTGTCCTAGGATGGGCACCTTTGCGGAAACGTCAAATCGGTATCGTCCGGTTTCGTCCTGCCATTCAACCGTGGCCGATTGTGGCAGGAAAATCCGCGGGCAAGGCACGCCAAGGACGGTTAGCTTTTTGATCTGAATGCGTAATTTGTCGCCGACAAGGTCTGGTTGCAACCAGATGCAAAGACCGCCCAGCGTTTCGCACACACACCCATTCCGAGCATCAAAGCTCAGCTTTGACCGTGTCCTGTGGCCCGCAAAATCGCGATCCCAGTACCAGAATACATCCTCTTGCTTGGTTTTTAATGTGACCGGGATGCCGACGCCCGAAGGCGGGAAGCGCCCGATTGCCAAAATGAGTGCAAGCAAAAGGCCCTTGCCCCTTTCTATGTCACACAATCCCGCGTGGGTGGCAGGTCTGGAATGCAGCACCTTTATCGCTTCAGGCAGGTGCGCGACGCGCCCCAAGGCCTGCAAGAACGGATCTCCGCCCGGTTCAGAAGCCGTCATGCGCAAATCTTGAGCGAAGATGTTCATCCGGAACCAGACATTCCTCTCGACGACCAAAAAACGCATACCGGTTTCGGGCGATCAGATTGTAGAGCGGGTCCTTGAGCGCTTTCGGCAGAAATCGGCAAACGGCCAACACCCTCCAGCCGCCTGAAAGACCCCGCATGGCAGCCGCAAACGCATCCAGCCGCTGATAGGGTGTGCCACCCAGAACAACCAGATTTGTCTCATATTCGTTGGGGTTCAGGCCCAGACTGCGATACAGGCGCTGCCCCAAGGGCGATTGCGCGGTGGCAAATTGGAACCGGCCTGCCGTGTCATGACGCAGCATGAAGCGAAAGAACCCCGAACACAGCACGCATTCACCGTCAAAAACGATAAGGTCGGCATGGGTTTGGGTTTCGTTTGACACGGTCCGGAAACAGATTTGAGATCACTGCCAAACGCTCGCACAGGGGTGCGCATGCTTCAATGCGACAAAAATATCCGCATGCAATTTCCACAGGATATTGCGTGCCGGGGAACCTTTTGAACCGGTTTTGGTATTCCGGCCTTCCAGGCTCTGACCTCATCCCCTAAAGGCACCAACCCGACAGCACGATACAGTTAGCCGTCGAGTCGTTAACATTCTTTCAATAGTTTGCCATTTCCTTGCGCCCTTCTGCCAATTTCGGCCGGGTGCAACAAATGCTGGCAGATTGCAGCGGTTTGCAGGTATTCTGTCTGCCACTACCGTGACAGCAGGGCGGGCCAATGGGCGTCGGTATTGGAAGGCTGAACCTCTTGATGAAAACGCTGGAAGCCGGCACCAGCGATCCTGCTTTGGTGGATCAGGTGCTGCGCGACAGCGGTTTGAACCGATCAGATATCGCACCGCCAGCAACGCAGTTCAGCGCCCATAGCGAAGCCTTGTTCGTGCGTCATGCCTGCGACGCGGTCAACGACATCACGTTTGGCGCACAGGCCGGGCTTGGATTTCGGTCTGCCTCCAGCGTAACGGCCTATATCAGCAAGTATTCGCGCGATTTGCGACAGGTGATGGAGAACACAAGCCGGTTTCACGGCATCATCGACCCGTCGCTTGCGTTCAATTTCCGGGTTTCGGGAAACTCGGCTTCGCTTGAGGCGGATTGGAAAGATCCGAGCTTCTCGCGCTATCACCGCCGTACCGAGTTTCTGATGTTTGCCGCCATCGCCCGAATGCGGGCGCTGACGCAGGTTGAGGTCAATCCCCTTCAAATCCGGTTTCAGCACGAAGTCGGACACCACGCGCCGGCTTTTCGAAAACTGGGTGGGTTTCCGGTCGAGTTTGCCACCGAACGGCTGGAGATTATCCTGTCACTGCCGTCGCTTGAGCTTCCTGTTCCGACCTATGACCCAAGCCTGCGCGCGCATCTGCTGGAATATGGCGAACGCCTGCTGGCCGAGAGGCAATCGCCAAAGTTGAAAACCAAAGGACAAGTCGAAGGGTTGATCACCCGCTCCCTGCCCGGCGGTATCATCCAAAACGATGAGGTTGCCGCCGAACTCGGTCTCAGCCCGCGAACATTGGCCCGCAGATTGGCAGATGAAGGGACAAGCTATCGCGAGATTGTCGAAGACCTGCGTTGCGATCTTGCGCAGACCTTCATCAAGAACGGTATGAACCTGTCAGAGATTTCGTTCTCACTGGGATATGCCGATCAGGCAGCGTTTTCGACCGCGTTCAAACGCTGGACAGGTCAGGCCCCAAGCGCGTTTCGCAGTCGGGTCGCGCATCCGCTGCAACAGGGGTGAGAGCGGCCGGGGGTCGTCAGTGGGGACACCTCACCCCGGCCTGTCCCATGAGTGGACACAGGCGATATAGAAAGCTTTGCCGTGCGCGCCTTGTGAGTTCTCGCCAATTTGAATTGAAGTTCTGACAACGTGAACCCGCCAAGAAAAAAGGCGCCTCGAACCGGGGCGCCTTTGTCTTTACTGGTCCAGGAAGGACCGCAGCTTTCGTGATCGGCTGGGGTGCTTTAGCTTGCGCAGGGCCTTCGCTTCGATCTGTCGGATACGTTCACGCGTCACGCTGAACTGCTGGCCGACTTCTTCCAGTGTATGGTCGGTGTTCATACCGATGCCGAAGCGCATCCGCAGCACACGTTCCTCACGCGGGGTGAGCGAGGCCAGAACCCGCGTCGTGGTTTCCTTGAGGTTCTCCTGAATGGCGCTGTCCAGCGGCAGCACGGCATTCTTGTCCTCGATGAAATCACCTAGTTGGCTGTCTTCTTCGTCACCAATCGGTGTCTCAAGGCTGATCGGTTCCTTGGCGATCTTCATCACCTTGCGAACCTTCTCAAGCGGCATTTGCAGCTTTTCCGCCAGTTCTTCCGGCGTCGGCTCGCGGCCGATTTCGTGCAACATCTGACGACCGGTCCGGACCAACTTGTTGATCGTTTCGATCATATGCACCGGAATACGGATGGTGCGCGCCTGATCCGCAATCGAGCGCGTGATCGCCTGACGGATCCACCAGGTCGCATAGGTCGAGAATTTATAACCACGGCGGTATTCGAACTTGTCCACCGCCTTCATCAGGCCGATGTTGCCTTCCTGAATAAGATCAAGGAATTGCAGGCCGCGGTTCGTGTATTTCTTGGCGATCGAGATCACCAGACGCAGGTTGGCCTCGACCATTTCCTTCTTGGCTTGCCGCGCTTCTTTCTCGCCCTTTTGCACCTGTTGCACGATGCGGCGGAATTCGGGGATGTCGAGGCCCACATATTGCCCGACCTGAGCCATCTCGGCGCGCAATTCCTCGACCTTGTCGGTCGAGCGTTCGATGAACATCTGCCAACCGCGGCCCGGCTTTTCAGCCATCTCGGACAACCAGTTGGGATCCAACTCGCGCCCGCGATAAGCGTCAATGAATTCGCGACGGTTGATGCGCGCCTGATCCGCCAGCTTGACCATCGAGCTGTCCAGCGACATGACGCGCCGGTTGATGCCGTAGAGCTGGTCGATAAGAGCCTCAATCCGGTTGTTGTGAAGATGCAGACCATTCACAAGCTCGACGATTTCGGCGCGCAGCTTCTGATAGGTCGCCTCATCCTTTTCACTGAACGAGCCGTCCTCGTTCAGCGTGGCCGAAATCCGGCTGTCCTGCATTTCGCTGAGCATCGCAAAATCGGTGGAGATGCGTTCTAGCGTAGTCAGGACCTGATCCTTCAGGGCCGCTTCCATCGCGGCCAGCGACATGTTGGCCTGATCGTCCTCGTCATCGTCATCATCGTTGGCAATCGGATTGCCATCCGCATCCAGTTCGGGACCGGTGTCCTTTTCCGGCTTGGCCGCCTGAACGTTCGACGTGTCGACAACGGGCTCCTGCACGTCGCCGTCTTCGTCCATCTGGTTGCCAAAGGTGGTTTCCAGATCGATGACATCGCGCAGCAGAATGTCTTCGGACAAAAGTTCGTCGTGCCAGATCGTGATCGCCTGGAAGGTCAGCGGGCTTTCGCACAGACCGGCGATCATAGTGTTGCGCCCGGCCTCGATCCGCTTGGCGATGGCAATCTCGCCTTCGCGGCTCAGCAGTTCGACGCTGCCCATCTCGCGCAGATACATGCGCACTGGATCGTCCGTGCGGTCAAGCTTTTCGGTCTGGGCACCGGCCAGAGCCACTTCGCGCGGGCCTTCGGTCGTGACCAGTTCGGTCGAGCCTTTGTTCTCTTCCTCTTCGGCCTCTTCATCTTCGATGATGTTGATGCCCATCTCGGACAGCATCGACATAACATCTTCGATCTGTTCCGAACTGACCTGATCAGGTGGAAGCACCTGATTGAGCTGGTCGTAGGTGATGTAGCCTTTCTCGCGGGCCTCGGCGATCATCTTCTTGACCTGGGCCTGGCTCATGTCCAGCGAGATTTCCTGTTCCTGCTCTTCGGATTTGCGGTCTTCGTTCGTATCCTTGGCGGCCATTCAATGCTCCTGCAGGGATGGGTGATTCGTTAGAGCCGAATCATTAGCGCGTGAAACTGATTCGGCCACCCGTTTACCTGTTTTTCTTTTCCAGTGCCTTACGAAAACACCACTTTAGCGGCGTTTCCTCTCAAAATTGATACCCGACATGATTGCCTCAAACGCGTCTTTCTCGTCTCGGTTGATTCGCGCGCCATTGTCGGCGACATCGAAAACGGCCTTGTCCTCATTCTGGCTGCGACTTGTACGATTTCGCTCTTCGGCGGCTTGCGCCAGCCGATATGTCAGCGCTTCATCAGCCAGATCGGACAGTTGTTCTTCCGTCGCTTCGGCAACCTCGGCATCCAACCCCCGGGCCGCTTTGATCTTTGCGAGTTCCTCGGCCAGTGTCATCTCGGCCTTTTCGACGTCGCCCGGTTTGTGCACACAGGGGATCACCGCGACATGGCGAAGGGCCAGCAGCTTTTCAAGAGGCTCCGGTCCCAAATTTTGCTCGATATGATCCCGCAGGTTATCGGGATCGTCGATTGCGTGCCGCAAGATCGCATGGCGCAGGGCCGCGTGATCGGGATCATGGCAATCCATTTCCTCTAATTGATGCTCGAACTGCACAACAACGGCGGGGTTCAGAATCGCGATTGCCAGAATGGCCGCCTCGCGCAGTTGAATATCTGCGGTTTCCGACGACGCCAGGAACGAGCTCCGCGCGCCCGGCGTAGCTGGCTGCGCTTGCGGTTGCCATTTGCCGCGGGGCTGCCACTGACGGTTCTGCGGCTGACGCTGCGGGCGGAACAGTTGCCAACAAAGGTCTTTGATTTCCTTTTCGTAGTGAGAGCGAATGGCACCATCGCGAATCGTCGCCGTTTTGACGTTGAACGCTTGTTCCAAGGCTGCTTTACGTTCGGGGCTGTCGAAGACCTTGCCTTCGGTCTCGCGCTGCCAGAGAAGTTTGACCATCGGGATGGCACCGTCCAGAACTGCTTGCACAGCCCCCGCCCCTTCGGCACGCAGCAGGTCATCTGGATCCTTACCCTCGGGCATCAGCGCAAAGCGCAGAGATTTGCCCGCCTCCAGCAGTGGCAAAGCCAGATCTACGGCCCGCATCGCCGCACGCAAACCGGCAGTATCCCCATCCAGTGCGATGATCGGTTCATCCGAGATCCGCCAGAGCAATTGCAACTGATGCTCGGTAATCGCCGTTCCCAGCGGAGCAACCGACGCGCCGAACCCGGCCTCGGCCAGAGCGATCACGTCCATATAGCCCTCGGCCACGACCAAAGGCTGCCCTTTCCCCGCCGCCTGCCTTGCGGGACCGTGGTTATAGAGGCTGCGACCCTTGTCGAACAATTCCGTCTCGGGTGAGTTCAAGTATTTTGCGTTGTCATTCGGGTCCATCGCGCGACCACCAAACGCAATGCATCGCCCGCGCGGGTCGCGGATCGGATACATGATCCGGTTGCGGAACGTGTCATAGGGCTTCTTTCCCTTGTTCGAGGGCTTGGCCAACCCGGCCCCAAGGATCAGGTCTTCGGCCACGTTCTTGCCGGTCAGATGATCCCACAACATCTGCCAACCGTCAGGGGCAAAGCCGATCTCCCACCGGTCCAGCGCCTTCGCATCCAGACCTCGCCCAGCCAGATAATCGCGCGCCGCGGCCCCTGCCCCGGTCTTGAGCTGCAGGCGGAAGAATTGCACCGCCTGTTCCATAACTTCGGCCAGTTGCGACCGACGGTCCTGTTTCTCCTGCGCCTTGGGATCACGCGCGGGCATGGGCATTCCGGCCTCACGCGCCAAAATCTCGACCGCTTCGATGAATGAGACATTTTCGGTCTCTTTCACAAACGAAATCGCATCCCCTTTGGCGTGACAGCCAAAGCAATAGTAGAATCCCTTTTGGTCATCGACATGGAACGAGGCGGTCTTTTCGTGGTGGAACGGGCACGGCGCCCACATGTCCCCCTTGCCCTGATTGGATTTTCGCTGATCCCACATGACCTTGCGCCCAACGACCTGAGACAGGCTGAGGCGGGTGCGCAATTCGTCCAGAAATCCGGGGGGCAAAGACATAGGTCAAACCTGCCAGAAATGAAAACGCGCGCCAAGGGGATGACGCGCGGTTGTCCACAGGGAAATGCGTGAGCTGTGGATTATTGCTGCAAGCACAGCTCCAGCCACGCCGCGCCCAAATCCTTTTTGCGCACGTCGCGCATCTTTTGCTCATAGACCCAAGGGGTGATCAGCGGGACAGCGGCGTTGTAATTTTCGGGCCATGTCGGGCCACTGTCAGCGACGGCCTGCGGCACGTCACGTTCCTTGACGCGGTCCAAGCGCGCCTGTTGGATCGCTGCCACCACATCGGCCTGGTATTGGCAGCTTTGTTCCTTGGTTTCCTGAGCAGCCACAGGACTGGCCAGCAAGGCCGCAACGATGGCGATACGCAACATGGGGTTCTCCCGGGGATTCGTTTCTTTCAGCGCAGTTTAGCCGCGCGCGGCGACGCCTTCCATCGCCCTTTTCAAATCGTGAACCAATGTCTGAGCCATCGAACGGAACACCATGATCTGAAAGGCATTGTCGCCAACACGGGTGATCGAAGCCGTCATGTGAAAGACCAGCGTTCGCGCCGTATGGCCCCGTTTGAAAACCGCACGCCGCAGGTCGATTGGTACCAGCCGGGCCAGCATATCCTCGACCCCGTCCCCTTCGACGCGGGCAACTGCCCAGGCGTCGGATTGGTCCACAATTGCGGCAAGACCGGACAACTTGTCATCCGGTTTCGGCCCAAGCAACAATGCCTGGTCCGGACCAAACCAGATCGCTCGAGCGTCAGACTTGCCGGTCGCCCGATTGGCTGCTGGAAACGCCATGCCATGAGCTGATGTCATCATTTTCGACACCGCCTCGTGCTGGCCTTTGAACGGAGACACCAGATGGATCGCCCCGACCTGCTCTTCGGTGATCGTCAAAGAGCCGATCCTGACCGGAACCAAGCCCTGTAGTGGTGATTTGGCAGTTAGACTATCCACGAACGCGCTCTCCGTCTGCGTCAAAGAAGACTGGATTCACCACCTCGCAAAGGGTGATCACCCCGCGCAAATGATCCACCATCTTGACGACTTCCCCGTACCTGTCCGGCCCGTCCGCCAGAAAACCAAGCCCCAGCATCATGTCCAGCGTTGGCGAAAAACAGACCGAGGTCAGATAGCCCTGATTGTTGACGCGCACAGGATCTGCCTCTTCCTTGTAAAGATGCGCGCCAGCCAAAAGCTGCCTGCTTTCGCCGATTGGTTTCAGCCCGACCAAACGCTCGCGCCCCGGCTCTTCCAGCCCCGGACGCTGTGACATGGTTTTGCCGATACAGTCCTTTTTCTGCGAAACCATCCGGCCCATACCAATGTCATAGGCCGTGGTGCGCCCGTGGATCTCAGCATGGGTGATAAACCCTTTTTCGATCCGCAGAACATTCAAAGCCTCCATCCCGTAAAGACCGCCGCCCAGCGCCTCGGCTCTTTCGGTCAGGATGTCGAACAGGCTGGCGCCATAGCGCGCGGGGACCGCGATCTCATACGCATGCTCGCCCGAGAACGATATCCGGAACAGACGCCCCTGGACGCCCAGAACGTCAATCGGACCGCAGGCCATGAAGGGCCAGCTTTCGTCGTCGATGGACGTATCCACCAGATCATTCAGCAATTCGCGAGATTTGGGGCCGGCCACCGCAAACTGCGTCCATTGCTCGGTCACCGATGCGATCGAGACATCCAGATCAGGGCGCAGACCTTGCCGCACGAATTCAAGGTGCTTCATCACGTCACCCGCACCCGCAGTTGTGGTTGTCATAACAAAGTGATGCTCAGCCAACCGCGCCGTCGTGCCATCATCCATGACATAGCCATCTTCGCGCAGCATCAGGCCATACCGAGTTCGGCCCACTTTTAGGGTCGAGAACATGTTGGTATAGACGAAATCCAGAAACGCGCCCGCGTCCGGGCCCTGAATGTCGATCTTCCCCAGTGTTGAGACATCGCAGATCCCCACGGCCTGCCGCACCATATTGACCTCTCGATCGCAGGATTGCCGCCATGTGGTTTCCCCATCGCGCGGGAAGTAGCTGGGACGGTACCAAAGCCCGGCTTCGATCATCGGCGCGCGTCGCTTGACCGATGCATTGTGCGACGTTGCGAACCGTTGCGGTTTGAATCCTTGTCCCTCGGCCCCTGCCCCCAAAGCGGCGATGGCAATAGGTGAATAAGGCGGGCGAAACGTGGTGGTTCCGGTTTCGGGAATGCCGCGCCCCGTCGCGTCCGCAAGAATCGCCAAGGCCGCGACGTTCGAGTTCTTGCCCTGATCCGTCGCCATGCCCTGGGTGGTGTACCGTTTCATATGCTCGACCGAACGGAAATTCTCGGTCGCAGCCTGTTTCACATCCTTGACGGTCACATCATTCTGAAAATCCAGCCAGGCGCGGCCTTTGCCGGGAACAGCCCAAAGCTGCGATATCTCATAAGGCGTGTCATCCGATTGCGGTATCGCTGTGGCGGGTGCTTTGAAGCCGAGGTCGGAAAGCACGCCCTCCGCTGCGGCCGCGCCCTCTTGCAAACATCCCACGGTGGAGAATGTTCCGTTGCATGCCCCGGCCAAGACCATGCCAGGAATTGCGCCGGGGGTCGGCACGAAGGCTTCGATGTCACGCCGCCATGTCGGACGCCCATTCATGTGGCATGTCAGATGGGCTGACGGGTTCCATCCACCTGTCATCGCAAGACAATCTGTCTGGATTTTCTCCTCGCCACTTGTGCGTCGAATTGTGATTGATTCCAATACTTTGCGACCACTGCTGCCACAGACTTGCGCGCCGCGAAGAACCTGATAATCGTCCGACAGCGGCGCATCATGGCGACTGTCGATCACGGCCGCGACGTGAACTCCGGCCTGAAGCAAATCCCGCGCGGTACGATGAACGCCGTCATTGTTGCCAAAGATGGTCACGTTGCGCCCGGGGCTGACGCCCCAGCGATTCAGATAGGCCCGCACGGCCCCCGCTGTCATGATCCCCGGTCGGTCATTGTCGCGAAATGCTACGGGTCGCTCCAATGCGCCAGCCGCCAGAACCGAAGCCTTCGCCACGATCCGCCAATAGGTCTCAAGCGCACCGCCCGTCGGGCGCTCGCCGGAGTGGTGCAATACCCGCTCTAGCGCGGCAAAAGTCCCCTGATCATATGCCCCGGCCACGGTTGTCCGCGTCATAAGGCGCACGTTTTCCATCGCACGCAACTCTGCCAAAACCTCGTCCACCCAAACATGACCCGGCTTGCCATCGACCTCATAGGTCTCGGCCAGTAACCGCCCGCCCATCTGCGCATTCTCATCAGCCAGGATGATGTCTGCACCTGCGCGTGCCGCCATCAGCGCAGCCATAAGGCCAGCCGGACCCGCGCCTATCACCAGCAGATCGCAAAACGCATACGCGCTTTCGTATTTGTCCGCGTTATCTTCACCCGACAACGCTCCCAAACCCGCCGCGCGACGGATCACCGGCTCATAGAGCCTTTCCCAAAAGCTCTTGGGCCACATGAAGGTCTTGTAATAAAACCCCGCCCCCAAGAACGGAGCCACGAGGTCATTCACTGCCATCACATCAAAACCAAGGCTGGGCCAGCGATTTTGACTGCGCGCCTCCAGACCCGGATAGATTTCCTGCATCGTGGCGCGCACATTTGGCTCTTGCGCAGCACCTTGCCCAACCGTCACCAGCGCGTTGGGCTCTTCACTGCCTGCCGTCAACACGCCGCGCGGGCGATGATATTTGAAGGACCGCCCCATCAGACGCACATCATTGGCCAACAGGGCCGAGGCCAGCGTATCGCCCCGGAACCCCTCATAGCGCACGCCGTCAAAGTGGAACGCAACAGTTTCCGACCGGTCAATCAGCCCCTTGCCTGCAACCCTCATGCGCTCACCTCGGATGTGGGTTCTGAGCCCAAAATCTCATGCGTCGTGGTATCGCGGGTCACTACGACCCAGGCCCCGCAGCCGCTTTCGTGGCGCCACAGTTCGCGGGTTGGACCGGCGGGGTTGTCGCGCAAATACACGAAACTATCCCAAGCCTCCTCACCCGCATCAGGTGATGGACGCTCCAGATCGACCGCCGCACCGCGATAGTAAAACTCACGGCGATCCCGTTCGCCGCAATACGGACAGGTGATCCTCATGACAGCATTCCCTGCTTCATCTTTTCAAAAATACTCGAAACCGACATCGCCACCCTCAATGCAGATTGTGCTGAGAGCCCTTGCCCTCTTCATCGATAATCCCACGCCCGGTTCGGAAGCGATCTAACCGGAAACCAGTTGCATTCTCATGGTACTGATCCGTCGCGATCAGATGGGCAAACACATTCCCCGACCCAGGAACGGCTTTGAACCCGCCATAGTTCCAGCCGCAGTTCAGGTAGAGTCCGTCAATATCCGTCCGGTCGATGATCGGAGAGCCATCAGGCGACATATCCATGATCCCGCCCCAGGACCGCAACACGCGCGCCTTGCCGATCATCGGCATCAAGGCCATCCCGGCCTCCATCACGCTTTCGACCGTGGGCAGGTTGCCCCGCGCGGCGTAAGAGGCGTAGAAATCCAGATCACCGCCAAAGACCAGACCACCCTTGTCGGACTGGCTGATATAGAAATGCCCCATGCCAAAGGTCACAACATGATCCAGGCAGGGCTTTAGCCCCTCGGTCACAAATGCCTGCAAAACGTGGCTTTCAATCGGCAATCGCATCCCCGCCATCGCCGCCACCTGACCGGACCGCCCCGCAGCCACCATCGCCACCTTTTTCGCCCGGATCGGCCCGCGCGAGGTCTGAACACCTTTCACAGCACCGTTTTCGACATCGATGCCGGTTACTTCGCAATTCTGGATCAGATCGACACCGCGCTGATCCGCCCCGCGCGCGTATCCCCAGGCCACCGCATCATGCCGCGCTGTCCCACCGCGCGGGTGATAAAGCCCCCCATAAAGAGGAAAGCGGAGGTCATCGTAGTTCAGAAAAGGCAGCATTTCCTTCAGCGCATCGCGTTCCAGAAGGATCGCGTCATCACCTTGACTGATCATCATATTGCCACGTCGCGCCGCGGCATCGCGCTGCCCGTCGGAATGGAACAGGTTGATGGTCCCGCGCTGTGAATGCATGACGTTGTAGTTCAGGTCCTCCTCAAGCCCTTCCCACAACTTTAGGGAATGCGAGTAAAACTCTGAATTTCCCTGCAGAAAATAGTTTGCCCGCACAATGGTGGTGTTGCGCCCGACATTGCCGCCGCCGATATAGCCTTTTTCCAGCACAGCGACATTTCGCAGGCCGTGTTCTTTGGCGAGATAATAAGCTGTGCTGAGACCATGTCCGCCGCCACCGATGATGACAATATCATATTCAGATTTGGGCTCTGGATCGCGCCAATGCGGTGTCCAGCCCTTGTTGCCGGTCAGGCCCTCTTTCAGGACGCGCAAGCCGGAAAAACGCATCTGCCTCTCCTTGCGAGTTTCTTGGTATCAAACCAACTCGATCAAGCAGTAGCAATGTCTGTGGCCGATGCCCAAAACGTTTTCGACAAGAAACCGTCAGGCCGCGACCTGTTTGGGTCAAAACCGAAATCGAAAGGCCGCGCCCGCGATTGGAGCGGTGTCATAGTCTTGCTGACTGATCTTGCGTCCCGACGCGTTTTCCAAGGTCAATTCGCCATTCAGCTCGGCCCCGGCAAAAGCGGTCAGGGACATTCCGGGATTTGGCGCGTATTCGAAGGATAGAACAACGGGGATGCTGCTGTCTTCGCCCACACCACCGGGTGCGATACCATCGTCATCCAACTGAAACCGCAGATTTTCCGACCGTACCGCGAGGCCCAAACTGACCGCATCTGACAGTTGATAACCCAGTGACACGCCCGGGCCTTGCGTGGCACCCAACCCGCTGCCGGTGCTCAGCGTCCATCGATCGGCAAACGTCCAGTCCACCAAAATTGCGGGAAACGCCTCAAGGTCATTTGTGCCGACTTCCGTAAACACACCAAAGGCCGGTCCGATCTGAAGGTTCGGCGACACCGCCCAGGACACCCCGGCAAAAAGACCATAGGTGAACCCGTCCGAGGCACTTGCCCCACGCTCGTAATCCCAGCGCGCCTGAGGTGTGATCAGCACGCTTGCGCCGCTGTCCAATGCGAAACGCAAAGGTGCGGTCAAACGAATATCGCGCACATCTTCCCACGGCTGGTTGTCCGGTTGCCCGAAATCATAGTTGAATTGCCCATAGCTTAGAAGCAGCCCGGCAAATGAGCCATCGCCGAACCGGTTGATCGCACCAGCGCGCAAAAATGCGCGCGATGCGCTGAAATCGCCACCGTGATCCAGATCTGCACTGCCTTGATAGATTGCCAGCCCGTCTACCGAGGTGCCCCACCCGCTTGGCTGTTGCGCCGCGGCCGACCCCGCCAGAATACCGCCAGTCAAAACGGCGCCGGCAATCTTCATTATCTGAGGCAATGTCATCTGTGCGTATCCCTTCGGCTTCTGGCAATGAATACGCAGAAAAGTTGCAATCGGACCAAACACTTTGGCCCGATTGCAAGAAACCGCTTAAAGCCCTTTGGCGCGATAGCTTTTTGAGACCCTGTCGATCGCGACGATATAGGCCGCAGTGCGCAGGTCATCCACGTCCGAGCGGTTGTGCCACACCTCACGCATCGCCTGGTATGCAATCCGCATGGTATCGTCCAATCCTGACCGCACCAGCTCCAGCTCATCAGCGCCTTTGAGATACTTGGCCTTGAAGTCCGGTGACATGGACCAAGCGTCACCCAGATAGCGATCAAGCCGCTGCAATTCACTGACGATCAACTCGTGCCGCGCCTCTTCCTGACGGCGCTGCATACGGCCAAAGCGAATATGGCTCAGGTTTTTGACCCACTCGAAGTACGAGACCGTCACACCCCCGGCGTTTGCATACATATCGGGGATGATCACAGTGCCCTTCTTGCGCAATATCTCATCCGCGCCAGCTGTCACCGGGCCATTCGCAGCCTCGATGATCAGCGGTGCCTTGATGCGATCTGCGTTGGACAGGTTGATCACGCCTTCCAGCGCCGCCGGGATCAGAATATCGCATTCCTGTTCCAGAACGGTGCCGCCTTCGGCCGTGTGCGTCGCATCCGGGTAGTCTTTGACACCGCCGTGTTTGACGATCCACTGGCGCACCGCCTCGACATCGATGCCTTCCGGATTGTAAAGCGCGCCATCCCATTCGATGATACCAACGATACGGGATCCGTCTTCCTCGCTCAGGAACTTTGCCGCGTGGTATCCCACGTTACCAAGGCCCTGAACGATCACGCGTTTGCCGTCCAGCGATCCACTCATGCCGGCTTTTGCCACATCCTCGGGATTGCGGAAGAATTCGCGCAGCGCATATTGAATGCCGCGACCCGTCGCTTCGACACGCCCCGCGATACCGCCCGCATTCAGTGGCTTGCCCGTCACACAGGCGCGGGCGTTGATGTCGGTCGTATTCATGCGTGCATACTGATCGGCCATCCAGGCCATCTCACGCTCGCCCGTTCCCATGTCGGGCGCAGGCACGTTCTGAGACGGGTTGATCAGGTCACGCTTGGCCAGCTCATAAGCAAATCGGCGGGTGATCTGCTCCATCTCGTGTTCTTCATATTGGCGCGGATCAATGCACAATCCGCCTTTGGAGCCGCCAAACGGTGCCTCGACCAATGCGCATTTGTAAGTCATCAGCGCAGCCAGCGCCTCAACCTCATCCTGGTTCACAGCCAGGGCGTAACGGATACCCCCTTTGACCGGTTCCATATGCTCGGAATGTACCGAACGATATCCGGTGAACGTATGAATCTGTCCCCGCAGCCGAACGCCAAAACGAACGGTATAGGTCGCGTTACAGACACGGATTTTTTCTTCCAGCCCGGGCGGCAAGTCCATCAGGGATGCCGCCCTGTTGAACATCAAATCAACACTCTCGCGAAAGCTGGGTTCGTTAACGCCGGTCATGAAATCCTCCGTGTTGGAAACGACTGGTGCAATGACTTTTTGTCGCACCGCTTGCGCCGCGCTGCAATCGCCAATGTTACTTTTTTAGGCAAATGATGAAAATCGCATTACCGCGATGGGGTGAGTCGTTTTGACGGCGACATCGGCCTGATTGTCCAACTCCCAGAAACAAACAATGCCCGCAACCCGAGAATAGCGCCGTTTTTCATTCTAAAATAGCAACATAGTGGCCATAGCGCCCAAATCTCGCCATTATCAACGTCTAATTTGTTAAACTTGCAAAGATACTGGCATCAATCCGTCTGGCCGGCAGAAGGGTTTCGTAATGATCAAGTTTGAGTCGAAGTTGAATATCTGTAAAAAAATTGGCGCGACCAAGGTTTCGCGACGTCTTAGAGCATTTGCAGAGGACACCGATGGATCGATGACGATCCTGACCCTGTTCCTTTTGATGATTGTTTTCACCGTCGCCGGATTTGCCGTTGACGTCATGCGCTACGACCGCGAGCGGGTAAAACTGCAATACGCGCTGGATCGCGCGGTTCTTGCTGCGGCTGACCTTGATCAGGACCTTTGCCCCCGCGACGTTGTGCGTGACTATCTAAGTAAAGAAAATCTCGACCAGTTCCTGGTCGGAGAGATCACGGTTGAGCCGGAAACATGTGGTGCAGAGGCTGCTCTGCTGCAGGGCAAACGCCGCGTAGAAGCAAGTGCCGAGATGAACGTGGCAACGCATTTCATGCAGTGGAGCGGCGTCGATTACCTGGGAACAACAGCGACAAGTGTCGCCGAAGAATCCATCGGCAATGTGGAAATTTCGCTGGTTCTGGACGTGTCGGGTTCGATGGCAGGCCAGAAACTGACCGACTTGAAAGAAGCGGCCAGCGATTTTGTCGACGAGATGACAACCAAGTCGGAAGATGGCAAACTTTCCATTTCCATCATCCCCTATTCCGAACAGGTGTCGGTGCCGGATTTCCTGATGGATGAGTTGAACACCATCGGCGGGAACGAAGTCGCCAATTGCATCGACTTCCAGGCTGCTGATTTCAACACCACGACATTTGATGCGTATGACATCACGGATCCAGACACCGGTGCAATCATCCGTGCGGGCAGCACATTGCCACAGACACTGCACTTCAATGACTTTGGCAGCTCTGACTACAGAACGTCCGATGGTCTTGTAAGCAGCAATATTTGCCGCGAAGAAACCGCCACCGACCAGCGTGTCATGACGATCATGCAAAAGGATGCAGAAACGATCAAAGATCAAATCGATCTTCTGCAGGCAAGCGGCTGGACATCCATTGATGTTGGTCTGAAATGGGGCCTCTCTCTGCTTGACGAAAGCATGACTCCGCTTATTGCCCAGCTGGCGGCAGGACCTGAAATCCCGATTGAATTCGCCAACCGGCCAGGACCAAACAGAGGGTCTGACACGATCAAAGTGCTGGTGCTGATGACCGATGGTGAGAACACCCGGCAGCACATGGTCAACGCGCCCTACAATGATGGCCCGTCAGGCATTCATTGGAACGAAGAAGAGGCGATTTATTCCGTCTATGACGAAGACAACAACCGCTATGCGTGGCCAAATGTCGATCGGACAATCGAAGACGGCGGTCAGCGTTGGTACCGTTACTACTGGCAGACGCATGCCTACGGCGATCCTGATGGGCCGGGTGACTACACCAGATATCTCTGCACCAGTTATTTCGACGGAAGATGTCGCGCAATTGACACATCTAATTCACGTGATTTCCCGGAAGTAGGCGAAGCTGAAGAGCTGGACTGGCCAGATGTATGGGCGCACACGCAAAAGTATGAGATCTCGGATCTGCTGGACGCCGCGCTTGGCTCGGACGATGTGACGGATTTCGAAAACAACTCCACTACCGAGTTGCGTCAGTGGAACAAGGACCCTCGCGTTCGGTCTCTGTGTACTCAGGCTGAAGCTCAGGAAGTTCTGATCTTCTCGATCGCCTACCAGGCACCGGACGGCGTGAAGCCCTTGCTGCGCGACTGCGCTGTCGAGGATGGCAGATACTATGAAGTCGGCGGTACGGATGCGAGAACAATCGCAGAGGTGTTTGACTCGATCAGCTCGACCATCCAGAACCTGAGGCTGACGCAATGATACGTTTGTTGCGCCTCAGGCTGAGGAAGTTTCGCGATTGCGAAGACGGCAGCACCTCGACCATCGAGTTTCTGTTCTGGTTCCCGTTCTTTATCTACATCGCCTGGTCAGCCATGGATCTGGGCATGATGTCGTTCAATCACGCAAATCTCGAACGCGCTCTGGACGAGACCATCCGCGAGGTTCGCCTCAACAGGCTTCCCGAAGGCGAGACCGAGTGGACGCATGAGACGCTGAAGGACATGATCTGCGAGAACACCCATTTTGTTAAGAACTGCTCGACCGAGTTGGCGTTGGAGATGACCCCTATCGATCCACGGGCCGGAAGCAGTATGGATCCCGAACCTTACTGTTTGGACAAGCCCGCGGATCTGCGCCCGCTTGACAATGTTCAGTTCACACCCGGCACATCCAACGAGTTGATGGTCATCCGCGCTTGTCTGGAAGTCAGACCGGTTTGGGGTTTCTCGATGTTCAATGACATGGCTCATCGAAACGGCTCAAACGGACAGTGGGAACTGCAATCCACCACAGTGTTTGTGCACGAGCCCCTGGGTGGCGACAGCACTGCCCCGACAACACCTACAGTTCCGGTCGGAGGTTGAGACATGTTTGAGCACCTCAGCAAAAGAACTGCCCGGTTCGGGACTCAGCTTCGCCGTTTCAGAGAACGCGAAGACGGCGCAATCACGATCGAAGCGATGTTGATCCTCCCAATGCTGCTTTGGTCGATGCTTGCGTCCTATACTTTCTACGATGGCTACCGTCAGGGCAGTCGCAACATCAAAGCGGCCTATGCTGTTGCGGACGTTCTCTCGCGGGAACGCAACATGATCGACTCGGCCTACATGGACACGATGCTGGAACTGATGGACACGATGGTTTCCACGCGGGCACCGGTTTCACTGCGTATTTCCTATTTGAACTACAACGCAGAAGATGATGAACACAATGTGTTTTGGACATGCGTGCGCGGTAACCGCTTTGCGAACTGGGACGATGGCACCATTACCCAGATAAAAGACGCACTGCCTGTTATGCCGGACAATGGCAAAATGATCGTTGTTGAGACCCACAATGTCTATCAGCCGCCGTTTGACATCGGCTTTGAAATCAACGCGTTCGACATGGGCAACTTTGTGTTCACCCACCCGCGCGTCTTCGACAATATCGAGTTGACGAATCCGGACCCGGCAGGGTGCGTCAGCTACGTTTAGCTATCAGCGTCATCAGCGCTTCGGACATGAACTTAGCCTCGGCGGCGGATGTCATTCCTCCGATGCCGAGGCGCCTTCCCAATCTCCACCACAGGCCAGGCGCCCAGGCGTTCTGGCCTGCTGTGCGCGTCACGACCAGAAACCCGTTCGACGGCTTGAACGCAAACACGCCGCGGTCGACGGACTCGATCTGATCAAGCTTTGCGATCAACTGCCCGGATTGAGTTCTGAGTTCGGTTTCGGTCAATTCGATGGCATCTTCGGTTGCAATCCACATCCGATAGGCCAACCATAAAGACCCCGCCCCCACGACCAACAGGAACACCTGCCACACCAATTCCGGCGGCTGGGCAAGCGCAACGTAGATCACCAGGGTGCCCACAATACCAAGCATCCCAACCCCCATCCAGCGGCGCGGGGTTGAGGCTTCGACCCGGGCAAGTACGTCCTCTTGCATGACACTCTCCTGATTGACGGATTTGCAATATCCGCTTTGGCGCAAAAGGAACAGGGTCATTCAGCATTGAGCATTTGCGCACAAGACAGGTGCTTTGCCGCGAATTGAACGCCGCGCAACAGCGGCTAAGTTTGACGCAACCTTACAGGAGGCTGCCATGTCCCTCAGACCGACTCTGGAAACCCGCAAAGCCATGCCGACAATGGAAGGCGCAGGTGTAAAGCTTCACCGCGCTTTCGGCTTTCAGGACCCGTCCGAGCTTGATCCGTTTCTTCTGTTCGACGATTTCCGAAACGAACATCCGCAGGACTATCAGGCCGGGTTCCCCTGGCACCCGCATCGCGGCATTGAAACGATCACCTATGTTCTGTCCGGCACTGTGGATCACAGCGACTCGCTTGGTAACAGCGGAACTTTGGGGGCCGGTGACGTCCAGTGGATGACCGCCGGGTCGGGGATTTTGCATCAGGAAATGCCCAAAGGAACGTCCTCTGGTCAGATGCACGGATTTCAGCTGTGGGGAAACCTGCCATCTGCTCAAAAGATGACGGCCCCGCGGTATCAGGACGTTGAAAGCAAGGAAATTCCCGAAATCACCGATGATGACGGCACAGTCGTTCGCGTGATCGTAGGTGAGTTCTGGGGCAAAACCGGGCCCGTGGACGGAATCGCCGCCGATCCGCAATACCTGGACATCAGCATCCCGGCCGGTGTGAAAAAGACATTTCGCGTCGACACCTACCGACGCGCCTTTGCCTATGTCTTCCAGGGCAACGCAGCCTTCGCGGACGCCTCGCAGCCAACCGGTGTATTGCTGGAAAAGGAGATCGCCGGGCAAGAGGTCAACATACGCGACATGTCAGGCGACCGAACACTTGTACGGTTTGGCACCGGGGATGAGATCACGGTGCAGGCCGGGCCAGACGGCGTGCGTTTCCTGCTGATCTCTGGCGCGCCAATCAATGAACCCGTTGCCTGGCACGGCCCCATCGTGATGAACACCCGAGACGAACTGGAGCAGGCGTTTCGCGAGCTGCGCAACGGGACCTTTATTCGCCCGGCGCACTAGGAGCAGACACGGATTTTCGGACCATGTCCCAATAGATCTTCTCGACCTCATCCAAAGACAGTCGCCCGCCGGAGCGATACCAGGTCATGACGCCGTTTAGCATCGCGATCACCGCCAGTGTCGCGATCTTGGTATCGGTAATGAAAAACTGACCGGACTTCTGCCCCGCTTGCAGGATTGCCTCCAGCGAATCTTCGTACCGCCGCCGCAGGACTTCAATCTCGGCGAAATTGTCTTCGGTGAGGTTGCGAAGCTCCATATACGCGATAAAAACTTCGTCAGGCCGTTCCAGATGGAACCTGATGTGAAACCCCACGAATTGGCGCAGCGCCTCGCTGGCATCGCTTGGCGTGCCAAGGCTGTCATATGTCGCCAGTAGGTCCTGCATATGGTTCTGCATCAAACGGAACAACAGGCTTTGCTTGTCCGGTATGTAGTTATAAAGCGCACCAGCTTGCACGCCAACTTCACCCGCGATTTGTCGCATGGAAACAGCGGCATAGCCATGCCGGGCAAAAAGCCCCAAGGCGGCCTTGCGAATTCGGGGGCCGGTGATATCAGAATGTGAGCCTTGTGTACGCGCCATGACTTGATCGTATCTGAACAAACGTTCAGATAGAACCCCGCTTGAACCGCATGTCCAAAAGGTGCATCACATGGGGGTCCAGCGACCACAAGGTGCCTGATGAAGCCGATCTTGCTCTTCCCCCTGCTTGCGCTCTGCGCCTGCACGAACATTCCCGAGTTGGAAGGGAAAGAGGCACCCTCGCTGCGCACGGCCCCCTACCCCAAGCTCATCCCCATCGAAGCCTCGCTTGGGGCACCCGTCGACCCGGTCTCAGAGGCCGAAGAGGTCGAAGAAGAATTGATCGCACGCAGCGAAGCGCTTGGCGCAAGAGCTGAGGCGCTGCAGAACGCGGAAACAAACTGAACGGTCCGGCAGATCAGGCCCGTTTGACAGGCCTTAGACGGATTGCACCCTTTCCCTGAACCCGTTAAGGCAGCGCGTAAAGCACACGCGGCCCCAAGGGGGCACAATTCGAGCGGAAAGGACCCAAAACATGACGCAGGCGCTGAGGCTTGGAATCGCTGGTTTGGGAACCGTCGGAATTGGTGTCGTCAAGATCATCCGCCAACACGCCGACCTGCTGCAGGCCCGCACGGGTCGTCCGATTGAAATCTCGGCCATCGGCGCACGCGACCAGAACAAAGACCGGGGCGTAAACCTGTCAGGCTACGCGTGGGAATCCGATCCGGTTGCCCTGGCAACCCGCGATGACGTGGACGTATATGTCGAACTGATCGGCGGTGAGAATGGCCCGGCCAAGGCGTCGGTCGAGGCCGCGCTTGCGAACGGCAAGGACGTTGTGACGGCCAACAAGGCCCTGCTGGCCATTCACGGTCAGGACTTGGCCGAAAAGGCCGAAGCCGCAGGGCGCGTGATCCGGTTCGAGGCCGCCGTTGCCGGCGGTATCCCGGTGATCAAATCCCTGACCGAAGGTCTGGCTGGTAATGAAATCACCCGCGTCATGGGCGTGATGAACGGCACCTGCAACTACATCCTGACCCGGATGCAATCGCAAGAGCTTGGCTACAACGCGCTGTTCGAGGAATGCGCGCAGCTAGGCTATCTTGAGGCCGATCCGAACCTGGACGTGGGCGGAATCGATGCCGCGCATAAGCTGGCCCTGTTGTCTTCGATTGCGTTTGGAACCAAACCGAATTTTGACGGGATCGAGATCGAAGGCATTCAGCATATCAGCCTGGACGATATCCATCAGGCAGACGATATGGGCTATCGCATAAAGCTGCTTGGGGTCACCCAACGCACTCCGCGCGGGCTTGAACAGCGGATGCAGCCTTGCCTTGTGCCCAGCGACTCGCCGATTGGGCAGCTTGAAGGCGGCACCAACATGGTTGTCATCGAAGGCGACGCTGTCGAACAGGTTGTTCTGCGGGGCCCCGGTGCTGGCGAAGGCCCAACCGCCAGCGCGGTGATGGGGGATGTCTGCGATCTGGCGCGCGGCCTGAAAATCTCGACCTTCGGGCGCCCTGCGGTGTCCTTGCAAGAGGCGCAGCCCGCACAGACCGGCCTGCCGGCGCCTTACTATCTGCGTCTGGCCCTGCTGGACAAACCCGGCGCGCTGGCAAAGGTCGCCGCGATCCTCGGGGACTCGGGTGTCTCGATCGACCGGATGCGCCAATATGCACATTCCGAGAACACGGCCCCGGTTCTGATTGTCACGCACAAGACGACCCGCTCGACCCTGGATCACGCGCTGGATGGATTGCGCGACACCGATGTCGTCGCCGGAGAGCCCGTCGCCCTGCGGATCGAGCAGGTCTAAGCCCTTGCAGCCTGCACTTGGGGCAGGCTATGCCGGAACAGAATGTCTCAGTTGACCAAAGGAATTCAAAACATGAGCGCTGCCAAAACCGATTTCAACGACCGCCTGTTGTCCCTGGGACTGGCGCGGGTGGCCGAACAGGCAGCGCTGGCATCGGCCTCGCTGGTGGGTCGTGGCGATGAGAAAGCCGCCGACCAAGCCGCTGTCAACGCCATGCGCGAGCAGTTAAACCTGCTGGATATCGCCGGTGTCGTGGTGATCGGTGAGGGTGAGCGCGACGAGGCACCGATGCTTTATATCGGCGAAGAGGTCGGCACCGGGAACGGCCCCGGTGTGGACATCGCGCTGGACCCGCTTGAGGGCACGACCCTGACCGCCAAAGACATGCCTAACGCGCTGACGGTCATTGCCATGGGCCCGCGCGGATCGATGCTGCATGCGCCGGATGTCTACATGGATAAGCTGGCCGTCGGTCCGGGCTATCCCGAAGGTGTTGTCAATCTGGACATGAGCCCGCGCGAACGGGTCGAGGCGCTGGCAAAAGCACGTGATTGCGAGCCTGCCGATATCACCGTCTGCATTCTGGAACGCCCGCGTCATGAAGCGATGATCGCCGAAGTGCGCGAAACCGGCGCGTCGATCCGGCTGATCACCGATGGAGACGTCGCAGGCGTCATGCATTGCGCCGAAAGCGAGGTGACCGGGATCGACATGTATATGGGCCAGGGTGGCGCGCCCGAGGGTGTTCTGGCTGCTGCTGCGTTGAAATGCATGGGCGGGCAGATTTTTGGCCGCCTGCTGTTCCGCAACGATGACGAACGTGGGCGCGCCGCCAAGGCGGGCATCACCGATCTGGACCGTGTCTACAATCGCGACGAAATGGTGACATCGGATGTGATCTTTGCCGCAACCGGCGTCACAGGCGGTTCGCTGTTGCCCCGCATCAAGCGGGAACCGGGTTGGGTCGAAACGACGACCCTGTTGATGCGATCCAAGACCGGATCGGTGCGTCGCATGACTTATCGCACGCCGACATGGTCGCACGAAAAGGGATGACCTTGCCTTCGGCGAGAGTATTTTTGAAAAGATGAAGCGGCCGGGCCTGATGGTGCCCGGCTTTGCTGCATATGAGGGACGCGATGAGTTTTTTGGGGGTTGAGCAGTCGCTGACGGGCCGGAATTGGCAGGGCCCTGCCGCCGAGGTTGAACGCGCCGGCGAAATGATGGCCCAGCAAACTGGCCTGCCGCGTCCGCTGTGCCAGGTTCTGGCCCGCCGGGGTGTTCCGGTTGTGGAGGCGCAGAGTTTTCTGGAACCTAAGCTTAAGGAATTGCTCCCTGACCCTCGGACCCTGAAGGACATGGAGGCTGCGGCGGCTCGGTTTCTTGAGGCCGTGAAGCACCGTCAGAAGATCGCGGTCTTTGCAGATTACGACGTGGATGGCGGAAGCTCAGCCGCGTTGTTGCTGATCTGGTTGCGGCAGATGGGCCTGCAAGCAACGCTCTATGTCCCCGACCGGATTGATGAAGGGTATGGCCCTAATGTTCCGGCCATGCGGAACCTTGCAGCGCGCCATGACCTGATCATTTGCGTGGATTGCGGCACGCTCAGCCACGAGCCTATCGCGGCGGCCAAAGGTGCAGACGTGATTGTTCTCGACCACCACCTGGGGGCGGAAACCCTGCCCGATTGTGCAGCCGTGGTAAATCCAAACCGTCAGGACGAAAGCGGCGACCTTGGGTATCTGTGCGCAGCCGCAGTTGTGTTCCTGATGCTGGTCGAGGCCGGGCGGCAATTGCGCGAGGACGGCACAAAAGGACCCGACCTGATCGCATTGCTGGACCTCGTGGCTTTGGCCACGGTCGCGGATGTTGCGCCCCTTATCGAAGCCAATCGTGCATTGGTGCGGCAGGGGCTGAAGGTTATGGCCCAGCGGCAGCGCCCCGGCTTGGTGGCGTTGTCCGATGTCGCGCGCATGGACACGGCCCCCAACAGTTATCACCTTGGATTTCTGCTGGGCCCCCGCGTGAACGCCGGGGGGCGCATCGGGCAGGCCGATCTGGGCGCGCGATTGCTGAGCACGGACTCGATGGCCGAGGCCGAGGCCCTGTCGCAACGGCTCGACGCCCTGAACACCGAGCGGCGCGATATCGAAAACGCCGTTCGGGCGGCAGCGTTGGATCAGGCAGAACAGCGCGGTCTGGATGCGCCGCTGGTCTGGGCCGCTGGTGAGGGCTGGCATCCCGGTGTCGTCGGCATCGTGGCATCGCGCCTGAAAGATGCCGCCAACCGGCCCGCGATTGTGATTGGTTTTGACGGCGACGAGGGCAAAGGATCAGGCCGATCCGTATCCGGTGTGGACCTTGGTGCATCGATCCAACGGCTTGCGTCCGAGGGTCTGTTGGTTAAAGGCGGTGGGCACAAGATGGCGGCCGGTCTGACCGTAATGCGCGACCAGCTGGAGCCCGCAATGGGCCGCCTGTCAGAGCTCTTAGCCAAACAGGGTGCCGGTCAGGGCGGACCCGCCGACCTGAAGCTTGACGGCGCCTTGATGCCGGGTGCCGCGACGGTGGATTTGATCGAGCAGATTGAAAAAGCGGGACCTTTTGGCGCCGGGGCGCCTGCGCCGCGTTATGCCCTGCCCGACCTTGAAGTGCGCTTTGCAAAACGCGTGGGCGAGTCGCATTTGAAGCTTTCACTCTCCGATGGGCTGTCTTCGGGCCTGGATGCCATTGCCTTTGGTGCCTTTGATGGCCCGTTGGGAGAGCGGCTCTCCAACCACGGCGGCGCGCGGTTCCATTTCGCCGGTCGGCTTGAGGTGAACACCTGGGGTGGCCGCCAAACCGTACAGCTGAGGCTGGAAGACGCAGCCGAGGCCAGTTGAGGCGCTTTGACGACCCTGTAATTCGGGCTCAAAAAAGTTTCCCATCCCGACGTTTTTCGGCTTGCGGGGGTGCTGGGTTATCCGTAAAAGGCCCTCCACAAGCCAGCGTGGCCCGTTCGTCTATCGGTTAGGACGCCAGGTTTTCAACCTGGAAAGAGGGGTTCGATTCCCCTACGGGCTACCATTTTGCTTGTAGAAGTGACCTTTATGGCCCGTTCGTCTATCGGTTAGGACGCCAGGTTTTCAACCTGGAAAGAGGGGTTCGATTCCCCTACGGGCTACCATTTCCCGCCTGTCAGAACCTTCCTAAAGCCAGCGTATCCGGCGTGGGCTTAGCTGTCTTTGGCGACCTGCACCTTGACGCCCCATTGGGCGACTGAATCCGCAAGCGCTCCTTTGGGTGCCTTATCCGTTACCAACAGGTCGACTTTGCGCGGGTCCGGGCCAACGTAAGGGGCGGTTTCGCTGAACTTGAAATGTGCGGCCGCAACGACCACTCGGTCGGCATTGTCGGCAACGACCGACGACAAATCCGCCTCAGCCGAGCTGAAATACAAAAATCCGCGCTTTGCCGTCAGCGCGTCGATGCTGAGTACCGCAAGGTCGAACGCATAGCGCATGGCCTGCCTGTGTGTGACATGGCCAAAGGCGCCGCGTTCATCGGGCTGGAGCTCTCCTCCCAGCAGGTGAACCCTGTTTCCGTTTATGCCCGCCAGCGTCTGGCCAATGCCAATCGAATTGCTGACAACGGTCAGGTTGCCCAACTGACGCAACTCTTCGGCGACATAAGCTGTGGTCGAGCCGACGTCCAAAAACACCGTCATGCCGTTCTGGATCAGGGTCGCGATATGGGCGGCAATTCTGCGTTTCTCGTCCGAATGCTGTGCAATGCGCCGAAAAAAACTGGGATCGCTTTGCGTGCCCGCCAGATAGGCGCCACCATGCACGCGTTCGACCGAGCCCGACTTGGACAGCGCCTTGATCGTTCGCCGCACGGTTTCCTCGGAAACGCCAAGTGACTTGGCCAGATCAGAGTTGCGGGCCGTGCCACCCAGTCGCCTGAGAACGTCCAGCAGTTCAAGTTCGCGGTGCGTATGCGGCGTTCGGGTTTTCAAGCCGATCTCCTAAACTCCCAAATCTTCCCTCACAAAGACATAAAAAACCGTCAAAGATCAAGGCGCTTGCATGGGAATTCGCGGGTTCAGGCCCTGTTGTGACGTTGCCAGCCGATCAGGCTGAAACAGGCAAACAAGATTGCGGCGACACAGACGATCGAAGGCCCCGCGGGCGTATCCAGGATATAGGCCGACCGTAAGCCGACCACGGCAGACACAGCGCCGATCCCGGCTGCAATAAAGGCCATCGATTCAGGTGATCTGGCGAGGCTGCGCGCTGCGGCGGCAGGGATGATAAGCATGGCCGCAATCAGAAGAACCCCGACAACCTTGATCGCGACGGCCACGGTAATCGCCAGTGCCAGCGTCAGGATCAATTGCTCGCGCTTGGGCTGATAGCCACTGGCATAGGCCAGATCCTCGTTCAAAGTGGCCGTCAGCAGGTGCGACCACCGCCATGCGATCAAGGCGACAACCAGTGCAGCACCACCCCAGATGACCAACAGATCGCTGCGCGACACTGCCAGAATGTCGCCAAACAGGTAGGCCATCAGATCAATGCGCACGCCGGACAGGAAGGACACCGCCACAAGCCCAAACGCCAGGGCCGAATGCGCCATGACCCCAAGCAATGTGTCCATCGCATAACCGCGCCTGGACAGCAGGGTCACAGTCATCGCCATCAGCAGGGCCACGACCATTGCACCGGTGAAAACAGACATCTGAAACGTCAGGGATAGTGCGACCCCAAGAATGGCCGCATGGGCGGTCGCATCCCCGAAATAGGCCATCCTGCGCCACACGACAAAGCACCCCAACGGCGCAGCCGCCAAAGCCACGCCAATGCCCGCCAGCGTGGCGCGCGTCATGAAATCATCAAGCATTATTCTGCCGCTTCCTGAGAGTCTGAGCCGTGGTCATGATGGTGGTCATGGTCATGTCGATAGAGCGCAAGCGCTCCGCCCGTTCCGGTCCCGAACAGGGCACGATATTCGGGGGCCGAGGCAACCACCGCAGGTGAGCCCTGACAGCACACATGACCGTTGAGGCAAACCACCCTATCCGAGGCGCTCATGACCACGTGTAATTCGTGGCTGATCATCAAAACGGCGCAGCCGGTCTCGGCCCGGACGGTTTCGATCTGTTGGTAGAACGCGGCTGAACCCGGTTGATCGAGCCCTTGCGTCGCCTCATCCAGCAGCAAGACATCAGGCCGGGTCATCAAAGCCCGCGCCAGCAACACACGTTGAAACTGCCCCCCGGAGAGCTGCGACATCTGCCGTTTGAGCAGGTTCGGAACCCCCGCGGCCTCAAGCGCGCTGACACAATCCTGGCGCGAGACACGCGCGGTCAGGCGCATGAAGCGTTCGACCGAGATCGGCAGTGTGGCGTCGATATGCAGCTTTTGTGGCACATAGCCGATCTTCAGCCCCGGTTTCAGAGTCACTTGCCCGGTTGCCGGTCTGACGGCCCCAATGATCGCGCGCAGCAGGCTGGTCTTGCCCGACCCGTTCGGGCCCACGATCGTCACGATTTCACCGGGATGGATTTCCATCTGGACGTTGCGCAGCACGGTATTCGCGCCGTAGCGAACGCTCAGGTCTTCGACACAGACCAGCGCCATCACTCGACCTTGTCTACACAAGACGGGCAGATGCCGACCGCCTCAACCACAGTACGTTCAATCTGGAACCCGGCGGCCCGGGCTGCGGCCCCCAGCGACCCCTTTTCGGGCGAGGATTGCGCCTCGGCAACCGCATCGCATTTGCGGCACACCATGAAGGCGGGCGAATGTATATCCCCAGGATGCGCACAGGCGACAAAGGCGTTCAGCCTTTCAATCTTGTGCACAAAGCCATTCTCGACCAGAAAATCCAGCGCTCGATAGGCGACCGGAGGTTGCGATCCGAACCCGGCGTCACGCAGGTGATCGAGAACCGCATAGGCTCCCAGCGCGCGGTGTTCCTGCAACAACAGCTCCAGTACCTTGCGCCGCACAGGCGTCAGGCGCAGGCCCTTTTCGGCACAGCGGGCTTCGGTCGTGGTCAGAGCCGTCTCGACGCAATGGGTGTGATCATGCGATTGAAAGCCAACCAGATCCGCCCTGTCGTCGGGCACAGGCTGAATATCTCTTGTCATGTTATTTCATATCATTTATTTGGCGATTAATGTTATAAAATCACACCGAGGTACCGATGTCCAGAAAGCTTACTTCTGTTTCTCTTGTGGCCACATTGATGGGGGGAACCGCAATTGCAGATGTCCCGAATGTCGCGGCTGATATCGCACCGGTACATTCGCTTGTCGCCAAGGTCATGGCCGGTGTGGGCGAGCCGAGCCTTGTCATCCCTGCCGGGGCATCACCGCATGAATACAACCTGCGCCCGTCCGAGGCCGCCGCGCTGCAAAACGCGGATCTCGTCTTTTGGATCGGTGAAGATCTGACCCCGTGGCTGGGGGACGCCGTAGGCACATTGGCCAGCAACGCAACCGTAACAGAGTTGCTTGAAGCGGATGGCACGGTTCTGTTGGATTTCCGCGAGAACGCCTTGTTCGAGGCCCATGATCATGGCGATCATGATGACCACGATGATCATGATCATGACAAAGATCATGCAGACCACGATGATCACGACCATGACGAAGATCATGAGAAACATGATGATGATCATGCTGAGCATGATGACCATGACGATCACGCAGACCATGATGGTCATGATGAACATGATGACCACGACCACGAGGATCATGAAGACCATGCAAAGCATGAGGATCATGACGATCACGCGGATCACGATGACCACGAGGATCATGCGCATGGGGACCATGACCCCCACGCCTGGTTGTCGCCGGAAAACGCAGGTATCTGGCTGAACCAGATTGCGGCCCAGCTTTCGGCTGCGGACCCGGACAATGCCGGCACCTACTATTCCAACGCCGCAGCCGCGCGTGAGGAACTGGCCGAGTTGACCTCGGAGCTGGCCGCCACTCTTGAACGCGTCAGCGGGGGCCGTTTCATCGTGTTCCACGATGCCTATCAGTACTTCGAAGATGCGTTCGATTTCCCCGCGTCCGGTGCGATTTCGATTGCTGATGCCTCGGACCCCAGCCCGGCCCGCGTCGCGGAGATTCAGGGCCGGATCAAGGAAGAAGGCATTGATTGCGTCCTGGCCGAGCCTCAGTTCAACCCCGGCCTGATCGATACCGTTCTGGAGGGCACGCCAGCCAAGGTCGGCGTGATCGATCCATTGGGTGCCGAGTTGGAGTCCGGCTCGGACCTCTATAACCAGCTTCTGCGGAACATGGCGGAAACCCTGGCAGAGTGCCTATAGCAGCAGTCGCAAACGGGGACATCTGACAAGCCCTCTGATTTGCGTGACAGGTCAAAGCCCGCTACGGTCTGGATCTCGGTTCATCCAAACCTGGCGGGCTTTGCTTATGAAAATCGTATCCGGTGGCCAGACCGGAGTTGATTTGGCCGCGCTGACCTTTGCCAAGGACCACGCGTATTCCTATGGCGGTTGGGTGCCCAAGGGTCGCATGAACGAAGCCGGACGCATTTCCGATCGTTTCAGCGGCCTGCGCGAAACCGATACCGACGACGTCAGCGAGCGTACCCGGCGCAATGTCGTTTTGGGCGATGCCACCTTGATCTTTGTGGAAGACGCCATCAGCCCCGGTACCGACCTGACCCTGCAATTGGCACAGGAGATGGGAAAACCGCATCTTGTCATTGATGCACGGCAAGAGGCGCCAATTTGTGCCGCTAGCCTTCGCCAGTGGTTGGCCGACACCAAGCCCGAAGTTCTGAACATCGCCGGCCCTCGTGGATCCGAGGCACCTGAACTGGGCGCAAAAGTCACCCAAATTCTTATGCTTGCACTGCTGGGTTGAACCTGTCGCATGTTGGTAGAACAAAGCCCGCCCAACCCTGTGGCTACGTGGTGAACACGTCTGACAGGTGCGTGTGCACCGATCGCCGATGGACGGCGCGAAACAAAACCGTCGCCCGATATAGCCAATTCCGATATCTACATACGCATAATTTCTTTGCCGCTATGGAACGCGTCGCCAATAGTTTCAGTCAAACAGGAGATCCGCATGTCGAGACTAGCAGCGTTCAACTTCAAAGCCTGGATTGACGAACATCGCCACCTTCTGAAGCCACCGGTGGGAAACAAGATGGTGTTCGAGGACGCCGATCTTATGGTCACCGTGGTTGGCGGGCCGAACAAGCGCACCGATTATCATGACGACCCGGTGGAAGAGTTTTTCTATCAGCTCGAAGGCGACATGCTGCTTAAACTCTTTGACGGCGAAGAGTTCTATGACGTTCCGATCCGCGAAGGCGAGATCTTTCTGCTGCCGGCCCATGTCCGCCATTCTCCGCAACGTCCGCAGGAAGGCTCGGTTGGTCTGGTGATCGAGCCCAAGCGGCAGGAAGGAGAGCTGGACGCAATCGAATGGTATTGCTTTGAATGCGGCTCCCGCGTTCACCGCGCCGAGATGCAGCTCAAGTCCATCGTTGACGACCTGCCTCCGGTATACGAAAAATTCTATGCATCGGAAAAAGACCGCACCTGTCCGAATTGCAATGCCGTGCATCCGGGCAAAGAGCCTCCTGAAGGCTGGGTGCAGCTTTGAACACATGAAGAACAACGGGGAGTGATATGAAACAATTCAACAAAATGATCGCAGCGGCTGCTGTTCTGGCGGCGTCGGCTGTTACCGCACAGGCCGAGGAGTTCCGTCTTGGCCTGATCACACCGCCGCCGCATATCTGGACAAAAGCCGCCGAAGCCTTTGGCACTGAGCTGAACGAAGCCAGCGGCGGCGCGCATACGGTATCCGTCTTCCCAGCGCGTCAGTTGGGCAACGAGGCCGAGATGCTGCAGCAGTTGCAAACCGGCGCGTTGGACATGGCCTTCATGACCGTCGCAGAAGTTTCGAACCGCGCACCCGAGCTGGGCGCGTTTTATGCGCCTTATTTGGCGGACAATATCGGTCACGCCGGTCGCATTCTGCGCTCTGATACCGCCAAATCGATGCTGGAGCCCCTGCCCGGTCAGGTCGGCGTTGTTGGCCTTGGCTATGGCATGGCGGGGCTGCGCCAGATCGTGAGCCGGGGTGAGGTGTCGTCAGCCGACGATCTGTCAGGCCTGAAACTGCGGATCACGCCGTTTACACCGATCCTGGATTTCTACAATGCGGTCGGTGCAGCTCCGACGCCGATGCCCCTGCCCGCCGTTTATGACGCACTGGCCAATGGTCAGGTCGACGCCATCGACATGGATGCCGAATTGATCTGGGTGCTGAAATACTATGAACACGCTGACACTATCGTGCAGTCGAACCATATGATGTTCCCGATGGTCGGTCTGGTCTCGGCCAAGGTCTGGGCCGGTCTGTCCGAGGAAGACCGCGCAATGATTGGTGAACTAATGGCCAAGCATGTCGACAGCACCATCGATGCCTATGTCGCCAATGACGAGAAATGGCTGGAGCAGATCGAAGGCACCGGCAAGACCTATGTCGAAGTCGATGCGGAATTCTTTGGCGACGCCATCGACGAATGGAACACGATCTGGTCGGAAAAGACCTCGTCGCTTGACGCCCTGCGCGCGACTGCGGCAGAAACCAAATAAAGACGAAACAGGGGTCAAACATGGCGCGGGCCCGGTGCCCGCGCCATTTGTTTTGGGAATAGGTCATGTTGTACCGGATATCGGCATTCTGGGCCCGGGTTGAGCTTTGGGCGGCGGCCTTACTCGCCCTGATCGTCACTGCGCTTATTCTGTTGAACGTGGTGACACGCTCGGCTGGCAATGCGCTGTTCTGGGTCGATGAACTGGCGATCTATGCCATGATCTGGATGACCTTTCTGGGCGCGTCCGCTGCCCTGCACCATCGAAATGCCGTGTCGATCACCATCCTGACGGATGCCGTCCCGGACACGGCGCGAAAGTGGATCAACACCTGTGTGGATGTGATCGTATTTGCTTTTGCCCTGGCGATGCTGTGGTTTTGCTGGCGCTGGTTCCTGCCGCTGGATATCGCTCGCGCCGGTTTTGACACCGTGGCGTTCCAAGGCAACACGTTCAACTTCATCTACGCCGAACCGACCCTGACCCTGGGCCTGCCGAAATACCTGTTCTGGCTGGTTATGTGGCTCTTTGCCCTCGGCGTGACCCTGCATTCGGCCATGCACCTGTTCGGCAAAAGGGCTGCGACATGAGCCCTATTGTCTTTCTTGCAGCGCTGTTTCTGTCCGTCCCTGTCGCCATCGTTCTCAGCGTCACGGCGATCTGGTACATCTGGGAAAGCGGCAACACCGTCCTCTATGACAGCTTCGCGCAGAAAATGTTCGGCGGGCTTGAGAATTATGGCCTGTTGGCCATCCCGCTTTTCATGTTGACGGGCGAGTTGATGAACGAAGGCGGCATGACCCGCCGTCTGATCGCCCTGGCCCGCGTGTTCGTGGGCGGGTTTCGCGGCGGGCTGGCCTATATCAACCTGCTGGCAAACATGTTCATGGCCGCCATCATCGGTTCGGCCACAGCCCAGATCGCCGTCATGTCCCGCGCCATGGTCCCCGCGATGGAAGAGGAAGGTTACGACAAGGGCTTTGCCACCGCGACCACCGCCGCCGGAGGATTGCTGGCCCCGGTTATTCCGCCGTCGATGATGTTCGTGATCTTTGGCGTGCTGGCGCAAATTCCGATCGGAGACATGTTTCTGGCGGGCATCATCCCCGGCCTGCTTCTTGCCGTCGGGTTCGCCCTGGTGATCGCTATCATCGGATGGCGACAGCAGTTCCCGAAAGGCGATTGGATGACCGGGCGCGAAGCCCTGCGCGCGCTTGTTGCGGCAGCGCCCGCTCTATTGATCCCGATTGCCATCATCGGCGGGATTCTCTTTGGCATCGCCACGCCAACGGAATCAGCCGCCGTAGCCTCTTTCGTGGCCTTTGTGGTCGGCTGGTTGATCTATGGCGATCTGAACCCGCGCCATTTGGGAGAGATGTTTTTGCGCACCGCAGCCAACGCTTCGATGATCCTGTTCATGATTGCGGCGGCGAGTGTCTTTGGCTGGGTCATCATCTACGAGGAACTGCCGCAGAAACTGGCCGCGCTGATCACAACGATTACGTCCGACCCGTTCCTGTTCCTGCTGATCGTGAACCTTGCCCTGTTGCTGGTCGGCATGATCATTGACGGTATCGCCGCAATTATCCTGATCACGCCGATCCTGTTGCCCATCGCCACCGGGTCATACGACATCAGCCCCTATCAGTTTGGCGTGGTGATCTGTCTGAACCTTGTACTAGGCCTGCTCACGCCACCTGTTGGGATTGGGCTATACATCGCCTCATCTATGGGCGGGGCAACGCCGGGTGCGATCCTGAAATCGCTGTGGCCCTTCCTGATTGCGGTTGCGGTTGTGCTTGTGCTGCTCAGCTATGCGCCAGTCCTGTCCACCTATCTGATTGATTGACAGAAAGGCTACGCGGTCAGAGAGACAGCCTGACCGCTTTCCAATGACTGATGTGCGGCCAAGCCGATTTTCACAGCCCAGACCCCGTCACTCAGGGACACTTCGGGGCGGTCAACCTCACCCCGCACAAGCTGCAGGAAACGTTCGTGCTGATAAAACGTTGATCCATTGTGGTCCCCCGCCGCCAACAGCTGCGCGCCCACAGGCGTTTCCCGGACAATCGGACCTTTGGGATCGCGCGGGCTGATCACCAGCTGCGGCGTCGGCGCTTCACCCAGATGCGCAGGCCAGAACCGGCCTGGCCCAGGCACGAGGGCCTCGATCTTTCCTTTGGACCCAACGGCGCTGATTTCTTCCTGATATCGCGACCCTTCGGCAAACATGCACAGTTCCAGCATGGCGCGGGCACCCGAGGCGAACTCGACGATGACATAGCCATGGTCCAGAATATCGGGCACCTCGCCGTCGTAGGATTCGTCCAGATGGTTCACGGCTTGACCTCCGATGGCCGAAACGCGGACCGGATTGGATTTCAGGATCAACCGCATCAGGTCGAAGAAGTGGCAGCATTTCTCGACAAAAGTGCCGCCGGTATTGCGGCTGAACCGGTTCCAGTTGCCGACCTTTTCCAGAAACGGAAAGCGATGTTCGCGGATCGACAGCATCCTAACCCCACCGCTTGCGTCTTCTGCCGCATCAATCAAGGCCGCGATCGGCGGCATGTACCGATACTCCATCGCCACCCAGATCGGGTGTGGGTAGTCGGCCTCAAGCTTGGTTAGGCGCGCAAGATCATCGGCGGAAGTAAAAAGCGGCTTCTCCACCAGCAACGGCAAAGGCCGTACCCGCGCAATTTGTTCCAGCTGATCGACATGCAGATGGTTCGGGCTTGCGATGACAAGGCAATCCAGATGCTCGACCGCAAGCAGTTCTTCCATCGAGGACACCATGACCGCACCAGGGACGATCTGGCGTGCGCGTTTAGCCATTTCCGGATCGGGTTCAAAAATCGCGGCAACCTGCGTGTTTTCAAGCAAAGCAATGTTGTGCAGGTGCTCTTGCCCCATCATGCCGCATCCGATCAGCCCGTAATGTGTGGTCCGGGTCATGCGCGTTTCCTCATTCTTCTTATTTCAGGCGTTGTACATAAATAGCCCGATCCGGGTCGAACCATGTCTTTGAGAACTCGACTGGCTCGGACCTGTCCGACCAGCTGAAGCGTTCGATATATCCCACCGTTTCACCGGCGGGTTTGGTGAAGTCTTGCGGTGTCCAGTCCGGCAACGTACCGACCGAAACCCTGTCTTCTGCGCGGCTGATCCAGAAGCCCAACTGCTGCTGGTAGTAGCGATAGAGCGAGTCCGACAGCAGGTTTTCGTCGATACTTCCAACCGATTCGTCCAGCCAGATTTCCTCGACAGCGATGATTGTGTCATTCAGATAGCGCATCCGGCGCACCCTCGACCCAGTGCGCGATTCACCGAACGGTGGCAGGTCTGACGGCTTGGCCAAATGATCAACCGACAGGACATCCGCGCGCGGCAACCCGCCCCCTTCGGGCAATTCCAACCGGAACATGGCATAAACGCTGTTTTGCGTCCCACTGTCCCGCACGTAATTGCCCGAGCCTTGAATACGCTCCAACATCCCTTTTTTCTCAAGCTCGGCGAGCGATTTTCGCAACGTCCCGACCGACACATTCAGATTGGCTGCCATGTCCCGCTCTGGCGGCAGGCGCTCTCCGTCGATCAAGCGGCCAGCGGCGATGTCGCGGATCAGCAATTCCGCGATCTGCACATAGATCGGCAGGGCATTTGGGTTCCGGCTGTTCTGGGACACGTTGCGCTTCACTCGGTCGCAGGAAAAATTGATACACTATTGATCTACATCAATGCGATTGCTACGCAAGAGAAAAGTAACACCCAAGCGGAGCACGAATCGCATGACCATCGTTCCCATCACCTCGCCTGATCTGGATGCGGCCGAGGTGTCATGGTTTTCGGCGCTGTGTTCCGACGATTATCAGTTTCTGGGCGCGCCCGACGGCGACCTGCGATCCAGTTGGGAACATTGCTCGGACATCGTGAAAGAGGCTGAGGCGCAGGGGTTTCGCAACATTCTGTGCCCGTCCTCCTACCAGGTCGGGCAGGATACACTCAGCTTTGTTGCAGGCTGCGCGCCGATCACGGATCGGATCAACCTGCTGGCCGCCGTGCGGTGCGGTGAAATGCAGCCCATCATGCTGGCCCGCACCATCGCGACGCTGGATCACATGCTGAAGGGCCGGCTGACGGTCAACATCATCTCATCCGATTTCCCCGGAGAGAAAGCCGACAGCGCTTATCGCTACCAACGTTCGCGCGAGGTGGTCGAGATCCTGAAACAGGCCTGGACACAGGATGAGATCAATCACGCCGGTGAAGTCTACAACTTCTCAGGGCTGACCACCGACCCTGCCCGCCCCTATCAGACAGGCGGCCCGCTGCTGTATTTCGGCGGCTACTCGCCCTCGGCGCTGGATCTGTGTGGCGAACACTGCGACGTCTACCTGATGTGGCCTGAAACCAAGGACCAACTGGCAGAACGCATGAAAGCGGTTCACGCGGTCGCAGAGAATTACAACCGCACGTTGGACTATGGTTTGCGCGTTCACATGATCGTTCGCGATACCGAAGCCGAGGCGCAGGAATATGCCGATTACATCGTCTCGAAGTTGGATGACGAATACGGCCGCGCCATTCGCGAACGGGCATTGGATTCGACTTCGCTGGGCGTGGCGCATCAATCCAAGAACCGCGATCTGGCGGATGAATACGGGTATATCGAACCTGGTCTGTGGACCGGCGTTGGTCGCGCCCGGTCAGGCTGCGGCGCGGCACTTGTTGGCTCGACCGATCAGGTCATGACCAAGATCGAGGAATATCAGAAGATGGGCATCCGCGCCTTCATCTTCTCGGGTTACCCGCATCTTGACGAAGCCCGCCATTTCGGCGCGCGTATGATGCCAAACCTGAAAACCTGTTCCCTGCCCGAAGCTTACGGGCGGGTCCCAAAGACAACCCCGGCCACGCCGCTGGGCAACGGAGAGCGCCGCTGATGCAACGTGTAAAACTATCTTCAACGTTGGAAATGAGCCGCATCGTCTATGGCATGTGGCGCTTGGGCGATGATAGCGATACGTCGGCGACACATGTCGAGGCCAAGATCCAGGCCTGTCTTGATCAGGGCATCACCACGTTCGATCAGGCGGACATCTACGGCGGTTATGAAGCCGAAGCGGTGTTGGGCAACGCCCTGCGCGCCAATCCGGGCCTTCGACAAAAGATGGAAATCGTCACCAAATGCGACATTGTCGCGCCGGTTGGGCGGTTTTCTGCCGCCAAGTGCAAATACTACGACACTTCGCGCGCGCATATCGTGAAATCGGTCGAAACCTCGCTGTCCGAGATGGCCATTGATCACATCGACCTGCTGCTGATCCACCGTCCTGACCCCATGATGGACCATCATGAAACGGGTGCGGCGCTGGATGAGATTGTCGCCAGCGGCAAGGTTGGTGCTGTGGGTGTGTCGAATTTCCGGCCCTGGGACTGGCAATTGCTGCAATCGGCGATGAAAACGCCGCTGGTTACTAATCAGATCGAAATTTCACTGGGCGAAATCAACCCCTTCACCAATGGTGATCTGGTTTTTCATCAACAACACGGTCACCCGGTGATGGCATGGTCGCCCCTGGGTGGTGGGCTGCTGATGGCCGGGAACCCTCCGGTCGGGTTGGTCGCTGACGAAATTGCGGCGGAGTTCGGTGTGGATCGTGCCGCCGTAGCGGTCGCATTCCTGCTGGCCCATCCTGCAGGCATCCTGCCGGTGATGGGCACCAACAATCTGGACCGGATCAAGCGCCTGTCGGACGCCAACAAGGTCACGCTGGACCGGGAAAGCTGGTTCCGCCTCTACGAAGCCGCACTGGGTCACGAGGTGCCATGATGAATGCAATTTCACGCGATATGACGCGGACTTTTGTCCCCCACGAAGAAGACACGCGCACCTTGCGCGACGCCTTTGGGCGCTTTGCCACGGGCGTGACGATTGTAACCTGCGACAGCGAAGACGGGCCGATCTGCATCACCGCAAACAGTTTCTCGTCCCTGTCTCTCGATCCGCCGCTGATCATGTGGGCCGGTGACCGAAACTCTCGCCGGTTTCGGTATTTCCAGGCCGCCAAGCACTTTAGCGTGCATGTCCTGTCCGCCGAACAGGCCGAGCTGTGTTTTGGCTGTTCCAAGGATGCGTATGCGCTGAAAGAAATCCAGCATCACCGCTGCGAGAACGGAACACCTTTGCTGCCGGATTGTCTGGCGCATTTCGAATGCGAGCAACACGCTTACCACAACGCAGGCGATCACGTTATCATGGTGGGCAAAGTCCTGAAGGCCAGCATGAGCGATGGAGACGCGCTGACCTTTTATGCCGGAAAACTCGGCCAATTCGCGCAAACCTAAGCGCGATATGATGACCGCGGGACGAACCCGCGGCTGAACAAGGGAGGATCCGCATGGGCGGACTGGCATCGGCGTTAAAGCCGATTGCATTCGTGAACGAAACCGTGCTGCGTTTTGGCCGCGCGGTTGGCGTCGTTGCGATTGCATTGATGGTGATCGCAATCCTGGTTCAGGTGTTCTTTCGATATGTTTTGGGCAATGCCCTGCCCTGGCCGGACGAGGCCGCGCGGTTCTGCATGTTATGGATGACCGGCCTGATGGCCCCCACGGCGTTCAGGCGCGGTGGATTCGTGGCCATCGATATGGTGCCCTTGATGCTGCCGCGTATCGTGGGTCAGATCCTGATGCTGTTTCTGCTTTTTGTGTCGCTGGCGGTGCTGCTGGTCGCAGTGGGCATTGGTTGGTCCGAAGTCACCGGCTTTGGCGGAAAATTCGCCACCGCCGCGCTGTATCTGCCCACATCGTTCAGCTTCGATGAGTGGTTTCGCATTCCGCGCAGTTGGATGATGGCATCCTTGCTGGTTGGGGTCGTCCTGCTGATCGCCGTCAATATCGAGCTGATTTTACGCGCAATTGTAACGCTGATGGGCGGCGGTGATCTGCTGCCCGACATTGCCGACGCACCGGTGGGGGCCGAATAAATGCTGATCTGGTTCCTGCCCACATTCCTTATCTTCCTGATGATCGGTCTGCCGGTCTTTTTCGCGCTTCTGGCCGCGCCTGGTATTCTGCTTTGGCTGAATGGTCAGACCAACGACATCACGCTGCTTTATCGCAATGTCTACAACGGCATGGACAGCTTTCCGCTGATGGCAATCCCGTTTTTCATGCTGGCCGGAGAGCTGATGAACCGCGGCGGCATCACCATTCGCCTTGTTGAATTCAGCCAGGCCCTGATGGGGCATCTGCGCGGCGGTCTGGCGCATGTGAACGTCCTCAGCTCGATCCTGTTCGCCGGACTGTCGGGCTCGGCTGTGGCTGATACGTCAGCTTTGGGTTCGATGCTGATCCCGGCGATGGAAAAACAGGGCTATACCCGCAAATTCGCGGCTGCGATCACCGCGGCGAGTTCCGTGATCGGGCCAATTATTCCGCCTTCGGGCATCATGATCATCTACGCCTATGTCATGGGCGAAAGCGTCGCCGCCCTGTTCCTTGCGGGCATCGTGCCGGGCGTGATGGTCGGCGTCGGGTTGATGCTGATGATCAAATTCATGGCCGACAAATACGATTTTCCTGTCGCCAGCCGGAAATATACATGGGGCGAGCGGCGTCAGGCCAGCCTCAAGGCGTTTTTCCCGCTGCTGACGCCCGTCATCATTCTGGGCGGCATCCTTGGCGGTATTTTCACCCCGACCGAGGCGGCGGCGGTTGCCGTGGGCTATGCCTTTATCATTGGGTTCTTTGTTCTACGCACGCTGACACTAAAAGAGGTGCCGGAAATCCTCAGCAATGCGGGCCTGACTTCGGCCGTTGTTCTGCTGTTGGTGGGTGCCGCGATGGCGTTCAAGACGGTGGTCAGCCTCAGCCATGCGCCCGAGCAGTTGGCCTCGCTGATCCTTAGCCTGTCGGAAAACCCGCTGATCCTGTTGTTCCTGATCAACTTGCTGTTGTTCATCGTCGGCATGTTCCTGGATGCAGGCCCGGCCATCATCATCCTTGGACCGATCCTTGGCCCAATCTTCACAAGCCTGGGTGTGGACCCAATCCATTTTGCCATTATCATGAGCGTCAACCTGACCGTTGGCCTGGCCACGCCGCCGATGGGGTTGGTCCTGTTCGTGGCCGCTGCCGTATCGCGTGAGAAAGTGGAAACCATCGCCAAGGCCATTCTGCCGTTCCTGGCAGTCGAAATCATAGTGATCTTCTTGATCACCTATGTCCCCGCAATATCCATGACGATCCCGAGGATAACGGGATTTGCAAACTGACTGAGATCCATAGGGAGGAAACGCATGCTCAGAAGTTTCATCAAGACAGCAGCCGTCGCAACGTCGCTGGTCGCTGCCTCTGCCATCGCGGCGACCGCAGCCGATTTCACACTGCGCGCCACGGCGAACTCGAACGAAAACGACGAAGACTATGATGGTCTGGTTGTCTTCAAAAACTACGTCGAAGCCGCATCAAACGGCGCCATCGAGGTTGAGCTGTTCATCGGCACGCAGCTGTGTTCGAACGGCGCGGAATGCCTGCAGGGTGTGGCCGAAGGTCAGATCGATATCGTGATCCAGACGTCGGGCGGCACCTCGGGCATCTTCCCCTTTGTTCAGGTGTTGGACCTGCCTTATCTGATGTCCGATGACCGCGTTGCCGAGGCAGCTTTGGCCAACGGATCGCCCTTTGTAACCAAGATGCAGGAAATGGTCGCCGAAAACTCGGGCGGTGCATTGCGCCTGATGACCATCGGCAACACCGGCGGTTGGCGCAACTTTGCCAACACGCAGCGTCGCGTGACCAACCCCGGCGATATGGAAGGTCTGAAAATCCGCACCGTGGTCGCCGACCTACCGCAAGAGTTGGTCAAGGCACTTGGCGCATCCCCCACCCCGATCCCGTGGCCGGAACTGTTCACCAGCTTCCAGACCGGAGTTGTCGAAGGCTCCAAGAACGGGATTACGGACATCATGGGCATGAAATTCCCGGATGCAGGTCTGAAATACGTCACGCTTGACGGGCACGCATACATGGGCGCGCTGTGGTTCATGAACAACGAAAAGTTCATGTCGATGCCGCCGGAACTGCGCAACGTCGTTGTCGACGGTTTCTATCAGCTGCAGCAGGCCACATTCGCCTCGCCCAAGCGCAAGTCGATTCAGGCCTATGAGGAATTCGTCGCCGAAGGCGGCGACCTCTATGTGCCGACGCCCGAAGAAAAAGCGGCGTTCAAAGAGGCTGCGGCCCCTGTTTACGACTGGTTCAAAGCGAACGTAGACGGCGGTGAAGCCGCCTATGACGCTTTGGTCGCAGCTGTTGCTGAGGCTGAGGCCGAGATTGCCGCGACCCGCGCTGCTGAAACCCAGTAAGCCAGCTTGAAAACCTGCGCGCGGCTTCCGCCGCGCGCAATCCCTCACCCGCGCCGGAGAAGCCCCTCATGCTGGATCACAGCGACGCATTTCGCCGCCAAGGCTATCTTGTATTCGAGAACGCCCTGTCCCCAGAGGAATTGCAGATTCTGCGCAGCACTTGCGACACCCTTTTGGAAGAGCCCGCTCATGATGGCGGCAGCGGGGATATTCACAAAATTGGCCTGGGCGACGCACGCCGCTTTTTGCGCCACCGGCACCCCGAATTTCCGCAGCTTGAAGACTTTTTGCTGGGCCGCAAGATCGCCGAGATCACCGCCGCCTGCGGCATTGAAGACCCGATGCTGTTTAACGAACAGTTTGTTGTCAAAGGGGCTGGCAAAGGCGCCAGTTTTGCATGGCATCAGGACGGGGCCTATGTGGGCTTTGACCACACGCCTTATCTGACCGTCTGGATCGCCGTTGACGACGCCACCGAAGAAAACGGCTGTGTCTATATCCTGCCGCGCGACCTGGATGCCGAACCCGGTCTGGACCGCCACGAATGGCAGGACGAAAGCAACGAGCTTAACGGCTATTTCGGCAGTGAGTCAGGAACGCCAATGACCTGCAAAGCGGGTACAATCGTGGCGTTTTCAAGCTTGACGCTGCACAGCTCTGGCGCGAATTCGACGCAAAACCCGCGCCGGGCCTTTGTCTGCCAGTATTCCTCGGGCGCGATCATCGACCCGGAAACCAATGCACCGAAACGGTTTGCCAAACCGTTGCGAGACTGAACCGTCACCTGAACGGATACATCCACCCTTTGTAGTCATCCACCAGAATATGCGCTCTTTCAATCTGCTCCGGCGACATTTTCTTGACCACTTCCTCAAGGCTGATCGCCGCGTCGGGATCGCCGCCAATGGCGCTGAGCGTGTACCACATATAGGCCCGCACCAGATCAGGCGCGGGCATTCCCAGACCCAGCTCATAGTACCAGCCGACCCCCGACTGCGCGCCCGGGTGTCCCTTCATCGAGGCGCGCAGGTACCACTCGAACGCCCGTTCATAGTCCTGCTCGACCCCCAGACCCAACCCGTACATCACGCCGATCAATTCTTCGGCCTCGGCATTGCCCGACCGCGCGGCTGGCATCAGCGCTTCGCGCGCGGCTTCAAATTGCCTGGCCTCCATCATGTCACGGGCCTGTTCCAACTCGGCCAGCGCCGGGGTCGCAAGCAGGCAAAGGGCAAATACAAACTGGCGCATGGGTTGGCTTTCCTTTTCGTCGGCGCGGCGGCAGCGCAGGATTTGCCGCGCCCGCTGACCGATGATGACTTTCTGTTCTTTGATAGGGAACAGGCCGCCATCGGTCATCAGCTTTTTTACGATCCGATCCTGTCGGGCAATCAGAACATCTCTTGCGCGCATTGCCATCACCCGGATCTGGGCACATCTGACGGTCTGTCACTGGGCATCGGCGAAGGCGGGCAAGGTCTGGGACCCGACCGCACGCCCGGCGTCGGGGCAGACAGAATCCGCAAGCGCATCCCGCGCAATTCGCCGGGCCTGTGGAACCTTGGCGCCAAGGACATTCACACCGTGTTCCACGACGGTCGGCTGAGCATCTCTGACGTATACGGAAACGGCTTCAACTCTCCCGCGCAGGAATGGCTGCCCGAAGGTCTGAACTCATTGCTGGCCGCGCAGGCGCTGTTTCCTTTGACGTCGCAGTTCGAGATGGCCGGCAATGTGGCCGAGAACGAGGTCACCGGCGCGGTGAATGACCGGATCGACAAAGGCTGGCCCATTCTGGCCAAGCGCGTTCGAACCGATCCCCGCTATGGACCCGCTATGGTCGCCGCCTTTGACGAGGTCGACACGACCGAGGACATCACCATCACGCAGGTCGTCAACACCCTTGCCGCGTTCATGGCCCTGGAGTGGCGCAGCACCGACAGCCCGTTTGACCAGTATCTGGCCGGAGACCAAGCGGCGCTTTCGCCGATCCAAGAACGGGGGATGGAGCTGTTTTACGGCAAGGCGCAGTGCTCGACCTGCCATTCCGGCCCGTTGATGTCAGATCAAGAATTCCACGCGCTGGCCCTGCCGCCCTTTGGGCCGGGTCGCACCCGGCAATGGGACCCGTATGTGCGCGATGTTGGCCGGATGGGTGAAAGCAACCGTCTGGAGGACGCCTATCGCTTTCGCACACCGATGCTGCGCAATGTTGCCCTGACGGCGCCTTATGGGCACAACGGTGCGTTTCCTGATCTGAAAAGCATAATCCGGCACCACCTGAACCCCGTGCAAAGCTTTGCAGGATGGTCACCCGATCAGGCGAATTTGCCAGAGGTCCCATGGTTGGAGAAGGTCGATTTCATCGTCTGGCAGGACGCCCCGGAATTGGCGCGCCAGAAGGCCAGGATCGACATCACCCCGGTCACGCTTTCGGATGCCGAGATTGACGAACTGGTCGCTTTTCTGGGTGCCTTGACGGGCACCAGTGTTGACGCACCGCCGTTTGGCATACCCGAGGGGTTCGA
Source organism: Ruegeria sp. H6 (assembly GCF_056532975.1). Taxonomy (NCBI): domain Bacteria; kingdom Pseudomonadati; phylum Pseudomonadota; class Alphaproteobacteria; order Rhodobacterales; family Roseobacteraceae; genus Ruegeria; species Ruegeria sp. H6. The sequence goes on from NZ_JBQFOA010000002.1 coordinate 220,091, forward strand.
GCCTTAAGCGTTGACATAAATCCTCCGCATGACCGTGGGCGTCAGATACATCGGGATTTGATACGCCCCGATAAAAACCATGATCGGCGCCGTGACCTCTGGCGGCAGAGCCACAAAGAATATCGCGATATTTCGGTTGCCTGCGATAATCGACACAGCAGTTGACTGCGCGGCGGGCATTCTGCCTCTGGTCACAATGAGCGAAACCATCTGCGCCCCGAAATTCGCCAGACAGGCCAGCAGGATCCAGAACATCGCGGTCATTGGGGAAGTGAGCGCAACGGCGCTAACCGACGGCATGAGGCCAATCACAAAGACGGCCAGAGTGATCGTACCCAGCCCTTCGAGGTTCAGCAGCGTTGACTGGGGCGGGCTGCGCAGCCATATCCGTCGCACTGCGATGGCCGCTCCGGTGGCAACAGCGATGGTCACCAGCAGCCGCAGACCCGCAATCAGGACGAATTGCACATCGCCCAACGCGGGCATCATCCAAAAGATCGCCACAGCCGTCAGCGGCAGGACCGCCGTACCCACGACCATAAGACGCAGCGCGTGTTCCGCCGGGTACCCCATCATCAGGCACATATTCGGACTGCCGGAAATCGACGGTGCGGCGGCCATGATCAACAGCGCCAGTAACACCGGCGTCCCCGTCCATCCGCCCGCAAACCCAATTGCCAGGATCAACATTGGCGCGACGAACTGAAATCCGATGACCGTCAGGGCGACCTTGTGCAGATCTCCAAGCGAGCCGAGGATCGCCGCAGGCTCCATCCTCAGCACCGTGACGAACAGCAACAGGATCACCAGCGGCGGCAGCAGCGGGCGCATCGGCTGCGCCAGCCCTGGCAACAGCAAGCCCGCCACCAATCCCGCGATCAGGACGTAAGGGCCATGACGGGCTGCCGCATGGAGCGGGTTCAACTGCCGTTACCCGCCCGGGCTCTGCCGTAGGTTGTCTGGCAGCCAAGTGGCCAGTTCGGGGAACCAGATCAGGACAAAGACCATCAGCACCATGATCAGGAACATCGGGATCGCTGCGCGCGCGATATAGCCCATCTCGTGATTGGTCATGCCCTGCATCACAAAGAGGTTGAAGCCAATCGGCGGCGTGATCTGGGCCATCTCGACCACGACAACGATGAAGATGCCGAACCAGATCAGGTCGATGCCCGCATCCCGGATCATTGGTTCGACCACAGCCATGGTCAGCACCACCGAGGAGATTCCGTCAAGGAAACACCCCAGGATGATGTAAAAGACCAGCAGAACCATCAGCAGCTCGAACCGCGTCAGCTCCCACCCGGCGATCAGGTCAGCCAGCCCGCGCGGCAGTCCGGTAAAGCCCATCGACAGCGACAGGAACGCAGCCCCCGCAAGGATCAACGCAATCATGGCGCTGGTGCGGGTTGCACCCATCAGGCTTTCGGTGAAGGTCTTCCAGGTCAGTGACCCCTGCCCTGCCGCCAATAGCAGCCCGCCTATTACACCGAACGCCGCCGCCTCGGTCGCGGTAGCATAGCCCAGATACATCGATCCGATCACCACCATGATCAACAAGATCACCGGCAGCAGAAAGCGTGAGTTTCGGATCTTTTCGCGAAAGGTCAGCTTGCCCTCGTCATTGGGATTCCAGTCCTTTCCCAGCTTGGAATAGATCGCGACATAGCCCATGAACATGGCCGCCAACACAAGGCCTGGCAGGATACCGGCAAAGAACAGCTTGGTGATGGATTCGTTGATCGTCACGCCATAGACGATCAGCGTCAGCGAGGGCGGGATCATCAGACCCAGCGTCGCCGCGCCGGTCAGGGTGCCGATGATCATTCGTTCGGGATAGTTGCGCTTACGCAGTTCCGGGATCGACATCTTGCCAACAGTGGTCAACGTGGCCGCCGAAGATCCCGACACGGCGGCGAAAACCGTACAGCCCACGATGTTGGTATGCACCAAACCGCCCGGCAGCGGCGCCATCCAGGGCGAGAGGCCCTTGAACATGTCTTCGGATAATCGTGTTCGATAGAGGATTTCTCCCATCCAGATGAACATCGGCAGCGCGGTCAGGGTCCATGAGGACGAGGCCGACCAGACCGTTGTGATCATCACATCGCCAACGGGACGGGTGGTAAACAGCTCCATCCCGACCCAGGCGACGCCCATCAGGGCAAGCCCGACCCAGACACCAGAGCCCAGCAGAGTGAACAGGACAAAGAGAAAGAGGATGATGACAGACAGGTTTTCCATGCTCTTACTCTCCGTGGCTCTGATCAGCCAAATCGCGAACGATCCGGTGGTTGCCTTTGAACAGCACATGGATCAGGTGATCCGTCAGAGCGATGGCAAGGATAACCGCCCCGATCAGCATGGTTGATTGAGGAATCCAAAGCGCTGTTTTGTCCTGACCCTGACTGATGTCGTTGAACTTCCAGCTCCAATAGACAAAGCGGTAGGCATACCAGCAGAAGTACCACATGACAGCCGTGCCGACGGCAAAACACCAAATCTCAAGAATTCGGCGCGCCTTGTCGGGCACCGCGTTTAGCAGGATCGAAACCCGGATATGGCTGCCGCGGTTCAACGCATTGGCGAAGGCAAGGAAGGACGCGGCCGCCATGGCGTACCCGGCATAGTCCGGCGCGCCGGGGAAGACCTCGCCCGTCCAGCGGGCCAGCATTTGCACCACGATCAGCAACAAAATGGCAATCAGGCTGAGCGCCGCCAGAACCCCTGCTGCAAGGTAAATGAAATCCAGTACTGACCGAAGCCCACGTAACGCCGCCATACCGTCCCCGTTTCTTTATGATTGGTTGGGATGCGGGCGGCGGAAACCCCGCCGCCCGCGCATGCGTTTATTGCGAAGAGTTGAACGCGTCGACGATGGCTTTGCCCTGCTCGCCCGCAGCTTCAAGCCATTCGTTGGTCATGGTCACGCCGATCTCTTTCAGCTCGTTGGTCATCTGCTCGGATGCGGGACCAACGGTCATGCCACCATCGCGCAGACCCTGCAGCGTAAAGCCGGTATATTCCTTGGCGCGCCAGTTGCCTGCGTATTCGGCAAGTTCCGCACAGGCCTTGATGACGTTCTTGTTGGCGTCCGACACGCCGGACCAGACATCCGAGTTGACCATCACATAGTTGCGCGGCAACCAGGCGTCGACCTCATAGAAATAATTCAGGCTTTCCCAGACTTTGCGGTCATACCCGGTCGAGCCCGAAGACACCATGGAATCCGCCACACCAGTGGCAAATGCCTGGCTGATTTCAGCGGCCTCGATGGTAACAGGCAGCATTCCAGTCAATTCGGCCAGACGTGAGGTCGCGTTGTTATAGGACCGGAACTTGATGCCTTCCATATCCGCGACCGAGTTCACTTCGTTCTTGAAATACAGCCCCTGCGGCGGCCAGGGAACGGCGTAGAGCAGCGTCAGGTTCTGTTCGGCCAACAGCTCTTCGATCGAAGGTTTGGCGGCCTCCCACAGCTTGGCACTGTCATCGAATGACGTGGCCAGGAACGGGATCGAGTCAAACCCGAACAGCGCGTTTTCGTTCTGGTGGCCGGACAACAGACGCTCGCCAATCGGGGCTTGCCCGGTCTGAATTGCGCGCTTGATATCGGCGCCCTTGAACAGCGACCCCGAGGGGTGGGTCACGATCTCGATCTCGCCGCCCGTTCCGGTGGTCACGCATTTGGCGAACTCAGCGCCCGTGGCCGAATGGAAGTTCGAAGCCGAATACGCCATCGGCATATCCCATTTCTCGGCCAATGCAGGCGCGGCGGATGCGGCGGTCAAAGCGGTGGCCGCCAGAAGATGTGTCAGTTTTTTCATCGTTTTCTCCCTATTGAATTATGATGTGCCGATGTTCCGCATCGGCTTGTCCCTATGTAGCAAAGCGCGAAGGTGCGTAGGCGCTCATATCCGTATTCGGTTTTCTGCCCGTGATCATTTGCGCCAACAGGCGCCCTGTCTTAGGCCCTCCGGTCAGGCCGATGTGATGATGCCCGAAACCCATATAGGCCCCTTCGATACCGGGAACGTCTCCGATCACCGGGATCGAGTCAGACGGTGCGGGCCTGTGCCCCATCCATTCCACTTCCTCCTTCCATGTCATGCCCGGGAACACGGCTTTTGCGTTCCGGCGCAACAATTCAAACGGTGCGCGCGAAGGCGGAGCGTCAAGCCCTCCGAACTCGACAATCCCCGCCAATCGTATGCGCCCTTTCATTGGTGTGGCAACAAACTTGCCCGAAGTCACCATAACAGGGCTGCGCGGCATCGCAGAAGGTTCAACCAATTCAAGGTGATACCCGCGTTCGCTTTCCAGCGGGACGGAGATGCCAAGCCGCTTGGCCAGAGGGCCGGACCAAACACCCGCCGTCAAGATGGCGGTGTCGCAGGGGATCGTCTCACCCCCTGCGCGTACGCCGGTCACCTGTCCGTTTTCGCTGGCGATGTCTTCTACCTTGGCACGGATGATACGGCCCCCGGCCTGTTCGACATGCGCGGCCAGATCTTTCACATACTGTCCCGGGTCAGTGATGTGGCCGTGCCCGGAAAGCCTGACGGCAAAGCCCAGGTCCCTGGTAAACACCGGGTCATAGTCGTAGAACGACTGCCCCTCTAACTCATCCCAGGAAAACCCGTTCTTGCGCCGAATGCCCCAGCCAAAACTATCCGCCTGATATTGGGCACGATTGCCGTAGAGGAACAGGTAGTCGGACGGCTCAAGCCATTTTTCAGCCCCGGTGCCTTCGGCCAAGGCCTTGTGATCATTCAGACTGTCACCAATGATCGGGGTCAAGGCAGCGGCAATGCGCTCGACGTCCCGGGTGTTTGCGTGGCGCAAATATTGCCGCAGCCAAGGCAGCAGCTTTGGCAGGTAACCCCATTTCAGAAACAAGGGCTGCGACGGGTTCAGCAGCATTTTGGGTGCCTTGCCCAACAACCCCGGCACCGTCACCGGCACGACCGAACACGAGGCCAGCACCCCGCCATTCCCGTGGGATGTCCCCTCGCCTGGGCCAGCCATGTCGATCAGGATCACGTCATGGCCTTCGCGTTGCAACCAAATCGCGGCTGAGACGCCCACAATCCCTGCGCCGATAATGGCGATGGTATTGGTCCCGCTCATGCCGCCACCACCTTTGACACTGCGTAGTGATCCAGCTTGCCCAGATCGGGTTTTCCGCCCAATCCCGGGCCATCAGGGACAACGACGTGCCCATTCGAGATTTGGAACGGTTCTTCCAAAATGTCTTCCTTCAGAAAATATGAGGCCTGATAGAATTCGCACCCTAACGCGATTTCCGGTGTGGCTGCTATCATATGCGTGCCGGCCAGATGCGCCAGACCAGCCTCGAACATATCGCCGCCATAGGCTGTCAGCCCGTGGGCTGCTGCAATCCGTGCCACCGACTGACCCCGCGACAGGCCGCCGGATTTCATGATCTTGACGGACACCCCGTCGCAAATCCCTTCGCGCGCCGCGCGTTCCATATCCTCGGGGCCAAAGACACTTTCGTCAGCCAGCAAAGGCACATTCGTCAACTGCCGCAGCCTTGCCATCATGCCGTAATGATGTGCGCGCACCGGTTGTTCGATGAAATCCGGGGCAAAGGCCGCCACGTCCAGAACCTGCGCCGTGGCCTCTTCGATACTGAGACCTTGGTTATAGTCCACGCGAACCGAGAATTCGGGATGGTTCCTGGCCAGATACTCCAGCCGCATGATGTCGAAAGCATGATCTTTGAACCCGGTTTTCAGCTTCACGATCCGCACGCCATCATTCTGCAGCCGTGCGAGAAGATCGATATCCTGAGAGAAATCGGGGTTCGCGATGGAACAGCTTAGCGGGATTGTGTCGCGACACCGCCCGCCCATCAGCGACCACACCGGAACGCCGCTGATCCGACCAGCAAGGTCCAGCAAAGCGGATTCGAGCGCCGCTTTGGCTTCGGTACAATGGGCCACAGCATGGGTCGCCTGCGCCATGACCCCGGCCCGATCCCCAACGCGCGCGCCCAGAACGATCGGGCGCAGGTAACGATTCAACGCGGCATAGGTCGCTTCGGGCGTGCCGGTGAACACCGACCAGGGCGATGCCTCGCCAAAGCCTTCGGACCCATCTTCGGACCTCAACCGAAGGACGACCACTTCACAGGTCCCCTCGACCGACCCGATGCCGTGATCACGGCGCGAGGTGACCGGCAGCGCAAGGTGCCACAGGTCATAGCCGGTAATTTTCTGGCTCAGGTCGCTCATTCCATCCCTCGGGGTATGGGCAGAGCCTGCCTTGACCGGTATATCATTTCAAATACTATATCTTTCAAAGTTCATCATAAAAAATGATGAGGTAGCCTATGTCGCTCCGCTTTCGCCAATTGCAGGCGTTTCACGCTATTATGGAAACGGGAACCGTGACCGGTGCGGCCTCGGTTCTGGGGATTTCACAACCCGGAATCAGCAACCTTCTGGCGCAGCTTGAACGCGAGGCCAGATTGCCGCTGTTCGAGCGTACCAAGGGGCGCTTGCTCCCGACCCCCGAAGCCGAGATGCTGTATCGTGAGGTCGACACCGTGGTGCGAGGGTTGGATCACGTCGCGCAGGCTGTTACCGACCTGCAGAACAAGCATCCCGGCCAGTTACAGGTCGCCGCGCCGCACCTGTTGTCTTTTGGCTTCATGCCGCGCGAGATTGCGCGCTTTGCCAAAACCCGACCGAACCTGTCGGTCAGCTTTCAGTCGCAATATTCGTCCAAAATTCAGGAATGGGTGATCTCGGGTCTGTTCGAGATCGGTATTGTCGAACTGCCCATCCTGCACGACACGCTGAGTTACCAGGCCTTTGAGTTTGAAACTCTAGCGACCTTTCCCGAAGACAGCCCGTTGGCGGCGTATGACGTCCTGACGCCCGAAATACTGGAAAACGAGCCGTTCATCGTGATGGGGCCGGAACATCAGACACATCACCGAACCCGTGACCTGTTTCAAAAGGCCGGGCGGACGTGGCGCACGCAAATCCACACCCATCTGTCCGAGAATTTGCTGAGCTTTGTGAAGCAAGGGATGGGGGTCGCGATGATCGACCCCTTTACTGTAACCTTCGACGAAGAGAGCGGGTATCAGACCCGCCCCTTCCGCCCGGCAGTCATGCTGGACCTTGCGATCATCACGGCCAAAGGACGGCCTCTGTCCACAATCGCGCAGGAATTTCTGGCCCAATTGACCCCTTCAATTGCGTCTTACGCCACCCATTCGGATACGGGGGCCGCCGCCTCGTGAAGCGGTTGCGAATGGATGTCGACCAGCGTAGGCCCGTCATGTTCGACCGCTTGCCGCAGCACTTTGGGCAGGTCGGCGGGGTCCTTCACCGTCCATGATTTCACTCCGAACGCAGCCGCAACAGCCGCGTGGTCTGTGCGGTTGAAATCGACGTTGTAATAGCGCTGATCAAACCCGGCATTTTGCCCAGCCTTGATCCACCCGAATACCGCGTTCGAGAAGACAATCGAGGTGATGGGCATCTTGTGCCGCACCATGGTTTCGAACTCACCACAGGTGAACCCAAAGGAACCGTCCCCCATCACTGCCAGGGTCTTGACGGAGGGCCGTCCGACATGGGCACCCATGGCGGCCCCCAGCGAATAGCCCAGCGCCCCATGCGCCCGGTTGGTGATGAATTGCCGACCCGCTTTGCGCCAACGGTAGTGCGCACTGAAATAGGGGCACGGCGTGCCGGGATCGGCCACGACAATTGCGTCATCGTCGAGGATATCCATCAGGGCTGCCATAACGGCCTCAGGCCGGATCGGCGTTTCACGACTGGCCGCAAAGGGGGCAAATGCCGCCTGTTTTGCCTGCCACGCAGCCATCGCTTTTGCGGCCCCGCCCTGAGCGTTCAGATCCGTACTGGCCTCAAGCGCATCCGCCAAAGCCTCAAGCGCAAGGCGGGCATCGGCGCAGATTGCCACCTCGGTCTGGTAATTGGCCCCGATCACCATCGGATCGCTGTCGATATGGATGATCGTGGCGTTTCGCCCCGGGCTGCGCCACCGCTCGGTGGTGACCGATCCGGCACGGCATCCGATGAAAAGAACCACATCGGCACTATCCACAACGGCGCGCGTCGCAGGGACGCCCCCGTTTGAGCCAACAACCCCCAAGGCCAGCGGGTCGGTTTCGGCAATGGACCCCTGCCCCGACACGGTGGTGGCCACAGGCATGTCGAGCAAGCTTGCAACCCTGCGCAGCGCGCCTTCGGCGCCTGAAAGAACCGGGCCGCCGCCGCAAATGGCCACGGCTGATTTCGCCTTCGACAGAACCTCTGCCGCCTCTGCAATAGCGTCTGGGTCTGGCGCTGCCCTTTCCGCTGGGTAACTGCGGTGGCGGGCGTCTGCCCAAATCTCTGCCTCATCGACCTGCGCCTTCTGGGTGTCGAACGGCAGAGCCAAATGCGCTGCCCCCGGCGTTCCTGTCGTCATCGCCCGGAACGCGGCCCGCATCATTGCAGGCAGGCGCGTCGCATCGTCCAACGAGGCGGTCCACTTGGCCAACGGCTGGAACAGGGCGGGCTGGTCCAGTTCCGTCAAAGGATACTTCCCGCGGCTGGTCGTGGCAATATCAGATGTGATCGCCAAAATCGGGACCGAGCTTTCATTCGCCTCGACCACACCAGGCAGGATATAGGTCGCGCCACCGCCCGATGGCCCCTCGCACACGCCCGGCTTTCCGGTCACACGCGCATAGCCGTCTGCCATGTAGGCCGCGTGGCGTTCATCCCGTGTCAGAATATGCTGAATGCCATGATCCATACGGGCCAGGGCATCATAGAAGGGCAAGGTGGTGTCACCACACAGGCCGAACATGTGTTTCACGCCATGCGCCTCAAGCATACGCACCATCGCCTCGGCTCCGGTCAGATAGTTCGTTCCTGTCATAGCTTGCGATTCCTTTGGCTATCTTTGCACACAGAGCTGTATACAGTTTTGTATATTGATTTCAAGATTTCCCTGTGGCACCCCTGTTTCATCGGAAAAAGGTGGGGTTCATGACCGGTCCACGGGTTGACGATATCTATGATCAGGTAAAGGCCATGGCCGTATCCTTTCGCCTGCGCCCGGGCGACCGTTTGAACGAGGTTGCCCTGTCCAGAGAGCTCGGTGTAAGCCGCACCCCCCTGCGCGAGGCGCTGAACCGGCTGGTGGCCGAACGTTTGTTCGACTTTCGCCCGGGTCAAGGGTTCTTTTGCCGCGCTTTGGACGCGCAGAGCATTTACGACCTGTTCGAGCTGCGCCAGATCATCGAAACGGCCGCCGTGCGCGCGGCCTGCGACAAGGCAACGGACGACAAATTGCATGCCCTGCAAGATGAGCTTTACGCAACCGGAATCGATATCACAGGCCTGACCGTCGAGGAAGCCGTCAATCGGGACGAGGCGTTTCACCTGGGCATCGCGAAACTCTCGGGCAACATGGAATTGCTGCATACGCTGACGCGGATCAACGAACGTATCCGCTACATCCGCTGGATCTCGATGAGCTTGGACCGCGTTCAGCGCTCAAAGGATGAACACAAACGGGTCATGCAGGCGCTTCTGGACCGTGATGCGGACACGGCAGCGCGGGTGCTGAGCGCACATATCGCCAAACGCATGGATCAGGTGCAAGACGCGGTGCGCCACGGCATCACCAGCATCTATATGGAAGGGTCCGAAGACATCTCGGCCCGCATTATCGAGGAGGCTGAGGCATGATTGCTCAGGGCGGGAAATCCATTTACGGCGCCTCTGTTGGCATCCTCATGCTGGATGCCCAATTTCCCCGCATCCCCGGAGATATGGGCAACGCCCAAACCTGGCCGTTTCCGGTGCTCTACCGCATTGTCCGAGACGCCTCACCCGACCGCGTGGTGCGTCACAGAGCCGAGGGTATGCTGGATGCTTTCATCGAAGCGGCCGAGGATCTGGTCAAGGACGGCGTCGACGGGATCACCACCAATTGCGGGTTTCTATCGCTGTTCCAGAAAGAACTGTCGCAGGCTTTGCCGGTTCCCGTTGCCACGTCTTCATTGATGCAGGTCGAGATGGTCAATCGCATCCTTCCAGCGGGTAAACGCGTCGGTATTCTGACCATCTCTGCCTCCACCCTGACGCCGGACCACCTTAAAGCGGCGAATGTCCCTTCCGATACGCCCATCGGCTCAACCGAAGGTGGTCAGGAGTTTACCCGGGCCATTCTTGGCAACGAACTGACTCTGGATGTCGACAAAGCCCGACAGGACAATATCGAGGCCGCTTTGGCCTTGCAGGCCGCCAACCCTGATCTGGGCGCGATTGTGCTGGAATGCACCAACATGTGCCCGTATGCGGCGGACATTCAGCGGGCGACGGGTCTGCCCGTTTTCTCGATCGTGAGTTTCATCAGCTGGTTTCAAGCCGGGCTGACCCCACCGGTCTGGCCCTAGCTGGCCATCGCCCGCGCTTCGGACTTCTGATCGCTGGGCGACAGGCCGAACTTGCGGGAAAACTCGCGGCTGAATTGCGTGGGGCTTTCGTAACCCACCTCATAGGCCGCTGCCGCGACGGATACGCCGCCTGCGGACAATAATCTGCGTGCCTCAAGCAGCCGCAATTCCTTTTGATACTGCAACGGAGTCGTGGCGGTCACCGTCTTAAAGTGTTCGTGAAACGAAGACAGGCTCATCCCACAGTCCATTGCCAGTTCCGCAACGGCAATGTTTGAGCGGAAGTTGCTGCGCAGCGTGGCGATGGTTTTAGAGATCCGGCTGGCCGTGCTGTCTTGTTGCAAAAGCTGCCGCAACATCCCGCCATGCCGGGCGCGCAACAGGCGAAAGTGGATCTCCCGCAGGACCAAAGGCGCGAGGGCTTTGGCCTCGACCGGATCGTTGGAAAGCTGGAACAATCGGCCCACCGCATCAATCAATGCAGCGTCCGAGGCGGCGGCATCCACCGAATGCAGGTTGCCTGCCGTGTCGGCAGCATCATCAATTTCGTCATACAGGCTGCGGGCCAAGGCCATGTCCAGTACCAGAGCAAGTGCGGCATAGGGCGTATCCGGGCTCGCCTGAATCACAGCGGCGTCTAAGGGTACCGCATGGCTGACGATCAAAGTATCGCCCGCGCCGTATCTCACGACACGGTTGCTGATATAAGCCTCTTTCGTTCCTTGCAGGACCAGACACATGATGGGTTCATAAAACGTGGCCGAGCACTCGGTGGTCTGTGTATTCGCGACAGCATACAACCCATCGACCCCGGTTTCGCACCCCTCACCCATTTTCCCGCAACCCGAGACATGTTGGAAAACATCTTTGATCAGCTTGTCCGGAACCATCACAACGCCTCCTTGTTGAGTTCAAATATAGAGAGCGCACCGCGCTTCGAAACACATAAATCCACCCGCTCGGAGAAATAGGCAGATCATTCGGAGGATCGGGCAAGGCCCACGAAAACTGCGATGCTAATTTGGCAGCACACACAGTTTAGGAGTTTTTTAGCCATGGCTCAGACGATCCTGATCACCGGTGCTTCCTCGGGTATTGGCAAGGTCACCGCCCAGCTTTTTGCCGCGCGCGGCTGGAACGTGGTTGCCACGATGCGCACGCCCGACAAGGAACAGGACCTGACCGGGCAGGACAACATCCTTGTCACGCGCCTGGATGTGACGGATGCCGCATCGATTAACGCGGCGGTCGCTGCGGGGATCGAAAAATTCGGCAAGATCGATGTTCTGCTGAACAACGCAGGCTATGGTGCCTATGGCCCGCTTGAGGCCTTTCCAATGGACCGCATCCGCCGCCAGTTTGACACCAATGTGATCGGGCTGATCGAAACGACCAAGGCGGTCCTGCCCCACATGCGTGCAAACGGGTCCGGGACAATCGTGAATATTTCTTCGATCGGCGGCCAGATCACATTTCCCCTGGGTGCCCTGTACCACGGCACGAAATTCGCCGTCGAAGGGATTTCCGAGTCGTTGCACTACGAGCTGGAAGCGGCCGGGATCAAGGTCAAGATCGTTGAGCCTGGTCTGATCGCAACCGACTTTGGCGGGCGGTCGTTTGACTTTGTGAATGACGAAACGATGACCGAATACCAGCCGGTCGTCAGCGCCCTGTTCGGTGCGTGGGGCAGCGAGGAAATGGCGGCCCAAACCTCGAAACCGGATGTGGTCGCCGAGGTCATCTGGACCGCGGTGACCGATGGCACCAACACGCTTCGGTATCGGGCCGGTGCGGACGCCGAAGAATACCTGAACAACCGCAAGGCCCTGGATGATGACGCCTTCATCGGCGGCTTGAAGGCGCAACTGGGGCTCTGATCCCTCTCGGCCCCAAGTTGAACCACGACCACCCAATACTACCATTCCAACAAAATGAGCATACCAGCCAACTGGGAGACCAAGCAGCCATGGCAATCTCGCTGAAACTCAATGGCCAGACGCATTCTGTCGAGGCCGAACCCGGCACCCCTCTACTCTGGGTCATCCGGGACGAACTGCAACTGACCGGAACCAAATTCGGGTGTGGCGTCGCCTCATGCGGGGCCTGCACCGTTCATCTGGATGGCGAGCCCGTGCGCTCGTGCCAGACCTATATCGAAGATGTCGAAGGATCCGAGATCACTACGATCGAGATGATGGAACAGGACAAGGTGGGCGCTGCCGTGCAGCAGGCCTGGCTTGAGCTCGATGTGGTTCAGTGCGGCTATTGCCAGTCCGGCCAGATCATGAACGCGGTTGGCCTGCTGCGCGAAAACGCCAACCCGACCGCCGAAGATGTCGACGCATACATGTATGGAAATGCCTGCCGCTGCGCCACCTACCAGCGCATCCGCGCCGGTGTTCTGCGTGCAGCCGAAATCCTGGAGGCCTAAGACGATGACAGCTAATCTTTCCCGTCGCGGGTTCCTAAAATCTGCCGCTGCAGCAACCGCCGTCCTTTACGTCGGCGCAAATGCCAACGGCGCCGCAGCTGCGTCTGGCAATGCTGACGCAATGCTGAATCCGTTTGTGAAAATCGATGGCGATGGCAACGTGATTGCGATCATCAAGCACTTCGAAAAGGGTCAAGGTCCTGCGACGGGCCTGTCCTCTCTGATCGCCGAAGAACTCGGTGTTACCATGGACCAGATCGGGTTCGAGTTCGCGCCCTCCGATGCGGCCCGATACAACAATCTTCTGTTTGGCCAGTTTCAGGGCACAGGCGGCTCGACCGCGATGGCCAATTCCTGGATGCAGTACCGCACCGCCGGGGCCAATGCGCGCGAGATGCTGATCAAGGCCGCCACAGACGCCTGGGGTGTGGATCCCGCAACGCTGGACATTCAAGACGGCTTGATCACCGGCGGCGGCAAGTCCGAACCAATTGGTGCATTTGTTGCTGCGGCAGCCAGCATCCCGCCATCGGAAACACCACGCCTACGCGATCCATCCGAATGGAAAATCATCGGCAACGAAAAGACCCGCCGCGTCGACAGCCCGATCAAGGTTAATGGTCAGGCCAAGTTCGCGATGGACATGCATTTGCCCAATCAGATGGTGGTCATGATCAAACGCACCCCACAGCGTGGTGGTCTGGTCGCAGGCTTTGACGACAGCGCCGCCAAAGAGGTGAAGGGCTTTGTCATGGCGATGCCTTTGCCCACCAATCACGGGGTCGCGGTTTATGCTGAAAACACCTGGGCCGCGATGCAGGCCCGAGAGGCGATCGAAGTCGATTGGGATATGTCAGCCGCTGAGGCCCGTTCGTCCGTCGAAATCCGGGATGAGGTGATGGCAGCGCTGGACGCCGCGCCGGTTTACAACGTGAACAAGGCGGATCAGGCGGCGGTGACCGCCGCCGTGGATGGCGCAGAGACGATTGTCGAGAAGACATTCTACTTCCCTCTGCTGGCACACGCCCCGATGGAGCCGCTGAACTGCACCATCGAACAGACCGCGGATGGCACGATCATCCTGCATGACGGCGCACAGATGCCGACCGGTCCGCATATGGCCTATCAACAGATCTTCCAGCTTCCGCCTGAAAAGATCGAGATCCGGACCATGCTGGCCGGTGGATCCTTTGGACGCCGGGCCACCCCGGATGCGGATTATCAGGTCGAGGCGGCACTGGCCTTTGTCATGACAGACCGCTCCCGCCCGGTGAAACTGGTTTGGGATCGTGAAGATGACATTCGCGGTGGGTACTACCGCCCTGCCACCGGTCATAAAGTGAGTGTTGGCCTGGACAGTGACGGCAATATCGCAGCGTGGGAGCATCAGGTTGCCGGTCAGTCCATCATGAAAGGCACCGCGTTCGAGGCGATGCTGGTGCATGACGGTGTTGACCACAGCACGGTCGAAGGCCTTGCGGACAACCCGTACGTCATCCCCAGCATGTCGGTCGGCCTGACGGATACCGAAAAAGCGACCTCGGTTCTGTGGTGGCGTTCGGTCGGGCACACGCATACGGCCTACGTGATGGAAGTGATGATGGACATGGCGGCAAAGGCCGCAGGCCGCGATCCGGTCGAGTTCCGTCTGGCCTATCTGGAAGGCGGCGGCGCCGACGCCCAGCGCAAAGCCGGTGTACTGAAACTGGCTGCCGAGAAAGGAAACTGGGGCAACCCGGCCAGCGGCAACGTTCAGGGCATTGCGGTTCACAAGTCCTTTGGCTCTTACGTGGCAGAGGTGGTCGAAATCTCTGGCACACCGGACGACGGCATTCAGATCGAAAAGGTCACTGCCGCCGTGGATTGCGGCATTGCGGTCAACCCGGACGTGGTGCGCGCACAGACCGAAGGTGCCATCGGATACGGGATCGGCCACGCGATGCGGGATCAGATCACCCTGGATGCGGGCGCGGTTGAGCAATCCAATTTCCCGGATTACGAACCACTGCGCATCTCGGACATCAAGGCCATAGAAACCCATATCGTTGCGTCCGCCGAGGCTCCGACCGGTATCGGCGAACCCGGAACGCCACCCGCGGCACCCGCTCTGGCCAACGCCATTGCGCAACTGGATCTGCGGGTCTCGGAACTGCCGATGAGTGAAAACGGCGTGTATTTCGCCTGAACGAACAGCCGTCGCGGGCTTCGGTCTGCGATGCCTTTTTCACCGCTCTTGGGTAGGTACAGGGTAAAAATCGGCCCTCAACGGGCCGATTTTTCGTTTTCGGACTTGCCAAAAAGCCCACCAAACCGTCAGATAATTGCATTTTTATGTTACTGTTGAGTGCATTATGGTTAGTGAAACGAATACACCCGCGCCGACAAGTTATACATCTCCTCATGTGATCGAGCGGATCAGCGCCAGGTTCCGCGCAATGCGGGCGCGTTCCGGGTTTCGGCTGACTGGTTATTTCCTGACCCATCCCTCCATACCAAGATGGATATTCGGCTGGCTCCGCAAGGTCCGGCCAATTTTCATGTTTCGCAAATTTGCCATCGTCACCCGCCATGACGATGTGAAGGCCGTCTTGAATCGCAATCAGGATTTTGAGCTTGGATTGTTCGCCCGCGACCGGATGCTGGCGGGGACCTTCATTCTGGATACAGACTGGCCGCGCAGCCATCGCGAGCAGGAAGGCGCCCTGAAAACCGCGCTGAGTCCCGGCAGCGGTCCCGCTATCTCGGACCTCGCAAAAAATGCCTGTGATCAGGAGCTGGCAAACGCTGGGTCCGAGCTGGACGTGGCGGATTTCGCGCGCAATGTCTCGCTTCACATCATCCAGCAATATTACGGCGTTACCATTGGCACCGCTGACCAGAAGGATCTGGCCGGTTGGCTGACCGAGCTTGCCTCGGCCATCATTCTGTTGCCGCCACATGGAATGCCCGAAAGGGTGGCGGCGGATAACGCCGCGGTTCAATTGCGCGGCCATGTCCTGGACCTGATCCAGAACACAAACCCGGCCGCCTCCAACCAGAACGCTCTGACTCGTCTGGTGCAAGAAGCCAGGCAGGCTGGCTCACCCGCATGGATGACCGATGACTGGGTTGCCCGGATGATCTGCGGGCTTGTGGTGTTCGGCATGGCAACCGTGGTGCGCACTGCCTCGGGCACGATTGATGAGCTGTTGAAGCGCCCCGATGCTCTGCAACTGGCTTGTAAAGCCGCCCAAAACGACCCCGACGCGCTGAAAGGTATCGTTTACGAGGCGCTCAGGTTTCGACCGATGCTGCCGGTTTTGGCCCGTTATTGCCCGCGCGCAACCATCATCGGCACGCCCGGTGTGCGCCGCCGGGTTGTCAGCGCTGGCACCACGATTTGGGCCCCGCCTCTGGCTGGCATGCACGACCCGCTGGCGTTCGAAGGCCCTGGCCAGTTTTCCGGCGAACGAGACATCGAAAAATCGCTGGTCTTCGGCAGCGGTCTGCACAAGTGCATAGGCCGCGTGATCGCCGAAGACGCGTTGGTTGAAATCGTCGGCGCAATTTTGCGTCAACCCAATGTCAGACGGCTGCCCGGCCGCCGCGGCAAGATCGTCTACAAGGGCGCCGCAGCAGATCGGCTGTGGATCGGGATACGGGCATAGGCGATGAAACAAACAG
This sequence comes from Ruegeria sp. H6, assembly GCF_056532975.1. Taxonomy (NCBI): domain Bacteria; kingdom Pseudomonadati; phylum Pseudomonadota; class Alphaproteobacteria; order Rhodobacterales; family Roseobacteraceae; genus Ruegeria; species Ruegeria sp. H6. The sequence goes on from NZ_JBQFOA010000002.1 coordinate 236,644, forward strand.
GTCTCGTCATAATCACGCCGATCAAGCCTGACCACGCAGATGCCCTGCGCCAGGTGTTGAAGGACAAGATCGAGCCGCAATGGGATCCGGCCACCGAGCGTTTGGTCTGCACCCCAACCATGCCCTTTGACAAACTGCGCATGTTGCATTTTGCGTGTTTCGCCATTCTGGACGAAGACCACGGGCCAAACGCGCTTGAACCCTGCCTGATGCTCGAGGCCTCGATCGACGGAACGCGCCAGGATTTTCTGGATGAACTGATCGAATTGTGTGGGCCCGGGCTGGACGAAATCTATGCTCATTGCACGGGTTACCCAGAGGCCGGCACCGGGTTGCCGCGGCAGGTGCGCACTTATCTGATCAGCCACGATATCAAACCTCATATCTTCTTTCAGGGGCACCCCGGTCGGTCGCTTTCAGAGATCCACGGCGAAGAAGAGCTGCGCTGTCGGCTGGTCTCTGAGTTGGAAAGGCTTGCCGATCAAGCTGCCGGAGTGCCATCGGATCGCAACGCGATCCTACGGCGCCTGCGCCGCGTCGCCCTCACCCCGCCGGAACCAAGGGAAAAGAACAGCGCGGATTTCCGGTGGGTCGCCGAAAAACGGGACGAGCCCTTTGAGACACGGCTGGGCCAGCACCTGACCATAGTTGCAGGTGGCCTTTTGGCGCTTTTGATTGCGGCCGTTGGTGTTCACCTCGCCGTTCCTGTGCCACAGGCCTTTGTCGATTGCATGCAATCCCTGACCGACCAGGTTCGGGGCTGTGCCAGCGCCTTTGACAACGGGTGGGCCGGCCGACTCGTCGCGTATTTGACCGACCTGCCATTCCTCTGGCGGGATCTGGCGGCCCCTTTGCTGTCGGTTCTGGGTATCTATTTCTGGGCAGCGGCCTCGGTGGTTTTGACCTGGATTTTGGCGCGCGGCGTGCAGTATTTTTGTGAACGCCACGAAAAACCCGGCGATGCGGGTGTCCGGTGGCTGTTGCTGCAAATCCTGCGCCTCTATGCCATTCTGGCGGGCTATGGCACCCTGACGGTTCTGATTGGATTTGGTCTGACAACGGTCGGCAGCGTCTCACCCCCCGCATGGCTGGCTTACCAAAACCTGGCCGCCGCGCTGCTCGGCCTGTTGGGCGCGTTTTTGTGCGGCGCAGCGCTGCTTTATCTACGTTACATCCGATCCATGCCCGCGCTGGACCGCATGTTTGGTCACGCAACGGCGCAGCAACACGCGAAGTTTTCCTTTGTCTCGGATGGCCTGCGACTGGCAATGGCCATCATCGGCTGGCTGATGCTGGTGGCGCTGAATTGGGTCACCGGCGTTTTTGATGACCCACCGGGCACGTTGTTTTCGACGATCATCAGCTGGGGCGTGACCGGCGCGCTGAGCATGCTTGTGACACTGGCCGCGGTTCTCACGATCGGGGCGATCTGGCTGCTTTACGTCTATGTCCAAGGCAAACTGATCGACAACCGCATCTATGAAGATGCGCGCATCCTGACCCAGGTCCCTACGGATACCACACGCTTTGACCGCGAAGGGCACGGCGTCAACAAGATGCAGAACCACCTGATCAGCGTGACCCGGATCAAACCGGGCCGCCTGCGTCTGCTGCGCCTGCGGCTTGTCCTGTTTCTGGTCAATCAGATGTGCCGCTGGTGGTTCACGCGGGGCGTGCTGGGTGATGTGCCCGACATCCACTTCCTGCGTTGGCTGATCATCGACAAAGGGCGACGCCTGTTGTTTCTGGATACCTATCAGGGCAGTTGGTCCAGCTATTTGGACGGGTTCATCGACAGCGGCTCGGTCCGATTGCTGAACGCGATCTGGTCGCACACATACCAACATGTCGATGTACATGGCGTGGATACGCCCGTCGGTTTCCCGCGCACCGAATGTCTGGGCTGGAAAGGCGCGCGTGACGAACGGCCGTTCAAACGCGCGGTCCGGTCCAGCCAGAAAGAGTCGATGGTGTGGTACAGCGCCTATCCGCAGACGGGCGGTGTGAATATTCATACCAACAGCCGGATAAGAAACGCCCTGTTTGAAGACCTCGACGAAGCTGAAATCGATATGCTGATCAGCAATATCCGCTGACCGGCCCGGAGAACACGCAATGGCTCAATTGGAATGGGATGACGTACAGGGGTTTGTTCGCCGCGGCATGGGATGGCTGACCGAGTCGGCCTATGTGCTGCTGAACATCCAGGACACCGACAAAGCCCGCGCCTGGATCAGGGACCTGACGATCACGACCGGTGCGGATGTTGACGGCAGCAAAGATGTGACAGAGGCGGTTAACCTGGCCTTTACCTTTCGGGGGCTTTGCGAACTGGGATTCAACAAATCCAGACCGTCTGGTTTCCCTCATGAATTCGTCGACGGCATGGCCCCGACCCCGGCTGAGGGAGACGCGATTTCCCGCCGGTCGGGCATGTTGGGCGATGTCGGCCCGAACGACCCAAAAGACTGGCGTTGGGGTGGGTACGCGACAGAGCCGGTTCACATTCTGCTCTTGGTATTTCGCAAGTCGGATACCAAAGCGCGGGCGCTTGAGCTGATCGGCAAGGAAAGCGAAACCGGGGTCAAGGAAATTGCCATCCTTACGGGCAGAATGCCCGAGGATCAGCGCGAGCATTTCGGATTTCGCGATGGTCTGTCGCAGCCTGCGATTGTTGGCGACAATCGGCAGCAGGTGACCGGGCCAACCGCCGGGTTACATCAGGTCGCGCCCGGAGAAATTCTGATCGGGTACCGCAACGAACGCGACAACCTGCCGGTGTCTCCGCAGGCGCCCGATGGTAGCGATTTTGGCCAGAACGGCAGTTATTTTGTCCTGCGAGAGCTCGCGCAGAACGTCAAAGCCTTTGAAGACTGGCTGGATTATGCCGCGCGAGAAAAGCGTAACGGTGACAAGGAAAACTACCGCGAATGGATCGCAGCCAAGGTCGTTGGACGATGGCGCAATGGCGCTCCGCTGACGCGATTTCCCGAAAATGACTCGCTTTCCGAAGATTTTGGCCCGTTTGACAAGGAAAATCCTGCACAAACCAATGATTTCTTCTATCACACGGAAGATCGCGAAGGATTCCGGTGCCCCGTTGGATCACACATCCGCCGTGCATGGCCGCGCGATACGTTGGGTAGCGATCCGGACCGTGCCTTGAAACAGGCCCGACTGCACCGAATTTTGCGGCGGGGGCGCATATATGGCCCGCGCTATGATACCGAAAACCCAAAGGCGGCAGACAACGAAAAACCAAGGGGCATACTCTTTGGGTGTTTCAACGCGGATATCGCCGGACAGTTCGAAGCGGTACAGCACAATTGGATCAACAACCCGAAATTCTCGGGCCTGACCGATGAACGTGATCCCCTGATCGGCGAGTATCAGCCGGGCTCGACCATGACGATCCAAAGCAGCCCCCTGAACCTGCGGCCGCCCAATCTGGAGCCCTTCGTCGTCGTGCGTGGAGGGGCGTATTTCTTTGTGCCCGGCCTACGGGCATTGCGGCATATGGCCCAGAACTGGGCTACTTGATCAGGCTCGCCTGAAGTTGTCGCAACTGGGTCGTGGCCGATTCTACCTTACCTGAAAGGCCCAGAGCTTCGAACAGTGTCAATGCTTCGCGCAGCTGCATCTCGGCCTCTTCCCCTTTGCCCTGCCGGGCCAGCAATTGCGCCAAAGCAAACCCGGTATCCGCCTGCAAGGGGCGCATCCCACACGCCTTGGCCTCGACCATCGCGGCGCGATAGCTGGCCTCGGCATCCAGCGCCTGATCGTTGCTGAGCCGGGCTTGAATGTCGCCTTTGAGCTTTAGCGCCTGCCCCAGATGGGGCCGCTCGTTCCCATGGCGCGTCAGCTCGACGCTGCGATCCACCCATTGCAACGCGTCTTCGGGCTGCGATCTGGCAAGATGGGCGTTGGCGCGCGCCAGATAGAGCCAATGCCAGATATAGGCCCCGCCCCTGAGGTGCTCTTTCAGGTCAATGGTCGCCTCCATCCGATCCAACGCGCCTTGCGCTTTGCCCAGTTGCGTTTCGGCCATCGCAAGCTTGGCAGAGACCGACCGGTGCAGGTTTCGCAGATCGTATTTCTGGCAAAGCGCAAGCGTTTCCTCAAACACCTGTACGGCAGCCTTGGCGTTTCCGGTCATCAGAAGGTGATAGCCATCGAAATCGCGAATGGTTGCCTGCGAATAGGGATGTTTCACCTCATCCGCGAACGCTGCCCCTTCGTCGATCCGTGCGCGGGCAAGATCAAACTCTCCACGCTCCAGATAAGCTGAGGCGAGGAACGTATTGACCAGGACCAAAGGGTAAACCGTCCAACCGGCCCGGACATACCGGACGTCGCCCTGCAATTGCGCCCGCAAGGTCTCGTGCAGCTTGATCGCCTCATCAAAGCGCCCGGTCGCGTGGAAAGCCATCCCAAGCGCCGCAGAGGCGCCCATCTGCAGGGCGGGATGTTCAATCTCGCGGGCGATGGTCAGCGCCTCGGTCGCGGCCTGCTGGCTTTCCGCATGCGAGCCCTGAAGCCATTGCGCGATGGCAAGATGCGTTTTCACCGACGCCACTCGGCGCGCGCCTACAGGCTGTTTCAGTAAAAGCTCGGCACTGTTCAGGTTCTCAATGATCTCATCCAGTTCACCGGTTGTGATCAAAGCGTTGTTGGCAATCAACCTCAGATCCAGCGTACTTTTGACCACCTCTTCATTCTGAGTAAGCTGCGACAACGCAGAAACGCCACCTTTGGCAAATCTGATTGCCTGCCTGTTAGCAGACCGCTCTGTCGCCCGCAAACAGGCCTTCAGGTGGTAGTCGGCGGCCTTTTCCCAATCTTCTGCCTTGAGGTAATGGATTGCCAGATGGTCGACATATTCACCCAACCTGTCGTCGAACTCCATTTCGATTGCACGCGCAAGCCGGGCGTGTAGTTCACGGCGCTTGGTGCTGAGGATCAGTGAATACGCAACCTCACGGACCACATCATGGCTGAACCGCATTTCGTTTTTCGAAGGATTTTCCCGAAGCAGTTGCGCGTCGAACAATGCATCCAGCGCACCCAGCGAGTCGGGTTCATCCAGCTCGCTCGCGCGCAGCAGCAAAGACAGCGGACCGCCATCTGCCACAGCCGCAAGGTTCAGCATTGATTTGGCTTCGGGTGACTGAAAATCGATCCGTGCGGACACGATGGCGGCGATATTGCCTGGCACTTCGACATCAGCGGCACTGCCGGACAGGCGATATTCCCCCGGTTCGCCACTCAGCTGCCCGGTTTCGACCAATCTGCGGGCCAGTTCCTCAAGAAACAGCGGTGTGCCGCCGGCCCGTTCGATCAGCACCTTTTTCAATTCAAGCAGCGAAGGGTCATCGCCCAGCAAATCTTCGAACAACGCCATTGAGGCCTGATGGCCAAGGTGGGACAATTCCAGGACCCGGGTCGGTTTCGGCCCGCGCCATTGATATTCCTGACGACACGAGACCAGCAGAAGCACCGGTAAATCCTGAACAATCTCGGCCAGACACCGCAAGACTTCTTCGCTTTCCTGATCAATCCAGTGCAAATCTTCGACGATCAGAACCAGCGGAGAGTGCTTTGCCAGCGCCTTGACCCAATCCCGCAAGGCATCTGTCAATCGGCGCCGTCGTTGGAAGGCGTCCAGATGTTGCCAGCCCTCCTCCTCGACCGGGATATCCAAGAGCGATTGCAGGGCTGGCAGCGCGTCGACCGCACCGGCACCCAGATTGTTCAACTCGATTTCCAGGGCGGTCGCGCGTTGATCGGCCTTATAGGATCCGTCCTGCAACCAGGCCTGCACCAGCGAACGCACTGGCAGATACGCCATATCCGCACCGTCAGATCGCACTGCGGTGTCCAGAACGCGCAAGTCCGAGGCCTGCGCGCGGCGCTCGAATTCATGGATAAGCCGGGATTTCCCGATCCCTGCCTCACCCCGAATGACAACGAACCCGCCGCGCCCGTCCCGGGCTGAGGCGATGGCCGCATTCAGCACACGAATTTCTTCGTCACGTCCCACAAAACGGTTAAGCCCGCGTGTACGTCGCGCATCCCACCTTGAACGGTTGGCCGACATACCCGTCAGCAGAAAACTGGCGATGCCTTTCTTGACGCCTCTGATCTGCGCAAGACCCAGCGGCTTGAGGCTGGCAAACCCTTCCAAATGCTCAGCGGTCGCCTCTGTCAGCCGGATCTCACCGGGTTGGGCCATTTCGCCCATCCGCGCAGCCATGTGAACGGTCCAGCCTGCGGTGTCATATTCCATGAAGAGGTCCGTATTGACCGACCTCAAAAGTACCATCCCCGTATGTACGCCGACATGGATCTGTACGCCTTCGTCGCCGATCTGCGACGCCCTGTCCCGCATATCCACGGCCGCGCGGCAGGCACGGATCGCGTGATCCTCGATCGCGACAGGCGCCCCGAACAGGGCCATCAACCCGTCCCCCTGCAGTTGCGAGACGACACCACCATGATCGTGCACCGCCTGCGCCATCGTCTTCAACGCAGGCTGCAGCAAATGAGTTGAATCCTCCGGCGACATCCCCTCGATCAGCCCGGTCGAATTGGTGATGTCGGCAAAAAGAACGGTGATGTTCTTAAGCTCCCCTCGCCGCGCTGAACGTTCGCCCAAAAGGAACGATGCCGCGTCCTGCGCACCGTCGGTTCTGATCCCATGGTGCGGGCTCGCCTCTGGCTGCGAAACACGCTGACCGCAACCGGAACAAAAGCGGGCACCCGGTGCCAAGACAGCGCCACACGATACACAGCTAAGGTTCAGCGCGACACCGCATCGAAAGCACGTTTCAGCACCCTCAGCATTTGCTGCGCCACAGACACTGCAGTGCATCGTAGCCCCCCACATCACACCAACTGGCAGCGAGTATAGTATCAACTCGCGCCGTTTAGCCCAAATTAAACATGGTTTTCGAAGAATACGCCAATTCAATGATACATGACGCAACGGAATGATCTTTGATCGGCCTCATAAATCGTTTGCGCAGCGGGGTTTGCCAGGTTTCACCTGGGCCACACAGCGCGTGGTCAAAGGCAGAAATTGATGACCGATTTCCTCAGCATCTGAGCAAGGCTGAAACATTGACCCACAAGACTTCGCGGTATGTCGTGCGGTTTCGATCTCAGGGCGCGCTACGGTCCCTTAGAAAAACAGCGAAAGGCCGGTCATAGAAACGATCAGGAAAAGCAACGTCATGATCCCGCCGGAACGCACGAAATCGATGACGCGGTAACCGGCCGGTCCCATGATCAGGGCGTTCACCTGATGCGTCGGGATCAGAAAGGAATTGGAGGTTGAAAGCGCCACTGTCAGCGCAAAGACGGCCGGATTTCCACCGGCGGAAACCGCGATGGATACGGCCAGAGGGACCAGCAGAACCGTCGCCCCGACATTTGACATAACCAACGTGAACACGGTCGCCAACACGGCCAATGCGGCCTGCAGCGACCACAGTGGCCAGCCATTCAAAAGCGAAAGCACATGGGCTGCGATCCAGTCCGCGGTGCCTGTGTTCTGAACCGCCTGACCCAGCGGGATGAGAGACGCTAGAAGGAATACCGTGCTCCAACTGATCGACTCATATGCTTCATCAATCGACAGCACCCGGCTGAGGACCATACCAATCGCGCCGATCAGAAGGCACAAGGATAGGCGCAGGTCGGAAAACAGGATCAGGCTCAAAGCGATCAGAAAGAAAAACAGCGCCCAGCCGACCTTGTGGGGGCGCAGCTCTTCTTGCGGGAAATCTGAGGTCACGATGACAAAATCCCGGTCGGATTTGAGGCGCGTCAGCCGATCCCATTGAACGTGAACCACACAGGTATCGCCCGCCTGCAACGGCACCTGCCCGATATGCGTTGCCGCGTGATCTTCGGTTTCGACATGGCTCAGGGTTTCTTCGCCGCGTTGAATGGCCAGCAGGGACAATCCATGGGTCTGTCGCAGACGCAGATCAATTGGGGTCTGCCCTATGACGGATGATCCGGGCGGAATAACCACCTCGGCCACACCGGATTGGGTTGCAGCGAAATCATCGGCAAACACGTTCAGTTGCGGCATGATTTCCAACCCGTAAGGGTCGGTGAATTCGTACTTAACAACGCGTCGCAGTCCAAGAACTGCAAGCCGTGCGGGCGCTTCGATCTTGGTGTCGGCCATGGGCGCGATAACCTTGTGGCCCCGATAGGATGTGCCAAGGATGTACATATTATGCGCGACCATCAGATCCGACAGCGTTTGCCCGATGATGATGGACCCTTCGGGAACACGAACCTCGAACATGTCGGCGCGCAAGCCATATGTGTTTTCAATATAGGCTTGCATGGACCGGGCCGAGCTTGCGTCCGCTCCGCGTTCGCGCTGTGCGGGCAGAACCCAACGACCAAAGAGCACGAAATACAGCACCCCGGTCAGCACCAGCATGACGCCCACTGGCGTGACCGAGAATAGCCCGAATGTCTGCATCTGCTTATCCGCCGGCAGGGTTTTGTTTGAAGACACGATCAGATCATTCAGCAGGATCAAAGGGGATGAGCCCACCAATGTGATCGTACCCCCCAGGATCGCGCAAAAGCCCATGGGCATCAGCAGCCTGCTCATCGGGATTTCCGTGCGCGCCGAGATGCGGCTGACGACCGGCAGGAAAAGAGCAGCCGCGCCGACATTCTGCATAAACGAGCTGATGACCCCCACCGTCGTGGAAACGATGGGAATAATCCGCGTCTCGGTCGTACCGCCATTCTTGAGAATCAAGGCCGCAACCTTTGACATGAGACCGGTTCGGTCAAGCCCGGCGCCGATGATCATCACGGCGATAATGGACATCACCGCGTTCGAGGAAAACCCTTCGAATAGGTTCGACACATTGGCCAGATTGCCAAGCCCGGGCAGATAGCTCAGCGCGCCAAGCATCACCATGACCAGAACCGCGGCCACATCGATGCGCACAATTTCGGTCACAAACAGCAAGACCGTAAACGACAACAGGCTTAGCACCGCTATCATTTCGTAAGTCAGTGTCGGTAGTTCCATTTCCGTCTCCCGACCTTACGTTACCTGAATAGCTGAAAATTCGAAGAACCAATTCCACCCGGCGGATCGTGCCAGGTTTGGCTGATCCCCGCGGATATCTATGGCTGAGCAGTTAGGATCTATGTGGGCAACGCACCGCCTGCTGGTCGCAACAAGCGACCAGTCAGGCAACAGGCAGCTTTCGCGGCTGCCCGGCTATTTCACTTCGATGATTTTCCGCGACAGGACGCTCTTGTTTGACAAATCAAGGAAGCGAATTTCATACACGCCGGGCTCTTCCGGAACAGTCAGAGACAGGGGCGGGTCGCCAGCGATCTTCTGAGCCGAGATCCAGGTAAAGATCGCCTGATCCCCGCGTGCCAGCGTGATCCGCTGATCCGCGCTGTCACTTTCGACACTCCAGCTTACTTCGATCGTCGACCCCGGCGCCGCGGTATCTGGCGCTGTGATATCGCCGCCCGTATTCAGCTTGGCATCCGCTGCCAAGACCTCAACCGACTGGCGGGCAAGCACCCGGCTGCCTTCGCGAAGCATATAGCGCAGTTCGTAAAGCCCCGTCTCGTCGGGCGCTTTCAGATCATGCTCGGTTTTGTCCCGCACTTGGGTATAGAGCCCAAAATCGTCATCCGGCGTTCCGAGAGGCACAAGGTTGACGTAATCCGCACTGCTGACTGTTCCGGTCCAGGTCACTCGCAGATTTTCGCCCGCGCGCACCTCGGCGGGCGCTGAGATTGTGACCTCTGGTTCGGTCACCTCGACGGTCACGGCCGCAACCGTCTTTGCGCCCTCGCGCAGCAGATAGCGGATCTCATACATACCGGGTTCCGAGGGAGCTTGCAGGTTGTCGCTGGCGTTGTCGCGCACGACCATATAGTTGCCATAGACCCCCTCATCGGTGCCCAGCGGCACGATATTGATGTAGTCCAGCACGCTGACCGTGCCGGTCCAGGCCACTTCGAATTTGCTGCCCGCAAGCACCGTGTCCGGCGCGGTGACCGTCACCTCGGGTGTGGTGATTTCAATTGTCGCCGTCGCAAGGGTTTTGGCACCTTCGCGCAGAATATAGCGCAGCTCGTACAAACCCGGTTCGGCCTGTGCCGTCAGCGTGCCGGTGCCTTGGTCGCGCACGACCTGATAATTGCCATAAACACCCTCGTCCGAGCCGGCAGGAACGATGGCGATGTAATCCTGCACATCTACTGTTCCGGTCCACGACACCTCGAACTTCGCACCGGTTGTGACTGTTGCGGGGCCCGAAATGGTGACCTCGGGGGCGGTGACCTCCATAACTTCGCTGACCAGGGTTTTGCTGCCTTCACGCAGCACATACCGGACCTCGTACATCCCGGGCTCTGCGGGCGCCTTCAGCGTCCCCTTGTTGGTGTCACGAACGGTGATGTAGTTGCCAAACTCGCCCTCATCCGCACCCAGCGGAACGATGTTGATATAGTCATTGGCGCTGACCGCGCTGGACCAACTGACGTCGAATTTTGCACCTGTCAGCGCGGTTTCGGGAATTTGCAGCGTAACCTGCGGCTCGGTCACTTCGATCTGACGCGACGCGACGGTGCCTTTGTTCACGTTCAGGATATATCGCACCTCGTACAGCCCTGGATCCGCCGGAGCGACCAAAGTCGCTTCGGTATTCTTGCTGACGGCCTGGTAATTTCCAAAGGTTCCGGCATCAGCCCCAAGTGGAACAATAGCGACATAGTCCCGGCGATTGATGGTCGGCGTCCAGCCAACATCAAACCGCGCACCTGTTTCCACGGTTTCCGGCGCCGTCAGTTCGACTTCGGCCTCGGTAACCTCCAGACCCTCATGCCCGAGAACTTTCTTGGTCTGATTGTGCAGATAGCGCACCTCATAAAGACCCTCGTCGCCCGGCGAAACAACAGTGACCTCGGTTGCATTTCCGATTCTGACATAGGCACCAAAGACATCTTCGTCCGTACCCACCGGAACCACGTTGATATAGTCAGCTTCTTCAATTGTTGGGGTCCAGGTCACGGCAATATCCGAGCCCGCCACCGCTGTATCCGGGCCGTCCACGACAACTGCCGGGGCCTCTGGTTCGGGCTCCGGTTCCGGCTCTGGTACGGTTTCGGCCACCGCCGTGCCAACGGCGCTGAGGGCGGCACCCAACTCGGTTGCGTTTGTGGCTGTGATGTACTGCCCACCGGTGTTCTCGGCAATGCAGGCCAGGGAACTCGCATCTTCATCGCTGCCCAGCCCAAAGCCCACGACATGAGCAGTAAAGCCGACGCCGCCCTGTTCTAGCGCGGTCGCCAACGCGCATGGGTCGCGCTCGCAGCTTTCCAAACCATCAGAAATCAAGACCACCGTAGCGGGCTGATCGGTGTAAGACAGGGCGCGGGCGGCTTGTTCCACCGCGTCGGTCAAAGGCGTCTTGCCCGTCGGCGTGATGCCATTGATGCGATCCAGAACCGCGGCGCGTGAGGCGGCACCGGGCTCAACAAGCACTTCGATATCGCCGCAATCACCCCGGCGGCGGTGCCCATAGGCCATCAAGCCGACATTGCGATCATCCACCCAGTCACCCAATAGGTTGTCCATCACTCCGCGGGCAATCTCGATCTTGGCAACGCCATCGATCTGACCCCACATGGAGTTTGAACCATCAAAGACCACCATGACATTTTCATCGCTCCAGGCCGCCGACCCGAACACAACCGAAGCCCCAAAGAAAAGACCCGAAATAACGCGACACCGCATCAAAAACCTCCAGAAACCGCTTTTTACAATAACAGCAGTAAACCACGGTCCGGCGCGCATCGCCAATACTTCAAAGACCGCGCGCCGACCCAGGGCTATCCGAACGGATTTCGGACGCGCGTTTCCTTGTGGGATTCGGTCTTGGAAAAGCTAATGCGTTCCGCAGTTTTAGAATCGACGGGCGTTCATCCCGTCGATTCCCTTTCGGCAACCACTGCGTTTCCGTGCGGTTATTAGATCCTGAGCGGGGAAGTCACCCTGCCCGCATCATCGCCGCGCATTTTTCACCGATCATGATTGACGGCCCATTGGTGTTGGCATTCACGATTGTCGGCATGATCGAGGCATCAGCGACCCTAAGCCCGTCAATCCCATGCACTTTCAACGCGTCGTCTACCACCGCCATCTCGTCCGAGCCCATCTTGCAGGTTCCGACCGGGTGATAGATCGTCTGGGTATACTCCCTCAGGAACGCCTTGATTTCATCATCGGTCTGCACCGCCTCGCCCGGCAGATGCTCTTCGCCGCGATAGTCGTTAAACGCCTCGGATTGCAGCATCTTCCGCGCAAGCTTCACGCCCTCGACCATCACGTCGAGATCCCGTTCATCCGAAAAGGTCCCGGGATCGATATGCGGCTTCACTTCGGGGTCAGCCGAGGTCAGCGTCAGCGCACCTTTGCTTTTGGTTCCGACAACCCCCGGCAGCAGGGTAAAGCCATGCCCTTCGGGGTTTCCCGCACCATCCAGGATGAAAAAGCCTGGCGCGAAGTGGAACTGAAGGTCAGGTGCTTTCGCCCCTTCCGTCACCGTCACAAAACCACCCGCCTCACCGATGTTCGAGGTCAAAAGACCTTTGCCTTCGGCCAGCTTTTCAGCCTCTGCCGGATCGGCGGCACCGCCAAGGGTGATATCCTGCGTGCACCAATAGGCGACCGGTGCCATGTAGTGGTCCTGCAGGTTCTGGCCAACGCCAGGCAGATCATGGACAACCTCGACACCATGCGCCTCAAGCTGATCACGCGGGCCAATTCCCGACAGCATCAGGATATGGGGCGAGCCATAGGCCCCGGCCGACAGAACGACCTCTTTGTTCGCAACGGCGGTGTGCTCTTCACCATCGACCTCATAAACGACCCCTGTGCAGCGCCCGTTCTGAACTTCGACACGCTTGGTCGTGGCCATGCCGATCACCGTCACGTTCTCACGCTCCATCGCATCATAGAGATACGCCGCCGCCGCCGAACGCCGCATCGCACCCTGTTGCGTCACCTGATAGAGGCCAAACCCCTCTTGCTTGCCGTCATTGAAATCGTCGTTCAGCGGAAAGCCCTGTTCTTCCGCTGCCTTCACCATCGCATGCGACAGCGGATTGGGGTCAGACAACTCTGCCACGTTCAATGGCCCGCCTTTGCCGTGCATCGGCCCGTCAAGCCGTTCGTTGTTTTCCGCCTTGATGAAATAGGGAACAACGTCTTTCCACGCCCAGCCTTTGATGTTGCCACCGCACCAGCCGTCATAGTCCGAGGGCGCACCGCGCTGATAGATTTGCGCGTTCATGGACGAACAACCGCCATATACCTTGCCGCGCGGTGAATAAAGCTGTCGGCCATCCAGCCCCTCTTGATCAGCGGTTGAATAGTCCCAGTCGAGCGGGGTTTTGAAGAGATGTGGGAACGCTGCGGGCACATGTACGGCCTGCTGCCCCTCATCCGAGGGTCCCGCCTCAAGAACCAGCACGCTTACCTTTGGGTTTTCCGAAAGCCGACCCGCAACCACACAACCGGCCGAACCTGCGCCTACGACGATATAATCGTACGCCATGATTTCCTCCCTGGATTGAGACGAGCTCCTTCTCGCCCTCTGACTCAAAGTTAAGACAGATGACCAAGAACCTGTCCAGTTTTTCCCGCTTAACTATTGCGTGCTGCAAGTTGTGCCGCCGCACCAAGAATTTTTCCAAAGGACAACTTCCTTATGATATAAAGAAATTCGAATGTTAATAAACTGTGTTGCAAACCATCGACACAGCCGGACGAAAGTTGATTGGGAGGTCACGATGTTTCGTAAGTTGCTATGCTTGTTCGCAGTCGGAATAGGGCCAACAAGTGTCTTCGCCGATGCCGTCCCAAGTAAAGAGGCCGCCGACGGCTTGTTTTCCGACCAACCCTATTCTCCCTATGCCAACCGATCCTTTCCTGAGCGCCCGCTTTGGGGCGACACCCACCTACATACAGGGCTTTCATTAGACGCCGGAGCCTTCGGGAATACTCTGCTGCCGGACGAAGCCTGGCGTTTCGCCAAAGGTGAACAGGTCATTTCTTCGACCGGCCAACCCGTCAGACTGGCCCGCCCCCTGGATTGGATGGTCCTCACAGACCACACGGACTTGATGGGATTTGCACCGGATCTACAAGCGGGAAAACCCGGTGTTCTCGCCGATCCAAAAGGGCTGGAATGGTACGAAGGGTACAAAGCGGGTGGAGAAGAAGCGGGCAAGACCGCATTCGACATTATTACGAATTTCTCGCAGATGACCCTGCCGGAGGTTCTGCTTGAATCCTACAGCCCGGGCGCAGATGCTTTTGCTTTTACCTGGGAAAACATCGTTATGGCGGCGGAACGGCACAACGATCCCGGCAACTTTACCGCTTTCATCGGGTTTGAATGGACCTCGGTTCCCAAGGGTTTCAACTTGCACCGAAACGTTATGCTGCGCGATGGGCCTATCAGGGCGCTTCAAATGGTGCCTCCGGTCACGCAACCCCCCTACGGGGATACTGATCCAAAAGCGCTTTATGCCTGGCTTGAAGAATACCAACAGAAAACTGGCGGGCGCGCGGTTGCATTTGCTCATAACGGCAACCTGTCGAATGGGTGGATGTTCCCGACCGAAGACACGTATCACGGCGGAAAGGTTGACGAGGAATACGTCGCGGACCGCGCGAAATGGGAGCCGCATTACGAGGTCACTCAGATCAAGGGCGACGGCGAGGCACACCCCTTCCTGAGCCCAGATGACGAATTTGCGGATTATGAAAACTGGGATGTCGGCAACCTCGACATCACTGAACTCAAGACCGAAGACATGCTGGCCGGCGAATACGCCCGCGAAGCATTGAAGCGGGGCCTGCTGTTGGAAGAAAAGTTCGGCGTGAACCCCTACAAGTTCGGCATGGGCGGCGCGACGGACAGCCATACCTCTCTGGCGACCGCCGAAGAAGACAACTTCTTCGGGAAATCCGTCAGTGTTGAACCTTCGGCCACGAGGATCAAGCACCCATTCATCGCCAACGATCTTGGCGAAATTCCAGGCGACCTGCTTGTCGCGTCCGGGTACACGGCCGTTTGGGCCACTGATAATACGCGAGCTGCGATTTTCGACGCGTTCAAGCGGCGCGAAACCTACGCGACCACGGGACCTCGGATTGGCCTGCGGTTCTTTGGCGGATGGGATTTCAGTGAAGCTGATGTTGAAACCCGCTTCCTTGCAGATATTGGCTACACAAAGGGTGTACCGATGGGGTCTGACATGCGTCCTCGCGAGGGTGACGGTGCCCCATCATTCCTGATTGCCGCTCTGCGTGACCCAGTCGGGGCCAACCTGGATCGTGTGCAGGTGATCAAGGGATGGCTCGATTCCGAAGGTGCTTTGCGGGAAAAGGTTTACGACGTGGCCTGGTCGGATGATCGCGCTGTGGATCAGAACGGCAAGATCCCTGCAGTGGGAAACACGGTGGATATAGACACCGCGAGTTGGACTAACACAATCGGGACCGCCGAACTGGTTACCGTTTGGTCCGATCCTGATTTCGATCCGAATGCACGGGCATTTTACTACGTCCGGGCGCTCGAAATCCCAACCCCGCGGTGGGTGCTGTACGATAAACTGAGGTTTGGCGCCGAATTGCCCGAGGATGCGGTGCTTACGCATCAGGAGCGCGCATATTCCTCTCCGATTTGGTACACACCCACAGAATGACGTTGTTTTGCGGGCCATGAACTAGGTATTTCTTGTTGAAAGCCCAAGTGAAGCCGACGTTGAAGGACTAGTCTTTGCCCTGCGTGCGGCGGAAGAGATCTCCGGTTGGGAATAGGGTACATCGATCATCGGATTGATCGGACGACCAGCCCCCTAAAAGTCTCTCGATGGTAAGACTGCCGGAGAAAACCAACGCGCGAAACAGGCAAAAGCCAAGCAGGGCAAGAAAACAAACGCGGGAGACGCCTTGGGGAGCTGCAAATAAGCAGCAGTTTCAAGCAGGTGACAGCGGTTGGGTAAATAGTCCTGTTTGAGTGGCGGGGAGACAGGGATTCGAACCCTGGGAACGCTCTCACGTTCAACGGTTTTCAAGACCGCCGCATTCGACCACTCTGCCACCTCCCCGCTTGAAGGCCGGGTCTAAGGCCAGTTGCGGCCAGAGGCAAGCCATAAAGCGGGAAATCTTGCCTAAGCCTGCGCTGCAGTCTTTCCATGACACTTCGGTCAGGTTATGATTGCGTATCAGACCGCATCAGACTGGCGAAAGAACCGGCGGATTTGCGGTGGGGCGCGGCCAAATTGGGCCTTGTCAGGCAAGGGATAAAACGATGAAGCGAGCGACGGGCACACGCTTAGGGCCGCAAAATGTGGCCGCTTTGGCTGTCATGCTGGTCATTCTGGCGGGATGTGAAGAAGGTTTTGATCTTCAACCAGCCGAAACAGACGACAACGCAACCGAAACCGCGGAAAACAGCGACAAGATTGAACTGTTTCCCGAGGCAACATCGGGAAAGCAACGCGATGTAGAGGCACCCGAAGTGTTCCAGCTCAGTGAAGCTGGCCTGTGGGATGGCCGTCCATCGTTGGGCGGCATCTGGGTGGCGCATCCCGACGTTAATCAGCCAGAGCGTGTTCTGATCAAGAACCCTTCGAACAACAAAACTGTGACCGGTGCGCTTTTTCGCCGGGAACGCAACCTGCCCGGCCCGGCCCTGCAGGTGTCTTCCGCCGCGGCGGATAAGCTGGGCTTGACCGCAGGCGCGCCCACCCGGGTCGAGGTTGTTGCGCTGCGGCGCGAAACCGTCGCGCCCAAACCTGCGCCGGAAGAACCCAAGCCAGTCGAAACCGAAGTCGCCGAGGCTGAACCCGCTGAGGCGACCACACCTGAGGCCGGGTCCGAAGAGAAACCAGCCAAGCGGAAGTGGTGGCAAAAGAAACCCGCCGCCGAAGTCGCTGCTGCGACAGCGGTAGCCGGTGCCGCAGCGGAAACGGCTGACGAAGCTCCGAAGCCTGTCGTCGAAGCTGCCGCCGCCCCCGAACCTGCTGCGGCGCCCGCTGCCCTGTCCGACCCGGAAGTTACCGCACCGGCGGACAAGCCAGCCAAGCGGAAATGGTGGCAAAAGAAAGATCCGAACGAGATCACCGAAACCCCGCTCGACCCGATTGCCGGTGCCGCTGCGGCCATTGAGGCGGCTGAGCCAACCGCCGCAGAAACGACCCACGCCAAGAAAGAGCAGGTCACCGCCGCGGCGGCGGCGGCCACTGCTCCGACCGTCGCGTTGACCAAACCCTTTGTGCAGGTGGGCACTTTCGGGGTCGAAGCAAACGCCGAAGCAGCTGCGGCTAAGGTGCGGCGCAATGGTATGACGGCGCAAGTGCGCGAACTGAAAACCGAAGATAACACAGTTTGGCGGGTTCTTGTCGGTCCGGCTGAAAACCGTGCCCAGCGCCGGGCGATCCTGGACGACGTCAAGGATCTGGGTTTCAAGGACGCGTTCACCGCCAAGAACTGATAAACAGGAGATCATGATGCGAACTGCCTTGCGATCCGCCACGTTGGCTGTGGGCCTGAGCCTATTGTCCCTGCCCGCCTTTGCATTTGACACACAGGCGCGTGCTGCGTTTGTCATGGATCAGGGAACCGGCACGGTGCTTTTGTCGAAAGAGGCCGATCAGCCCCTGCCGCCTGCGTCGATGTCCAAGCTGATGACGCTGTATGTCGCGTTCGAAGCCCTGCGCGACGGACGCCTGACCTTGGACGAAACCCTGCCGGTGTCGGAACACGCGATGAGCTATGGCGGGTCCACCATGTTCCTAAACACTCAGGATCGAGTAACCGTCGAAGACCTTTTGCGGGGCATCATCGTCCTTTCGGGCAATGATGCGTGCGTCGTGATCGCCGAAGCGCTCAGCCCCGATGGCACCGAATCCGGCTTTGCGCGCTTCATGACTCAACGCGCAAAGCAGATGGGCATGGACAATTCGAACTTTGCAAACTCGAACGGGTGGCCAGCGGCTGGCCATATGATGTCGGTGCATGACCTTGCGATACTCGCCAACCGGCTGATCACCGATTTCCCCGAATATTATCCGCTGTTTGCGGAAGAGGTTTTCGAATTTGACGGGCGTGCGCCCTCGAATGCGCGCAACCGCAACCCGCTGCTGAAACTCGATATCGGCGCGGACGGGTTGAAAACCGGCCATACGCAAGAGGCAGGCTATGGCCTTGTCGGATCAGCCCGGCAGGGTGATCGCCGCGTCATCTTTGTTCTATCCGGGCTCGACAGCACCAGCCGCCGGGCAGAGGAGGCTGAGGCCGTGGTTAACTGGTCGTTTCGAAATTTTGTCGAGAGGTCAGTTGCCAAAGCGGAAGAACCGATAGCCCAAGCCAAGCTTTGGATGGGTGCTGAAAAGACGGTCGGGCTGGTTCCCGAAGAGGATCTGAACCTGTTGTTCCCGGTTTTGGGTGACACAGATATCAAGGCCGAAATTGTCTATGACGGACCGATCAACGCCCCCGTCAAAAAAGGTCAGCAACTGGCTGAGCTTGTGATCCAGCCCGAAGGCCTGCCGGAAATCCGCCGACCTTTGGTTGCGGCCAATGACGTACCGCAAGGTGGATTTGTGGTGCGCATGATGACCGTCGGCGGTATCGTTCTGAAGGACGTCATTTCCACTCCGCTGGGGTCATTGTGAGCGGGCGCGGGCTGTTTCTGACCTTCGAAGGCATTGACGGATCAGGCAAATCGACCCAGGCACGTATGCTGGCGGATACTCTGCGCGATGCGGGCCATCAGGTTGTACTGACCCGTGAGCCCGGCGGCTCGGATGGGGCTGAGGAAATTCGCAACCTGGTTCTGCAGGGCGACCCGGACCGTTGGTCGGCTGAAACCGAGATTTTGCTCTTTACCGCCGCCCGTCGCGATCATCTGGAACGCACGATCGAGCCTGCTCTGGCGGCTGGAAAAATCGTGATCTGCGACCGGTTTGCAGACAGCACGCGCATGTATCAGGGCCTGTCACGCGGCGACCTGCGCGGGCTGGTGGACGAGTTGCACAAGCTGATGATCGGGCGCGAGCCTGACATGACCCTGCTGATCGACATGGACCCGGATACCGGCCTGTCCCGTGCCAAAGGACGCCAAGGTTCCGAGGAGCGGTTCGAGGATTTTGGTCCTGATCTGCAACGCAAAATGCGCGCGGGTTTTCTTACTCTGGCGCAGGAATTTTCTGACCGGTTTCGCGTGGTCGACGGCAATCGCGACATAGACAGCGTAGCCGGTGATGTGACAAAGATCGTCGCGGAAGTTTTGTGACCATAAAGCGATGAGCGACGACATTCCCGCCCCAGATCAGGCGCCCGGCGCGCCACATCCTCGTGAAACCCTGCGATTGTTTGGGCAGGACGCGGCCGAGCAGGCATTTCTGAGCGCTTACAATTCGGACCGGTTGCACCATGGCTGGCTGCTGACCGGTCCGCGAGGCACCGGCAAGGCGACCCTTGCGTGGCGCATCGCACGGTTCCTGCTGGCGACGCCTCCGGCAGATGACGGCGGTCTCTTTGGGGCACCGCCTGCGCCAGAATCGCTGGATATCGATCCCGATCATCCGGTGGCGCATCGAATGCTTGCAGGGGCCGAGCCGGGGCTTGCATCAATCAAGCGGTCAGTGAACGATCAGGGCCGCCTGCGCGGTGAAATCGTTGTGGATGATATCCGCAAACTTGGCCGCTTTTTCGGTTTGTCCTCTGCCGATGGCGGGCGGCGCGTGGTCATCGTGGATTCTGCCGATGAGATGAATGTCAGCGCCGCAAACGCCCTGTTGAAGATGCTCGAAGAACCGCCAGCACGTACCACGCTGCTGCTGGTGTCACATCAACCTTCGCGCCTGTTGCCAACAATCCGCTCTCGCTGTCGCAGCCTGCGTCTGGCACCGCTCTGCCCCGAGGACATGACCGCTGCGCTGGCACAGACGGGGGCCGAGACACCGTCTCAGGCCGATCACCTCACAGCGCTGGCTGCCGGATCGGTGGGGGATGCGGTGCGGCTGATCAATCTGGGCGGGCTTGAGATATATGCCGAATTAATCGCAATCCTCGGCACGTTACCCCAACTGGATCGCCAACGTGCGCTGGCACTGGCCGAAGCGGCCGCCCAACGCGGTGCGGCCGAACGGTTCGAGCTGCTTTTGACTCTGATCGATGTGGCCCTGTCCCGCCTTGCCCTGACCGGGGCACAGGGCCACCCGCCCGCGCCCGAGGCAGCCCCAAACGAAGGCGACGTGCTGACGCGGCTGTCCCCGACACCGCATCAGGCCCGGAAATGGGCCGAGGTTGCCGCACTGATCACTATGCGCGCACGACATGGTCAGGCGGTGAACCTTGACCCTGCCGCACTTGTCCTAGATACGGTGTTCAAGATACAGGAAACCGCCGGTCAGAGCAGATGAGCAGTACTCCGCAGATTACCGACAGCCATTGCCATCTGGACTTTCCCGATTTCGAAGGCCAACTGGACGATATCGTGGCCCGCGCCGCCGAGGCGGGCGTGACGCGTATGGTGACGATCTGCACGCGCCTGCGGAACGAACCCAATGTCCGGGCCATCGCCGAGGCGCATGCGCCTGTGTTCTATGCCGCAGGCACGCATCCCATGAGCGCTGCAGAGGAGCCTCTGGCAACAGTGGACGACCTTGTCGCGCTGGCTCGCCATCCGAAGTTTGTGGGCATTGGCGAAACCGGGCTGGATTATCATTACACCGCCGAAAGCGCAGAGGTGCAAAAACAATCGCTGCGGATTCATATCGAAGCGGCCCAACGCACTGGCCTGCCATTGATTATCCATGCGCGCGCCGCCGATGACGACATGGCGCGCATTCTGGCCGAGGAATATCGGAACGCCGCCTATAGCTGCGTCATGCATTGCTTTTCCTCTTCGGCCGCTTTGGCTAAGGCGGCGCTTGATCTGGATTTCTACCTGTCCATGTCCGGCATTGCCGCATTCCCCAAAAGCCAGGAATTGCGGGATATCTTCGCGACCGCGCCCGTAGACCGCATCCTTGTTGAAACGGATGCCCCTTATCTGGCGCCACCTCCGTTTCGCGGCAAGCGCAATGAGCCCGCCTATACCGCCCATACGGCCCGCAAAGGGGCCGAAGTCTTTGGGTTGGACTATGCCGATTTCGCAGCCCGCACACAGGAGAATTTCGATCGCCTGTTCTCTAAGGCCGCAGCTTACAAGGTTGCCGCATGACGTCGCTGCGCTGCACCATTTTGGGTTGCGGCTCGTCCGGAGGGGTGCCGCGTTTGGGCGGAGTTTGGGGCGATTGCGACCCGGACAACCCCAAAAACACACGCCGCAGATGTTCGATGCTGGTCGAGCGGGCGGGACCGGACGGAACGACCACGGTCCTGATCGATACCTCGCCGGATATGCGCAGCCAATTGCTGGGCAGTGGAACCGGGCGTCTGGATGGCGTTGTCTACACGCATTCACACGCGGACCACACCAACGGGATCGACGATCTGCGGATGATCGTCTTCAACATGAAGAAACGGGTGCCGGTCTGGGCAGATGGCGACACGCAGAACGACCTGCTGGGGCGGTTCGGTTATGCGTTTGTGCAACCCGAAGGATCACCCTATCCGCCCATCCTCGATCTGCGATCGATTGATGGCCCGTTCGAGGTTGACGGCCCCGGTGGCCCCATTCCGTTTCGCCCCTTCAAGGTCAATCACGGCTCGATCGATGCGCTGGGCTTTCGTATTGGCGCGCTGGTTTATCTACCTGATGTTGCAGAGCTTTATGAGCAAAGCTATCCGGAACTTGAAGGGCTGGACTGCCTCGTGATCGACGCCTTGCGCCGCACGCCGCACCCAACCCATGCCCACCTGGAAAAAACCCTCGGCTGGATCGAACAGCTGGGGCCCAAACGCGCTGTTTTGACCAACATGCATATCGATCTGGACTATGCCACGGTCGAGGCTGAAACTCCCGATCACATCACCCCAGCCTATGATGGGATGGTCATTGAACAAGTCCTTTAGACCGGTTTGCGACGGGTCCATGTAATATTCGGCGATCTGGGCAGGGTTCCACAATGATCCAAAGCCTGATCAACGTCATCCTGCCGGTCTTTCTGGTCATCGGCGCCGGGTATGCCGCGACGCGGACGGGCTATTTTCAGGACAGGCATATCGATGGGCTGATGAAGTTCACGCAGGGCTTCGCCATCCCCTGTCTGCTGTTTCTCGCTATCGCCAATCTGGACCTCAGCGCCAGCTTTGACCCGCGGTTGTTGGCCAGCTTCTATGTCGCCGCCGGTCTGTGTTTCGCAACCGGCATGGTCGGCGCCCGGCTGATTTTTCGCCGAGAGTGGGAGGATTGCGTTGCCATCGGCTTTTGTTGCCTGTTCTCCAACTCGGTCCTATTGGGTCTGCCAATCACCGAACGCGCCTATGGACCGGAAAACCTGACCGGAAACTACGCGATCATCGCGTTTCATTCGCCGTTTTGCTATTTCCTCGGCATAACCGCGATGGAGATCATTCGAAACCGAGGCACCGGCAAGCAACACATGGCCCGCGCGGTCCTTTCGGCGATGTTCAAGAACGCGTTGATCATCGGCATTCTGCTTGGATTTGCCGTCAACTTGCTTGGGCTGACCATTCCCGCCGTTGCGGATGAGGCGCTTGGCCTGATCACCCGCGCCGCGCTGCCCGGCGCGCTGTTTGCCTTGGGCGGGGTGCTGGTCAAATACAAACCCGAAGGCGATCTGCGTGCCATTGCCTTTGTGTGCTGCATCTCTCTGATCCTGCACCCAAGCCTGGTGTGGGGTTTCGGAACCACCTTATCTTTACCGCAGGATCTGTTCAGATCCGCCGTCTTGAACGCCGCAATGGCGCCGGGCTTTAACGCCTATATCTTTGCCAATATGTATGGTCACGCGAAACGGGTTGCGGCGTCATCGGTCTTGATCGGAACTGCGGTTTCGATCCTGACCGTTTGGATGTGGCTGACCCTGCTGGGATGAACGTGTCACCCCGGGATTGACATAAGTCCCGGTCGCCACATCTAACCCGCAAACAGACCGGAGCAAAAGATTGAAACACGCCGTTATTGTCGCCCATGGTCAACCCTCCGACCCGGCACCTGCCGAGGCGGCTCTGGCCCGTTTTGCGAAAGGCATCGATGCAAGCGCAGAAGGAGTTTCGGTGCAATCTGCAACTCTGGCCGCCCCCGAGGCATTGGAGAACTGTCTGGACAGTTTGCCAGCGGATATCGTGATTTACCCGCTGTTCATGGCAAAGGGTTGGTTTGTGACCAGCGCCCTGCCACGCCGTGTTGGAAACCGGAATGTCCGCATTCTTGATCCTTTGGGTGTGGATCCGATGCTGCCGGGGCTGGTTGCCGATGCGTTGAAAAACGCCGCGACCGAACGAGGATGGGAGCTGGAAGAGACGGATCTGGTTGTCGCGGCACATGGCTCGGGGCGCAGTTCGAACCCCGCCGCAGTTACGGCGGAATTCGGCAAAGAACTGGCCCAATTGATCCAGTTCAAGTCACAGCGCTTGGGGTTTGTGGAGCAGCCACCTTCGATATCCGAGGCGGCGGCCAATGCAGGCCCCCAGGCAATTTGCCTGCCCTATTTTGCCTGCACCGGGGGGCATGTGCTTGAAGACGTGCCGCAAGAACTGGCACGCGCCGAATTCGCCGGTCATGTAATGCCCGTCGTGGGCGAATTGCCGGGTATTCAAGATCACATAGCTACGGTCTTGGCCAAGGCTCTGCCCGACTAAGCCGCGTGATCCGGCCCTAAACTGCGCTCGCACCCGGCGCGTTTGTCGACGTTGCCGAAAAAGGAATGGCAAGACCTGCCCTTTTCCTTGGCGTCATAGAGGGCAAGATCCGCTGCGTTCAGAATCTCTGCGCCATCGGGCGTTTGGAACTGAGTGGACAAGGCGGTACCGATACTGGCCGAAACGGTGCAGTGCGTGCCATTAAAATCCATCGGCTCTTGTATCTTGGCGATCAGCCGTGCGGCGATCCGGTCCAACACGGTAGGATCAATCAATCCTTTGAAGATCAAGACAAATTCGTCGCCACCGACCCTTGCCACTGTGTCCTCGCCCCGCGTCTCTTCAAGCATGATCTTGGCGGCCTGCTGTAGTACAAAGTCACCTGCGGCGTGACCCATCGTGTCGTTGACCGATTTGAAGAAGTCGAGATCCAGATGCATCAGCGCAAAGCTCGACTTGGCCGAGATCAAATGCTCCAGGATATGATCCATGGCGCGACGGTTCTTTAGCCCCGTCAGTGTGTCGGTATAGGCCTGTTCTTCCGCCACCAGCATGGCCCCTTGCAAGCGCAGGTTCAAAGAGCGTGACGCCTCCATCGCCGCTGATTTCGCCTCGACCAGATACAGCAATTCGATCGCCAGATCCGTGCCCGAGAAATCCGCACTTGTCAGTTTATAGTCACGGACAGCCTCAAGGATCGAAATACCGAATGACAGGTTGATGACCGCCCCGTTCCCGCTGGGCAACGGCACAACCAAACCCTTAAGGGCGGTGCGCGGCGCATCCTTGAAGCGCAGGTTCACGCGACCACCGGGGGCGGAAACCAGCCCGGCGACGTCCCTGACGGATTTGGGGCGAATCAGATCAAAAGTCTCGGCATAGGGTTTGCCGATCATCTCGTGATCGGGTCGCAATTTGTGTAGCGTGGGCCCGACCTGTTCGACGATGCCATTCACGTCGATGACCATGAACATAGGGCAAAGTGTATGCAAAAGATTGCCGAGGTCTGTCTGGCTCATCATGCGTTTCGCGCCCCCAGATCAAATTGGCGTCCTTCGGCGAACGCGCTTTCCACTAGGGTGATCGAGATCACGTCCATACCATCGCGGGCGCCGGTGAAGGACAACATCACGAGGGCGCCGTAGTCATCCGCCATAGCGCGCAGGACACCCGACATGACATTGGAAAATCCCGGCAATCCTGGCGCGCAATAGAGTTCATATTCCGCAGGCGAAAGCTCTCGCAATTCCAGGGCCGGCAGGTTCAAATCCGAAACGGCCAGTCGGACGCGATCCGACAGATCATCCAGGGAATGCAGAAATTCGAGATAAGTCACCCCGCCAAAGCGCAACAGACGCCTGAGGCCTTCCATATTGGGGTGCGAAACCAGATATGTCCCAAGATCCTCAAGCAGATCTGCCCGCGGACGTTTTAGATCCAGGCACAGGGCATCCAAAACACGTTCGGACACATCCGCGTCGTAAGTCAGCATCGCCTCAAACTCGGCAAACCCAAGTTCGGCAGCTTCGGTGGCGCGAATCCAGCAAGATTGCCCATAGGTGGCACAGACGAAGGACTGTATCGCTCTGTTGATCAGACCGTGCATGGGTGGCCCCTGAATTGGCTTACCCCGCGATCACAGCCCAGATGTGTTAACAAATAGCCAATTTCTGTCGGAAAACTTCCGATAATCCCAGATCCTGGCGCCAAAACCTCTAGAAATCCGTCGGCGCCCCACCCTCGGCCTTTCTGCGCTCAACAAACGCGGCCAGTTCTTCGCGAATCCCTTCGTCCATCGGGGGGGCTTCGAAACTGCCAACGATTTCCTTGAACATGTGATGGGCACGCTCGGCGGTCCAGACGCCGCCAGCGGCCTCCCATCCTTCGAAGTTTTTCCAATCGCTCAGGAACGGTTGATAGAACGCTGTGGTGTATCGATCCTGAGTGTGCTGGATGCCAAAGAAATGTCCGTCATTGCCAACGGCCCGTATCGCGTCCAGCGCGATCTCATCCGGGCCGGTGGCTGTCAGCTCGGGCTGCATATATCTTTGAATTTGCTGCAATATCTCGCAATCCATGATGAATTTTTCCGGGCTGGCGATCAGCCCGCCCTCAAGCCATCCTGCAGCGTGGTAGACCATGTTCGTCCCGGACTGAACCGCTGCCCAAAGCGAGTTTGAGGTTTCCCACACGGATTGTCCGTCGGGCACATTCGCCGCGCACACGCCCGAAGATCGCATCGGCAACCCATAGTATCGCGCCATTTGTCCCGTCATCTGCGTGGATCGCATGTATTCGGGCGTGCCAAAGGCGGGTGCGCCGGATTTCATGTCTACATTCGATGTGAACGTACCGATCGCGCAAGGAATGCCCGGACGGACATATTGGAACAGCGCAATGGCGCAGAGCGCCTCGGCCAGAGATTGCGCAACCGCTCCGGCCATCGTCACAGGGGCCATCGCCCCTGCCAGCGTAAACGGCGTCACCACGATGGCCTGCCCCCGTCGCGCCAGACGCAGGCACCCATCGATCATCGGATGATCGTGCTTGAGCGGCGATGTCGAGTTGATGTTGGTGTACATCTTTGGGGAGGCCTCGAATTCTTCATCCGAAAGCCCACCTGCGATGCGCACCATCTCCATCACATCCTCGACGCGCTCTTTTCCCAGCGAATACGCGTGCATCGCCTTGTCGGTCAGGACAAGCTTGTCATAAAGCACATCCAAATGTCGGACACTGGCGTGGATGTCGACGGGTTCGACCGGGTATCCGCCTGCAAAGTGGATGCAGTTGAAATACTGCGTCAGCTTCAGCAAATCCTGACACATCCGGCGGTTTCCGGGCACTTTCTTGCCAATCTCCATATCCCAATAATTGGGTGGGGACGAGACATTCCCGAACACGATATTTCTGCCGCCAATTTCGATTTTCCGGTCGGGATTGCGCGGCGTGATCGTGAAAGAGGACGGGGCCTTGGCCACCATTTCCATCACAAACTCTCGCCCCATGCGCACATTGTCACCCGAGATCGTGCACCCGGCTTCGCGCAGAATTTCGATGGCTTCTTCGTTGTAAAACTCGACACCGATTTCTTCGAGGATTCGCATCGCTCCGTCATGGATCGCCTCGATCCCTTCGGGGCCCAATGGCTCGGTCGGCTTGTCGATGTTTACCGGCGGGTTCCAGGGCATCTGATCGATCACTTCGCTGCCCCGACGCTCTGCCGCGCCTGCACGCCCACCACTACGCCGTCTGGCGGTTCTTCTGTCGGCCATTGGTTCCTCCGGATCCTGCTTGGTTCAAGCAAGCCCCGAAGGCGGTGCACTGGCCGCTCTGTCTGCGACAAGGGATGTCGCTTTTGTCAGTCAGTGTGGCGAATTTCAGGGAAAGAGGTCAGAGACGGGACAGCCAATCCGGGATATGGCCGATATCCGGCAGCACCACATCCGCCAAAGGCTGCAGCGTTTCGGCCGGGGCCATACCTGTCAGGACGCCGATTGTGACCATCCCCGCCGCACGTCCAGCCTGCAGGTCATGGCGGCTGTCGCCCACCATGGCGACGCGGGATGGGTGCACATCTACGTGTTTGGCAAAGGCCAGCAGTTGCCCCGGCCCCGGTTTGTACCCGTGGCCACTGTCATACCCCGCGATAAAATCAAAATGGCCTTCAACACCCACCGAGGCCAGGTGCTGCAAGGCAGGGGATTCCGCGTCATTGGTCGCCACCCCCAACTTGAGGCCGGCATCGCGCAAACCCTGCAGAAACGGCTTGAGCGGCACGGCCTGTATCTGTTCGGCCAACGCCGATGCCTGGTTCAGGATATCCACAAGGTCCCCATGGCTATGCGTCTCAAGATGCGGCAACAGGGCGTCCGCGACCTCATCAACCGTGCCTGCAATGACAACGCTGTCGACCTCGTACCGGTCCTGATCATAGTCGAAGCCGATGGCCTGCCCCAAATGCCGAGCCTTGGCCAAATCGCCTTGCGACAGCTGGTCCATTGCGATCCGGCCAAACGCGCCCCACGTGGCCGAAAAATCAAACAACGTGCCATCTTTGTCGAACAAAAGGGCATCAATAGCCATGGCCAAAGCTCCTGTCAGGTCCAGTGCATCTCTGCTTCTCCTGACAACACAGACCGGGCCTGCGCCGGCTGGTCATAAGGAACCGAGTTGGCGTCACAAAACGCAACCACCCACGAATCGTCAAGCACCAGAAAATCAAGAATCGACGCCAGAAATTCCGGATCCCCGGCCCGTTCGCGCAGATCCTGAACGGATGCGCCGGTTGAGCCCAGGAAAACCGGCAAAAGCTCTTCATTGCTGACCAGCCAACTGAGTGCATTCAGGGCCAGGGTTTCGGCGGCTTGACGAGAGATCGGCATAAATTGGCCTCTTGATCAGGAATGGAAAGGGTTTGTTAACCAGAGTCATAAACAGTTTGCCTACGCATTCAATCGAACGGTGGGCGGCAATGTCTGTGCAAGGTACCATATTGGTGGTCGATGGTGTTTCAACCAATCGCATCATGCTGAAAGTCCAACTGACCGCCGCTTGGTATCATGTTGTTCAGGCTGAGAAACTGTCGGGCCTCAAGGCCCTGATCCGTCGCACGCGCCCCGATCTGATTCTGGCCGCCCATGCTTTGCCCGGTGGATCAGCGGCAGACGTCAAAGCCTTGATCCAGAACGACCCATTCCTTGGCGACATCCCTGTGGTCGCGATTACGTCGCAAAACGATCGGGGGGCGCGGCTGCGTGCCTTGTCGGACGGGTTGGACGACGTGCTGGCCTATCCGTTCAAGGACACACTGCTGCTTGCCCATGTCCGCAGCCTCTTGCGCATTCGGGCCGAACGAGAGGAGCTGCGCGTTCGAGAAGATGGTCACACGATCGGGTTTGCCGAACCTTCTGCCGCCTTTGCCGCGCCGCGTGAACCAGCCCGGGTGGCCCTGCTGTCGCAAACGCCGCGCACGGGTGCGCTTTGGTGCAAGGCTTTGGCCGGGGCATCAAAGCACCAACTGACACATTACGCCTTGCCCAACCTGCAAGGCGTTCTTTCGGATCCACCGCCCGATGCCATCGTCGTGGAACTTGGTTCAAATGCGTCGGCAGATCATGTTCTGGCGGACCTTCGATCCCGACAGGCAACGCGACACACCGTACTTATCGGCATCATTGAGGGCGAAAACCCGGACCTTGCCGCCGAAGCGCTGGATCGCGGCGCCGATGCTGTCAGCACGGGTGGCTTTAACGCGCAGGAAGTTGCGCTGCGACTGGCCACGCATATTGCACGCAAATCCCATGACGACAGGTTGCGCGCCTCTGTGCGCACCTGCATTACGGATGCTTTCACCGATCCGCTGACCGGGCTTCACAACCGCCGCTATGCGCTGCAGGCGCTGGAAAAAATGGCGCGGGATTCCAACCGAAAACAGCAGGATTTTGCGATCATGCTCGCCGATCTCGATCACTTCAAATCAATCAACGACTCCTTTGGTCATGCGGCTGGCGACTGGGTCTTGACCGAAACCGCGCGGCGGCTTCGCAGTGCGCTGAAACATGCGGGCTTTGTGGCCCGTGTAGGCGGGGAGGAGTTCATCATCGGCCTGCCCGACGTCTCAAAGGATCAGGCCGTGCATCTGGCCGGGGTCATTCGAAACGGAATATGCGCCGCGCCCTTTCGATTGCCGGATCAATCGCAGGACATTCCCGTCACGATCAGCATTGGGCTGAAAATCTGCGCGCCGTCCGATATGATTGCGCAGACGGATATGGTCGGCAGCTTGATGAAGGCTGCGGATGCCGCGCTCTATGCTGCGAAAAGGGCGGGCCGCAATCAAGTGAGTGTCCGACACAGCGCCGCCTGAGCCTAGTCTTTTTTCTTGCCCTTACGCGGCCCACGCTCGATGACCTTTTTCAGCTGGTCGGCATAGATGGCACGTTTTTCATCCGACATCGCGGTGATGTGCACCAACCACCTGTCGTGCAAAACGGAATGCAGCTCCGCCGCTGCCGCTGCCTGCTGATTCAGCAAAACCTGCACCGCAGCGGGATCAAACGGGACAGACCTCAACGCTTGAACAAGTTCCTGAAAGTCCTTCTTTCTATTGAATGATCCTTCGTTGCGAAGCCCGGACAATTGGCCCCGCAATTCCTTGCGATATTCTTTGGGCAACGCATGATAAAGCGCCGCACCAAACCCGATCGGCCCCCGCGCCGGTCCACCATCCTTGACGCGCAGAAAAGTGCCGAGAACAACACCCACAATCAACAGATTGAGCGCGAGCGAAAAGATCAGCAGGATCGGCATCCAGCGGCGTTTGGGGGTGGGAGCATCGCTCATTCCGTCTCCTCCGCAAATTCGAAGTCCAAATTCAGATCGGCCACAAGATAGCTTGTATCCTCTGCCAACAGATAGCTTGCCGGATCAGGCAGGAAGGCCGGGGCGGAAAACCCGATCCAGACGCCCGTTGCGCTGGCGGCAACAAGCCCGCCAAGGCCGCGCCAGCCACCGATCCAGTCCAGAGTGAACATGCTTTTGCGCCGGCTCACCTGTTTGCTCGCTGACTGACGCGCCAAACGAACGGCTTCTGCATCGGTTTCGATCCGAACCGCAAGCGCCTCGGGCAGCGCGGGTCGGTCCCGCCGGGCCTCGGCAAAGAGGTTTTCGAGTTCGTTTTCCAGTTCAGCCATCTTCAAACCCCAATTCGTCACGTCGTCCGGCCAGAATTGCCGCCAAAGACCGTTTTCCGCGCGCGGTCAGACTTTCCACCGCCTCAACAGAGATGTCCATCACGCTTGCGATCTCGGGATTGGACAGTTCTTCGAGATGCCGCAGGATCACCGCTTGCCGCTGACGCTCGGGCAGTTGGTTCAGCGCATCCTGCAGCGCGTCTTTGCGCGCCATGTCCTGCATCTGATCCACCACACTTGCAGCGTCGTCCTGAATGTCCGGCGCATTTTCCAGCGCATCGGGTCGCTTGCGGCGTTTGAGATCCAGGCACAGGTTCATCGTCACCCGGTAGAGCCAGGTGGAAACCTGGGCCTGCCCTGACACCCAATCGGGTGCCATTTGCCACAACCGCATCATCGCGTCCTGCGTGACATCTTCGGCCTCGGCGCGGTTGCCCAACATGCGCAACGCGACACCGTAGCACCGCGGCCCCAAACGGTCGGTCAACTGACGCGCCGCGGTGGCGTCGCCGCTTGCGAACCGGCCCAGCAACACATCGTCGCTGGGCCCGGGCATGGCAGGTGGGCTGCCATGCGCCTGTTCCGGACAGGAGGTCAGATCCTCCATCCTTCATCAGTTGCTTTCAGAGTCCGGTTTCCCGTGACGCTTATGCTTACGGCCCATCTTGTCCTTGGCATCGGCAAATTCCTGCTCTGAGATCGAGCCGTTTCCATCGGCGTCAATCCGTTCGAACATCTTTGCGCCTCTGCGCGGTTTGGGCAACTCATCCTGGCTGAGAAAGCCGTCCTGATTGGCGTCATGCTCGGTGAACATCTTGGTCACACGCTCATTTGCCTTGGCTTGCGCCGCGGCCTGCATTTCTTCGACGCTCAGCTGACCGTCGCCATCCGTGTCCGCCGCGGTATAACGTTCGTTGCGATGAGCCTGGATTTCGGCCTGCGTCACCTGACCGTCCCCATCCGCATCCAGTTCCTGGAACGTGGGCATCTTGCGGTCCTTGCCACCCTTGGCCAGCGCTGATGTTCCCGTCACAGCAACTGCAGACAAAACGATGGCCGAGATAAAAGTCGCGGTTTTCATATCAGACTTCCTTTGGTTTTTGCGGCCCAGTGCCGCTGTTGATACCTATTCAAACGCACGGCCTGCGGGTTTCCGTCGGCATCTGTTCAATTTTTCTTTGATGAATTCCGCATAGGCACCAAACCTGCTAGAACAGGACAACCCGCCTCAAAGCGACGCACCCCCCTTTTCGAAGGGGGGTAACATGCGCAATATCCAGGCACACAGAACGCGCGAGTAAGTTTATGACCGACCAGACCATCGACACCGCAATCGAGGAAGATCGCCCCACAAAGCCAGCGCTGATGCGCGGGTTTCGCTGCAAGTGCCCCAACTGTGGCGAGGGCAAGCTGCTGCACAGCTATCTCAAGGTTAATGATGCGTGTTCGAATTGTGGGCAGGAATTGTTCCACCACCGTGCCGATGATGGCCCGGCGTATCTGACGATCCTGATCGTCGGTCACTTGCTGGCCCCGGCGCTGCATGTGTCATATGTGCATTGGCGGCCAGACCCCTGGACCATGGCCATTGGGTTTTCCATTGGCTGCGTCGCCTTGTCCCTGTACCTGCTGCCCCGGCTGAAGGGCGCAGTCGTCGCCTATCAGTGGGCGCGTCGGATGCACGGATTCGGCAAGACGGCATGACCGCAGACAAAACGGCGATCCGCAATGCGGCGACGGTGATCGTGCTGCGGGACCGGTTTGACGATCCCTCGATCCTGATGGGGCAGCGCGGCGCCAAAGCCGCCTTCATGCCCAACAAGTTCGTATTTCCCGGCGGTGCCGTGGATCCCGAAGACGCCACCGTCGAACTGGCTGCGCCAATGCCCACGGTCTGCTATGATCGGCTGTCGGACCGGGCAGATGCAGGGCTGGAAAACGCGCTGGCCGTCGCAGCGATCCGCGAGCTTTGGGAAGAAACCGGTTTGATTCTGGGTCGGACCGGCGATTGGGCCAAGGCACCTCCGCAAGATTGGCGCGACTATGCCGCCATGGGGTTCGTGCCAGCAGCGGATGCGTTGCAATTTGTTTTTCGGGCCGTGACCCCACCGGGTCGACCCCGCCGCTTTGACGCGCGGTTCTTTTTGGTAGATGCGGATGCCATTCAGGGCGATCTTGACGACTTTTCCCGGGCAACAGACGAATTGTCCCATCTGCAATGGGTCAAAATACGGCAAGCGCGCGAATTTGACCTGCCCTTCATCACCGAAGTGGTTCTTGCCGAAATCGCCGCCCGCACGACAGAAACCAGCCCACCGGACAGCGTGCCCTTTTTCCTGAACGATGAAGAGGCCAGCATGTTCCTGCGCCTAAAAGGCTATCCAATGCCACAAGGCGACTAGGCCGGTCACCGCATTCGGCTGATCACGACCGTAACCTCGGGCTTTTTGCCAAGTTCGGATTTTGAGGTCTGTCGCACCACACGGCGCAGCGCTTCTTCAAGCTTGTCATCATCGCGCAGTGTCGTGGCATCAGCCCGCATCAGGAACTGGTTGAGATCCTCTTCCAGAACGTCGACCAATCCTGCCTGCGACGATCCAAGTTCGGGCAGGCCTATCGCGTCGCACCAGGGTTCCCCCAGCGGTTCATCCTCTTCGTCCAGAATGACCGTAACAGTGACATGGCCGTTCAGCGCCATTCGGATGCGGTCGCGTACAACACCATCCAGCGCCCCGATCTTCACCGTCCCGTCCAGATAGGTGCGCCCGGTTTCCACATAGTCGACAACCTGCGGCGCATTTCCGGTCAGATCCACCATGGTTCCGTTGACCGCCAGAATGCCGGTGCGTCCTGCTGCCTCGGCCAGTTTGGCATGCTCGCGTAGGTGGCGGTGTTCGCCGTGCATCGGGATGACCATCTGCGGATCCACCAGCGCATGAACCTTTTCAAGGTCCGGACGATTGGCATGGCCCGAGACGTGATACAGCCCCGAGCTGTCATCGACCACGTCGACACCCTTTTCGCTGAGCTGGTTGATGATGCGGATCACACCGCGTTCATTGCCGGGGATGGTCTTGGACGAGAACAGGAACAGGTCGCCTTCCTTCACCTCAAGCCCGCGATACTTGCCGCGCGCCAGTTGCGCGCTGGCAGCGCGGCGTTCACCCTGGCTGCCGGTGACGAGCAGCATCAGGTTCTGACGCGACACATCCACCGCCTCTTCGGCGCTGATGACGCGCGGGAAGTCAGTCAGGATACCGGTTTCCGTTGCCGCCTCGATCATCCGGCGCATGGCGCGGCCCAGCAAAACAACGGACCGCCCGGCGCGGTGTCCGGCCTCGGCCAGAGTTTTGACCCGCGCCACGTTCGACGCAAAGGTCGTCGCGATCACCATGCCGGTCGCATCTTGCACCAGTTTGGTGATCTCGGGCCCGACCTCAGATTCCGAACGGCCCGCATGGCCAGAGAACACGTTGGTGCTGTCGCATACCAGTGCGCGGACACCGGGTTTGGCCACCTCTGCCCAGAGATCGGGATCAAAGGGCTCTCCCACCACCGGATTTGCATCCAGCTTGAAGTCGCCGGTGTGAACGACCCGGCCCGCAGGTGTGTCGATCACCAGGCCCGCGCTTTCCGGTATCGAATGCGACACCGGCAAGAATCCAACAGTGAATGGCCCCAGTTTGACCTGTTCGGGCCAGGCCGAGGCCGTGTGCACCGCCTCGGTCGGGTGGCCATGTTCTTCCATCTTTCGACGGGCAATATTGGCGGTGAAGGCCCGCGCATAAATCGGGGCGCCCAGATCGGCGTAACAATGGGCCACCGCGCCTACGTGATCTTCGTGGGCATGGGTGACAAACACCGCCTCAAGCTGATCCGCACGCTCGCGCAGCCAAGTGATATCCGCAAAGATCAGGTCCACCCCGGGCGATGTGTCCATGTCCGGAAACGCAACGCCCAAGTCGACGAGTATCAACCGCTCCTGCCCCGGTTTTCCATATCCGTAGACATAGGCATTCATGCCAATTTCGCCTGCGCCGCCCAGCGGCAAATAGATCAGTCGTTCGCTGCTCATTCTGAGCTGTTTTCCTTGTTATAGCGATGGATCACAGTCAGACCGTGCATCGTCAGATCGTCTTCGATTACGTCGAAACCCACATCGGCCTGATCAAACAAAGGGGCCAGCCCGCCGGTTCCAACAACTTTCATCGGCATTCCGTATTCCGTTTTGATCCGGGAAAGCAGCCCTTCGATCAGTCCGGAATACCCCCAATAAACACCGGATTGAATGCAGCCAACCGTATTTGTGCCGATCACCTTGTCGGGGCGGGTGACGTCAATATGGGGCAAAGCAGCCGCACCCTGATGCAACGCCTCAAGGCTGAGGTTCACGCCGGGCGCAATTATCCCACCGACATAGGCGCCATCTACCGCAACCACATCGAAATTGGTCGCAGTGCCAAAATCAACCACGACCACATTGCCGCCATGACGATCAAACGCCGCTGCAGCATTCGCCAACCTGTCGGGCCCGGGAACCGTCCCCTCATCCACACGCGGATTGACCGGCAACAGGCAATCGGGTTTGCCGACAACCAGCGGACGGCAGCCAAAAAACCGGTCCGCAAAGACCCGAAGGTTGAACACCACACGGGGCACGGTCGAGGCGATGATCACATCCGAGATATTCGCTTCGATCCCGTAATGCTTCACCAGCGTTGAATACCAAGTGAAATACGCATCCGCCGTACGTGCATGGTGGGTCGAGGTGCGCAGGGTGCACAAAAACCTTTCGCCATCCCAGATCGAGAAGACGGTATTCGTGTTGCCGCAATCGATGGCCAGAAGCATCTGCGCCTCCTTCAGAAAAACACGTCCGCAGCAGGGATGCTGACACGACCTTTGGCGGTGTTTAAGACAAGGTTACCGCCCGCGTCCACAGTTTCGAACGTGCCCACCGTCTCGGTTGAGACGGTACGGGCCGTGATGACCTCGCCTAGGCGCGCGGCGCGCGACAGCCAAGCGGTGCGGATCGGTTCGAACCCATAGGTCGTGAACTGCGTTTCATATAGGGCATAGGCCGCTGCGAGTTCGGTCAGAAAATCCTCGGGTGTGACATGCGCCCCGGTTTCGGACAAAAGCGATACCGGTCGAACCGCGTTTGCTTCGACCTTGTCGGCGCCCGGTGCCTCAGACAGGTTGACGCCGATCCCGATCGCCAGATGGGACATCACCTGCCCCTGCCCGGTGCTTTCCAGCAAGATGCCGGCCAGCTTTCCGCCATTCAACAACACATCGTTTGGCCATTTCAACGACAACCCTGCCGCGCGACCGGTAACTGCGACACAGGCATCGTGCAACGCCAAAGCCGCAACAAAGCTGCGAAACGCCCCCGCCTCCGGGCTGCCTTCGGGGCGCAGCAGCAACGTCGCTGCAAGGTTGCCTTTGGGGTTAGTCCAGGCCCGTCCGCGCCGCCCGCGGGCTGCCGTCTGCCGATGTGCCATGATCCAGACCGGCCCTGTCGCCGCCGGTGCAATCCGCGCGGCCTCGTTCAGGGTGCTGTCGACCTCTTGCAGCACATGCAGGCCGTATCCCTGGGGCCACCCGCTCATGTCAAAAAGGCCCGGTCTTGCAACCGAGCCTCCTGTCCAGCGAAAGGATCGGGATCATTTGACAAGCGTCGCAGCCGCCGCAGCAGCGGCCCCTTCGATGCCAAATTGGTAGAAAACACCAATGAGCATCAAGGCAGCCGAACCCATCAAAGCGCCCCACAAAACCGGCGAAGATCGGGTTTCGATCGGATCGTCGTTTTCGGCACCGAAATACATGTAGAACACGATCCGCAGGTAATAGAACGCACCGATCACTGACGCGATGGCCGACACGATCACCAGACCGAACAGATCTGCCTGAATACCCGCCTGCCAGACGCCAAACTTGGCAAAGAAGCCCAGCATCGGCGGCACGCCTGCAAGGCTGAACATCAGGATCAGAACCGCCAGAGCCTTACCCGGGTCGCGTTTAGCGAATTGGCGCAGCGCGTCGATGTCGGTGACCGGCTTGCCATCACGCTCCATCATCAGGATGAAGGCGAAGGTGCCGATATTCATCGTCACGTAGATCGCCAGATACATCAGCATCGCCTTGACGCCGAGCTCGGTCCCGGCGGCCAATCCGATCAGCGCATAGCCCATATGCGCAATCGACGAAAATGCCATCAGTCGCTTGATGTCCCGCTGACCAATCGCCGCGACCGCGCCCAGCAGCATCGACAGGACCGAAAGCAGCACGATCACCTGCTGCCAGTCCTTGATCACGCCGCCAAACGCATCGTGCAGAAGCCGCGCAAACAAGGCCATCGCCGCCACTTTGGGTGCTGTGGCAAAGAAGGCTGTGATCGGCGTCGGCGATCCTTCGTAGACGTCGGGCGTCCACATGTGGAACGGAACCGCCGAAACCTTGAAGGCGAGCCCCGAAATCAGGAAGACCAGACCAAACAGCAACCCGAGCGAGATATCGTCGTGATGCACAGTCTGGATGATGCCCGAGAACAGCGTGGTGCCGGTAAAGCCATAGACCAGCGACGCGCCATATAGCAGCAGCCCCGAACTGAGCGCACCCAGCACAAAATACTTCAACCCCGCCTCGGTCGATTTGGCACTGTCACGACGCAAGGCGGCGACAACATAAAGCGACAGGGATTGCAGTTCGAGACCCATGTAAAGCGACATCAGATCGCCGGCGCTGACCATCATCATCATGCCAACGGCCGCCAAAGCGACCAGCAACGGGTATTCGAACCGCAAGAGGCCACGGCGTGCCATATAGTCCTGGCTCATCAGCAGAACGGCTGCGGCAGACAACAGGATTGCGACCTTGGCAAAACGCGAGAAACCGTCATCTACGAACATACCGTTGAAGGCCACGTTGGTGCCGTCGCCGTTGGTTGCTATCCAGAACGACAGCAGCGCCATCAGGCCCGCAGTTGTCCAGACCAGCACCGGCGCCAGCCCATCCTTGCGCGTGTAGACAGCCCCAATCAGCGCCGCCATCGCATAAACGGCCAGAATGATCTCGGGCAGGATGATTGTCAGATCAGCTTGGATCATGTCTCCAAAGCCTCCTTAATGCGATGCAGCCGTCTGGGTCGCAGCCTCAGCTGCGGCCAAGGCCGTGTCATAGTTCGAAATCAGCGCAGCGGTCGAATTGCCGATCACATCGGTCACCAGCGACGGGTAGACACCCAGCAGGATGGTCATCACGATCAGCGGTGCAAAGATCAGCCGCTCGCGCGAGCTCATGTCGGTGATGGCTTTCAGGCTTTCCTTGATCAGATCGCCAAACACGACCCGACGGTAGAGCCACAGCGCATATCCGGCCGAGAAGATCACACCGGTTGCGGCCACTGCCGTAACCCATGTGTTGACCTGGAACGCGCCCATCAGGGTCAGAAACTCGCCGATAAAGCCGGACGTGCCAGGCAGGCCGACATTGGCCATGGTGAACAGCATGAAGACCAGCGCATAGGCCGGCATCCGGATCACCAGACCGCCATAGGCCTCGATATCGCGGGTATGCATGCGGTCATAGATCACACCGACACACAGGAACAGCGCGGCCGAGATGAACCCGTGGCTGAGCATCTGGAAAATCGCACCGTCAATGCCCTGCTGGTTCGCCGCAAAGATACCCATGGTCACAAAGCCCATATGCGCGACCGAGGAATAAGCGATCAGCTTTTTCATATCCTCCTGCACCAGCGCCACCAGCGAGGTGTAGACGACTGCTATCGCAGACATCCACAGCACCAGATCGGTCATCACCGCCGAGCCCACCGGGAACATCGGCAGGCTGAACCGCAGAAAGCCATAGCCGCCCATTTTCAACAAGATCGCCGCCAGCACGACCGAACCCGCCGTGGGCGCCTGCACGTGTGCATCCGGCAACCATGTGTGCACCGGCCACATCGGCATCTTCACCGCAAACGAGGCAAAGAAGGCCAGGAACATCAGCGTCTGCATCCCGCCGACGATGTAGATGCCCAGAACGCTGAACCCTTCGGACGAGAACTGATGGCTCATCAGTGCCTCGATATCCGTGGTACCCGCATCGGCATACATGGCAACCATCGCCACCAGCATCAGCACCGAGCCCAGGAAGGTATAGAGAAAGAACTTGAAGCTGGCGTAAATCCGGTTCGCTCCGCCCCAGATGCCGATGATCAGGAACATCGGGATCAGACCGGCTTCGAAGAACAGATAGAACAGCACCAGATCCAGCGCCATGAAGACGCCCAGCATCAGCGTTTCCAGCAGCAGGAAGGCGATCATGTATTCCTTGACCCGGTCGATCACATTCCAACTGGCCAGAATGGTCAGCGGCATGATGAAGGTGGTCAGCAGGACAAACAGAACGCTGATCCCGTCGACGCCCATCTTGTATTTCAGACCCATCAGCCACTGGCCCTCTTCCACCATCTGGAAGCCGGTGTTGTTTGGATCAAAGCCCGTGTAGATGCCGATTGAGACCAGGAAGGTCACGGTTGTCGCCACCAGCGCCACCCACTTGGCATTGCGCTGCGCAGCGGCGTCCTCACCATGCAGGAATAAGGCCAGAATGCCGGCTGCGATGGCGGGGATGAAGGTGACAATAGATAGGATATTGTCCATTAGTGTGCGCCTCCGCCGATCGACATCCAGGTGACAAGGGCTGCAATCCCCAAGACCATCCAGAAGGCGTAAGTAAAGATGTAACCGGTCTGCGCCTTCCCTGCGAGACGGGTGAAGAAGGGCACCACGCCCATCGCAACCCCGTTCAGGAAGCCGTCGATAGTGTTGCCGTCCCCGCGCTTCCACAGGAACCGACCAATCGCCAGCGTGGGCTTGACGAAGATCGCATTGTAGATCTCGTCAAAATACCACTTGTTCAGCAGGAACAGGTACAGCGGGCGTTGGTTCGCAGCCAGACGCGCGGGCAGCGACGTGTTCACAATGTAGAACCAATAGGCCACGACGAACCCAAGCAGCATCGCCACGAAGGGCGAGACCTTGACCCATTTCGGCACCGCATGCGCATCGTCCAGAACATGGTTGTCGGGCGCCATATAAAGCGCGCCCTCGCCCGGCTCTCCCACGAAGGCATAATGGTGATCACCGCCATGGACGTCTTTCTCACCATGGCCTTCATCTGCATGTGCTTCGCCGTGGTCGTCGCCATGATGTTCGTCCGCTGTGCCATCCGCCTCGTGCGCGGCATGGGTCTCGGCATCATGGCCTTCGGCATGTTCGGACGCTTCTGCAACTGGAATGCCATAGAATTTACCGACCTTGTCCGCATGGCCAAAGAAGTTGCTGTACCAGACCATCCCGGCAAACACCGCGCCCAGCGACAGAACCCCCAGCGGGATCAGCATCACCATCGGGCTTTCATGCGCGTGGTCATGCGTATGCTTGTCACCCCGTGCATCGCCATAGAAAGTCAGGAAGATCAAACGCCAGCTGTAGAACGAAGTGAACACCGCCGCGATCACCAGCATCCAGAAGGCATAGCCGGTGCCGCCGGCAAAGGCGCTTTCGATGATGGCATCCTTGGACAGGAAGCCGGCGAAACCAATATGGGTTAGCGGGATGCCAACGCCGGTAATGGCCAGGGTGCCGATCATCATCGCCCAGAAGGTATAGGGGATCTTCTTCCGCAGCCCGCCATATTCGGTCATCTCTTGCTCGTGATGCATCGCGTGGATCACCGAGCCCGCGCCAAGGAACAACAGCGCCTTGAAGAACGCGTGCGTCAGCAGATGGAACATCGCCGCCGAATACATCCCGACGCCAGCCGCCACGAACATGTACCCAAGCTGAGAACATGTCGAATACGCAATGACGCGTTTGATGTCTGTCTGCACCAGACCCACGGTTGCTGCGAAGAATGCGGTCGAAGCCCCAAGGAAGGTGATGAACCCGGTCGCACCTGGAGCGAACTCCATCAGCGGCGACATGCGGCAGACCAGGAAAACACCCGCCGTCACCATGGTCGCGGCGTGGATCAGGGCGGACACAGGTGTCGGGCCTTCCATCGCGTCGGGCAACCAGGTGTGCAGGATCAACTGCGCCGATTTTCCCATCGCGCCGATGAACAGCAACACGCAGATCACCTCGATTGCACTCCACTCACCCCACAGGAAAGACAGCTGGGTCTCAGCCAGTGTCGGGGCCGAGGCAAAAACATCCGAGAAATTGATGCTGTCGGTCAAGAAGAAGATCGCAAAGATCCCCAAAGCAAAGCCAAAATCCCCGACCCGGTTGACGATAAATGCCTTCATCGCTGCCGCATTGGCGCTGGACTTGCGAAAATAGAACCCGATCAACAGGTAGGAGGCGACGCCCACGCCCTCCCAGCCAAAGAACATCTGCACCAGATTGTCCGCCGTCACCAGCATCAACATCGCAAAGGTGAAGAAGGACAGATAGGCGAAGAAGCGCGGCTTGTAACTCTCGCCCTGCCGCCATTGCGGGTCGTGATCCATGTAGCCGAAGGAATATAGGTGCACGAGCGCCGAGACCGTCGTCACCACGATCAGCATGATCGCCGTCAGCCGGTCCAGACGGATGGCCCAGCTTGTCGAAAGTGAACCGCTTTCGATCCAGCGCAGAATCTCGATCTGTTGCGTCGCGCCGTCAAAGCTGAGGAAAACGATCCACGACAGCAGACAGGCCAGAAACAGCAGGCCCGTGGCCGTCCACATGGCCGCTTTCTCGCCAATAAAGCGCCAGCAAAACCCGCAGATGAGCGCGCCCACGAGCGGGGCAAAGAGGATGGTGGTTTCCATAGTTCTCTTAGCCCTTCATCATATTGACGTCTTCAACCGCGATGGTGCCACGGTTGCGGAAGAAGCAGACCAGAATGGCCAGCCCAATCGCCGCCTCGGCCGCCGCAACGGTCAGCACGAACAGCGTAAACACCTGCCCGACCAGATCGCCGAGGAAACTGGAAAACGCCACAAGGTTGATGTTCACCGCCAGCAGCATCAACTCGATGCTCATCAGCAAGATGATGACGTTCTTGCGGTTCAGGAAGAGACCGAAGATGCCGATGACGAACAGCGTCGCCGCGACCGTAAGATAGTGTTCAAGTCCGATCATTTTACAGTTCGCTCCATGCCGGCATGCGGTCTCTGTCAGACGCCGGGTATTTTTCGCCTAGCAAATTTGGATAGAAGGCAGCGCAACCACATGTTTCATAGCTTTCCAACGTAGCTCGTGACGCGATGTCTTTCTCTTCAGCTAGGTCCGTTAGTTTCTGTAAAGTCACCGCTTCAAAGGATTTAGCCTGCTCCGTAAAGCTCTCTTGCAGGTCCCTACGGTCGGGAACTTTGCTTTCACCTGCCAAATCGGTACGGTCAAAAATCACAGATATCTCACGACCAGTCTTACACTCAGTCGCGGTCCAGCTAAGAAGTGAGACGAGACCGGACGCCCCGTTGAAGGTCGAACCAACGATGCCGTTTCCCAAGTCTACAGGTCTTTCAAAATAGATCCCTGGTTCAATGAACTCGCACTGTTTTGCTCGCGCGTTTTTACTCACGCGTTCGTCTAAGCTCTGCAAATCCTGACACGCAGAAAGCAAAAGGAACGGAACTGTGATCATCATCGCCAATCTCACAACCCCTGCCCCGGTTTCACGTCCTTCAACTCCATCGCCTTGGCCGGGTCGCGCATCATCTGGCCGACGATGTCCTGACGCTTGATGTCCTGACGGTGGCGCAGCGTCAAAACAATGGCGCCGATCATCGCCACCAGCAGGATCAGGCCCGCAAGCTGGAACAGAAGGAAGTATTGATCGTAAAGGATGACGCCCAGCGCCTCGGTATTGTGGCGATCTGCCGGGACCGGCTGGGCCAGATTGGCCGCCGCACCCTGCGCACTGTCCCATGCGCCAAAGGCCATGACGAACTGCATCAGGATAACCAGACCGATCAGCAGAGCCAGCGGCATATAGCGCGCCATCTCAGCCTTCAGCTCGGCGAAGTCTACGTCCAGCATCATCACCACGAACAGGAACAAAACAGCGACCGCGCCCACATAGACGATGATCAGCAGCATCGCCACGAACTCGGCCCCCAGCAGCACGAACAGCCCCGCCGCGGACAAGAAGGACAGGATCAGCCAAAGCACCGAGTGCACCGGCTGGCGGCTGATCACCGTGAACAGCCCGCCGGTGATGGCGCTGATGGCAAACAGGTAGAAGGCAAAGACGGTCATTGATCCTCATCCTCGTTATCGCCCAAGACCTCTTGCGCCAGATCCAGCGCGCGGGTCATGGCCGGGATGCCGGCAAAGACCGACATCTGACCGATCGTTTCCACGATCTCTTGTTTCCTGGCGCCCGCCTCCAACGCATGACGCACGGTCTGGCGCACTGCCGAATCCGCCTGTGCGCCCTGACAGGTCAGCCCGGCCAGCGTCAGCAGCAGGCGGGTCTTGGCGTCCAGACCGTCCTTGTTGACGGTGTTGCCAAACATCATCTCCATGACCTCTTTGGGCATGGTCGGCCACAAGTTCTCGAACCCTTTGGGCGAGAAATTCTCCATCGCCGGGTTCATCGCCTTGGCCATGTCCTGCGCCTGCTTCATCATCAGCTCAAACGGATTTGTCGGCGTGTCACTCATCTGTACGGCGCGTCCATTTCCAGATTTCGGGCGATTTCAGCTTCCCAGCGTTCACCGTTGTCGAGCAGTTTTTCCTTGTCGTAAAACAACTCTTCCCTTGTTTCTGTAGCAAATTCGAAGTTCGGGCCTTCTACGATGGCATCGACCGGGCAGGCCTCTTGGCAGAAGCCGCAATAGATGCATTTGGTCATGTCGATGTCGTACCGCGTGGTGCGGCGGCTGCCGTCCTCACGCGGTTCAGCGTCGATGGTGATGGCTTGGGCCGGGCAGATCGCCTCGCACAGTTTGCAGGCGATGCAGCGTTCCTCGCCGTTTGGATATCGGCGCAGGGCGTGCTCGCCGCGGAACCGAGGCGACAGAGGGCCCTTTTCGTGCGGGTAGTTCACGGTGGCCTTGGGCGCGAAGAAATACTTCAGCCCCAGCTTCATGCCGACCCAGAAGTCTTGCAGCAGGAAGTACTTGGCGGCGCGGGTGTAGTCGATTTGGGTCATGTCCTAAAACGTCTCCTCACAACGACTGGTCGTGTCTTCTATAATGTACTGGACGTCATCGGCCACAGCAGTGTCGCTTGCGTCGAGAGCCAACACGCGACGGCCAGCCTCAATCGTATGCATACAATCCGCCATTCTCTGTGCTGAGAGAAGATCATCTACGTCAACGTGTTGGGGCAAGTTTCCGGCCTCAACGCTAACGTTTACGAACCCCCAAAGGGCAGTCTCGTCGGATGGGGTTATTCGAAGACATTCCGCCACATCCAGCAACGCTATTGACTTGTTACGAGCATCATCGCGAATTGGCGAACCGGATATCAAAGCACCCATATAAACCGAAATATCAACCTGCTGAGTTGCATTGACTACGGATCCAAGGACATATTTGTCAAAAGCCTTATGCTGCGCTGCAGACACGTTCGGGTATCTCTCACCGCGCTCATTAGAAAGGAATTCTGAGAGAGCGCCGTCGTACCTAAACAGAGTGTCGAACTCTGACGCACAAACCTCGCCAGCGACATCCAGCAAACTTCGCTCATCACTTTCGACAGCCGAGGCCTGCACACTCGAAAGAGCAAGTGCAGCGAGTGGAGCTAATAGATAGCTTATACTCCACTCCATTAGCCAACACTCCAACGGGCAAACGCGCCCCAGAACCAGTCGAATCTCGCTGCGAAGGCTACGAAGACCACCCAGGCCAGTGAGAACGGCAGAAACACTTTCCAGCCCAGACGCATCAGTTGGTCATAGCGGTAGCGGGGCGTGATGGCCTTGACCATCGCAAACAGGAAGAAGAAAAACGCCATCTTGGCGACCATCCACAGCACGCCGTCAGGCAGGCCGGGGATCGGCGACAGCCAGCCGCCGAAGAACAGCAGCGTGGTCAGGGCGCACATCAGGAAAATGGCGATGTATTCGCCCGCCATGAACAGCAGGAAAGGCGTGGCCGAATATTCGACCTGATAGCCTGCGACCAGTTCCGATTCCGCCTCGGGCAGGTCGAAAGGCGGGCGGTTGGTTTCGGCCAGCGCCGAAATGAAGAACAGGAAGACCATCGGGAAATGCGGCAGCCAGTACCAATTGAAGAAGCCGAACGAGCCATCCTGAGCGCGCACGATGTCTCCGAAATTCATCGAGCCGGTCGAGATGATGATACCGATGATGATCAGGCCGATGGAGACCTCATAGGAGATCATCTGCGCCGCCGAGCGCAAGGAACCAAGGAACGGGTACTTTGAGTTCGACGCCCAACCGCCCATAATCACGCCATAAACCTCTA
This sequence comes from Ruegeria sp. H6, assembly GCF_056532975.1. Classification (NCBI taxonomy): domain Bacteria; kingdom Pseudomonadati; phylum Pseudomonadota; class Alphaproteobacteria; order Rhodobacterales; family Roseobacteraceae; genus Ruegeria; species Ruegeria sp. H6. The sequence goes on from NZ_JBQFOA010000002.1 coordinate 281,636, forward strand.
ATGAAGATACGGCGAAGACGTACAGAATTGCGACGTTGATATCCGACAACACCCACCCGTCGTTGAACGGGATTACCGCCCAGGCGATCATCGCCAGAACAAAGGATGTGAGCGGCGCGAGGATGAAAACCGTGCGGTCGGCACCCGCCGGGATGACGACCTCTTTAACCACATATTTCAACGCGTCCGCCACCGATTGCAGCAGCCCATAAGCCCCTACGACGTTGGGGCCACGGCGCATTTGGACTGCCGCCCAGATCTTGCGGTCTCCGTACACAAGGAACAGTAGCGAGATCATCACAAAGGCCACGACAGCCAGCACTTGCGCCAGGATGATCAGGGCGATGCCGCCTGGGGTGTTAAAGAATTCAGCCATTTGTCCTCACACCGTGGGTCGTTGGGTATATGTCAGCGGTTCGGATCATTCTGCGGCAATCCTGTCGGTTTTCAGAGCTTGAGCCTGCGCCGAAAGTTCGGCCATCAGTTGCGAGGCGCGGGCGATGGGGTTGGTCAGGTAGAAATCCTTGATCGCATTGCGGAATGTCGCGTCACCCAAGCTGCCCTGTTCCAAGGGCTGAACCTCGTTTTCGATCACTTCGTCGATGCGCGCCAGATGCGGTACGGCCTCGATCAGCGCGGTGCGCAGCTGTGCCAGCGAGTCAAACGGCAGGGTCGCATCCAATTCTGCGGACAACGCCCGAAGGATAGCCCAATTTTCCTTGGCCTCACCCGGCGCAAAACCCGCACGCATTGCCAATTGCGGACGGCCTTCGGTGTTCACGAACAAGCCGTTTTCTTCGGTATAGGCCGCCCCCGGCAGGATAACGTCGGCGCGGTGTGCGCCCCGGTCGCCGTGGCTGCCCTGATAGATGACAAACGCTCCGTCACCGATTTCAACCTCATCCGCGCCGAGGTTATAGATCACATCGGCCGCATTAACCGCGTCCATACCGCCTTCGTTGGTGGCATTCACATCCATCGCCCCGACACGCGCGGCGGCGGTGTGCAGAATGACCAGGCCACTTTCGGTATTGGATGCAATGGTTTGCGCGGCGGCCAGTACGGCGGCCCCGTCGGCCTCTTGCAGCGCACCTTGCCCGATGATGACCAGCGAGCGTTTGCCCTTGATCTCATCATCGCCGCCCATGTCAACGACCTTTTGCAACGCAGCACGGTCATCGCCCATGTGGTGATACTGATAAGTCAGGTCCACGGCCGGCCCGACCAAGGCAACTTCGGCCCCATGCGCCCAAGCCTTGCGGATCCGCGCGTTCAGCACAGGGGCCTCGTCACGTGGATTGGTCCCGATCAGCAGAATACGTTCAGCCGTGTCGATATCTTCTATCGCAGCGGTTCCCGCATAGGCCCCACGGTTGCCAGAAGGCAGCTTGGCCCCATCGGTGCGGCATTCGACAACGCCGTCCTGCCCTTCGATCATTTGCTTCAGCGCAAAGGTGGCCTCAACCGGAGTCAGATCGCCCACGATACCGGCGGGCTTTTCAGCCCCTTTCAGCGCCTCGGCAGCTTTGGTCAGCGCCTCGGGCCACGAGGCCGGACGCAATTTGCCGTTTTCGCGCACGTAAGGCCGGTCCAGCCGCTGACGACGCAAGCCGTCCCAGACAAATCGGGTCTTGTCGCTGATCCACTCCTCGTTCACGCCATCATGGTTGCGCGGAAGGAAACGCATCACTTCGCGCCCTTTGGTGTCGACGCGAATGTTCGAGCCCAAGGCATCCATCACGTCGATGCTTTCGGTCTTGGTGAGTTCCCACGGGCGCGCGGTAAAGGCATAGGGCTTGGACGTCAGCGCCCCTACCGGGCACAGATCAATGATATTGCCCTGCAAATTCGATTGCAGCGTTTGGTTCAGATACGAGGTGATCTCGGCATCCTCGCCCCGCCCGGTCTGGCCCATCTGGGTGATCCCGGCAACCTCAGTCGTGAAACGCACGCAACGGGTGCAGCTGATGCAGCGGGTCATCGCGGTGCCAACCAGCGGACCCAGATCCAGATCGTCGACCGCGCGCTTGGCTTCCTTGAAACGGGAACCCGAGACGCCATAGGCCATCGCCTGATCCTGCAAGTCGCACTCGCCGCCCTGATCGCAGATCGGACAGTCCAGCGGGTGGTTGATCAGCAGGAACTCCATCACCCCTTCGCGGGCCTTTTTGACCATGGGAGAGTTCGTCTTGACCTGCGGGGCCTGCCCTTCCGGTCCCGGACGCAGATCCCGCACTTGCATCGCGCAAGAGGCCGCGGGTTTCGGCGGGCCGCCCACAACCTCGACCAGGCACATCCGGCAGTTTCCGGCAATCGACAGACGTTCGTGATAGCAGAAACGCGGCACTTCGACCCCGGCCTGCTCGCACGCCTGGATCAGGGTCATCGCGCCATCGACTTCGATTTCCTGCCCGTCGATATTGATCTTGCGGAGGTCGGTCATGGCTTTACTTCGCCCTCAAATACACGCCAATGGCGCTGTTTCTTTGGATTTCTGATTGCCCCAGGGTGCAAAAGGAACCGGGATCATCATACGACACGCCATTTTGCGCCAGATATGCCTCGCCCTTGGCGCGCATCCGGTCTTTTTCGGCGTCCGATTCCACGTAGGCGCGGATTTCGCGGTCGGTATACCCCAGGTTATTCGCCTTTGACCTCAGATCCCACATCACGCCAATCGCCTTGAACCGTCGCCCGCTGATGGTGTCGCAATATTCCGAGATCTCATTCGCGATTGCGATGTAATAGAGCGCATCGTCAATCTCTTTCACGTCCCGCAACGGCGGCTTTGCGGCCACAGACGCAGGGATCAGAGTCAGACTCAGGGCAAAGATTAAACGCATAGCAGGCATAGTGCTTCCTTTCGTCTTGGGTTTCCCAAGACGATTGGTCAGCGATGCGTCATGCAATAGCGCCCTATGACCCAAGCCGTGATATGCGATAGCGAATCTCATGGGCGCTGACATGTCCCCGCAAAGGTCAGCTTGTCATTTTCGACGCGCAGGTTCTGAGGGTCAGCATCCGGGCTAAGCTTCCAGTCAATCCGGGACGACCCAAAATTGCGGATGCAGAATTTTGTGGCCTCATACCGGCCAGCCTCACGCGCCCCATCCAGCGAGGCCGAGACACCGTTTACAGTGACAGTAAACTCCGAGGGCGTAGCCTTTTTGTCCACATGTTTGGCGCTGGCGCGAAAGAACTCACCGTCAAAGGCAACGCGATTGGCGCTGGATGGCGCTTCGCCGCAGGCCGACAAAAGCGACACCGTCGCCAGCGCCGCGAGCGGCAACCTCATTCCCGATCTGCAAACGCGTGCAAAGACGCCAGTATTGTACATTTCTCTACCCATCAGAACGCCGCCACCAACGCCATGAGCCCCAAAATCACCATGCAGGCCCAGGCGACCACATAAAACACCGAGCGCAAGCCGCTGTTGGGTTTGCCAATTCCCTGCAGATGAATCACCAACATGACGATCCGTGAAACCAGTGCAATCGAAGCCAAAAGATTGACCCAGAACGGGCTAGCCCCCAACAGGATCGCTGCCAGAGTGACACTCAGAAAGGCGGGCAGTGTTTCGGTACCGTTCAGATACGCACGGTTCAGGCGATAAGCCTTGTCGTTGTAGTCCTGTTCGGGCGTCGCACCGGGTGGCAACCCCTTGCCCTGCTTGGCCAGCGCGCTGAACGGAGACATGAACATCACGATCAGCGTGAAGATCACCAGGGAAGCAATCGCGTGAGAATATTCGGCAAATACGTCCATTGGGTTCACTCCGCCGCCATCGCGCCCATGCGGCCGGATTTCTGGGCTTTGATACGATCCTCGATCTCTTCGCGGAAATTACGGATCAGGCCCTGGATCGGCCAGGCGGCCGCATCGCCCAGGGCGCAGATCGTGTGACCTTCGACCTGTTTGGTCACGTCAAACAGCATGTCGATCTCTTCCAGTTCCGCCTCACCGCGCACCAGACGATCCATCACACGCATCATCCAGCCGGTGCCTTCGCGGCATGGGGTACATTGCCCACAGCTTTCGTGTTTATAGAACTTCGACAGCCGCCAGATCGCCTTGATGATGTCTGTGGACTTGTCCATCACGATCACCGCTGCTGTTCCAAGGCCCGAGCCCAGTTCGCCCCGCAGGTAATCAAAATCCATGATCGCGTCGCGCATATTCTCACCGCGCACGCAAGGCACGGATGAGCCGCCGGGGATCACCGCCAGCAGATTGTCCCAACCGCCGCGGATACCGCCGCAATGGGTTTCAATCAGGTCCTCGAACGAAATCGACATCGCCTCTTCGACGACACAGGGGTTGTTCACATGGCCCGAGATCGCAAACAGCTTGGTGCCTGCGTTGTTCTGACGGCCAAAGCCGGCGAACCAATCCGCCCCGCGCCTCAGGATCGTCGGCACAACGGCAATCGATTCCACGTTGTTCACCGTGGTCGGGCAACCATAGAGCCCCGCACCCGCCGGGAACGGAGGTTTCATCCGCGGCATGCCCTTCTTACCTTCAAGGCTTTCGATCAGGGCGGTTTCCTCACCGCAAATATAGGCACCAGCGCCATGATGCAGGAACAGGTCGAAATCCCAGCCCGAACCGGCGGCGTTCTTGCCCAGCAACCCGGCGTCGTAGGCTTCGTCAATTGCGGCCTGAAGCGCCTCACGCTCGCGGATATACTCGCCGCGCAGGTAGATATAGCAGGTATGCGCATTCATCGCGAAAGAGGCGATCAGGCACCCTTCGATCAGCGTGTGCGGATCATGGCGCATGATCTCGCGGTCTTTGCAGGTGCCGGGCTCGGATTCGTCGGCGTTCACCACCAGATAGGCCGGACGACCATCGCTTTCCTTGGGCATGAAAGACCATTTCAGACCCGTCGGAAAGCCCGCGCCGCCACGCCCGCGCAGACCGGAATCCTTCATCGTTTGGATGATCCAGTCCCGGCCCTTCTCGATCAGGCCAGCAGTGTCGTCCCAATGCCCACGCGCCTGCGCACCACGCAAAGTACGCTCGTGCATCCCGTAGATGTTGGTAAAGATCCGGTCCTGATCCTTCAGCATCGCGTGTTACCTTCAGCTGTCCTGACGCATGCGCCAGAGTTGAAAAATGTTGACGCCTGCATAGATGAACCCTGCCAGAGCGGCAAAATCAAAAAGCAGCGCATAACGGCCCGGCAGCCCCAGCTGTGGACCGATAAAGGACATGGCAAGCCACAGCACCATCGTCGCAGCGATGACGATGCCGATATGACGACCCTTTCGGGCCATGGCCTGTTCCTTGTCCTTATCCATCTCATCCCGATGCCCCGGATGGGCACCCTGTTAGTCCTCGTATGTGCTATCTTCCTTGGCACGTTTGGCAAATTCGGTTTCTTCCCCAGCCGCCAGCTTGGCCGCCTGTTCGATCCAGCCATCCCGTTCGATCCGGCCTTTGAACTTGAGGCGGGCATCCACCCAGGCGACATGCGCAGGCGTCCACGCTGCGATCTGGTCGTAGTGATAGAAACCCAGTTCGTTCAGGGTTTCTTCCAGCTTCGGCCCAACGCCTTTCAGCAACTTGAGGTCGTCCGGCAAGCCTCCGCGCGCCTCAGTCAGCGTCTTTGGCTTGTCTTCCTTAATCTCTTCCTGCGCGGCCTTGGCCTCTGCCGCCTGTTTCACAGCCGGTTTGGCAGGCTCTGGCGCTTTGGGTGGTTTTGCTGCGGCCGAGGCCCCGGCCTGCTTGCCATCCTTGCCCAGCCACGGCGTCAGGATCGGAACCTCGGTCCCGTCAATGCGCTTGACCGTGTCGCCAAGGTTCGTTGCCAATTCAGCGCTGGCGTTATGTTCAGGCTTGCCGGCCTCAAACTCGGTCAGACTGGTCAGGCCTTTCAACGGCTCCGCCGCATAGCGGCCATTCTGTGGGCCCGGAGTCGGCACCTTGCCCGCCACCAGATCATCGATGATCTTGCCAAAGCTCTCAGTCGTCAGGTCCTCGTAATAATCCTTGCCGATCTGCGCCATCGGCGCATTGGTGCAAGAGCCCAGACATTCCACCTCTTCCCAGCTCAGCTTGCCATCAGCGGATAACTCATGCGGTTTGGCGGCGATCTTATCCTTGCAGACCGCGATCAGATCCTCAGCCCCGCAGATCATGCAGGAGGTCGTGCCACACACCTGAATATGCGCCACCGAGCCAACCGGTTGCAGCTGGAACATGAAGTAGAACGAGGCAACCTCAAGCACACGGATATAGGCCATGCCAAGCATGTCGGCGACGGATTCAATCGCCGGACGGGTCAGCCACCCCTCCTGCTCTTGCGCGCGCCACAGCAGAGGGATCACCGCGCTGGCCTGTCGGCCCTCGGGGTACTTGGTGATCTGCGCTTCGGCCCATTGCTGGTTGGCAGCGGTGAAGGCGAAGGCATCAGGTTGTTCGGGGTGGAGGCGTCTCAGCATTCGATTGCATCTACTTTATGGACATAGACTGGTTTCACGGTTGCACCTGAATTCGCCATTCAGTTCGCCCTTGATCCTGAATTATCTTTCTCGAGTCAGCTATGACAGAATTCGCGCCATAGAGCTGAAGTGGGTAGCCGTTAAGCGTTTCAATTTTGACGCGGTCCCCATTTTTGACATACCCAGTCAGATTTGGCGCTGGGGGCAACTCACTGCGAAGAACGTACAAGTCCAAATTGGGTAAATCATCTCGATCTACAACATAGTTTGGCTCTGGCATCTGACTAAGTGCAAATTCGGCTGTTTCCAATCTCGCAATCGCACTTGTGAGTTGCTCACTAAGCTCTTCAACACTTTGTTCCAGTTTTTTAACTTTATCCGAAGCTTCAATGATTGGATCAGCAAATCGAACCGCTAACGCTCCACCAATAAACGCTGAAACGATTACTCCTCCCAAATACAAAACATTCTTTGTAAACTTGGATGTCCTTGCAATATTGGTTTCCAATTCGCTCATCTATCAATCTCCCCAAAAACAACATCCATCGTGCCGATAATCGCAGCGACGTCTGCCAGTTGGTGGCCTTTGGCAACATGATCCATGGCTTGCAAATGCAGAAACCCCGGCGCGCGCAGTTTCGCGCGATAGGGTTTGTTGGTGCCGTCGGCGACCAGATAGACGCCGAACTCGCCCTTGGGGGCCTCAACGGCGGCATAGACCTCGCCAGCCGGAACGTGGAAGCCTTCGGTATAGAGTTTGAAGTGATGGATCAGGCTCTCCATCGAGGTCTTCATGTCCGAGCGTTTCGGCGGGGTGATCTTGCCGCGCGCCAGAACGTCTCCGGGGCAGTCGCGGATTTTGGCAATCGCCTGACGGATGATGTGCAGCGACTGGCGCATTTCTTCCATGCGGCACAGATAGCGATCATAGCAATCGCCGTTCTTACCGACAGGAATCTGGAATTCGAACTCGTCATAGCATTCATATGGCTGCGCGCGGCGCAGATCCCATGCCAGACCCGAGCCACGGACCATCACGCCAGAAAAGCCGTATTTCTGAATGTCATCTTCGGTCACGACTCCAATATCGGCATTGCGCTGTTTGAAGATGCGGTTTTCGGTCAGAAGCCCGTCAATATCATCGAGAACGGCGGGGAACTCGTGGCTCCACGTCTCGATATCGTCCAGCAATTCCGGCGGCAGGTCCTGATGCACACCGCCAGGGCGGAAATAGGCGGCGTGCAGGCGGGCACCGCAGGCACGCTCATAAAACACCATCAGCTTTTCGCGTTCCTCGAACCCCCACAGAGGCGGGGTCAGAGCACCCACATCCATCGCCTGCGTGGTCACGTTCAGCAGGTGGTTCAGGATGCGACCGATCTCGGAATACAGAACCCGGATCAGAGAGCCCCGGCGCGGCACCTCGACGCCGGTCAGCTTTTCGATAGCCAAACACCAGGCATGTTCCTGGTTCATCGGCGCCACATAATCCAGACGGTCGAAATACGGAAGATTCTGCAGATAGGTCCGGCTTTCCATCAACTTTTCAGTGCCACGGTGCAGCAGGCCGATGTGCGGATCGCAACGCTCGACAATCTCGCCGTCCAGCTCAAGCACCAAGCGCAAAACACCATGTGCCGCAGGGTGTTGCGGGCCGAAGTTGATGTTGAAATTGCGAATCTTCTGCTCGCCGCTCAGCGCGTCGGTGCTGCCGTCATCATATCTTGAGCCGTCCATCAACGCCGCCCCTTCTTCTTCGCTTCGGCCCGGACCCGAACTTTCTCGGCCTCAGCGGCCTTGGCCGCGGCCCCTGCGAGCAGGACGCCCAGCGCGCCCAGAATGATGAGCTCCCCAATCATCTCAGCGGCGCTCCAACTCTTGCAGTTTCAGCCCGACCCACCACAGCAGGGCAATCGTGCCGAACGGAACCATACACAGCAGGCACCAGTATTTGTTGATCCCGAAAAAGGGCAGGATCTTCAACATCGGGATGATGGTCAAAGCTGACAGGATCAGCCACCAGATACTTCCCATCACTCAGCCTCCTGTTTCTCGTCCCCCGGCAGAATGTAATTCGCGCCTTCCCATGGGGACATGAAATCAAACTGACGGTACTCCTGCACCAGGCTTACGGGCTCATAGACCACGCGCTTTTGCGCCTCATCGTACCGAACTTCGGTGTAGCCGGTGGTCGGGAAATCCTTGCGCAACGGATAGCCGCGAAACCCATAATCGGTCAGGATACGGCGCAAATCCGGGTGGCCGGTGAACAGAATGCCGAACATGTCGAATACCTCACGCTCGAACCAATTGGCCGAGGGGTGCACGTCAATGATCGAGGGCACCATGTCCTCTTCCCGGATCGAGACCCGCAGGCGGATGCGCTGGTTTTGATACATCGACAGGAAATGATAGACCACGTCGAACCGTTTGGCCCGCTCGGGATAGTCCACGCCGGTGATGTCCACCAGTGTCGAGAATCTGCAGCTGCGATCTGATTTCAGGTACTCGACAAATTCCACAAGGTTGGAGGGGGCCACATCCACGTTCAACTCATCATGGGTGACATCCCAGGACAGAACGCAATCGGATCGCTTCAGCTCAAGCTGCGCGCCGAGTTCTTTGAGTGCTTCACTCATTTCGGCCCTCCTGCAAAACTTCGTCATAGAACGTAGCTTTTGCATCGTAAGACTTGAAAAACTTCGCCATGAAGTCAGGCAATACCGTCTTTGCGACGTCCGCGCCCGCATAGGCCTCAATAGCGGCCATGTCACGCCATTTGCTCAGCACCACAACATGGCATGGGTCCTGAACGCGCGGGACAAGGAAAGACACGCTTTCAAACCCGTCCACAGCGCGCATCCCAGAAAGAGCGCGCGTCCGAAAGGTTTCGACCCATTCAGTCACGTCATCCCGGGCAACCACAGCCTCCCAGCGCCTGATCACCGCATCACTCATCGCACAATCGTCCCTGTGCGGCGGATTTTGCGTTGCAGCTGCATCAGACCATACAGCAACGCCTCGGCGGTCGGGGGGCAGCCGGGCACATAGATGTCCACCGGAACGATCCGGTCACAGCCGCGAACGACGGAATAGGAATAGTGATAATACCCGCCGCCATTCGCACAGGACCCCATCGAGATCACATAGCGCGGTTCGGGCATCTGGTCGTAAACCTTGCGCAGCGCCGGGGCCATCTTGTTGGTCAGCGTTCCAGCCACGATCATCACGTCTGACTGTCGTGGGGACGCACGCGGCGCGATGCCGAACCGTTCCGCGTCATAGCGCGGCATCGAGGTATGCATCATCTCAACCGCGCAGCAGGCCAGTCCAAAAGTCATCCAGTGCAAGGACCCGGTGCGGGCCCAGTTGATGATGTCTTCGGTCGAGGTCAGCAGAAATCCCTTGTCCTGCAGCTCGGCATTGAGGGCCTGGGTGGCGACTTCTTTGTCGACGCCGGCGGTGTTTGCACCCGTCATCACTCCCATTCCAGGGCCCCCTTCTTCCATTCATAGGCAAAGCCGATGGTCAGCACTGCCAGGAACACCATCATGGACCAGAACCCCACATCGCTGATGTCGCGGAAGCCCACGGCCCAGGGAAAGAGGAACGCGATTTCGAGATCAAAGATGATGAACAGGATCGAGACCAAATAGAATCGGACATCGAACTTCATTCGCGCATCGTCGAACGCATTGAATCCGCATTCATAGGCGCTGACTTTTTCGGGGTCAGGATTACGAACTGCAAGCACCACTGCCGCCAGAATCAAAACGATTCCAAGGCCCACAGCAACGGCCAGAAACACCAGGATCGGGAGGTACTCCCGCAACAGGTCTTCCACGTAGAGCTCCTTTCTTGCGTCGACCCCTTGAGACCAACGCCGTCAATTGGCGTGTTGACAGCACACTCTCTATCCCTGTGGGGTCAGAGGGTCAACAGAACACAAACGCGCACCTGCCATTTCCACGCACCGAACAGTCTTGCTTTTTTTCCGGGCTTTTAGCCTGCGCCGTTGAACGCGGGGTTAAACCTGACCCTGGCTGTTCCAAGCAGGTTTGCGTTTGTCAAAAAACGCGCTGATCCCTTCCTGTGCCTCGGGCGTCTCCCACCGCGCGACAAGCGCGTGGATTGAGCGATCTATCACTTCTTTGTCAATTTGCGGCCCGAACGTGCGCAACAGGGCTTTGGCCGACGCAACGGCCCCCGGCGCGCAGGTCAGATAGGGCTCGACTTCTGCCGCAACCGCTGCATCCAGATCCGCGGCAGGAACGACGCGGGACAACAGGTCGAGTTCCACCGCCTCGGCCGCCGTGAACAGGCGCGCGGACATGAAGACGCGCCTTGCCTTGGCCTCGCCCATACGTGCGGAGACATAGGGGCCAATTGTTGCTGGAATTAAGCCCAATCTTGTCTCAGTTAGCCCCATTGTCACGGTATCAGCACCAATGGTGACGTCACAAACCGCAGCCATTCCCACGCCGCCGCCAAAGGCGTTCCCCTGCAGCTTGCCTATCAACGGCTTTGTCAGCGTATTCAGTGCAAAAAGCATCTCTGCCAGTTTGCGCGCTTCGATAAATCGCGTCTCCGGATCCGCCTCCATCTGGGCGCGCATCCAGCCCAGATCACCGCCGGCGCAAAAGCTCTTGCCAGCCCCGGTCAGCACAACCGCGCGCACCGAAGCATCCGAGCCGAGTTGGCTTGCCGCCTGCGTCAATTCCGCAATCATCAGCGCGGACATTGCGTTGTGCTTTTCGGGCCGGTTCAAGGTCAGAGTGGCCACACCGCGCGGGTCGGTAGAAATAGAAATCGTTTCGAACATGACCGCCCTTTCAATCCGTCCGCATGGCGCGTGCCAGTTGCGCGGCTTCCTCAAGAACGTCCGGGTTCAGCCCGGTTTGATAGCCCAACCGCTCAAGATGCGCGGCGACCTGCTCGGTGGCGACATTGCCGGAAGCGCCGGGGGCGTAGGGGCATCCGCCCAGCCCCCCGACAGCACCATCAAAAGCACGCAGGCCCAGCGCCAAGGCGGCATCAATATTGTCCATGGCGCGCCCGTTCGTGTCGTGGAAATGCCCGGCCAGACGGGTGACGGGAACACGTTCGCGCACAGCCAGCAGCATGTGGGCAACCGTGTCAGGCGTGCCCTGCCCGATTGTATCCCCCAGCGAGACCTCATAGCAGCCCAGCGAGAACAGCTTGTCCGCCACTTCGGCGACCTTGTCGGGCGGGGTGGGCCCGTCATAGGGGCAGTCAGTCACGCATGAGACATAGCCACGAACAGGAAGGTCAATGTGGCGGGCCGCTTCGAGTATCGGCGTGAAACGCGCGATCGATTCTTCGATGGTTGCGTTGATATTGGCTTTCGAGAATCCCTCGGATGCCGACGCAAAAACGGCGATCTCATCTGCCTTTGCGGTCAATGCCGCCTCATATCCGCGCATATTCGGCGTCAGCGCGGCATAGCGTATGCCGTCAGCGCGCACCAATCCGGCCAAAACCTCGGCGCTGCCGGCCATTTGCGGTACCCATTTGGGCGAAACAAAGCTTGCAACCTCGATCCGATTGAAACCGGCCCGGCTGAGGCAGTCAATTAACGCGATTTTCTCGGAAACCGGGATTTCGCGCTTTTCGTTCTGTAACCCGTCGCGTGGGCCGACCTCGTAGATCTCAACCTGCTCTTGCATTTCCGCGTCCCTCCTACCGGCTTCTTCTCGTTCCAAATACGGACAATCCGACTGTGCCACGCAATGCGCCGCCGGGACAGGTCAATCCTCTTCCAACCGGACCAGTGCCGCCCCGGCCTCAACCTGCGTACCGTCCTGAACCAGCACTTTGGCAACAACACCGTCGCGTGCAGCCAGCAGGGAGTGCTCCATTTTCATAGCTTCCAGAATGGCCAACCGGTCCCCCTCTTTCACCGACTGACCTGCGGTGGCAAAGACAGCTTTGACCAGACCCGGCATCGGGGCCTCGATAACGTTGGTATCCCCTGCCGCGCTGGCATCACGGGCCAACGGATCAACAACTTGGAACACTTGCCCATAATTGCTGAACACGGTGACCTCTGCCCCGCTCATCGCAACATCGGGCATCACCTGACCGGCGATCATCCAGCGCCCCGCAACCCGAGCGGCAACAACAGTTTCGCCGCCCAGCTGCCAGAGCTGTCGATCCGGGCCTTCGACCTGCACATCAAGGTCCAGAACCTCACCCGCCTGTTCAAGTTGCACCGCATGGTGCAGAGGCGACCAAAGGTGAAACCCGGTCTGAGGTGCCGTATCGACCAGACCCGCAACCGTCATCGCCGCCGCAACGGCTTCATAAGCCGATCGTGCGGGCTGCCGCACCAGCGCATCAAGATCGCGGCCGATCAAACCGGTATCCACATCGCCATTTGCAAAGCCGGAATGACGGGTCAGCGCGCCAAGAAACGCCAGGTTGGTCACGGTCCCGCCAACCTGGGTCTCGGCAAGCGCCCGGTCCAGCGACCGAAGCGCCACGTCACGGGTTGGCCCGTGAACGATCACTTTGGCAATCATCGGATCATACCACGGGCTGATCGTATCCCCGGCCCGCACGCCACTGTCTGCGCGGCACGCTTCGGGAAAGGCCAGATGAGTCAATGTCCCCGTCGCGGGCAAAAAGCCCTTGGGCACATCTTCGGCATAGAGCCGCGCCTCAAAGGCGTGACCGCTGATCGACAACTCGTCCTGCTGCATCGGCAAGCTTTCCCCGGCTGCCACGCGCAACTGCCATTCGACCAGATCGATGCCGGTGATTGCCTCGGTCACGGGGTGTTCCACCTGCAGGCGCGTGTTCATCTCCATGAACCAGAACCGATCCGGTTGCAGCCCGTCCGAGGCATCGACGATGAATTCGACCGTCCCCGCGCCCTTGTACCCGATGGCCTCGGCGGCCCGTACACCTGCCTGCCCCATCGCCTCGCGCATTTCAGCGGTCATATCGGGGGCCGGAGCCTCTTCGATCACCTTCTGGTGTCGCCGCTGCAACGAACAGTCGCGTTCGAACAAATGCACGGCATGGGTGCCGTCGCCGAACACCTGCACCTCGATATGGCGCGGCTTGGCGACGAATTTCTCGACCAGAACCGCGTCGTTGCCAAAGGCGGTCCGCGCCTCGCCCTGTGCGCTGGCCAAAGCCGCCGCAAAATCGGATGCGTTTTCAACCAGCCGCATCCCCTTGCCTCCACCGCCCGCAACCGCCTTGATCAAAACAGGATAGCCGATGGTGTCCGCCGCCGCAGCCAGATGCCCGGGGTCCTGGTTGTCGCCGTGATAGCCCGGCACAACCGGCACGCCCGCGTCCTCCATCAACACCTTGGCGGCGTCCTTAAGGCCCATCTTTCGGATCGCGTCCGCCGAGGGCCCGATGAAGGTCAACCCAGCCGCCGCAACCGCATCCACGAAATCCGGGTTTTCCGACAGGAAACCATAGCCCGGATGGATCGCCTGCGTGCCCGTATCCAGCGCGGCCCGGATGATCACATCGCCCTTCAGATAGCTCTCCGCCGGGGCCGCACCACCAATATGCACCGCCTCATCCGCCATCTGCACATGCTTGGCCGAGGCATCTGCATCCGAATAAACCGCCACACAAGCCACACCCATCTTCTGAGCGGTGTCCATGACACGGCAGGCAATCTCGCCACGGTTGGCAATCAGGATTTTGCTGAACATGGCCTACTCCTCGGCTGTCAGGTCTTCGACAAGGCGGAACCGTTCGCACAGCAGTTCCATCTCTGGATCAAAACCACCATTGCGCTCAAAATACCGGCGGTGATCTTCGCGCCATCCTTCAAGCGCTTCATTCTCGCCCTCGGCCAGCGCAAAGTCTTCGGTCATGTCGCAAAAGCGGCAGGTTGAGACATCGAGCGTTTCGATCACAAGGGCTGGCTGGTCATCCCAGTCCAATGCAATGTCGCGGCGTCCGACGACCGGCGTATCGGTACTGCCCTCGGGATAATCCCTCAGCGCACCGCAAGTCGCCGTTTTTACCCCACCGCGCACCAGCGCCAAAAGTTCGTCGCATAACACGCGGTTGTCGCCGAATTTGAACGTTTGCGCACCGGGGTAGCGGGCTTTCAGGTGTTCCAGATCAGACATCGCTCACATCCTGAACACGCCAAAGCGTGTTTCCTCAATCGGGGCGTTCAGCGCGGCGCTGAGTGACAGGGCCAGCACGTCGCGGGATTTGCGCGGGTCGATGATGCCGTCGTCCCACAACCGTGCCGAGGCATAGAGCGGGTGCGACTGTTCCTCAAACATCTCCAGCGTCGGACGTTTGAACTCAGCCTCTTCCTCGGCAGACCAAGTCCCGCCCTGCCGTTCGATCCCGTCGCGCTTGACGGTGGCCAGAACGCCTGCGGCCTGTTCGCCACCCATCACCGAAATGCGTGAGTTCGGCCAGGTCCACAGGAAGCGCGGCTGATACGCCCGCCCGGCCATACCGTAATTCCCGGCCCCGAAGGACCCACCAACCAGCATGGTGATCTTGGGCACCGAGGTCGTCGCGACGGCCGTCACCATCTTGGCCCCATGCCGCGCGATGCCTTCGTTTTCGTATTTCCGACCGACCATGAATCCGGTGATATTCTGCAAGAACACCAGCGGCGTTTTGCGTTGCGAACACAGCTCGACAAAATGCGCGCCCTTCTGTGCGGCCTCGGAAAACAGCACGCCGTTATTGGCGATAATCCCGACCGGGCAGCCTTTGACATGGGCAAAACCCGTCACCAGCGTCTCACCGAACCGAGGCTTGAATTCATCGAACCGAGAGCCATCAACGAGGCGCGCAATCACTTCGCGGATGTCATAGGGCGTGCGCAGATCGGCCGGAACCACGCCCAGGATTTCCTCGGGATCGTAAGCTGGCTCCTCGGGTGCCTCGAACCGTAGACCGGGCTTCAGCCCGGCACCCCCCAAAGACCCCACAGCTCGCCGCGCCAAAGCCAGCGCATGCGCATCATCCTCGGCCAGATAATCGGCCACGCCGGACAGGCGGGTATGGACATCGCCACCGCCCAGATCTTCGGCGCTGACCACCTCGCCCGTCGCGGCCTTGACCAAGGGCGGCCCGGCCAGAAAGATCGTGCCTTGCTCTTTGACAATGATGGTCACGTCGGACATCGCGGGCACATAGGCCCCGCCCGCCGTGCAAGACCCCATCACCACGGCGATCTGAGGGATGCCCTTTGCACTCATCCGCGCCTGATTATAGAAGATGCGGCCAAAATGGTCGCGGTCGGGGAAGACCTCATCCTGATTGGGTAGGTTCGCGCCGCCGCTGTCGACCAGATAGATGCAGGGCAGATGGTTTTCCTCGGCAATCTCCTGCGCGCGGAGGTGTTTCTTGACGGTCATCGGATAATAGGTGCCGCCCTTCACGGTGGCATCGTTGCAGACCACCATGACCTCTCGACCCTGCACCCGACCAATACCCGCGATCACCCCGGCACAAGGCGCGGCATCGCCATACATCCCATGCGCCGCCGTCGCACCGATTTCCAGAAACGGAGACCCCGGGTCCAACAGTTTCGCCACCCGCCGCCGCGGCAGCATCTTGCCTCGGGATTCATGTCGCGCACGGGATTTCTCACCGCCGCCCATGCGGGCGGCTTCGGCAGCAGTAGAGATCTGCGCCAGTGCATCGAGATGAGCAGCCCGGTTTGCTTTAAAGCCCTCAGAGGTGGGCATGGCTTTGGAATTCAATCTACTCATGGTGTGCCTCCATAGCCGATGAGATCTAGCGCCCGTGTCGCGGTGACCCGCAAAAGGCAATCTGCCCCATCTTCAAAATGCCCCGTTCCAGTTGTTAGGTTCCCACGCGACAAGCATTCAGCGTCACGGAATGTGATCCAAGCCCTCTGAGCGTCCGTTAATGCCTCAGCCGCGACGGGTAACATTTCAGGCGCAGACAAGTCCGCTCGCAAGGATTGATAGGCTGAATTGAGAACTGCGTCCCAACCCTGCGTTTCAGCGTCTCTGCACTGCGCGACTGTCATGCTGTCATAAGTACCACTTGCCTCGATGCAGACGTTGGAGAAAGTCCCAATACACTGAGCGCCTGCATGCCAGTCGTCACCAGATTGCGTCACACAATTCCAAACCGCATTTTCGAGCACTGGCTCTGGCGCCCAATCTGCTAAGGCTTGTATCGGAATCATCAAACAAACTGCGATCAATTTCTCTTTCATTGACTTAACTCCCCCGCCGCCCGCGCCTTCAGCTCTTTCCGGATCACCTTCCCCGTCACCGTCATCGGCAGTTCCTTAAGAAACGCGACCTCGCGCGGATAGGAATAATGCGCCAGACGGGTTTTGACCCAGTCCTGCAACTCCGAACCAGTCGCCTCTGCCCCCGGTTTCAGCACCACATAGGCCTTCACGATCTCGGTCCGCAGCTTGTCGGGCTTGCCAACGACGCCCACCGTCGCCACCGCCGGGTGGGTCAGCAGGCAATCCTCGATCTCTGCCGGGCCGATGCGATACCCGGCAGATGTAATCACATCATCATCGCGGCCCACAAAACGCAGATACTCCCCCTGCCAGACGCCGCGATCCCCGGTGATCAGCCAGTCACCGCGGAACTTCTCAGCGGTCTCCCCGGGCCGGTTCCAGTATTCCAACAGCATCGAGGCCGAGCCGCGCCGGATGGCGACGTCGCCTTCCTCGGACGTTGGCACGCCGTTCGCGTCGATCACCGCAACCTCATGCCCCGGCACCGGTTTGCCGATACAGCCCGGCTGCACGGGAAAGTCCTCGGCACAGGACGAGACGACCATATTACATTCGGTCTGGCCGTAGAATTCGTTGATCGTCAGGCCAAAGGCCTTTTGTCCCCAGGCCAGCATCTCGGCCCCCAAGGGTTCCCCCCCCGACGCGACCGAGCGCAAGCCGGGAAGCGCGTGATCCGCTGCCTTGAGCATCCGCAATGCGGTGGGCGGGAAGAACACATTCTTTACCCCCCCACGCGCCACCACATCGGCGCAGGCCTGCGGGCTGAACTTGTCCAGACGTGCGGCCACCACCGGTATGCCCAGCGCCAGACCCGGCATCAGCACATCAAACAGCCCGCCAATCCAGGCCCAGTCCGCCGGGGTCCAGAGGCAATCGCCATCGCGCAAATGATTGTGGCTGATCGATACGCCGGGAAGATGTCCGGTCAGCACCCGGTGCCCGTGCAACGCGCCTTTTGGCGTGCCGGTGGTGCCTGAGGTGTAGATCAGCACAGCCGGGTCCTCGGGGCCGGTATCGGCATAGGGTACAGGACCACCGGCAACACCGATCCGATCTATCAGCAAAGGGTCGGCCAAATCGCCCAGCAGGTCGGCGCCTTCTTCATCGGTCAGCACCAGCCCAGCACCCGCATCGCCCACGCGTGACTGCAGCGCGTCATGCTTGAAGAGCTTGAACAGCGGCACCGAAATCGCACCGATTTTCCAGATCGCCAGATGCGCCACCGCACACCACACGGATTGGCTGAGCAACACACCCACCCGGTCACCCGGCTGCACCCGTTTCAGCAAGGCGCGGGCCACGTCATCAACCATCTCTGACAGTTGCGCATAGGTGACAGAGCGGTCCTGCGGCTGCGTCAGATCGATCAACGCAACCTTTTCGCCGGGATGGTCCAGACACTGCCGCGCCATGTTCAGGCGCGCTGGAATCTGCCAGCCACCCCCTGGGCGCAAACCGGGTATGCGATCAGCGGGTATCATGGGAAATTTCCATTATTTTTCTGATATTTACAATTAAATCGCGACGCGCCCGTCCCCGTAAAACTTGACACAGATCAGGGCCGGTTCGGCGCCGATCCCTGACAATGGGCGAATCAACGACATCAAAGGCAAAACAATGACCAAAACACTCGCCGCTTTGACCATGTCCGCCGCGCTTGCGGCGCTGGCAGCTCCTGCTTTTGCGCAATCTCAAGGGGATTGGACGCTGGGTATCGGTGTGGGCTATCTGGACCCGAAATCCGACAACGGTTCGCTGGCGGGCTTCGATGCCGAAGTCGGCTCGGACACGCGCCCGATCTTTACCGCAGAGTACTTCATCCGCGACAATCTGGGGATCGAGCTGCTGGCCGCCACGCCCTTTGACCACGATGTCACCTTGGGAGGCAGCGTTGATGCGGGCAGCGTCAAACACTTGCCGCCGACCCTGTCGGTGAACTACCATTTCGCGACCAACAGCGCATGGACGCCCTACATCGGTGCGGGCCTGAACTACACAATCTTCTTTGACGAGCAATCGCCGCTGGGCGACCTTGAGGTCGACGACTCGTTCGGCCTCGCGCTGCAGGCTGGTCTGGACTATCAGGTGACCGACGCCGGTGCCGTGCGTCTGAACGTGCGCTGGTTCGATATCGACTCGGACGTCACGCTGGACGGCGCCGATATCGGAACTGTCGAGATTGACCCCTGGCTGATCGGCGTTTCTTACGTCCATCGCTTCTGATCCCCGGATCGAAACGCCCCGCAGTTCCCTCGGCTGTGGGGCGTATTCCCTCACTGCATTGAACTCATCATTTCGCGCCCGATCAGCATTCGGCGGATCTCGCTGGTGCCGGCACCGATTTCCATCAGTTTGGCGTCTCGGAATATCCGGCTGACTGGCGAATCCGAAAGGAAACCAGCCCCACCCAGCGCCTGAACGGCCTGATGGGCCTGCACCATCGCCTGCTCTGATGCATAAAGGCAGCAGGCCGCCGCGTCCTGACGGGTCACGTCGCCGCGGTCGCAGGCTTTGGCGACCTCATAGACATAGGCCCGGGCCGAGTTCATGGCCGTATACATGTCGGCGATCTTGCCCTGCATCAGTTGGAAACTGCCGATGGGTTTGCCGAACTGTTTCCGCTCGGCCAGATACGGCATCACCTCGTCCAGGCAGGCGGCCATGATGCCCGTGCCGATCCCGGCCAGAACCACGCGTTCATAGTCCAGCCCGGACATCAGAACCGCGACGCCGCGCCCTTCTTCGCCCAGAACGTTTTCAAACGGCACTTCGACATCTTCAAAGATCAATTCCGCCGTGTTCGACCCCCGCATCCCAAGCTTGTCGAAATGGGGCGAGGTCGAAAAGCCGGTCATCTCTTTTTCAATCAGAAACGCAGTGATCCCCTTGGATCCCGCGTCCGGATCGGTTTTTGCATAAACGACCAGAGTGTCTGCATCCGGACCGTTGGTGATCCAGTATTTGCTTCCGTTCAAACGGTAGTGATCGTTGCGCTTTTCAGCGCGCAACTTCATCGAAACAACATCTGAACCAGCCGAAGGCTCGGACATCGCCAAGGCCCCGACATGCTGACCCGAAATCAGGCGCGGCAGGTATTTCAGTTTTTGCTCTTCGGTGCCGTTCAACTTGATCTGATTCACGCACAGGTTGGAATGTGCGCCATAGGACAGCGACACCGAGGCCGAAGCGCGCGCGACTTCCTCGACCGCGACCGTATGGGCAAGATAGGACATTGCCGCCCCGCCATATTCTTCGGGCACGGTCACACCCAGCAGGCCCAGCTCACCCATCTCTTGCCAAAGCTCGTTTGGGAACGCGTTGGATTTGTCGATCTCAGCCGCCATTGGCTTGACCCGCTCCTGCGCCCAGCGATGCACCATCTCGCGCAGTGCATTCACGTCTTCGCCCAGATCGAATTGCATGGTTGCATTGAACATTGGCGTGATCCCCATGGGTTATTGAACAAGCGTTCAGTTAATCTGGCACGAACGCCAGCGCGGGTCAAGGATTGCGTACACCCTGAAAAACCGGCGTTGAGCAATTGTTCACGAATTCACGCCACTTTTTTGACACTCAAAAGGTTTACCTGGGAAAATTCGCTTTGTAGGAAATTCGGGACAGCGCAAGGAACCAAGCATCATGCCGCCCACAAATTTGATCATCAACGGGACCTTCGACAATGGCTCGGCCAACTGGACCGGCACTGATCTTGAGTTCAATCCCGAGACGGCATTCCTGGGCAATGGATCCCAAAACACCGTAAGCGAATTGGATGGGCGAACCGGTTTCACAACCGTTTTGGAGCAGACATTTACCGTCGACAATCCTGAGGAAGGTGTCTTGACCTTCGACACGGCGTTGCGCACCGCCTCCAGCCCCAATGTCGGCGAAGGGTTTGTCGTCGAAGTGCTGGACAGCAACGGTGTTGCTATTGCGTCGATGACTGTTCTGCCGACACAGAACAGTTTCACGACCATCTCGATGGATGTCGATTTCCCCAGCGCCGGCGACTATACGCTGCGGTTCACGGAACTTGGGATTGATGACAGCCTGGGTGCGATTGTCGACAACATCTCACTGATCGTGTGCTTTGCCTCGGGCACCAGAATCGCCACCGAATTGGGGGAGGTACCGGTTGAAAAGCTGAAGGTCGGCGATCGGATAGTAACCCGTTCGGGCATTCGCACCTTGCGGTGGATCGGACGGCGCACGCTTGCAGAGCAGGATCTGAAGGCCGAGCCCAGATTGCGGCCTGTCAGGATCTCTCAAAACGCATTGGGGGAGGGTGTGCCGGACCGCGACCTGCGGGTCTCGCGGCAGCATCGCATGCAGACAGGCTCGGCCGTGGCGCAGCGGATGTTCGGAACACCCGATGTTCTAGTTTCCGCGATCAGGCTGACCGAACTTCCGGGGATCGACATTGACGAAGATGGCGACGGTGTCACCTATTTCCACCTGTTGTTTGACGAACACGAAATCGTCTTCGCCAACGGGGCGCCCAGTGAAAGCCTGCTTTTGTCGCAGACCTCGCTTGCGGCCATCTCAGCCGAAGCGCGCGAAGAAATTCAGCTGATTTTTCCTGGTCTCACAGCGGCTGACCTGGCGGGGTCCCGTCAAAAGATCCCCGAGCGGAAGCTTCAGAGACGGTTGATCGAACGTCTCAGCAAGAACAGAAAACCGGTGATCGAGGCCCATTCAGCCTGACATTTATGACTGGTAGACCGCCCCGACCTCTGACCGGATGATCCGCGCGATCAGGTGGCAATCATCCAGGGAAAAGGTCAGCGGAACCCGCATATCCATGATCCCGACAAGAACCCGATCACTTTGCGGCATCGGGACGCTGTCGGCATAGCGCCAGCTGTCATAACGCGAGGTAAAGCCGGTTGGTTCTGCCCCGCCAAACCACTTTAGCTCGACACCACGCGCAGCGCAGCGACGGATGACTTCGGCAATGCGTTCCGGCAGCCAGTCAAGCAGCAGAAACTGAATGGACGACCCCACATAGGTTTCTTCTTCTGGCCGCTCGACGATCTGCAGGCCCGGAGTGCCCCGCAACCCCTGCTCGACGGCCAGATAGCGTTCGTTCCAGCGCGCGACCTGTGTGTCCAAATCGCGCAATTGCGGACGAAGGATCGCCGCGCGCAGGTTGTCCATGCGGCCTGAAACGTTGGGCGTTGTGTATTTGATCCGCTCGAATACCTCCGGCGACGGTGCCGCCAGATGACGTTCGTACAGCATGTAAGAGCCAGAGAGTATGGTAGCCTTGGCCGCAATCTCTTCGTCGTCGGTGACCAGCAGCCCACCCTCGCCCGAGTTCACGTGCTTGTAGGTCTGGCAGGAATAGCACCCGATGGCCCCCTGACGCCCCGAGAGTTGCCCGCGCCACGCGGCCCCCATCGTGTGGGCGCAATCCTCGATCACCACCACGCCTGCCGCATCGCACATCTGCATCAGGCGATCCATGTCGCACAGATGCCCGCGCATATGGCTGAGCATCAGGACCTTCGACTGATCCAGCTTGGCTTCGAGATCATCCAGATCAATGGTCAGACCCTCGGTCACACCAACAAAAACGGGCTTTGCACCCACCGACGCAATGGACCCCGGCACAGGTGCGAGCGTGAATGCGTTGGTCAGAACCGGATCACCGGGCTGAACCCCTACCGCGCGCAGGGCCGTGGCCATCGCATAGCCGCCCGACGCGACGGCTAGACAGTATTTGGCCCCCATCTGTGCCGCGAATTCCTGTTCCAGCAAAGCGGTTTCGCCCAGTTCTCCGGGCACCACGTTGTAACGATGCAACCGACCATGGCGTAACACGGCCAGTGCGGCCTCGATCGCGTATTCGGGGATGGGTTCCTGCTGCGTAAAGCTGCCAGAGAATATTTCGGTCATATGCCTGTTCTGGGATGGCTGACCGCTCGGGTCAAGAGGCTCACGCAGCCGCACCAATCAGATCGGTCACCAAACCGGGCAAATCGTCAAAATGATGCAGCAACGCCTCGGGTTGCAGTGCCGCCATGTCATCCCCGGACGGGCCGAAGGTGACCAGCACCGATGGCACGCCCGCCGCGCGTGCTGTGTTGCGGTCAGTATCGGAATCACCGATCAGAACGCACTTGTCCGGATGCCCGCCAGCCCGGCGCGCGGCCTCGCGCAGCGGTTCCGGATCAGGCTTGCGCACCGGCAAAGTGTCTGCCCCGATCAGCGAGGTGAACGCGTCGCGCACGCCCATCCGGGTCAGCAACAGATGTGCCAGCCCTTCGGGTTTGTTCGTACAGATGCCAACGCCATATCCGCTGTCTTTCAGGGCCTGCACCGCATTCAAGGCACCAGGATAAAATGTCGTGTGGGTGTCGATGGCCTGCTCGTAAGCCTCAAGCAGTACTGGGTAGTAGGTTTGAACCGTCTCTTCCCGGAACGCCCCGACACGCTTTAACCCATGGGTCAGCATCGTGCGGCCCCCGCGCAGGGCGATGGCTTCGTCCCCCGCTTCGGTCAGCACATCGCCATGACCCATATCGCGAAAACAATGATTGGCCGCGGCCAGCAAATCGCCCGATGTATCCGCCAGAGTTCCGTCCAAATCGAAGATAACCGTCCGCATTCTGCCCCTTGTCCGGCGGAAATCCGCCATGTCGTGTTGCAATCGGCAATCTTCTTTGATGGCCGAACTGCTTGCGCCTTTGCCCACAGCGGATAAAACGGGCCGCGACAAAACAAAAGAGAAAACGTCTTCATGAGTACCGCCCTCGTCATCCTTGCTGCCGGCAAAGGCACACGGATGAATTCAGACCTGCCCAAAGTTCTGCATCCGATTGCGCAAACGCCGATGCTTGTTCACGCGATGCGCGCAGGGGCGATCCTGTCGCCTGAACGCACGGTAATTGTCACCGGACATGGCTCCGAAGCGGTCGCCAAGGTCGCCCGAGCCGAGGATGAAAATGCGCGGATCGCGGTACAGGAAGAACAGCTTGGTACGGCGCATGCGGTGGCTCAGGCGCGTGAGGCCCTTGAGGGGTTCAAGGGCGATGTCATCGTTCTGTACGGCGACACGCCGTTTATCGACCCCGCCACGCTGAAGCGGATGATCGAGGCACGCGCGTCGTTTGATCTGGTCATGCTGGGCTTTGACATTGCCGAGGTTCAGCCGCGCTATGGTCGCCTGATCATGGATGGCGATCGTCTAGTGAAGATCGTCGAGTACAAAGATGCCAGCGAAGAAGAACGCGCAATCCGGTTTACAAACAGCGGCCTTCTGGCCTGCGATGCCGAGCTGTTGTTCGACCTGATCGACGAAGTGGGCAATGACAATGCCTCGGGCGAATACTACCTGACCGAGCTTGCAGCACTGGCCAATGCGCGCGGCCTGAAAGCTACGGCGATCAAATGTGACGAGGCTGAAACGCTGGGCGTCGACTCGCGCGCTGACCTAGCCGCTGCAGATGCCGAGTTTCAGGCCCGCGCCCGTGCGGGCCTGCTGAAAGATGGCGTGACACTGATGGCCCCTGAAACCGTCTATCTGTCAGCGGATACGGTCATTGGCCGCGACACGGTGATCGAGCCCAATGTTGTCTTCGGCCCCGGCGTGACTGTGGAAAGCGGGGCAAACATCCGCGCGTTCTCGCATCTGGAAGGCTGTCATGTCAGCCGCGGCGCGGTTGTCGGCCCCTATGCCCGCCTGCGCCCCGGAACGGAACTGTCCGAAAACACCAAGGTTGGCAATTTCGTCGAGATCAAAAATGCCGAGATTGCCGAGGGCGCCAAGGTCAATCACCTCAGCTATATCGGCGACGCCTCGGTCGGTGCGGCGACGAATATCGGCGCAGGTACGATCACCTGTAACTATGACGGTGTGATGAAGCACAAGACAACCATTGGCGAGAACGTGTTTATCGGATCGAACACTATGCTGGTTGCGCCCGTCACGGTTGGTGACAACGCGATGACAGCAACCGGCACCGTTGTGACCAAAGATGTAGAGCCGGACGCCCTGGCCCTGGCCCGCGCAAAGCAGGAAAACAAGCCCGGTTATGCGCGAAAACTGTTTGAAATGTTGAAGGCGAAGAAGGCTCGCCGCGATAAAGGAGCCTGAGGCATGTGTGGAATTGTAGGCGTATTGGGTGAGCATGAGGCAGCCCCGATCCTGGTCGAGGCACTGAAACGGCTGGAATACCGTGGCTATGACAGCGCAGGTATCGCAACCGTGAATGACGGCAAATTGGGTCGCCGCCGCGCAGTGGGCAAGCTGGTGAACCTCAGCGATCTGTTGGTGCATGATCCCCTGCCCGGCAAATCGGGCATCGGCCACACCCGCTGGGCCACCCATGGTGCACCGTCGGTGACCAATGCGCATCCGCATCAGGCAGGGCCGGTTGCGGTTGTGCATAACGGTATCGTCGAAAACTACCGCGAGCTGCGCGCGGAGCTGGCCGAACATGGCGTGGGTTTCGTGACCGAGACGGACACGGAAACTGTCGCGCTGCTGACCGAGCATTATGTGAAATCGGGCCTGTCCCCGGTTGAGGCTGCATTCAAAACCATTGATCAGCTGGAAGGCGCCTTTGCCCTCGCCTTTCTGTTCAATGGCGAGGATGATCTGATCGTTGCTGCCCGCAAAGGCTCACCCCTGGCCATCGGTCACGGCGACGGTGAGATGTATGTCGGATCGGACGCTATCGCGCTGGCTCCGTTGACCGATCAGATCACCTATCTGGAAGAAGGCGACCGGGCGGTTCTGACCCGCACGTCGCTGGAAATTCGCAACGAGGCCGGTGAATTGGCCAATCGCGAAACCCGCCAGATCAAGTTGGATATGACCCGCGCGGACAAGGGCGGGCACAAGCATTACATGGCCAAGGAAATCGCCGAGCAGCCGGTGGTGGTGGCCGAGGCAATTCGTTCCTACCTGCCCACGGGCGGCGACGAGGTGGTATTGCCCAAGGATCTGGACTTTACCATGCTGGACCGCCTGACCATGGTGGCCTGTGGTACGGCGTTTTATGCCTGCCTAACGGCGAAATACTGGTTCGAGCAGCTGGCGCAGATGCCGGTCGAGGTCGATATCGCCAGCGAGTTTCGCTATCGCGAGCCGCCGATCACCGACCGCACACTGGCATTGTTTGTCAGCCAATCGGGCGAAACCGCCGATACGCTGGCTGCCTTGCGCTATTGCGAGGGCAAGGCGGACAAGGTCGTTTCTGTCGTCAACGTTCCCGAAAGCTCGATTGCGCGTGAAAGTGACGTTGCTCTGCCCATTCACGCAGGCGTTGAGATCGGCGTGGCCTCGACCAAGGCCTTTACCTGTCAGCTCAGCGTTCTGCTGATGCTGGCGCTCAAGGCGGCATCGGATCGTGGGACATTGACGCCAGAAGAAATCGCCGATCACGCGTCGGCGCTGCGCGGTTTGCCTTCGGTGCTGAACACCGCGCTGGATCAGAACGACGCCATCCGCCAATCCGCCCAGCGCCTGTCCGAGGCGCGCGATGTTCTGTTTCTGGGCCGCGGCCTGATGTATCCGCTGGCGATGGAAGGTGCGCTGAAACTCAAGGAAATCAGCTATATCCACGCCGAAGGTTATGCTTCGGGCGAGCTGAAGCACGGGCCAATCGCCCTGATCGACAAGCATATGCCGGTGGTTGTCATGGCTCCGAAGGACGCAGTTTTCGACAAAACCGTTTCGAACATGCAAGAGGTCATGGCACGCAAAGGCAAAGTCATTCTTGTATCAGACGATGATGGAATTGCGGATGCCGAGGATGGCGTCTGGAGCACGATCCGAATGCCCCATGTTCATCCAAGCTTGACGCCGATCCTGTACTCGGTCCCGGCGCAATTGCTGGCCTATCACACGGCGGTCGCCAAAGGCACAGATGTGGATCAGCCGCGCAATCTGGCCAAATCCGTGACTGTGGAATGAGCGGGCTGGTTCAGCCCGAACTCTATCTGGACCAGATCAAGGCCCATGCCGACCCGGTGCGCGCTGAACAGGCCGCCGCCTATCACAAATCGACCCGCCCGCATCTGGGCGTGTCAAATCCGATCCTGAATGACCTGACAAAGGCGTGGCGGCGAGAGCTGGATGTGCCCGCACGCGTTGCCCTGGCGGATGCGCTGTGGCGCACGGACATCCACGAAGGCCGGCTGGCGGCGGCGAAACTGCTGACGCAGGCGCGCATCCGGCCCGATGATGCGGTTTGGGAGTTGCTGCAAAGCTGGGTGTCCGATTTCGATGCCTGGGC
This sequence comes from Ruegeria sp. H6, assembly GCF_056532975.1. Lineage (NCBI taxonomy): Bacteria > Pseudomonadati > Pseudomonadota > Alphaproteobacteria > Rhodobacterales > Roseobacteraceae > Ruegeria > Ruegeria sp. H6. Next base: position 308,581 of record NZ_JBQFOA010000002.1, read on the forward strand.
CATGGCAGACCACGCCTGCATGGCCATGCAAAAACGCCTGACCGCCGATCCGACACGTCTGGATCACGTCGAGGTCTGGACCACATCCGATCACATGTGGACCAGACGCGCCGCGCTGGTTGCAACGCTGCCCTGGACCAAACAAAACCACCCGAAACCGGATGAAGAGAAATGCCGGGATCGCATTCTGGGCTGGGCCGCCGGATATGTTCCTGACCGGAACTGGTTCATCCAGAAAGCGATTGCCTGGTGGCTTCGGGATCTGTCAAAGCATGACCCCGACCGCGTGCAGGCATTTCTGGCCCGTCATGGCGATGCGATGAAGCCCTTTGCCCGAAAAGAAGCGGGAAAATACCTGCGCGCTTAGTTGGCGTAGACCTCAAGCTCGACCAATTCGTCAAATGGCACAAGAAGCGCGCGCATGGCGTCGACCGACAGGCGGCTGCCGCCATCCTGCGGCCCGGCGGGCACCAGCGTGATATAGGCCTGCGCCCCGGTTCGGGGCACTACGACTCGTCCGGTGAATTCGGTTTCAACCAGCGGGGTGCGCAGCCACCGACCCGGCGTGTTCGGATCACCGAGGCCTGCGATCGTGGTCCGTGGCCCTGCCCATCTTGGGTTTGTGGGCGCCGCCTCTGGTTGCGGGGCCTCAGCCACCGCCTCAACGACTTCGGGTTCTGGCGCAGGTACTTCTCTGGAGCCGCCAAAGACACGATCTGTGGCGGACCGGACGGTATCGCATCCGGCAACCAGCACACACAACGTAAGAACAAGATATCTCATGGCGGGATTCTATCGTTCCACACGGAACTGTGCCAGCCCCATACGCAGTTCCCACTTGCCGCTGCCCCCTTGCAGCTTTACCTATATCGCATGACAGCTCCGCTCATCGATCCATTCGCCCGCGCCATCACCTATCTGCGTGTTTCCGTCACGGACCGCTGCGACTTCCGTTGCGTTTATTGCATGTCCGAGAACATGACCTTTCTGCCCAAGAAAGATCTGCTGACTTTGGAAGAGCTTGACCGCATGTGCTCGACCTTTGTCAAGCTGGGCGTACAAAAGCTGCGGATCACTGGGGGCGAGCCGCTGGTGCGCCGCAATATCATGACGTTTTTCAACAGCATGACCCGGCATCTGGACAGCGGCGCGCTGAAAGAGCTGACGCTGACCACCAATGGGTCGCAGCTGCACCGATTTGCCGACGATCTTTACGCCGCAGGTGTGCGTCGTGTGAACATCTCGCTCGATACGCTGGATGAGGACAAATTCGCCAAAGTCACCCGCTGGGGACGGCTGAAACAGGTACTCAACGGCATCGACGCAGCGCAAAAGGCCGGGCTGCGCGTCAAGATCAACGCGGTGGCCCTGAAAGGCTTCAACGAACCCGAGTTGCCGCACATCACCGAATGGTGCGCCGAACGCGATATGGACCTCACCTGGATCGAGGTCATGCCGATGGGCGATATCGGCAACGAAGACCGTCTCGATCAGTACTGGTCCCTCAAAGACGTGCGCAAGGAATATGAAAACCACTATACGGTCACGGATCTGGCCGAGCGCACGGGCGGGCCTGCCCGGTATGCGCGTCTGGAAGAAACCGGCCAGAAGATCGGCTTTATCACGCCGCTGTCGCATAATTTCTGCGAAAGCTGCAACCGTGTGCGCCTGACCTGCACGGGTGAGCTGTACATGTGTCTGGGGCAAGAAGATATGGCGGATCTGCGCGATCCGCTGCGCCTTTATCCTGACAGCGACGCACCGCTGGAAGACGCTATTCGCGCGGCCATCAACCTCAAGCCCAAAGGGCACGACTTCGACTATTCCCGCCAATCCGTCGACGGCCAGATGACCCGCCACATGAGCCACACGGGCGGCTGACATGCCCGGGCCAAGGCCGACATTGCTCTACCGCCTCTATTGCGGCTTCACCTGGCTTGCCGGGCCATTTGCCTGGAGAACCGTCCGCAAGAAACTGCGCGCAGCCGATGTGCCAACACTGCGCCAGCACGAACGCCTTGGGCATGCCAGCCAGCCGCGCCCAAATGGACGGCTGATCTGGTTCCATGCCGCAAGCGTTGGTGAAAGCCTGTCGGTGCTGAGCCTCATTCACAAACTCGGCGCACGGCTGCCGGATGCTGAGTTTCTGATCACCTCCGGCACTCCGACCTCTGCTGCGCTGATCGAAAAGCGCCTGCCTCCCAGAACACGGCACCAATACCCCCCATTGGACACGGCGGGCCCGGTCAAGCGGTTCCTGAACCACTGGAAACCGGATGCCGGGATTTTCGTCGAAAGTGAGCTCTGGCCGCAGTTGATCGTAGAATCCGCGAGGCGTGGAACACTGTTGGCCTTGCTGAACGCGCGCCTGTCGGAAAAATCCGTGGCGGGTTGGAAAAAACGCCCGGCGACTGCGCGATTCATCCTTGCGTCGTTTCGGCTGTTTCTGACCCAGAATGACAAAACCGCGGACAATCTGATCGAAATGGGTGCAGAGGCGGATCATGTTCACCCCGGCACCAACCTCAAGGCGATGTCGGACCCTTTGCCGGTGGATCAGGATACGCTGGCTGAGATTCAAGGCCAGATCGGCGCCCGCCCGGTCTGGATTGCCAGCTCGACCCATGCGGGTGAGGAAGAAACTGTTCTTGCCGCCCATAAACAGCTACTTGAACGGCGACCCGACTTGCTGCTGTTGTTGATCCCTCGCCATCCTGAACGACGTGCCGATGTGGCAGGTCTGATATCCGACGCAGGCCTCAGCTGCGCAATGCGCAGCGACGGGCAGTCGATCACCGACAAGACGCAAGTCTACGTGGCCGACACACTGGGCGAAACGGGCACCTGGTATGCGGTTTGCCCGATCGTGTTCCTGGGCGGATCGCTGAAACAGATCGGAGGTCACAACCCGTTTGAACCGGCCCAAGCCGGTGCCGCCGTTTTGACCGGGCCGGGCTATTTCAACTTCGCGGAAACCTTCGCGCCCCTTGTGGCGTCCGGCGGGGCCGTCGAAGTTCAGACCGCAGAAGACCTGACTTTTGCGGTCGATCGTTGGCTTTCTGACGAAACCGCGCTGCAAACTGCGCGAAATTTGGCAAAAACCTTTGTCGAAACCCAAAAAACCTCACTTGATGCAGTGATCGAGACCCTGTGCTCAGCGCTCGACCTGAACCCCGCGCAGGATCGAACTTCATCCGGTTCATAGTTTCCCGGCGTTGTAAGGGCTGCGGCGCTTCCGACCACACGATCTGCACACCTTTGATTGCTAATCTGCAGGCCGTCGTTGCAATGCACCTGCCGTGATGATGATCACCACCGCCAGAGGCAGCAGGACGGCAAAGGCTAGACGTAGGGTCATCAGCTCTGCCAGAAACCCGATCACGGGCGGCCCGATCAGCAACCCGCCATAGCCCAGCGTCGCGACACTTGCGATGGCCTGCCCCGGTGGCACAACCGGATCATTTGCCGCACGACTGAACGCCAACGGCATGATCACGGCATAGCCCACCCCCATAAGCGCGAACCCGGTCAGCGCCAGCCCGGCACCACCAGCCGATACCACGCAAAAGACACCCAACGCCGCGAATACCCCGCCAAACCGTGCCGAGGTCGCAGCGCCAAAGCGCGTGATGATGAAACCGCCCGCAAGGCGAAACACCACCATCGCCACGGAAAACACGGCATATCCGAGCGCCGCGGTGCTTTCCGGCGCTCCGGTGACATCACGCAGGAATATCGCGCTCCAATCCGCCACGGCCCCCTCACCCAGCGCGCCGCAAAAGGCCGCTAACCCGACCAGGATCAGCGCGCCCGATGGCAGGGCAAACACCTTGCCGCCTGTTTGCTGTGCACGCCTTGAGGTCCACCGCACCCAGGACAGCGCCAGCGCAAAGACAACAACCAGGCCGCCAGCAATCAGAAAGTGCTGCATGACCGTCATCGACAGTTGCACCGCGCCATATCCGCTGAGCGCGCCCAGACCTGCACCCAGGCTCCACATCGCGTGAAAGGAAGGCATCAGAGGCTTGTCATAGGCTTGCTCGACCTCCGCAGCCCATGCATTCATCGCAACATCCATCGATCCGTGGAACGCACCAAAGATAAACAAGAACGCGGCCAGGGCCCAAAAGCTGCCCGCGGCGGCCAGAAGGATCAGGGACAATGTGTAAAGCACCGCAATGACGCGCGTGATTGAAACCGCTCCAAAGCGATCGGCAAGACGACCCGTTACGGGAAAGGAACACACCGCGCCCGCCGCCATGAACAGCAGGCCATATCCCAATTGCTCGTGGCTGAGGGCCAGATGATCGCGCACAGCCGGAATCCGAGATGCCCAGATGCCGAACAACGCACCGTTCAGAATGAACATGACCGTCACCGCGCGCCATGCTGTTACAACACTTACCACCAGAAGGCCCCGCTTGGTTTTCACCGGCACAGTTCTACAAAGCTGACAGCCCTTCGCAAGGCTTGGTCATTCCAACCGCCGCCGTATCCTGTGCACGCCAACCCAGACGGCCAGTATGACCGGCACTGTGATCAACGCCGTCAGCGTTCCCTTGCTGATCCCGGTCGATGTCAGGGGGTAAAGCAAATAGCTCGCCAGTGAGACCGCGTAGTAACTGATCGCAACAACCGAAAGCCCCTCGACCGTGCGCTGCAAGCGCAGGGCCAGGTCCGCGCGCCGGTCCATGCTTTCCAACAAAGCCTGGTTCTGTGCGCTGCGTTCCACATCAACGCGCGTTCGCAACAGATTTCCCGCGCGGATTGCCCGGTCCGAGAGTGTCTGAAGCCGTTTTTCGGTCGCCGTCACCGTCCGCATCGCCGGATCGTATCGGCGCATCATGAAATCCGCAAAGCACTGGCGGTCTTTGAAACGTGCTTCCCGCAGGACCTGGATACGTTGATGCACGATGGCTCCGTAAGCGCCTGTCGCGCCGAACCGAAAGGCCAAACGAGTGGAAATGGTCTCCAATTCCTTAGATGTGCACAGCAAATCCGGCAGCAGTGCATCCGGGTCTTTTTCCTCATCGGTCATCTCAACCATCACCTTCGTCAGTTTCTGGTCAAGCTCGCCAATGACGGGCGTCAGCGTTTTTACCCGTTCGAATCCCAACATGGACATGGCCTTGTAGGTCTCGATCTCGCACAGGCGTTGAATGATACGACCGACCCGACGCCTGCCCGTTCCCTCGGCAGCGAACAATGCAAACCGCATATGGCCCGCCGGGTCGATGCGGAAATCGCTGGCGCAGACCGCAGCGCCGTCCAGAATGACAGAAACCGCAAGACTTTCAGGTTCAAACCAATCCGACAACATGGTCGTGACGGCCTCGTCGTCCGGGCGCGGGACCACGCGCACCATGGCCGAGGTTATCCGCTGACCCGGGCTGGCCATCAACCAATCCGGCGGGAATACTTCGAAATCTGCCGGGTTGAACGCCCGCTCGCTGACATTTTGCGAAATCGCGGTGTAGGTCACAAACTCGGTATGCTGTTCCCACTTGAGCCAATGGCGTCCGATTTGCCCGGCATAATGCGTGGCCCCCGGCTGCGGATGCGGGGCACCATGGCGATCCAGCAACTCGATCAGATGCGCCGCATTGTCTTGCTGCCCACCGCCCGCGGACCCTTTGGGCGTCTTGACGGCCAGAAAGGCGACGGTGCACGGCACCTCAGCCACGGGAAAGGGCCTCGCGTGCAGCTCATTGGCCAACGCATATCTCAATGGATGGTCTTCAATCGGCGTCATGGCGCGCTCCGTCATGTTCAGCGCACTATACGACAGTTTAAAACCGCATCAATTCCTATTTATTTCAATTACTTAAGTGTATTCTGCGGTATACAACTGCCCTATCCTATTGATTTGGCTCCCAGAGCTCGATCGGGTTGCCTTCGGGGTCGTGAATGCGCGCGAACTTTCCAACCTCACTGTCCCATTCAGGGCTGGTTTCCACCGCGATTCCCGCGTTTCTGAGCTGCCGTGTCATGGCGTCCAGATCATCGACCCGAAAGTTGATCATCCACTGCTGTTCAGCCCGGCCAAAATACTCGGTGTCTTGCGCAAAGGGGGCAAACACCGTGTACCCTTCGCGTTGTTTCCAGGGGACCGGATCATAGTGGTTCACGCCCAGGTGTTTCTCATACCATTCTGTCAGAGCCTTGGGATCGCGCGCCCGAAAGAACACGCCGCCGATGCCGTTTACCTTTTCCATGTCGTTCCTCCTTTGATCTCAGTTTACCGCAAAAAGAAAAAGGCGCCCACATGGAGCGCCTTTTTGAAGTGATAGGCCGTTGGCTCACTCGATCATAGGCAGGAGTTTGTCGAGCGAGGCCTTGGCGTCGCCATAGAACATGCGGGTGTTTTCCTTGAAGAAGAGCGGGTTTTCGATGCCCGAATAGCCCGTTCCCTGACCGCGCTTGGACACGAAGACCTGTTTCGCCTTCCAGCATTCCAGCACCGGCATGCCGGCGATGGGGCTGTTGGGATCCTCCTGCGCGGCAGGGTTCACGATGTCGTTCGAGCCGATGACGATGGCCACATCCGTCTCGGGGAAATCGTCGTTGATCTCGTCCATCTCCAACACGATGTCATACGGCACCTTCGCTTCGGCCAGCAGCACGTTCATGTGCCCCGGCAGACGACCCGCAACGGGGTGGATCGCAAAGCGCACATTCTTGCCCTTCGCGCGCAGCTTGCGGACCAGTTCGCTGACCGATTGCTGCGCCTGCGCCACCGCCATGCCATAGCCGGGGATGATCACGATGCTGTCGGCGTCGTTCAACGCCGCGGCAACGCCGTCGGCCTCGATGGCGATCTGCTCGCCTTCAACGGCCATCTGCTCGCCCTGCGGGCCGCCAAAGCCGCCCAGGATCACGCTGACAAAATGCCGGTTCATCGCTTTGCACATGATGTAGGACAGGATCGCACCCGACGAGCCCACCAGCGCACCGACCACGATCAGCAGGTCGTTGCCCAGAGAGAAGCCAATCGCAGCCGCTGCCCAGCCCGAATAGCTGTTCAGCATCGACACAACCACCGGCATGTCGGCGCCGCCGATGCCCATGATCAGGTGATAACCGATGAACAGCGCGGCCAGTGTCATCAGCAGCAGCGGGAAGAACCCACCGGACGCGGTGTACCAGATCAGGCAGATCAGCGAGAGGCCCGCCGCCGCCGCGTTCAGCATATGCCCACCCGGCAGCTTGGTCGCCGCCGAGGTCACCTTGCCCGCCAGCTTGCCATAAGCCACGACCGATCCGGTAAAGGTGATCGCACCGATGAAGATGCCCAGGAACAGTTCCACATGCAGGATCGCCAGCTCGGCGGATGTCTTCTTGGCAATCAGCTTGGCAAAGGCCCCCAGATCAGACAGGTCCGCCTGCGCCGCGCTGTCGGCAATCGCCATGACCTGCGCCACATTGCCGATCTCAAAATGCGCGTTGAAGCCCACGAACACAGCCGCCAGACCGACCAGCGAGTGCATCGCGGCCACCAGCTGGGGCATCTCGGTCATCTGCACGCGTTGCGCCACATATTGACCGATCAGGCCACCGCCTGCGATCAGCAGCAGCGACAGCAGCCACAGGCCCGAACCGGGACCCACCAGCGTGGCAAACACCGCCAGCGCCATGCCAACGATGCCGTACCAGACCGCGCGCTTGGCGCTTTCCTGGTTTGAAAGACCACCCAGAGACAGGATGAACAGAACAGCCGCAACAACATAAGCAGCAGTGGTAAAACCTTCCATCTACCCGGCCTCCCTTAAGATTTCTGGAACATGGCGAGCATGCGCCGGGTGACAAGAAAGCCGCCGAAGATGTTGATCCCGGCCATGAAAACGCTCAGCGCCGCCAGCAAAATGACCAGGAACGAGCCCGACCCGATCTGCATGAGCGCCCCCACGATGATGATCGACGAGATCGCGTTGGTGATCGCCATCAGCGGCGTGTGCAGGCTGTGCGCCACGCCCCAGATCACCTGGAAGCCCACAAAGATCGCCAGCACAAAGACGATGAAGTGCTGCATGAAGCTGGCCGGGGCCACCAGCCCCACCAGCAGCATCAGCGCGCCGCCAACACCCAGCAGAGTGAATTGCTGCTTGGTCTGCGCCTTGAAGGCGGCAATCTCTTGCGCCTTTTTCTCTTCCGGGGTCAGTTCCTTGACCTCGGACTTTTTCTGCGCCGCAATCGCCTGCACTTTGGGCGGCGGCGGCGGGAAGGTGATCTCGCCCTCATGCGTGACAGTCGCACCGCGGATCACGTCATCTTCCATGTCATGGTTGACCTGCCCGTCCTTCTCGGGCGTCAGGTCGGCCATCATGTGGCGGATGTTGGTCGCATAGAGAGACGACGATTGCGCCGCCATCCGGCTGGGGAAGTCGGTATAGCCGATGATGGTCACGCCATTGTCGGTCACGATCTTCTCATCGGCCACGGTCAGCTTGCAGTTGCCGCCTTTTTCCGCCGCCAGATCGACAATGACCGAGCCCGGCTTCATCGCCTCGACCATATCCTTGGTCCAAAGTTCAGGCGCTTCGCGGTTCGGGATCAGCGCGGTGGTGATCACGATGTCCATCTCGGGCGCCAGTTCGCGGAACTTGGCCAGCTGCGCCTCGCGGAATTCATCCGACTGCACACTGGCATAGCCGCCGGTGGCCGCCCCATCCTGCTGGTCTTCTTCAAAGTCCAGATAGACGAACTCGGCCCCCATCGACTCGACCTGCTCGGCCACTTCCGGGCGCACGTCGAAGGCATAGGTGATCGCACCCAGCGAGGTCGACGTCCCGATCGCCGCCAGGCCGGCCACACCGGCCCCAACGATCAGCACCTTGGCTGGCGGGACTTTACCGGCCGCCGTCACCTGCCCAGTGAAGAACCGGCCAAAGTTGTTGCCCGCCTCGATCACCGCGCGATACCCGGCGATATTCGCCATCGAGGACAGCGCGTCCATCTTCTGTGCGCGGGAAATACGCGGCACCATCTCCATCGCGATTACTGTCGCGCCCTTGGATTTGGCAGCCTCCATCCCCTCTTCATTGCCGGCGGGATTGAAGAAGGAAATCAGCGTCTTGCCTTTGGTCAGCCGCTTCAGCTCGGTCTCATTGGGCTGACGCACCTTGGCGACAATATCCGCCGCCTTCCACAGCGCAGCCGCCGTCTTGACGACCTCAACCCCGGCTTCCTCATAGGCTGCATCCGAAAACCCGGCAGCCGCACCGGCCCCTTTCTCGATCAGACACTCATACCCAAGCTTCTGCAACTGACGCGCAGAATCCGGCGTCATCGCAACCCGGTTCTCACCGTCATAAACTTCCTTCGGCGTTCCTAACTTCAACGGCGTTTCCCCCTATTTTTCGGTCTGTTCGCGCAGGTGGCAGGCATTCTTCTTCAAGCCCTCATGTATCTCGCGAAAGATTATTTCGCAAGCGCAGCAATTTTCAAGGCACATCAAATTTCCCCCAGTATCAGATCCAGCGCCGTGTTTTTTGTTCGTAACGGGCGAAATCCGCCCGAAACGTCCGGCGCAGCCGATCCTCTTCGGGCAGGATGAACCGCCGCTCAAGAATCCACACGAAGATCGGAACCAGTACCAGTGACAACACCGCGTCGAACCGCAGGATCAGCCCCGCAAGGATCAGGACATCGCCCAGATAGATCGGGTTTCTGCTGCGTTTGAATATACCGGTCTGGACCATCGAGGACGGCGTATGATGCGGCATGACTGTGGTTTTGTGACGCCGAAACTCGACAACCGCAAGGATCGCCAAAACGATGCCGCCACCGATAAGCAGACCGCTGGCCAGATCGCTGAACCAGTCATCCAGTGACAGCCCCAAGGGCAAAAACCGCGATTGCAGCCAGGCAAGGATCGCCGCCCCCAGCAACCATATCGGAGGGATATCGATGTTCCGCATGCGCGCTGTACCCGGTTTTCACTTTCAAAAAGTGTCGCTTTCAGGTCGCGGTGTACCGCTTTCCGCCGATAAGATCAAAACACCACTTGGTCGCAGTGGCTTTGAGGCCCCAATTGCGCAGGCTTTGCAATGATGGACATGATCCGGCGTATCCGGTAGCCCCTAGATAAGAAACGCATTCATCGCCGGAGCAGCCCACCCATGACCGATTTCAAAGCGACCAAGGCCATGTTCGATCTACCGGACGGAATGATTTACCTGGACGGGAACTCGCTGGGACCATTGCCCAAGGCTGTGGGTGCGCGTGTGAACACGACCGTCACCGAGGAATGGGGCAAGATGCTGATCACCGGCTGGAACAAGGCCGGTTGGATGGAAATGCCCAAAGCGCTGGGTGACCGGATCGGGCGTCTGATTGGGGCTGAACCAGGCAGCGTCGTGATGGGCGATACTTTGTCGATCAAGGTTTATCAGGCGGTCGCTTCGGCACTGGAACTGAACCCAAAGCGCAAGGTTGTGCTGTCGGACAATGGCAATTTCCCATCCGACCTTTATATGGCGGACGGACTGCTGCGCTCACTGGGTTCGGATTACGAATTGCGGGTCGTGGATCCGCAGGACGTAGCCGCGCACATCACCGAAGAGATTGCGGTGCTGATGCTGACCGAGGTGGATTATCGCACCGGGCGCATGCATGACATGAAGGCGCTGACAGAGCTGGCCCATGCCAATGGCGTGATCACCGTGTGGGATCTGGCTCATTCTGCCGGGGCAATTCCGGTGGACCTGTACGGCTGCAACGCGGATTTCGCGGTGGGCTGTACCTACAAATACCTGAACGGAGGCCCCGGTGCCCCGGCCTTTGTCTATGTCGCGCCGCGACTTTCGGACAAGGTACGCCCGGCCCTTTCGGGCTGGCTGGGGCATGAGTCCCCCTTTGCCTTTGACCTCGACTATCGCCCAGGTGACGGGATCGAACGGATGCGCGTGGGCACCCCTCCGGTCCTGCAGATGGCTGCGTTGTCGGCCTCGATGGACATCTGGGACACGGCCGATATGGGCGACGTGCGGGCTCGGTCCACCGAACTGACCGAATTGTTCATTGCCGGGGTCGAAGCCACCTGCCCGGGGCTGGAACTCGCCAGCCCCCGCAACCCGGATTTGCGCGGCAGCCAGGTGTCATTCCGCTTCGAAGAAGGGTATGCCGCCATGCAGGCCCTGATCGCACGCAGCGTGATCGGCGATTTCCGCGCCCCGGACGTGATGCGCTTTGGCTTTACACCACTGTTTATCGACACCCAGGATGTCGAGCGTGCGGTCGAGATTCTGGCGGACATCATTCGCAATCGGCTCTGGGACAAACCCGAATACAGAACACGTCAGCGCGTTACCTGACCTCCAGCCCGGCGCCCAGCAACTCGGCCAGCTGCGAAATGCGCTGTTCGAATTCTTCGGCGGTAGAGGCCGTCATTTTGACGCCCATCAAGGTTGCGGTGATCGTTTTTGCCGTTTCCTCGGCCCCGTTGGGCAGACGAACGCGCCCGGCGCTGTCCTCGCGCCGCAGCCAATCCGCATAGAGCGCGGTCATCTCGGCCTCGCCTTCGGCCAGAATATCCGCTGCGGTCGACTTGCTGGTATCCAGCATCTCGCGCCCGTGCGGAGAGGTCAGGATCGCTGCGAGCCCCTTCATCTGTCCGTCAACAGCCTGCGCAAGCCGTTCGGAAACGCTGCCATCTGCGGACAGCGCGCGTGATACGTTGTCGATTTTCTCGGCGTAATGCGCCTGTGTCAGACTGCGCACGATCGCTTCTTTGTTCTTGTAATGCAGATAGACGGCAGGGCGGGACATTCCCGCGCCTTTGGCGATGTCATCCATAGATGTCTTGCGAAATCCGTAGGTTGCAAAGGCATCCAGCGCCGATGCAAGGATCGCCTGCTGCTTGGGATCGTCAAATTTATCTTTCATGGCTCTGCCTTGACACTTTTTGTCATTTTTGTCAATTGACACTTTGACACTTTCGATTAAATATGTCAGAACCAGCCACAGCCAGAAAGAGGCGCGCCATGTCGACCACTCTGAACATCAACGGCAAAGCACATCAGGTCGACCTGCCTGATGACGTCCCCCTATTGTGGGTTCTGCGTGACGAGGTCGGCCTGACCGGCACGAAATTCGGCTGCGGCGTGGCCGCCTGTGGTTCCTGCACCGTGCATATTGATGGTGAAGCCGTGCGGTCCTGCCAGGTGGCCTTGTCGGACGTTTGGGGCGACGTGACCACCATCGAAGGATTGGGAACGCCGGATGCGATGGCCACGATCCAGCAAGCCTGGGTCGACAATCAGGTTGCCCAATGCGGGTATTGCCAGTCCGGCCAGATCATGCAGGCCGCAGCGCTTTTGGCCAAAAACCCAACGCCGACGGATGCCGATATCGATGACGCGATGCAAGGCAACCTCTGCCGTTGTGGGACCTATCCCCGTATCCGCGCCGCCATCCATGACGCCGCCGCCAAGCTGAAAGAGGCCTGAGCCATGGCAAGCATCGGAAAAATCCTGCGCCGCACCTTCCTGATCGGCTCTGCCGCTGTCGTGGGCGGCGTGGCCTTTGGCGCATATTACGTCACCCGCCCTGCTGCAAACCCGCTAAAGCCGGGTCGGGGTGAAACCGCCCTCAGCCCGTTTGTGATGATCGATCAGCAAGGCGTGACCCTGTTCGCCCCACGGGCCGAGATGGGTCAGGGGGTTATGACCACCTGGGCGGCGCTGATCGCCGAAGAGCTTGACGTCGAACTGGACGCCATCCGCGTGCTGCACGGACCTGCTGCGGCCGCCTATTACAACCACGCGCTGGTAGGCGAAGGCCTGCCAAACAAAGGTTACGACATCTCGGATTTTCAACACAATCTGGGTGAGGCTTTGGGCGTTCTGGGTAAAACGCTCAGCCTGCAGGTCACTGGTGGTTCAACCTCGATGAAAGATGGGTTCGAGCGGATGCGGATGGCCGGTGCCACTGCGCGCGAAACGTTGAAACAGGCTGCGGCGGACCGGCTGGGCATTGATCGGTCCCAGCTGAACACGGATAACGGCGCCGTAGTTGCGCCCGATGGAACCCGGATCGATTATGTTGATCTGGCCGAGGCAGCCGGACAAATCGAGCCGCCAGAGGCCGCTTTGCGCGATCCTGCCGAATGGCGACTGCTTGGCAAAAGCCAACCCCGCCTGGACATTCCCGGCAAATCGACCGGCACGGCCACGTTTGGGATCGACGTGCGCCCCGAAGGGCTCAAATTCGCCAGTGTGCGGATGAACCCCAGACTGGGGGGCGAGATGAAAAGCTTTGACGCGAGTGCCGCCGAATCCATGCCCGGCGTCGAAAAAATCGTCGACCTGGGCACGGGTGTTGCTGTCATTGCCAGCAACACCTGGCTGGCCATGCAAGCGGTCGAAGCCATTGAAGTCGACTGGGACGATGCCCCCTATCCACCTGAGACCGATGGCATCTTCAACGAGATCGCAAAGGCCTTTGACGCCGCTCCGAACTCGACCATGCGGGATGACGGTGATGTCGATGTCCTGCCCGAGGGTGCCACCGAAATCACGGCGGAATACACCGCGCCCTATCTGGCCCACGCCACGATGGAGCCGATGAACGCCACCGCGCTGTTCACAGGCACCAAGCTGGACCTGTGGTGCGGCAACCAGGCGCCGACCCTGATTCAGATGCGCGTGGCCAATGTGGCAAATCTGGAAACCGATGCGGTTGATATCCACACCACCTATCTGGGCGGCGGATTTGGCCGACGCGGAGAGTTGGATTTTGGCGAGATTGCCACCAAAGTCGCGATGGAAATGCCCGGCACCCCTGTGCAAACCACCTGGAGCCGCGAAGAAGACATGCGCCACGACTTCTACCGCCCTGGCGCGCTCGCGCGGATGCGCGGCGCCGTCAAGGACGGTCAGGCCGTATTGTTTGACGGCAAGGTCGCCTCACAATCCTGTACGCAGCAAGCTGTTGCACGCTATACCGGTTTGCCTGGTGCAGGCCCCGACAAGGTGTTGGTCGAGGGGTTCTTCAACCAACCCTACAGCGTGCCCAATTATCGCATGAGCGGCCACATCGCCGATCTGGCCGTTCCGGTGGGGTTCTGGCGATCCGTCGGCAACAGCCACAACGGGTTCTTTCACGAGACCTTCATGGATGAGATGGCCCACGTCGCCGGGCGCGACCCGCTGGAATTTCGCCTAGAGCTGGCCAAATCCGAACATGCCCCTTCTGCGGGGTGCCTTGAGGCCGTGCACGAAATGTCTGGCTGGACGGGCAAAACCCCAGACGGCGTCGGGCGTGGGGTCGCGCTGACCTACAGCTTTGGCACACCCGTAGCACAGGTAATCGAAGTGGTGGACGAAGACGGCACCATTCGGATCAATCGCGCCTGGATCGCCTGCGATATGGGCCTCGCGCTGGATCCGGCCACAGTCGAGGCACAGATGATCAGTGGTATGATCTATGGCCTGTCGGCGGCGGCCTTTGGCGAGATCACCTTTGCCGAGGGCGAAGTCGAACAGTACAATTTCCCTGATTTCGACGCCTTGCGCATCCACAACGCGCCGGTCACCGAGGTGCGTGTGCTTGAGACCAACAAACATCTGGGTGGCGCTGGTGAACCCGGGACGCCCCCGTCCATGCCGGCGCTTGGCAACGCTCTGTTCGACCTGACAGGCGAACGCGCACGCAGCCTGCCCTTGAACAAGCAATTCGATTTGCTGATGTAAAACAATGCGCCGACCCTGCGAGGGGTCGGCCTTTACCCTGTGCGCCTCAGATGGGCGTGCTCTTTACCCGCAGACCATGCGCGCGCGGCGTCGCCGAAAGCTTTGAACAGCGGGCGCGAGACCGGGTCGTTTGCCGCATCCCATTCCGGGTGCCATTGCACCGAAAGCGTAAAGCCCGGCGCGTCCTTGACATAAATAGCCTCAGGCGTTCCGTCCGGCGCGTGGCCATCTATCACGATGTTCTGACCAACAGTCTTGATCCCTTGCCCGTGCAACGTGTTGGTCATCACCTCTTGCGCCCCTAACAGCCGATGAAAGACGCCGCCTTCGCTCAGTGTGACGACATGGCGCAGAGCAAACTTTTCTTCCAGGGTCCCGTCCGGCGGCATCCGGTGGTTTTGCCGCCCCGGCAGGTCGCGGATCTCCGGGTACAGAGTGCCGCCCATGGCGACATTGACCTCTTGGAAACCGCGGCAAATGCCAAAGAAAGGCTGGCCCCTTTCGGCACAGGCCCGCACCAGAGGCAGCGTGATTGCATCGCGCGCGCGGTCAAATTCTCCATGCGCTTCGGTGGCCGTTTCACCGTATTCCTCGGGATGGACATTGGGTCGCCCGCCGGTCAGAAGAAACCCGTCACAAACCTCAAGCAATTCTTCCACCGACACGAACCGAGGGTCGGAGGGGATCAGCATCGGCAGGCATTCTGAGACATTCGAAACAGCATCAGAATTCATCGTTCCGCCAGCATGGGTCGGATATTGGTCATTCATCAGATAAGAGTTGCCGATGATTCCGACGACTGGCCTTGCCATTGCGTTTCCTCAGTCAGGTTTCAGTTTGAGAAAGCCTAACCACAAGAAAAAATGCGCGCAACGGCACACACCCTGCATGGTGGCGCAGGTGCGTGTTCAACTGCGCACATAGCCTGTTCGAACCGGTACGTCAGTCCGCAACCTGATCTCGTCGGAAGGACCTTCCGTCAGATTTCGCCCGCCAATCCGGCCCCTTCGATGCCCGCCATGGCGGCTTCGGCGTCGTTGTCCGAGGTATCACCGGTCACGCCAACTGCCCCGATCACCGCGCCTTTGCGATCCCGAACCAGCACACCGCCAGGAACCGGCACAACCTGCCCGCCATAGACGCCGTTGACCGCCGCCATGAAATAGGCCTGCCCCTCGGCGCGTTGCATCTGGGCGGTGCCGGCCATTCCCAGCATCACCGATCCATAGGCCTTGCCATGCGCAATGCCAAAACGACCGGGGGCTGCGCCGTCTTCGCGCTCGAACGCGATCACATGCCCGCCTGCATCCAGCACCACGACCGAGAGCGGTTTCAGCTCTTTCTCCCGGCCTTTTTCAATCGCCTTACGAATGATGGTGCGCGCTTTGCGCAAGGTAATTGCCATGCCTGATCCCTTTCATCTGGCGAAAAATACACACGTTCCTGACGGTGCTGTTAACCCAAGCTGGCCTTCAGTTCCAATCGACGCGCATGCAACACGGGTTCGGTATACCCCGAAGGTTGCACCCGGCCCTTAAAGACAAGATCACACGCCGCCTGAAACGCGATACCGTCAAAACCGGGCGACATCGGGCTATAGGCGGGGTCCCCTGCGTTCTGGTGATCGACCACAGCGGCCATCTTTTGCATCGCGGCCATGACCTGTTCCTGGCTGACCACGTCATGGTGCAGCCAGTTGGCCAGCGCCTGAGAGGAGATCCGGCAGGTGGCACGGTCCTCCATCAGACCGACATCATTGATATCGGGCACCTTCGAACAGCCAACACCCTGATCCACCCAACGCACGACATAGCCCAGGATACCTTGCGCGTTGTTTTCAACCTCTCGGGTGATTTCCTCTTCGCTCAGGTTGCGCCCGCCCAACAAGGGGACGGTCAGCAGATCCTCCAGCGTGCCCCGCGAACCGCCTGCAGAGAGTTCATCCTGACGGGCCAGAACGTCAACCTTGTGGTAATGCGTCGCGTGCAGCGTCGCCGCTGTGGGGGACGGAACCCAGGCACAGGTCGCACCCGATTGCGGGTGACCGATCTTGGCCTCAAGCATCTCATGCATTCTGTCGGGCATGGCCCACATGCCCTTGCCGATCTGGGCCTTGCCTTTCAGGCGGCAGGCCAGACCAATATCGACATTGCGATCTTCATAAGAAGCGATCCAGGGCGTGTTCTTGATGTCACCCTTGGGCAGCATGGGCCCGGCCTCCATCGAGGTATGTATTTCGTCCCCGGTGCGATCCAGGAACCCGGTATTGATGAAGGCCACCCGCGATTTTGCCGCGCGGATGCATTCCCGCAGATTGGCAGAGGTCCGGCGCTCTTCATCCATGATGCCCAGCTTCACGGTATTGCGCGGCAGGCCCAAAATATCTTCGACCATATCAAAGATCTCGACCGCAAAAGCGACCTCTTCCGGGCCGTGCATCTTGGGTTTGACCACATAGACCGACCCCGAGACCGAGTTTCCGCCCGCGCGCTGCAGGTCGTGCATCGCAATCAAAGTGGTGCAGAGCGCGTCCATCAGGCCCTCGCCGATCTCGCGCCCTTCGGCGTCCAAGACAGCGGGGTTGGTCATCAGATGCCCGACATTCCTCACCAGCATCAACGAACGACCTTTGAGTGTTCCCTGCTCGCCATTGGCCGCCGTATAGGTCACATCGCCGGACAGCTTGCGTGTGAATGTCTGCTTACCCTTGGTGACCTCTTCGGTCAGGTCACCTTTCATAAGGCCCAGCCAGTTGCCATAAGCGACCACCTTGTCTTCGGCGTCCACGCACGCCACCGAATCCTCGCAGTCCATGATCGTGGACAGCGCCGATTCCAGCCGTATGTCGGCGATACCTGCAGGATCAGTCGCGCCAGTCGTGCTGAATGGGTCGATCATGATCTGAATATGCAAGCCATTGTTTTTCAAGAGAACAAATTCAGGCTTATCCGGCGCACCTGCAAATCCGACAAATTGCGCGGGGTTGGCCAATGCTGGCGTCAGAACGCCATCGGCAATGCTCAGCCCCGAGACATCCGCCCACGATCCGGTGGACAGAGGCACGGCTTCGTCCAGAAACAACTTGGCCCAGGCGATCACGCGCGCGCCACGCGCTGTGTCATAGCCGCCTACCGATGGCAGATCACCCATTGCATCCGTGCCATACAGCGCATCATACAAGCTGCCCCAGCGCGCATTGGCCGCGTTCAGCGCAAAACGGGCATTAGTGATCGGTACAACCAATTGAGGGCCTGGCGTCAGGGCGATTTCCGGGTCGACATTGGCCGTTTCGATTTGAAAATCACCCGTTTCGTCGACCAAATAGCCAATTTCGCGCAAAAAATCCTGATACTCGCTGGGATCTGTGTCCTGCCCCTTGCGCGCAGCATTCCATCCGTCAATCCGGCTTTGGATATCGGCGCGCTTGGCCAACAGATCGCGATTCTTCGGGCCCAGCTCATTGACCAGACGCGCGAGCCCGCTCCAGAAATCCTCGGGTGAGACACCGGTTCCCGGCAGGGCCTGCGCCTCGATGAAATCGACCAGCACCCCATCGATCTGCAACCCGTTTCGGGTTTCTCTGCTGCTCATCTGATATTCTCCCCAATGGTGCGGTTTGGCATGCGCTCATGAATTAGGGCGAAAGTTTCCGATAGGCAACTTATGGTCATGGATTTCTGTTTCTTGGCTTCATGAAAGGAGCTTCAAAGCAGATGATAAGGTCGGTGCCTTCGGTTGCAGCCGACGCGCGATGCCCATAACGTCGCGCCTGATACCACCGATGCGAGGACACCATGCGCGACGCTGCCCCCACCACGATCTACCTCAAGGATTATGCACCTTTTGCCTATCTGGTGGACAATGTGCATCTGACATTCGATCTGGCCGCGCATGCCACGCGGGTGACCTCGCGCATTACCTTTCGGCCGAACCCTGAAGCGACGGGCACCGCGTTTTTCCTGCACGGTGAGGATCTGAAACTCATCCGTGCCAGCATTGATGGTGCCCCGGTCACCCCAAATGTCACCGACAAGGGGCTGACACTGGATGTCCCCGATACCCCGTTTGTGTGGGAGGCAGAGGTTGAGATCGATCCGGGCAACAATACCGCGCTTGAAGGGCTATACATGTCAAACGGCATGTATTGCACCCAATGCGAGGCTGAAGGCTTTCGCAAAATCACATACTATCCGGATCGCCCCGACGTGATGTCCACGTTTACCGTGCGCATCAACGGCGACCTGCCCGTATTGCTGTCAAACGGCAACCCGTCGGCCAAGGGTGACGGATGGGCCGAATGGACCGATCCTTGGCCCAAACCCGCCTATCTGTTTGCGCTGGTGGCCGGTGACCTGATCGCTCATCCCGGCCAATTCACCACCATGTCGGGCCGTGACGTCGAACTGAACCTCTGGGTTCGCCCAGGCGATGAGGGCAAATGCGCCTTTGGGATGGAAGCGCTGAAAAAATCGATGAAATGGGACGAAGATGTCTATGGCCGCGAATACGATCTGGACGTGTTCAACATCGTGGCCGTCGATGACTTCAACATGGGCGCGATGGAGAACAAAGGGCTGAACATTTTCAACTCGTCCGCTGTTCTGGCCAGCCCTGAGACCTCGACCGATATGAATTTCGAACGGATCGAGGCGATCATCGCGCATGAGTATTTTCACAACTGGACCGGCAACCGCATCACCTGCCGCGACTGGTTTCAACTGTGCCTGAAAGAGGGGCTGACCGTTTTCCGTGACGCGCAATTCACATCCGATATGCGCTCGGCCCCGGTGAAACGCATCCACGACGCCATCGACCTGCGCGCGCGGCAATTTCCCGAAGACAATGGGCCATTGTCACACCCCGTGCGACCCGAAAGTTTTCAGGAAATCAACAACTTCTACACCTCGACCGTATATGAGAAAGGCGCCGAAGTGATCGGTATGCTCAAACGCCTCGTCGGGGATCAAGCCTATGCCAAGGCACTGGACCTGTATTTCGACCGCCACGACGGTCAGGCCTGCACCATCGAAGACTGGCTGCAGGTGTTCGAAGACACAACCGGGCGCGATCTAAGCCAGTTCAAACGCTGGTACAGCCAATCGGGCACGCCGCGCGTAACTGTGTCAGAGGCCTGGAAGGATGGCACCTACACGCTAACGCTCTGCCAGCGGACCGACCCGACACCGGGGCAGTCGGAAAAGCTGCCGCAGGTCATTCCGGTGGCGGTCGGATTGCTAGGACCCAACGGCGACGAAGTGCGCGCGACCAAAGTGTTGGAATTGACCGAAGCAGAACAAAGCTTTGAATTCTCGGGTCTTGCGGCACGTCCCACGCCCTCGATCCTGCGGGAATTTTCGGCGCCGATAATACTGGAACATGACCACAGCAACGCCGAACGCGCCTTTTTGCTGGCGCATGACACCGATCCTTTCAATCGCTGGCAAGCCGGACGGTCGCTGGCCCAGGTCTGCCTGATCCGCATGATCACCGAAGAGGCCGCGCCAGACGCAGCCTATCTGGATGGACTTCTGGCCGTACTGCGCGACCGGGACCTGGATCCGGCCTATCGCGCGCTCATGTTGGGGCTGCCAACACAATCCGAACTCGCAGCCGCCCTGTTCGAAAGTGGCGTCACCCCGGATCCCATGGCCATCTGGGGCGCTGTAGAGACATTGCGTCAGGCTACAGCCCAGCACATGCAGGACCTTCTGCCCCGCCTACACAGCGAAGCCCTTGTGCAGGCGCCTTATTCACCGGATGCCCAGCAATCCGGCAAGCGGGCACTGGGCGGCGCAGCACTGGCCCTGACGACCCACCTGGATGGCGGTGCCAAGGCGGCGGAGGCATATGAGGCCTCGGACAACATGACCCAACAGCTCAGTTCTCTGTCCTGCCTGTTGCGCGCCAGCAAAGGTGAGGCCCAGTTGGCAGCCTTCCGCGATCAATGGCAGCATGACCGGCTTGTCATGGACAAATGGTTTGCGCTTCAGGTTTCAATGGCACCACCGGAGACCACCGCAAAGACGGCGGCGCGCCTGACACAACACGCCAGCTTCAATTGGAAGAATCCGAACAGATTCAGGGCGTTGTTCGGATCGCTGGCAGGCAACCATGCAGGGTTTCATCGGGAAGACGGTGCGGGATACGCCCTTTTGGCGGATTGGCTGATCCAGCTTGATCCGGTCAATCCGCAAACCACAGCGCGCATGTGCAGCGCGTTCCAGACCTGGAAGCGATATGACGCCGCACGTCAATCAAAGCTGCGCGCACAGCTGACCCGCATCGCTGAAACCCCTGATCTGTCACGCGACACGACCGAGATGGTCACGCGTATTCTGGGCACATGACCGAGCCTCAATCCGGCTTTGCGTTCAAACGCCACAATCGCGACAGCCGCACCGTCGTGATCCTGATCCTGGTATACGCCGCTTTGGCGAGCCTGCTGATCTTTCTGGACGCCGCCTTGTGGGTGGTTGCCCTGTTGGCGCTGGCAACGCTGCCGGCGCTTTGGGATATCATCCATGACACCACCGCAGGCACCAGTCTGGATGACGCTGAACTCCGCTGGCACTCGGGCAAACGGCACGGTCAGGTCAATCTGGCTGAGGTTGAGAAATTCCGCTTTGACACGCGCTGGGATTTTTCCGTGCGCGTGTCTGCGATCCTGAAATCGGGCAAAAAGCTGCGGTTGCCCGCCGAATCACTGCCACCCCATCGTGAGCTTGAAACCTTGCTGATGAACGCCGGCTGCACAGTAGAACGGCACCATTTTCGGGTCTTGTGAAACGATCCACGCCATCTGTGTGGATTAGACACTCCGGTGCAGTATTTCCTTTGTGCCGCCTTGAATTGGGCACAAATAGCCACCAAGCTCAAAGCGTTACCAGTTTGTACAAGTTCGAGTGTTGCCATGTTTCGGTCCCTGAGGGCGTTGTCTGCCCGCTTATCTTCTTCTCCTCCGTCTGAGGCCGTGGCTACGGGTGCCCCATCCCAGCATGAGGCCCGACCGATCTATGGTGCGGATCAGTTGAACATTCCCGTCGCAGAGCTGTGCGCAGGCGATCTGATCGGGCGCCACGCAATTGACCGAGGCCGCCATCTGGCGCGTCAGGACATGTGGGCGCAATTGTCGAAAGAGATGCGCGCCGCGGACCAAAACCGCGAAACCGCGCCATGCGGGCAACCCATCGCAGAACTGCTGGCCTTTGGTGCCCGTGCCGACGTGGTTTTAGCTGTGGAACATGCGCTGTCCGAAGAGAAAGCCATCTCGGACTATGATTTGCTCGGCGGCATATCCGAGCTTGAATCTGAGCTGCAAGATCACGCGAATGACCCGATGATCGGCCTTGTTGTGGCGCTCGCGCATATCGATTTGGCCTGGGCCTGGCGCGGAACCACGCGCGACACATCCATGCATCCGCAGCACTGGTCGCGCTGTGCAGCGCATTTTGATCGTGCCGCCGCCCTTCTGCCGGATTGCATCACTGCTGCACCAGACAGCCCGCTCATCGCAGCGGCGGAATGCGCCTTGTTTGCGGGGCAAGGTAAAACGCAGGGCCGCGTTGCGGACAAATATGAACGCCTGATTTCTCTGGACCCGCAGAACCATCGCCATATGCGATCCATGGGCAGCCACCTGCTGCCGCGCTGGTTCGGCAGTTATCAAGAGCTTGAATTGCAAGCGCTGCGTACAGCGGCGCGCACCCATGACGTCTGGGGGGCGGGCGGCTATACTTGGGTGCAGTTCGATGCCATTCAGCAAGACCACGATGCCCGCGCGCGGGTCGATGTCGATTATTTCATCGATGGGTTGCGCGATATCGTTCAGCGCCGTCCCGAACAGCAGATGATCAACCTGCTGGCCGCCTATTGCGCGATCACGCTGCCCATCGGGCGGGGCCTCAATCCGCAGGCGGATGAGAAACAGGCACAGATCAGCAGCGCGGCAGACTGGTTGATCCGCGATCACCTGACCGAGTTGCATCCGCTGATCTGGGCCCACGCCGCGGATGGGTTCAACAACAGCGTGCGGATCAACTCGCCCGAGCGTTTTGCTGCCCGAGGACACCGCGACGCGCTGCGCGCAATTGCCGATCTGTTCCGCGACGAACTGCACAACGGTAAATGCGTGACCTTCACCCCGGCGGGATTGCAACTGTCCGGCAACTGATCCTTTCGGCATTCCCGAAATTGCACCCTTGCCCCCCGGCCCTGCCGGGCCTAATACGCTGGCCTAGACTTATGTGGATATGAGGCGCGCCATGCTCGACCTGACATACGAAATGCCCAAAGTTAAAACCATTGCCGGGGCCAAGCACGATTGGGAACTGGTGATCGGGATGGAGGTGCACGCGCAGGTCTCATCTAATGCCAAGCTGTTTTCGGGTGCATCAACCCAATTCGGGGCCGAGCCGAATTCCAACGTGGCCTTCGTGGACGCAGCGATGCCAGGCATGCTGCCGGTGATCAACGAATATTGCGTGGAACAGGCGGTGCGCACCGGGTTGGGCCTGAAGGCGGATATCAATCTGAAATCGGCCTTTGACCGCAAGAACTATTTCTACCCCGACCTGCCGCAGGGCTATCAGATCTCGCAACTTTATCACCCTATCGTAGGCGAAGGCGAAGTGCTGGTTGAAATGGGTGACGGCACGGCGCGCATGGTGCGGATCGAACGCATCCATATGGAGCAGGACGCGGGCAAGTCGATCCACGACATGGATCCGCATATGTCCTTCGTCGACCTGAACCGCACCGGCGTTTGCCTGATGGAGATCGTCAGCCGCCCCGACATCCGTGGCCCTGAAGAAGCCGCAGCCTATATCGCCAAGCTGCGTCAGATCATGCGTTATTTGGGTACGTGCGACGGCAACATGCAGAACGGCAACCTGCGCGCGGACGTGAACGTCTCAATCTGTTTGCCGGGTGCTTATGAGAAGTATCAGGAGACGCAGGATTTCTCGCATCTGGGTACGCGGTGCGAAATCAAGAACATGAACTCGATGCGGTTCATCCAGCAGGCGATTGAAGTGGAAGCCCGCCGTCAAATTGCCATCGTCGAAGCCGGTGGTGAGATCGATCAGGAAACTCGTCTGTATGATCCTGACAAGGGTGAAACCCGCTCGATGCGGTCCAAGGAAGAAGCGCATGACTACCGTTACTTCCCCGACCCCGATTTGTTGCCTTTGGAGATCGAGCAGGCCTGGGTGGACGACATCGCCGACAAGCTGCCGGAACTGCCCGACGACAAGAAAGCACGCTTCATCCGCGAATTCGGCCTGACCGACTATGACGCATCGGTCCTGACTGCCGAAGTTGAAAGCGCCGCCTATTTCGAAGAGGTCGCCAAAGGCCGCAACGGCAAGCTGGCCGCAAATTGGGTGATCAACGAGCTGTTTGGCCGGTTGAAGAAAGAAGACCACGACATCACCGACTCACCCGTGTCTCCGGCGCAGTTGGGCGGGATCATCGACCTGATCGCCTCGGACGCCATTTCGGGCAAGATCGCCAAGGACCTGTTCGAGATCGTCTATACCGAAGGCGGCGACCCGGCGCAGATCGTGGAAGATCGCGGGATGAAACAGGTGACTGACACTGGCGCCATTGAGGCCGCACTGGATGAGATCATCGCCGCCAACCCGGCGCAGGTCGAAAAGGCCAAGGTGAACCCGAAACTGGCGGGCTGGTTCGTCGGTCAGGTGATGAAAGCCACCGGTGGCAAGGCCAACCCCAAGGCGGTGAACGAACTGGTGAGCAAGAAGCTGGGCGGATAAGCCCCGCACTACGGTATGCAACGGAGTCAGGCCCTCGGCTTGACTCCGTTTTCGTTTCCGCTCTTTCTTCGGCACCAGAGAGGTAGGTGCCATGCAGAAAAGATTTGATCAGGAACTCGAAGACCGGTTGATGCGGTATACGGCCATTGACAGCCAAAGCGACGCAACCTCAGCTTCGACCCCCAGCACTGAAATCCAGTTCGACATGCTGAACCTGCTACAGCAGGAACTGACCGAGATCGGTGCGCAGGACGTGGAACTGACCGGCGACAGCGTTGTCGTTGCGACCATTCCCGGTACCGCCGATGGGCCGACCATCGGGTTTCTGGCCCATGTGGACACCGCGCCGCAATTCAACGCAACCGGGGTGAAACCCCGTGTGATCAAAGGCTACAATGGCGGTGACATTAGCTATCCCGACGATCCCGATTTGGTGCTGTCGCCGGACGAGCACCCCTATCTGGCCGACAAGATCGGGCATGACCTGATCACCGCGTCTGGCACAACACTGCTGGGGGGTGATGACAAGGCGGGCGTTTCGATCCTGATGACCATGGCGCGGCACCTGCTGGAGAACAAAGACATCGCCCACGGGCCGGTCCGCATTGCCTTCACCCCCGATGAAGAGATTGGCCGCGGCGTGACCGAGCAATTGCCCAAGGATCTCAAGGCCGATTTCGCCTATACGCTCGACGGTCAGGACGTGGGCGAAATCGAATATGAAAGCTTCTCGGCCGATCTGGCGGTGATCAAGATTACCGGAGTTTCCATCCACCCCGGCTTGGCCAAGGACAAGATGGTCAACGCCGCACATCTGGCGGCCAAGATCGTGCAGACCCTGCCACAGGCCACCTTGACGCCCGAGGTGACCGATGGGCGCGAAGGCTTTATCCATATCACCGACATGAACGGCGGCTCGTCCGAGATGGAAATCAAGCTGAGCCTGCGCGATTTCGAAATGGACGGATTGGAAGCCCAGCGTAACATCGTTCGCCAGGTGTGCGAGGCCGTTCAGGCCACGGAACCCCGCGCGCAGATCACCTGCGACATCTCTCATCAATACCGCAACATGCGCTATTGGCTGGAAAATGATATGACGCCGGTTGATCTGGCGCGAGAGGCCTGCCGCGATCTGGGGATCGAACCGGTCTCGGTCCCGATCCGGGGCGGCACGGATGGGTCCCGCCTGACCGAGTTTGGCACCCCCTGCCCCAACATTTTCACCGGAATGCAGTGCATTCATGGCCCGCTAGAGTGGATTTCCGTTCAGGATATGGCATTGGCGACCGAACTTTGCCTATCTCTGGTCGGCAAGGCGGCGCGGGCTCAGGGCAACAGTGACGGTTGATTTTTGCCGAAACGCGAAGATCGCTTTCGCCCGCGCGTCAAAATGGTAACGTGCCCAAATATGCCAATCAGGAGCGGTTGATGCTGCACTACGAATACAAAGTTGTCCCCGCCCCTCAGAAAGGCACCAAGGCCAAGGGGGTCAAAACCTCGGAAGGCCGATTTGCCGTTTCCATCGAACAGCTTTTGAACAAGTTGGGCAGTGAGGGTTGGGAATACCAGCGCGCAGAATTGCTGCCCAGCGAAGAACGGACCGGTCTGACCTCGTCCACCGTGAACTGGCGCAATGTGCTGGTGTTCCGGCGGGCGTTGCCTCAGGCGTCTGCGCCCGAGGTTGTGGCGGAAAGCGCGCCGGAAGCACCGATGCAAACCGATGAAGGTGTCGCCATGGCCCGGCCTGTCCCAGGCCCCGAAGATATCGAACCGGACATTCGCGAACCAGTTGTTGCCCCGGCCCCGATTTCGCAAGAATCACAGGACCCGCCACTGACATTGAAAGCGTCGGATGATCATCCCGAAGACAGCGCCGAGGCCGAAGAAGCCAAGCGTTGACCCCGGCGCTTGCGTGCGAAAGCTCAGCTTTTTGTGATCTCACGGCCTGATCACGCCTCTGTTGCGTGAAAGTGAGGCGAAAGTCCGGCAAAACTGACATGGACCGAAGCGGAGGATACCATGGCATTTACGCGTCGCCAGTTTGCAGGACTTCTCGCCGCCGGGGCTTTGGCCCCAAGTGCATTGATGGCACAAGAAGACCCCGTTCTCACGGCTATTCGTTCAACCGTCTATGGCAGCCCATCGGATTTTGAAGCCGGTATGGCCTATCTGATGGAGCGCGGCGATCCCGATGTGGTTCCCGCCCTGCTGACCAGCATTCGCTACAATGGTCGCCGTCGTCGGGACATCATCAAGGTCATGGAAACCCTTTCGGGTCAGAATTTTGGCGAGGACTGGTTTGAATGGATGCTGTGGCAGGAACGCAATCCGCAACTGATCCCCCACCTCTCGCTGATCCCGTTTAAACGCGAGGTTCTGCTGGGCATTGACAAGAATTTTGACCTGTTCCTGCGCCCTGAATATCTGCAACCCGACCGGATGAAGATCCGGCTGGAAGAGATCAGCTGGGGTGGGGTCGTAAAGGATGGCATTCCGTCGCTTGACAATCCCAAGCTGTTGTCGGCCTCCAGCGCCGACTACATGAAGCCCGACGATCTGGTGTTTGGCGTCTCGATCAACGGGGATGAGCGCGCTTACCCGCTGCGGATCATGGGCTGGCATGAGATGTTCAACGAGGTCATCGGCGGCGTGCCAGTGGCCCTGGCCTATTGCACCCTGTGCGGTTCGGGCATCTTGTTCGAAACCAAACTGGACGGGTTCAGCAAACCGCTTGTCTTTGGCTCATCCGGGTTCCTCTATCGATCCAACAAACTGATGTTTGACCGCGAAACCCATTCGCTGTGGAACCAATACACCGGCAAACCTGTTGTGGGACCCTTGGTGGACAGCGGCATTGAACTAAAGCAGCGCCCGGTGGTCATCACCACATGGGACAGCTGGCGCACGTCCCATCCAAATACAAAGGTCCTGTCCCTCCAGACCGGGTATCGCCGCAACTACGGATCAGGTGTGGTTTATCGAGAGTATTTTGCCTCTCCGGACCTGATGTTCCCTGCTGTGGTCGATCAATCCCGACACCGCCAAAAGGACTATGTATTTACCGTGCGCCAGTTTGGCGCCGCGCGGGCCTGGCCGCTTGAGGCCTTTGCCAATAAGCCCGTGATCAACGACGCCATTGCGCAGCGTCCCTTGGTGCTGATTGGCGACCCCGAAACCCGCAGCGTTCGCGCCTATGAGAGGCAATCGAACCAGTTCAGCCCCACGGCACAGGGGTTGCAAAACGAGGCTGGTGAGGTCTGGCAAGTGACCGAAGATGCCTTGGTTTCCCCCGATGGTAAGCGGCTGGATCGCGTGGCCGGGCATATCTCGTATTGGTTTGCGTGGGACAACTATCTGGGCGATGCGGCCAGCGTCTATAGCGGCTGAGGTCAGGAATGCTCCTCGGCCGCCGTGGCGGCCAGGGCGCGGTTATAGGCCTTCAACGCATCCACGTGATAAAGCGCGCCGACCGGATTTTCGCGCCCGTCCTTTTCCATCACGACCACAGGAATGCACGTCACATCATCGCGGTCGAAATAGGGCATCGCGGCCTCCAATGTTGCGCTGGCCTTCACGCACATGCCCTGATCGATCAGCGCCTTGGCCTCGTCCGCCGTGATCGAGCGGGGATCGCCGATTGGCCGCATCACCGCCCCGGCCCGCACCATGGCCAACAGATAGGCCTGCGGGCCCGCCGCCAGATGCACGTTCCGACGCTCTAACTGAGTCAGGAAGAACGATCGGTCCACCAGCCGCGACGCCAGAGCCGTGGACATCGAAACCGACACCATAACCGCCAGACCGATCTGCCACTCACCGGTAAGCTCAAAGACGATCAGCGTGGTGGAAATCGGCGCACCGAGAACAGCCGCAGCAACCGCGCCCATGCCGGCGAAGGCATAGAGCGTGTCCGTTCCGGACACATCCGGCAGCAGGCCGGTCGCAACATACCCAAATGCCAACCCGGTCAGCGCCCCGATCATCAGTGACGGAGAAAAGACCCCGCCGCCCATACGCCCGCCCATCGTGATCGCCACTGCAACGGTCTTGACCACTGCAAACAGAATGGCAGTCGTCAGCACCAGATCCCCGGTCAGCGCCCGGATCGTCGTCTCATACCCGACGCCGATGATGTGCGGAAACCAAATGGCCAACAGACCCAGCAATGCTCCCGCAATCGCCGGGCGCAGCCAGCGCGGCAAGGACCAACGGTTCTGTAAATGTGTGCCGATGTCCTCGGCAAAGAAGACCGAACGCATCAGAACCACCGAAACCAGCCCGCAGATCAGGCCCAGGATCAGAAAGGCCGGAAGTTCGACATAGAATTGCAGCGAACCGGGTGTCTCCAACGCAAATTCTGTGACATCGCCATAGGCCAAGCGGTTGATGACTGTCCCTGCGACCGCGGCGATGACAATTGGTGCAAAGGCATGCACAGCGAAATGTCGCAACACCACCTCAAGCGCAAACAAAGCCCCCGCTATCGGTGCATTAAAACTGGCGGATACCGCCGCTGCAACCGCGCACCCCAACAGGTCGCGCCCGGTTATGCCATCCGCATGAATACGGTCGCTGACCCAAGTCGAGATCACGCCCGCCATGTGCACCACGGGTCCCTCGCGGCCTGTGGACCCGCCCGAGCTGAGCGTGATCAGCGAGGCAAAGAACGACGCTATGCCGGCTTTGACCTCAACCCGCCCGTTAGTAACCGCGGACCCTTCGATCACATCCGCGACCGACCGAACGCGCCCATCGTCGGTGAAACGGTGCAGAATAAAACCCACGATCAGCCCGCCAATGATTGGCGTGATCAGAATCCAGACCCAATGCAGCCTTTCCGCATGGCTGTGCAGCAGTAGGATATTTTCGGAACTGTAGAGAAAGCTTTGAAACTCTGCGATCGCCATGCGAAACCCAAGCGCCATGAAACCGGCCAAAATCCCGATCACCAGCGCGATGAACCAGAACTGAACCTGGCTGGGCCCGCGTTGTCGCAGAACCCGCCACGCGTCTTTCATCGCGGCAAGGGCCTGATTGATCTGGGTTCGCAATACGGCGCGGGTTGACTGGGTCATGTGCCTTCGAATGTCACCTGGTGACCCTTAGTAAGCCACGGTGCGCACATATTAAAGCCGGATCACGCGCGCTGACCGCGATCAGGCATCCAGCAGTGCCTTGGCTGCTGCGCGTGCTTCGTCAGTAATGGTATCGCCAGCGACCATTCGGGCAATTTCGTCCACGCGATCCGGGGTTGCCAAAGGCACCACAGTCGACAGGGTTTGCCCATCTGACACATGTTTTTGCACCCGCCAGTGATGCGCAGCACGCGCAGCAACTTGCGGCGAATGCGTCACGACCAGCACCTGCCCGCCTTGCGCCAGCGACGCCAGTCGCCGCCCGACCGCATCCGCGGTTGCGCCGCCAACCCCGCGGTCGATCTCATCAAAGATCATGGTGCGCGCGCTATCATCACCGCTCAGACAGACTTTCAACGCCAGCAGGAAACGGCTGAGCTCACCGCCCGAGGCGATCTTGTTCAGCGGCCCTGCTGGGGCGCCCGGGTTCGTTGCCACGGTGAACGCAACCGTCTCGGTGCCTTCGGGGCCCGGGTCGCCGGGTTCCAATGTGGTTGTGAAAACCGCGCGCTCCATCTTCAATGGGGCAAGCTCTGCCATCACCGCGCTATCCAGCAGGGTTGCCGCCTTGCGACGTAATGCGCCAAGGGAACGCGCCGCCTCGTCATAGGCCTGTTGCGCCGCGTCCACAGCGGCGCGCTTATCGGCGATATCCGCGTCTCCTGCATCTAGCTGGCCCAAACGGTCCCGCAAGGTCTGCGCGAAACTGCCCAGCTCATCCGGGGTAACATCATGCTTTCTGGCAAGCGCGCGTATCGCGAACAATCGCTCTTCCGCGGCCTCAAGTTCAGCCGGGTTGAATTCCAGCGCCTCAAGACAGGCGCCTACACCATCCTGCGCCTCGCCCAGCTCGATCAGGGCACGACCCAGAGCCGCAATAGGTTCTTCAAGCTGGCCACCTGCGCTTTCGCTCACGCCTTCAAGCCACCGGACCGCATCAGACATTGCACCCTCGGCGCCATCTCCGCCCAAAAGGGCAAAGGCACGGTCAACGTCATCGCGAATGCGCTCGGCGCTTTGCATCATGCGACGGCGGGCATCCAGTTCGGCGTCTTCGCCGGGTTGTGGATCAAGCTTGTCCAACTCGTCCACTGCATGGCGCAGGAATTCCTCTTCACTGCGCATCGCATCCAGCGCAGCTTGCGCTTCGGCCAGTGACTTTTGCGCTTTGGAAACCGCTGACCAGGCGGCCCGTGTCTTGGCAACATGCGGCTCTGCGCCCGCATAGGCATCCAGCATCGCGCGATGCCCGCGCGGGTTCAACAGCCCCCGGTCATCATGCTGGCCATGCAGTTCGATCAGCGTCTCGGAAAGGGCGCGCAGCACCTCGCCCGAGCAGCGCCGGTCATTAACCCACGCGGTCTTGCGCCCTTCGGCTGTGTTCACCCGCCGCAGGATCAGCTCATCCCCGCCGGGCAGGCCAGCCTCGTCCAGTATCGCACGGGCCGGGTGGCTTTGGGGCAGTTCGAACTCGGCCACAACCTCGCCCTGTGCCGCGCCCTGCCGAACCAGTTCCGCTCGACCGCGCCATCCCAGAACGAACCCAAGCGAATCCAGCAAAATGGACTTGCCCGCCCCGGTTTCCCCCGTCAGCGCGTTCAATCCCGGTTGGAAGGTCAATTCCAACCGGTCAATGATCAGCATGTCGCGAATATCGAGGGAACGCAGCATCGGGTCGTCAGCACCCCAAGCCAGTTACAGCCATTCACCCTTGACCGTCTGGCGGTAGATCGTTGAAAGCCAGTTGTTTCCTCGGCTCTTCAGATCAAGGCCACGGGACGTCAGCAAGGTATAGCTGGCATCGTACCACTCGGTCGATTGGTAGTTATAGCCCAGAATCGCACCGGCGGACTGGGCCTCATCAAAAAGGCCAAGGGACAGGTACGCCTCAACCAGACGGTGCAAAGCCTCGGCGGTGTGTGACGTGGTCTGGAAATCTTCGACCACAACCCGGAACCGGTTGATCGCGGCGGTGTAGTGATCCTGACGCAGGTAATAGCGCCCGATCTCCATCTCTTTGCCCGCCAGATGGTCAAAGGCCAGATCGAACTTGAGCACCGCCGACGTCGTATATTCGCTGTCGGGATAAACTTCGATCACTGTCCGCAGCGCCTGCAGCGCCTGAAAGGTCAGCCCCTGATCGCGGCCCACTTCGTCAATCTGATCATAGTAGCTGAGCGCCAGCAGATACTGGGCATAGGCTGCGTCTTCATCCGTTGGATAGAAGTCAATATACCGCTGCGCGGCGGCGCGGCTTTCGGCATAGTTCTTGTCGGAATGGAACGAGAAGGCCTGCATGATCAAGGCCCGCTTGGCCCAATCGGAATAGGGATAAAGGCGTTCCACCTCTGAAAAATACCATGCCGCGTCGTCTGATCGATTCTGCGACAGTTCGTATTCCCCGCGCGTGTAAATCTGCTCCGGCGTGAACCCTTCAAGGTTCTGGGAACGATCCGCGCCTGTGCGGCCAAAAAGGCCACCAGCGTTGCCACACGCCGTCAAAGTTGCCGCCAGAAGAATCGCACCTGCGAGTCTGACTGCCTCTTTGCTGCCAACCATTCCGCCCATCCTTGTCGATTTACTTAACGGGGAACGCCCCGGATCGGAGCTTGGTTTAGCACATAAAATTGCAGTGCAAAACGCCTTATGCGCTCTCTGTCGGAAATGTCGCCAGAGTTGATCAGGTTACGCGACCTGAGGGATTTCGCTGCGGATCAGGCCCTGGCCCGGCAGACGCTCGGCTTGTTCAGCGGTGCACAGGACGGGACGCACGGCGCCCGGCGTTTCGAACAGCTTGCGCAGCAAGGTGTTCGTCATCGAATGGCCGGACTTGTCGCCGGTGAAATGACCAAGGATCGGCCCGCCCGCCAGATACAGATCGCCCAACGCGTCCAGCATCTTGTGGCGCACGGCTTCGTCCGCGTGACGGAACCCACCCGGCGTCAGCACTTCGTCACCCTGAACCACGACAGCGTTGTCCAGTGTCCCACCCAGGGCAAGACCGTTTTCGCGCATCGCCTCGACATCAATACGACGGCAGAACGTGCGGCTGTCGCAAAGCTCGCGCGCGAAGGATCCATTGCGCATGTCCAGGGTCTTGGTCTGGCTGCCAATGGCACTGTCTTCAAAGTCGATATGGAATTCGATTTTCAGGCCATCGCAGGGTGCAATCGACGCCTGCGCGCCTTCACGCTCGACGGTGATTGGTTTGAGCACCTCATAGGCCAGCACCGGGCTGGCCTGACGGCGTACGCCTTTGGCCATGATGCCACGCACAAATTCCACGGACGAGCCATCCATGATCGGTACTTCGGGGCCATCAATTTCGATCAGCGCATTGTGGACACCGCAACCGGCCAAGGCTGCCATGATGTGTTCGACAGTCGACACAGAAACGCCCGCGTCATTGACCAGACGCGTGCACAGCTGCGTGCGTTCAACCACGTCATAGATCGCAGGGATCAGCGCATTGCCCAGCTCAATATCCGTCCGCTTGAACCAGATGCCATGCCCCGCCGCAGCAGGTTTCAGCACCATGCTCGCCGGTTTACCGCTATGCAGTCCGGTACCCGAAAACGTGACTGAAGATTTGAGCGTATTTTGCAATTTGGGCCTCAGAGAGTGGTGTCCAGCCTACGTCTGGCTGTGTTGCCCCATGAATTAAGGAAGCGTTAGTCAAGGCTCAACTCACTCTTTGCAACCGAATGAAACATGAATGTGACATTTCGGCAGAACCCTGCTTACCATTAATTAAACCATTGTTTTACAAATGAAAAGAGCCGCAGCATG
Organism: Ruegeria sp. H6; assembly: GCF_056532975.1. NCBI lineage: Bacteria > Pseudomonadati > Pseudomonadota > Alphaproteobacteria > Rhodobacterales > Roseobacteraceae > Ruegeria > Ruegeria sp. H6. Next base: position 341,968 of record NZ_JBQFOA010000002.1, read on the forward strand.
GCGGCTCTTCAAGATCATTTTGTTATCGGAATCAGTTGGCCTGACGCCGCAAAAAGGCGGGTATTTCGATACGTTCCTGATCCGGATCGACATCATCCGCCGCAGGTGCCGTAGCGTCAGTTGCCCGCAATTCCGGCTGCTGACGGACAGGCTGCGCCGGTGTATCGGCGGCGTGGCCGGTCATCCGGTCGATCAGACGGTTGAACCCAAAGCGGGGCCGTTCCTCTTCGACTTGTGGCTGTGGCGCGGGTTCCTGCGGTCTCTCCGCAGCCAAACGTTGGCGGGCGTTGGGCACATTCTGGACCGCCGCCTGCAAGCGCTGCATCGCCGCCGGAGAGGGCGTACCCGGTGCCGGTGAACGCGGCGCTACATATTCTTCTGCCGCAGGCTCAACCGCCTCGGGCTGAGGTTCAAATTCGGCCACTTGCGGCTGATACGCCGGTGGAGGCAAGCCGTCATCGTCCTGCTCAGCTACAGCTGGCTGTTCGAACCGCGCATCCTGACGCTCTCGATCTTCCATCGATTCAAACAGGGTCGGCGCAATTGTGTCCTCCTGCTCGGCCTCGGGCGCATCAGGCGCCTCTGCGGCGGGCGCTTCCTCGGCGGAAACCGTGTTGGTCAGCGGGGCCGCCATGGAACGACGCGCAACCGGCACATCGGTCTGGACGTCGCTGGCATCGATGCCCGTTGCCACGACTGATACCCGCATTCCGCCTTCCATGGCGGTATCCAGCGTCGAACCGACGATGATATTCGCCTCTGGGTCGACCTCTTCGCGGATACGGTTGGCTGCCTCGTCCAGTTCGAACAGGGTCAGATCGTCGCTGCCGGTGATGTTGATCAGAACGCCCTTGGCGCCTTTCAGGCTGATTTCGTCCAGCAGCGGGTTGGCGATTGCCTTCTCGGCCGCCTGGATGGCGCGGTCTTCGCCGGTCGCCTCGCCGGTGCCCATCATCGCCTTGCCCATCTCGTCCATCACGGCGCGTACATCGGCAAAGTCGAGGTTGATCAGGCCGGGACGCACCATCAGATCGGTCACGCCTTTGACACCCTGATAGAGGACGTCATCCGCCATCGAGAACGCCTCGGTAAAGGTGGTCTTTTCATTGGCCAGACGGAACAGGTTCTGGTTTGGGATGATGATCAGCGTGTCGACAACCTTTTGCAGCGCATCAACACCGTCCTCGGCCTGACGCATGCGCTTGGCCCCTTCGAACTGGAAGGGTTTGGTGACCACGCCAACAGTCAGAACACCCAATTCACGCGCGGCCTGCGCGATGATCGGCGCAGCGCCGGTGCCGGTGCCACCGCCCATGCCGGCGGTAATAAAGCACATATGTGCGCCCGCCAGATGATCCACGATCTGTTCAATGCTTTCTTCGGCCGCTGCGGCACCAACGGTTGGGCGGGCCCCTGCGCCCAGACCTTCGGTCACCTTCACACCCAGTTGCACCCGCGCGGATGAGCGGCTTTGCTGCAGCGCCTGAGCGTCAGTGTTTGCAACGACAAATTCGACCCCGTCGAGTTGCTTTTCAATCATGTTATCGACAGCATTGCCGCCCGCGCCGCCAACGCCAAATACGGTAATCCGAGGCTTGAGTTCATCATGCCCGGGCATCGAAAGATTCAATGTCATGCTCTGTCCGCCTGTTTATAAGTTGCCGCAAAATGCGGTGTTTTTTGACCTATCCACATATGATTTTACCCAGCCTATCGCCAAACGTCACGCCAAAAATCACCAGATTCCACAAAATGTGGAGGAAATAAGGCGGAAAATCACGTCATTTCGCAGCAGGCGCGAAATCTAGCGGCCAAGCGCCGAGACGACACAACACACAAGCACCCACCTCAGCCTTTCAGAGGGTGAGTCGCGGTGTTTCTTCATTTTGTTTCACTGGCGGAAAACTGCTCGGGTCCTGCCGCCGGGCCTCTGTCGGGCCTTGTGGATATCTTTAGGGATAAATTCTTAACCTGCAACCCAGTATTCATCCGATCGGGGCGGCAGGACAATTCAGACCGTCCTCGGTAATGCTCTCAACCCGTTGGATTTCGGTATAGGCAAAGGTTGCCAGCCAGACCACCAAACTGTCCTCATAGATGTACGGCCACCAGCAGGCCTCTTCCCCTTCGGATTCATTTTCGTACAAAAAGCAAACCTGGCCGTTCGGCGTTGTAATCTGACCATAGACGCATCCCTCGCCCGCCTGTCGCCAGACTGACAGGGTCTTGCTGAGGAATTCTTCCGTCCCCACCAACTGACCGTCGGGGTAGCTGTGAAAGGATACTGTCTTTCCTTCGACCGCGCTCAGGAAGGCTTCGGGCGTGATGCGTGTCTGGCCGAAAGCCGCGGCTGCACACAAGCTGAAGGCAGCCGCAAGGATCGCTTTACCAATTGTCACGGAACCAACGCACCGCACGTTTGAAGGGGCGCGCCGAATAGGTATCGACGGGAATTTCGAAATCCCACCACTCATCCTGCGGATGCGCCGCGAACAGGCTGAGCCCAACGGCAGATGAAAAACCCGGCCCCGTGGCAGATTGCGGCAAGCCATGCACGCGCAGTGGACGGCCCAGGCGCACACGCTGGCCCAGAATGCGAGTGGCCAGCCCGTCCAGTCCCATGATCTGACTGCCACCGCCGGTCAAAACGATCTGTTGACTGGGCAAATGGTCAAACCCTGCTGCGTCCAAACGAGCACGCACCTCTTCCAGAATCTCTTCCACCCTTGGCCGCATGATCCCAATCAATTCGGCACGGCTGACAGTGCGACGGTCGTGTTCCCAATCACCGGTATCGCCACCGATATCGATCAGGTCGCGGTCGTCAGCCCCGGTGGCGTGTACCCCGCCATTGAAGGTCTTGATCCGTTCCGCCACGGCAGCCGGAACCCCAAGCCCCATCGAAATGTCCGAGGTCACATGGTCGCCGCCCATCTTGACACAATCGGCGTAGATCATGTGTTTCTTCATGAAGATCGACACGCTGGTCGTGCCGCCGCCCATGTCGATACAGGCGGCGCCCAGTTCCTGCTCGTCCTCGACCAGCGCGGAAATGCCCGACACATAGGCCGAGTTTGCAATGCCCGCCAGTTCCAGATCGCAGCGCTTGATGCAACGCACGATGTTCTGGATCGCCACCGCATCGACCGTCAGCATGTGCATATCCACGGCAAGGCTTTGACCCAACTGCCCGCGCGGATCAATCAGGCCCGAGCGGTTGTCGAGCGCGAAGTTCACCGGCTGCGCGTGCAGAACATCACGGCCCGCGCCATAGTCGGGCACATCACAAGCGTTCAGGACACGGCCAACCTCGGCCTCGGTGACAAGCTGCCCCTCCAGATCGACCTGCGCATCAAGGCCATAAGACCGGGGATTTGCGCCCGAGAAACACGCGATTACGTGATCGACGCGAATATCGGCCATCTTCTGTGCGGCTTGCAGAGCGGTGCGGATGGCGCGTTCGGTTTCCTGCATGGCGGTGACTTCGCCGAATTGCACCCCGCGCGAGCGCGTGGTGGCCGCCCCGATCACCCGGAACCCGGTCTGACCGGCCATCGACCCGATCGAGCTATCCTCGCTCAACCGCCCAGTGCCGTCGAAACGCAAAACAAGGCAGGCAATTTTGGAACTGCCAACATCCAAAATGGCCACAACACCGCGTTGCATTGCCTGTCTGCGCATTTGGCGCATTGCCCTTTGGGACTGATAAAGATCGGTCATCATGGTCTTACTGCTCGTCACTCACTGTCACTTTGGTATTCCACCACTCTTCGCTGGCGGTTTTGTTCATTCTGATGGTTGGCCTTGATCCGATGCGCATGTCGACTGCGGCGACATCACGCTCCAGCAGGTCCTGCACCTCGTTCACGGCCAACACACGTTCTAGCGCGCGCACCGGGCGCTCGGTCGGCAGCATGATGCGCTGTTTGCGGTCCAGAACCAGATCCCAGCGCCGCTCGCCCACGCGCACAAGGCCGCGGACCCGGTCGCCAAGGCTGCGCGCGGTGGTCAGGATTTCGATGGCTTCGGGAACATGCTTGTCGGCGCCCTTGCCTGCGATCAGCGGCAGATGCCCGTGATCGGCCCGCGCCGTCACACGTTCGACATGCGCACCGGTTTCATCCAGCAACTCAATCCCGTCGCGCGTCCGCCAGAGGATGACCGGCTGACGTTCGACCACATCGACCTGCAAGATGCCCCCAGGGCGGATGCGCACGGTGGCCGTTTTTACAGGGTCCAGCCCGGTGATCGTGTCGCGGATCTGTTCCACATCCAGATCCCAGGAACTGAGCGGGAAATCCAACGGCACAACTTCGCGAATATCTTCGGACAAACCCGACCCGGCGCCATCGATGGCCATCAGATTGACCATGAATTCGGGCCGTTCCTGAATCGATGTCTTGATGCCTGCGACATAGGTCGAAACCGCTTCGCGACGGTCCTCCGAGCCAAACCAGATCGCCACGGCCCCCATGATTGCGCAGATCGGCAGACCCAGTCTGACCCCCCTGCGAAATCCGGGCGTCAGCATCAGGCGCTGGAACCGGTAGCTCAGGCGTGACGGAGTTGGGTCGCTGCGCCCGGCAGAGCGACCAAACAGCTTCAGGCGGAGTTTGGGCTGCGAACCAGATACTTCTACGGTGGCCGACTGAAATTCAGCATCCTGCCCGGCCACAGATTTGGACCGGTGAATGACCGGAGCGCGGGTGGCGGTCAACGGTCGCATGAGGCGTCCTCCACCATCCAGGCGCAAAGCCGGCCGAATGTCATACCACAATGCGCCGCTTGTTCGGGTGCAAGCGAGGTTGGTGTCATACCGGGCTGGGTGTTGGTTTCCAGCAGGAACAGCCCGTCGGCCCCCAGCGCATCATCCCAGCGATAATCCGTGCGGCTGACACCACGACAGCCCAACGCGTTATGCGCCTTCACCGCATAGTCCATGCAGCGGTCAAAGATTTCCTGCGGAATGTTTGCAGGCAGCACATGCCAGGACCCGCCCGGCTTGTACTTGGCGTCATAGTCGTACCAGCCGCCATCGGTCATGATCTCGGTCACCGTCAAAGCTCGGTCGCCCATGACAGTCACGGTCAGTTCGCGGCCTGCTACATATTTCTCGACCATGACATGTTCGGGCATGTCATCGGACAGTTGCGGCGGGCCGTTGGCGTTTTCATGCACAATATAGATGCCGACGCTCGAGCCTTCGTTGTTGGGCTTGGCCACGTAAGGCGGCTCCATCACATGGGCCTCGACCACCTCAACCTTTGGGGCGATCACGCTGGGAACGACCGGCAGACCTTCGGCCTGATAGACCTCTTTGCTGCGCTGTTTGTCCATCGCAAGGGCCGAGGCCAGAACGCCGGAATGCGTATAGGGGATGCGCATCCATTCCAGCAAACCCTGCACGCAGCCATCTTCACCCCAGCGGCCATGCAGGGCGTTGAAAACCACATCCGGCTTGATGTCCAATAGGCGCGCATAGAGGTCGGGACCTGCGTCCAGCTCGACCACTTCAAAGCCTTCTCCCACAAGGGCGGCTGCGCATTCGCGCCCGCTGCTGAGTGACACCTCGCGTTCCGACGAGGGGCCGCCCATCAATACCGCCACTTTGGGGCTTGTCCTGCTCGACATACCCAACGTGCGCCTCAATGTCCCCGGACCTTATGTGGTGGTCCGTACTGCGTTTATGCCTTTGATCCGTCGCCGTTAATTGCCTGATTTTGGTCTGACGGTTGGGGCTTTATTCTGTCAACGGATCACCGACCCGCATGATTTCCCACTCTAGCGTGATGCCGCTTGTTTCGTAAACCTTTTTTCTGACCTCTTCGCCCAGACCTTCTAGGTCTGCAGCGGTTGCGTCACCGGTGTTGATCAGAAAATTCGAATGCTTTGGGCTCATCTGCGCGCCGCCTTTACTGGCCCCGCGCATGCCCGCGTCGTCAATCACTTTCCACGCCTTGAGATCATGAACATCATCGGCGCGCCCGGTCGAGGAAAACCCGGCCGGGTTACGAAACGTCGATCCAGCGCTTCGATCCCTGGTGGGCTGCGTCTCGTCGCGCTTCTTCAGCTGGGCGTCCATACGGGCGTTCAGTTCGGTCGGATCGCCGCTTGGTCCTTCGAAAGTGGCCGAAACCAGCACCGCGCCAGGGGGCAGATCGGATTGGCGATAGCGAAAGTTGAGGTCTTTGGGCGTCAGGTCCAATACCTCACCTTGCCGCGTGACGATGGTGGCCTTTTGCAGAACGTCTGCGGTGTAGCTGCCATAGCAGCCTGCGTTCATCCGTACCGCCCCGCCGATGGAGCCGGGGATGGTGCGCAGGAAGGTCAGATCAACCCCCGCATCCGCTGCCTTGCGCGCCACATGCGCGTCCAGCGCGGCGGCCCCGGCGGTGACGGTGGTACCGTCGATGGCGATAGTGTTGAACCCGCGCCCCAGCCGGATCACCACGGCGCGCAGACCGCCGTCGCGGACGATGAGGTTTGAGCCGACGCCCATTGGGAAGACCGGGATATCTGAGGGCAGATCGCGCAGAAACGCCTGCAGGTCTTGCGCATCGGCGGGCTGAAACAGATAATCCGCAGGTCCACCAACGCGCAGCCATGTCAGATCGTTAAGCGCACGGTTTTCAGTCAGTTTGCCGCGTGGGGTCGGAAGCTTCGTCATTCCGGTTAGATCGCGGATTTGGCACGGCATGGCAAGCCGTATCGGTCAGGACGCCGGGTGGAAAAATTTGCGCACCCAACGCCCCAGATAGATCATCGGCCAGCGCAGAACCGACATGCCTGCGGCCAGAACAACCAGACCGATCCACGGGCCGTTCTCATAGGTGACATAGCCCAGAATTGGGATGCCCACTGCAATCAGGAAATAGGCGCGTTTCCAGTGGTTGTCTTTGCTGGGGATCATCGCCAGCACATTGGCGGTCAGCCCCCAGAGACCAGCAAGAACGATGGACCAGCTCATTCCGGGATCTCCTTGCCTGTCCATTTACGCCAGTAATAACGGATCGGATTTCGATACATCGACGCAAAGCCTGCAAGGGCCAGTATTCCGATAAGCCAGCCAAAGTCGTATCCGATCCAGATGATCAGTGCCGGAGCGCTGGCAAATAGCACCACGCCCGGCGGAAATTGCAGACGCATCGGCAGCATCGCAACGATGGTCGAGGCGAACACCCAGCCGCAAGCGATTATGAGCGACCACGCCACCGGTCTAACTTGCCTTGGCCATCAAACGGTCGGGCAGCCCATTGGCCCAGGCGCTGATCGTACCGGCGCCGAGGCAAACGACCATGTCGCCGGGCCGGGCCTGTTCCCGCACCAACCGTTCCAGATCGGCCTCGTCCAGCAGGGCGCGCGCATGGCGGTGACCGTGGCGGATCAGGCCTTGCACCAGCGAATCCCGGTCTGCGCCTTCGATCGGGTCTTCTCCGGCGGCGAAAACATCGGCAATGGCAACCACATCGGCATCGTTGAAACAGGTGCAGAAATCATCGAACAAGTCCGACAGACGTGAATATCTGTGCGGCTGATGCACCGCGATCACCCGGCCCTCGCTGGCCTGACGCGCGGCTTTGAGCACTGCGGTGATTTCGACCGGGTGGTGACCATAATCGTCGATGATGGTGACGCCGCCCACTTCTCCGACCTTGGTGAACCGCCGGTTCACGCCGCCAAAATTGGCCAGCGCCTCGCGAATTTCCGAGGCCTTCATCCCCAGATGCCGCGCCACTGCAACCGCCGACAACGCGTTCGAGACATTGTGGTCGCCGGGCATCGGCAAGGTGCAGCCTTCGATCATTTTGTCTTCGTATTGAAGATGGATGTCGAAATGCGCCACACCGCCTTTGTAGGTCAGGTTCACCGCCCGCACGTCGGCCTGTGCGTTGAACCCATAGGTGCGCACGCGGCGGTCGGTGATCCGGCCCACCAGCGTCTGAACTTCGGCGTGATCGGTGCAGCAAACGGCAAGCCCGTAGAAGGGTAGGTTCGAGACGAACTCGTAAAACCCATCCCGCAAGGTGTCGAAATCGCCCCAATGCTCCATATGCTCGGGGTCGATATTGGTGACTACGGCGATGGTCGCGGGCAGGCGGTTGAACGAGCCATCGGATTCGTCAGCCTCAACCACCATCCACTCCCCCTGCCCCATCCGGGCATTCGAGCCATAGGCGTGTATGATACCGCCATTGATGACGGTCGGGTCGAAATCGCCCGCCACCATCAGTTCGGCCATCATGGTGGTGGTGGTGGTTTTGCCATGCGTTCCGGCGATGGCGATGTTTGACCGCAGGCGCATCAGTTCCGCCAACATGTCGGCGCGCCGCACCACGGGCAGGCCCTGCGCGCGCGCCTCATCCAGTTCCGGATTGCCCGGCTTGATCGCGGTCGAGACCACAACCACTGCGGCGTCCTGCAGGTTCTCGGCGCGTTGGCCTTCGAAAATCTCGGCCCCCAGCGCGGCAAGACGGTCGGTGATTTTGGACGCTTTCAAATCCGAGCCCTGAACCTGATAGCCAAGGTTCAGCAGCACCTCGGCAATCCCCGACATCCCAATCCCGCCGATGCCAACAAAGTGGATCGGTCCGACATCCTGCGGCAGTTTGGTTGCTGGGTTCATTGGATCTCCTTCTGCGCCAGTTGCTCGACCAGCGTCACCAGACGCTCGGTCGCGTCCGGGGCACCGACCGAAAGCGCGGCATGGGCCATTTTCTGTGCGGCTTCGAGGTTGGTGAGAACCGTGGTCATTTGCTCTGACAATGCGGCAACGTCAAGGACGTTTTCAGGGATCATGATTGCGCCACCCGCCTGCACCAGACCACGCGCATTTGCTGTCTGATGATCCCCCGCTGCTGCCGCGAACGGGATCAGGATCGACGGCCGACCAATTACCGAGATATCGGCGACCGATGACGCGCCGGACCGCGAGACAACCAGTTGCGCCTCGGACATGCGACGCGGCACGTCATCAAAGAAAGGCTGCACATCCGCGGCAATACCATGTTCCGAATAAAAGGCTTTGACCCGTTCGCCATCCTCATCCCGTGCCTGATGCGACACGCGGAGGAAACCGCGCATCAGCTCGGGCAGCGCAGCAATCGCACCCGGCACAACATCGCTGAGGATACGTGCGCCTTGCGATCCCCCCATCACCAAAACGGACATCGGGTAATCCCCGGGCGGGATATAAGGCGCAGCGGCGCGTTCCAGAACTGACTCGCGCACCGGGTTGCCTGTGTGGACACCTTTGGCTCCGTCCGGCAGGTCTGTGGGCCAGACGCCGCAGGCCACTTGCGCGACGCGGGTGGCGAACAGCTTGTTCACGCGGCCCAAAACGCCGTTTTGTTCATGGATCATGCGTGGGATTTTCAATAGCGTCGCCGCGCCCAGCGCAGGGATCGAAGGGTAGCCCCCAAACCCCACAACCACATCCGGCTTGTCGCGCACCATCTGCATGGCCATTCCAGTGACACCCGCCGCAATCTTGGGCCCGGCCATCGCCTTGGCTGCCAAGCCGCCGCGGGCGAAGGTGGCAGACGACGCCTCGATGATTTCAACGCCTTCGGGGAAGGCCCCGGTATAACGCGCACCGCGCGGGTCCGTCGACAGGCGCACGCGCCATCCCTTTTGCAGCATGGCCTCGGCCAGGGCCTGCGCAGGGAACATGTGCCCCCCGGTGCCCCCCGCTGCGATCAGAAGATACGGCATCAACCCCGTCCGCGCAGAATATCGCCCAATTCGCCCTGCGGGCGCGAGCGTGTGAAGGCCAGCAGCATCCCAACAGCGATGCCCCCGGCAATCAGGGACGAGCCACCATAGCTGACAAATGGCAATGTCATGCCCTTGGCAGGAAGCAGACGCACGGCAACACCCATATTGATCATCGCCTGAACACCGAACATGCAGGCCAGACCGGTCCCTGCCAAGCGGATGAACATGTCACGTTCCCGCATCAACCGCATCAGCGAACGCACGACGATCAGCGAATAAAGCGCGATGATGATCAAGACCAGAATCAGGCCGTATTCCTCGGCCGCGACCGCAATAATGAAATCCGTATGCGCATCTGGCAGGGACCATTTCACCTGCCCCTCACCCACGCCCACACCAAAGAGACCGCCCTCGCGGATTGCGTTGGTCGCATAACCAAGCTGTGTTGTCGGGTCGAGGTCCTGGTTCAGAAAGCCATCGATGCGGCGGGCGAAATGCTCAGAATTGGTATAAGCGAACATTCCCCCCAGCACCACGGCACCCGCCATGGTCACAAGCAACAGCATCGGCGCGCCAGCCACAAAATACATCACGCCCCAGCCGAACAAGATCAGGCAGGCCTGACCAAAATCGGGCTGCATCACAAGCATTGCCACAATGGCCATGCACAGGGCAAAGGACCACAGGCGACCCGGCGGGCCGTTGATCTCTTGCGACGCGGCCAGCAGCCAGGCTGCGACAACCACGAAGCCTGGCTTTAGAAATTCTGATGGTTGAAGCGAGGCAAACCCGAGCGAATACCAGCGCACCGCCCCTTTGCCGAAATCCGTGCCGAAGACCGGCAGAAAGGCCAGTGCAACAAACGCGCCCATAAATCCCAAAACGGCCAGCCGCCGCACCAAAATGGGCGACATCATCGAGGTCAGCAGCATCGCCACCAGAGCCAGCCCGCCAAAAAGTGCCTGACGCTCGACATAGTGGAAAGGATCGAACCCGTTGCGCCCTGCCAAAGGCGGCGACGAGGCCAGACCAAGCAGCAGGCCAATCACGAACAGGATCAAAACACAGGACATCGTCCAGCGATCAATCGTCCGCCACCACTTTGGAAGAATCGGTTCGCCGCGCTGGTCCTGGACCGCGCCATACACCATCTCAGTCATGAGATACCGCCACTATCTGCCTCGTTCACGCCCCGTTTTCGGGGTCTGATTGAGACTCTACAGCGATTTTGGCGTTTGGGCTAGGGAAATAAGGGCAAAATCGGAAATTCTACGCTGTCGCGCGTGCGCCGATCAAAGCCGCGGCTTTGCCGCCGGTTCGCGACCTGCGTCTCCGGAATTCGGCTCTCCTTTGGGTTCGATCAACAGCACTTTGACCTCGTGCTCGGCCCGTGGGCGGTGCACAATACCCTTTGGCACCACAAACAACTCTCCGGCCCTGACGGTTTTTGAGGGTTCGCCTTCGATATCCATTGTCATCTCGCCTTCGATGACAAAAAAGAAATCATCCGTCGTGTCGTGCTTGTGAAAAGGAAACTCCCCTGAGAATTTCACAACCATCACGTCGTTCTGATTGTAGTCGGCCACCACATGCGGGTCCCAATGCGTCGAAAACAGGGACAGTTTTTCTTGTAGATTCACGGGTTTCATATTCTCTCTCCAAATTGCCTGTTCTGCCTCAACTCGGGCCCGGCACGCGGCTGGCCTTGAAACAACCTCTGACCTTGGGCGACCGGCCCTTTGCAGCATACTGCCCTTGCGTTGGCAACCAATCCACGTCATGCGCATCTGATGAGCTATGACACGATCATCCTTGGGGCCGGTGCCGCCGGCATGATGTGCGCCGCCCATTGCTGCGGGCGTGTTCTGGTGATTGATCATGCAAAAGCCCCGGGGGAGAAAATCCGTATCTCGGGCGGCGGGCGCTGTAATTTTACCAATTTATATGCCGAACCCGGCAATTTCCTGTCACAAAACCCGCATTTCTGCAAATCAGCGCTGGCGCGCTATACGCAATGGGATTTCATTGAACTGGTTGGGCGGCACGGTATCGCCTGGCATGAAAAGACGCTGGGGCAACTTTTCTGCGATGGGTCCTCGAAACAGATTGTCCGGATGCTGCTGGACGAGATGGAGCGTTCAGGCGCCGCGCTTTGGCTGCAGACCAGCCTGCGCGACCTGCGAAAAACCGATAATGGCTTTGCGCTAGAGGTTGAACGCGATGGGAAACGTATTGACCTGACCTGCGAAAACCTTGTGCTGGCGACCGGCGGCAAATCCATCCCGAAGATGGGTGCAACCGGGCTGGCTTATGACATTGCGCAGCAATTTGGGCTGCAGGTCACTGAAACGCGTGCAGCACTGGTGCCTTTCACCTTTTCAGATGGTAAATTCAGCCCCCTGTCTGGCGTTTCGCTGCCCGCTCGCCTGTCAAATGCCCGCACCAGTTTTGACGAGGCCCTGCTGTTCACCCACCGCGGCCTCAGCGGCCCATCGGTGTTGCAGCTGTCATCCTATTGGCGCGAAGGCGAAGAGATCCGGGTCAACCTGATACCCGACCTGCCCCTGTTCGATCTGCTGCGAAACCAGCGCCAGCAAGGCGGCCGCAAGGCACTGACGACGGAACTGGCCAATCATCTGCCCGCGCGATTGGTCGATTATCTGAAGCGCCACATCCCGATGTCCGGCAACCTCGCCGACCAATCCGATGCGGCCCTGACCGAGCTGGTCACAGCCCTGTCCGAATGGCAGCTTACCCCATCGGGCACCGAAGGCTATCGCACCGCCGAGGTGACGCTGGGCGGGATCGACACTGATGGCCTGTCGTCAAAAACGATGGAGGCCAAGGATATCCCTGGCCTCTATGCAATTGGTGAAGCGGTGGATGTCACCGGCTGGCTGGGTGGCTACAACTTTCAGTGGGCCTGGTCCTCGGGCTATGCCGCCGGAACCGCCATTGCCGCCCGTTAACCTACGACGTTGTAACCGCGCCCACGCATACAATTGCGCACGATGACTTCCTGGTTCTGGGTGTTCTGCAGCGCGCTTGCGCCCGCCCCCACCAATGCACCGGCCACGGCTGTGCGGCCCAGATCGCTGGCACTGTCGTCGATGATCGCCTTGGTCCCGGCTGCGCCAACCGCACCGATTGCTGCGGCACCCGCAGTGCGTTCATTCACAACCCCCTGCGACTGCGCCAAAGCCTGACACTGCGCCAGATCGGCGTTGTAGTTGGGTCCGACCGGACCATCGATAACCGGCTGATAATTCGCACCCACGCTGCCGCAGGCACCAACCGCCAGCACGGCGGGCAGGATCAAAGAGAGTTTACGATATGGCATATCCATGACCTCATGTTGAATTTCCGAAAAACAAAACCAATAATTCTGTAGCGTCAAGCTGATAGGGTGTCAGCTTTGCTGAACCGGCGGTCAATTGCAACCGGGCGCTTGTCCCAGACGTCTTTGCACTTCGGCGACAAAGTCATCGCCGCGCTTTTCGAAATTGTCGTACTGGTCAAAACTTGCCGCCGCCGGGGCCAGCAGGATCGTGTCCCCTGGCTGGGCATCGGCCATAGCCTGCTCGACCGCCGTGGCCATGGTAGTACAGACCCTTGCGTCCATATCCAACTGCATGGCAAATCCCGCGGCCTCTCGCCCGATGACATATGCGGTCAGAACGTTTTCGGCTGCGTCATTGAGGGCGGCCAGACCGCCCTCTTTCTCCAACCCGCCGCAAATCCAGCGTATACTGCGAAACGCCCCCAATGCTTTGGCGGCGCTGTCCACGTTGGTGGCCTTGGAATCGTTCACGAACATGATGCCATCGGCTTCGGCGATGATCTGGCTGCGATGCGGCAGGCCGGGATAGCTGTCCAACGCGTTCTCGATCACACGCGGCGCAATTCCCAAAGCGCGACAGGCCCCATAGGCCGCGCCGGCGTTCTGGTGGTTATGTGTGCCGGGCAGACCTTTGATCTGGCGCAGGTCAATTGACCCGGTCTGCCGCCCCTTGCGGTATTCCGACAAGTACCCCTTGCGCGCAAAGACCTGCCATCCCGGGCCGGCCAGTTTGCGATCCACCGACAGACGGATCACCCGGTCATCCGCGGGCCCCTCGGACAGTTGATCTGCCAAAAACAACCCTTCGGTTTCATCCACGCCGATGATCGCCCGATCCGGGCCACCTTCGACAAACAACCTGCGCTTTGCCGCGAAATATCCACCCATCCCCCCATGCCGATCCAAATGATCGGGGGACAGGTTGGTGAAAACAGCAATGTCCGGCGTCAATGCGCGGGCCAGCTCGGTCTGGTAACTGCTCAGCTCCAGCACAACGACCGAGCCATCCTCGCCGGGCTCAATATCCAGCACTCCGCGCCCGATGTTGCCAGCCAGTTGCGAGGGCCGCCCAGCCTCGGTCAGGATATGATGGATCAACGCCGCTGTGGTCGATTTACCGTTCGACCCGGTGACCGCGATGATCCGGGGCGGAGTTTCCAGCATGTTCCATTCCGGCCCGGCAAACGACCGAAAGAACAAGCCGATATCGTTGTCCACGGGCACCCCGGCTTGCAGCGCGGCCAGAACAACCGGATTCGGGTCCGGGTAAAGATGCGGAATTCCGGGCGAGACAATCAAAGATGCGATGTCATCGAACATCCCGTTTCGCCGCAGGTCAGCGCAGGTGAACCCCTCGGCCTCGGCGGTCTCTCGCGCGGCTGGGTTGTCATCCCAGCATATCGCCTCGGCACCGCCTGCACGCAATGCCCGCGCGGTTGCAAGGCCCGACCGGCCCAATCCCAGAACCGCAACCTTGTGCCCTGAAAACCCTTTGACCGGGATCATCTTGCGTACCTTCCTGTCTTGATCTTGGAATGCACACTGCACCGAAGAAATTGACGATGGCAAGGGCGAGATCAGGCTCGCGCCGTGGCGCGAGCCGGGCCCAACAGGTGGCAGGCGGGCCGCAGGCCAGCCGAACCTGGCGGGAGCGCTAGCGAACCTTCAGCGTCGCCAGCCCGATCATCGCCAGGATCAGCGAAATGATCCAAAACCGGATTACAATGGTGGGCTCTGCCCAACCTTTTTGCTCATAGTGGTGATGGATCGGCGCCATCAGGAACACACGCTTTCCTGTTCGTTTGAAGTACAGCACCTGAATGATCACACTCAGCGCTTCGACCACGAACAGGCCCCCCACAATGGCCAAAACCAGCTCGTGCTTGGTGGCCACCGCGATGGCGCCCAATGCGCCGCCCAAAGCCAACGATCCGGTATCGCCCATGAACACCGCCGCCGGAGGGGCGTTGTACCACAAAAAGCCCAGCCCCGCGCCGAAAAGCGCGGAAGTGAAAATAAAGATTTCGCCGGTCCCCGGCACGTAATGCACATCCAGGTATTCGGTAAAGTCCACGCGCCCGACCGCATAGGCGATCACACCCAGAGTAGACGCTGCGATCATCGCTGGCATGATGGCCAACCCATCCAACCCGTCCGTCAGGTTCACCGCGTTTGCAGCCCCCACGATCACGACAATCGAGAACGGGACATAGAACAGCCCCAGATTGATCAGTGTATCCTTGAACACCGGCAGCGCCAGCTGGTTCTGCAAAGCCTCAGGGTGGTGCAGCGTGGCCCAGAACGCCGCCAGAACAGCGATCAGAATACCAAGTGCAAGGCGCATTTTTCCCGAAACGCCCTTGGTGTTCTGTTTGGACACCTTGGCGTAGTCATCCGCAAACCCAATCGCCGCATAGCCCAGCGTGACGAACAGAACCATCCAGACAAAGGGATTATCCCACCGCGCCCAGATCAGGGTCGAGGTCACCAGCGCCCCAACGATCAGCAGCCCGCCCATCGTAGGCGTGCCCGCCTTGGACAGGTGCCCTTCGGGGCCGTCATCGCGAATTGGTTGTCCTTTGCCCTGCTTTCTGCGCAGCACGTTGATCAGCGGTTTTCCGAACAGAAAGCCAAAGATCAAAGCCGTCAAAAAGGCGCCGCCCGCGCGGAACGTGATATAGCGGAAGAGGTTCCAAAAATCCCCTCCGTCCGACAAGGCGGTCAACCAATACAGCATTACAAAACCTTTCTCACACGGGCTCTTGGGGGGCGGGCGCGTCCCCTTGCCTCAATTTGCGCAGGCCGTCAACAATATGGGCCAGCGCCATGCTCAGCGAGCCTTTGGCCAGCACGATATCGCCTGCGCGCACCAATTGCGGCAGGTGTTTGGCCATCTCTTCGCTGCTTTCGAACCACATCCCGCGTCTTGTGTCGGGCAGCGCATCGTGCAGCGATTTCATCAACGGTCCGATGCAATGCACCTGATCGATCCGCTTGATGGCATCGATGCCCGCAAGGTCCGAATGCATCGCGTGTTCCTGCACACCCAACTCTTTCATGTCACCAAGGAACGCCACGCGCCGCTGGCCCTTGGCTGCGGCCAGCACGTCCATCGCAGCCTGCATCGAGGTCGGATTGGCGTTATAGCTGTCATCCAAAAGCTCGATCCGGCCCCCATCCGCCAAAGTCAAAGTCTCGCGCACGCCCCGCCCGGTGACCGGAGACCACTGCGCAAGGCCCGGAATTGACCGCTCTGGCGGCACGCCCAGTTCTGCGCAAGCCGCAATCGCGCCCAGCGCATTCATTGCGAAATGGGTCCCAGCCGACTGCACGTCAAAGGTAATGCGAACGCCCTCATGCTCGGCGACGGCTTGCAGGGCGGTGCCGGATTGCGCCACGTCTGTCAGAACGAAATCCTTGGCGGTGCGGCCAAAATCCACGATCCGCGCGCCTTTGGCTGTCGCGGTCTGACGCAAAATATCGGCGTGCTGCGTATCCGCGTTGACGATGGCAACGCCGTTCTCAACCAACCCGTCGAACAGGGCGGCCTTTTCATGCGCAATCCCCGCGACGGACTCAAACGCCTCAAGATGAACGGCGGCAACAGTGGTGATCAGAGCCACATGCGGGCACGCCTGCTGCGCCAGAGGAGAGATCTCGCCGGGGTGGTTCATCCCGATCTCGATCACTGCAAATTGCGTGTCATGCGGCATACGCGCCAGGGTCAAGGGAACTCCCCAATGGTTGTTATAGCTGGCCACGCTGGCATGGGTTTTGCCTTGGGTGGCCAGGATCGTGGCCAACATCTCTTTGGTGGAGGTTTTGCCGACACTGCCCGTCACGCCGATTACGCGGGCGTCAGCGCGCGCCCGCGCAGCCCGACCCATCGCCTCAAGCCCGGTCAGAACATCATCTACAACTAATAGCGGCGCATCCTCGGGCACGCCGTCCGGAATGTATGCGACCAGCGCAGCCCCGGCCCCTTTTTCCAACGCCTGCGCCACAAAATCGTGCCCATCCCGCGCGGCCTTGAGCGCCACGAACAGGTCGCCCGGTTCAATGGTCCGCGTATCGATGGACACTCCATCAACTTGCCAATCCGATGTTGCGCGGCCACCAGTCGCTGCCGCGGCCTCCTGCGCGGACCAAAGCGTCATGCGACCCTCCCGTCCAGCGCGGCCACGGCGATACTTGCCTGTTCGGCGTCGTCAAAGGGCAAA
Organism: Ruegeria sp. H6; assembly: GCF_056532975.1. Taxonomy (NCBI): domain Bacteria; kingdom Pseudomonadati; phylum Pseudomonadota; class Alphaproteobacteria; order Rhodobacterales; family Roseobacteraceae; genus Ruegeria; species Ruegeria sp. H6. Next base: position 359,242 of record NZ_JBQFOA010000002.1, read on the forward strand.
ACCTGATCACCGACAATCTGCCCGCTTTCATGGCCCTTACCAGCAATCAACAAGGCATCGCCGGGCTCCAGAGCATCTATGCCGCGCAGGATGGCTTCGGCCCGATCACCCACTTCGGTGGCCTCGGGCGCGCCCTCCATCACCGCGGCACGAATGGTGGCCGGATCCTCGCTACGCGGGTTGTCGTCAGTGACGAAAACGATATCCGCGTTCTTTGCGGCGGCCTGCCCCATCAATGGGCGCTTGGTGGCATCGCGGTCGCCGCCCGCACCCACGATGGCAATCAGACGCCCCATCACATGTGGGCGCATCGCCTTGAGCGCGGTGGCCACGGCGTCAGGCGTATGCGCGTAGTCCACAAAAACCGCAGCCCCATTGTCCCGCGTGGCGGCAAGCTGCATCCGACCACGTACAGTGGTCAGATGCGGCAAAGTCTCGAACACATGCTCGGGATCATCCCCGGCGGCAATGACAAGGCCACAGGCCAGCAGGATGTTTTCAGCCTGAAACCCTCCGATCAAGTTCAGACGGGTTTGGAAGGTTTTGTCCCTCCATGAGAACCTAAGATCCTGACCCGTTGCATCAAACCGTTGATTCAACAGGCACAAATCAGCGGCTCCCAGCCCGACAGTCAAAACCAACTGACCCCGGGCTTCTGCGATCCTGCGCACTTCGGCCCCTTTAGGATCGCTGAGGTTGACGACTGCGGTCCCATCCTCGGGCAGGACCCGATCGAACAGGCCCGCTTTGGCCGCAAAATACGCCTCGAACGTTTCGTGGTAATCCAGATGATCCTGCGTGAAATTCGAAAACCCGGCCGCTGTCAGGTGCACACCATCAAGACGCCGTTGCTCCAACCCGTGCGAGGATGCCTCCATCGCCGCATGGGTCACGCCATTCTCTGCCGCTTCTGCCAGACATCTGTGCAGTGTTATCGGCTCGGGCGTCGTATGAGCCAAAGGCGCGGTCCATGCGCCTTCGACACCGGTTGTGCCCAGATTGACAGCTGCATGCCCCAGTTCGGTCCAGATCTGACGGACGAAAGTGGCAACCGAGGTCTTTCCATTGGTGCCTGTGACGGCCACGATGGTTTGCGGTTGTGCCCCGAACCAAAGCGCGGCAGCCCCGGCAAGCGCTTGTCTCGGGTCTTCGACAACAACCAGTGCCACGTCAGAGGCATTCAATTCCTGCGCCGCGATATCGGCCCCTTCGGCATCGGTCAAAATCGCCGCCGCGCCCATGCGCAACGCATATTGAATGAACTCGCCCCCATGCACCCGCGTGCCCGGCAAGGCCGCGAACAGGAACCCGTCCTGAACCTCTCGGCTGTCAATTGCGACGCCTGCGATCTCGGGGTTCGCACCCCCGCGCGCGGTCAGGGCCAGTTGGCTAAGTTTCTTTGACCGATTGCCCATGACCCACCTCTTGTCTGACGGCCTAATTCGAAGTCAGCGTTATAGCAGCGCCCGCTTCAGGCTCAAGCCGGGGGCGCAGGCCCAGCAAGGGGGCAACGCGCCCGATCAGCTCGGCCGCAACTGGCACCGCCGTCCAACCCGCCGTTCTGCGCTTTTCGCCGTATGCAACAATCGACGGCTCATCCAAAGTCACGATCAGAACGTATTTTGGATCCGACGCCGGAAAGAGCGTCGCGAAAGTAGCAATAACCTTGTCGTCGTAATAGCCGCCGCGCGGTTTGGGCTTGTCCGCCGTGCCTGTTTTGCCAGCCACTTCATATCCGGCAACCTCGCCAAAGCTCGCGGTGCCGTCGGTGACCACCTTGCGCAGCATCCTCTGTGCCTGACGCGCTGTGTTTTCCGACATCACGCGGGGGCCATATTGAGGCCCGTTCCGGCGCAGGATCGTGGGGCTGACATAATGTCCGCCATTGGCAATTGCGGCATAACCCGCCGCCAGATGCATCGGACTGGTCGACAGACCATGGCCATACGAGATCGTAACAGTGCTGAGCTCGCCCCATTTCTTGGGTTTCAGCGGCTCACCCCCTGCAGCTTCGACAATTTCGAAAGGCGTGCGTTCGAACATACCAAGGGATTCAAGGAAATCCTGCTGCCGCTGCGCGCCGATCTGCAAGGCCAACCGCCCCGTTCCCCGGTTCGAGCTGTGGACAATCACATCCGCAACACTGATCTTGCCGTAGTTCTTGTTGTTAAACTCGCCAATCGGAAAGCGCCCGATTTTCATCGGACCGGTCGTGTCGATAATCGTCTCGGAGTTGACCAATCCCAGTTGAACGGCCTGCGCTGCGGTGAAGATCTTGAACACCGATCCCAATTCGTAAACGCCCTGAACATAGCGGTTGAACAGCGGGCTGTCCGACGGATCAAAGCCCGAAGTGGGCGGGCGCGGGCGGTCATTGGGATCAAAGGACGGCAAGGAAGCGGCCGAGATGACCTCGCCCGTGTGCGCGTTCATCAAAACGGCTGAGGCACCCTTGGCGTTCATGATGTTCATGCCGCCGAAAAGCACCTGTTCCACTGCGGCCTGAATTGTCAGGTCCAGCGACAATTGCAGCGGCTTGTTGCCATTGGCCGGGTCGCGCAAATAGTCATCGAACTGCTTTTCAACCCCGGCCACGCCGATCACCTCGGCAGCACTTACGCCTTCACGGCCAAAGCCCGAACCGCCCAGAATATGCGCGGCCAAACGACCATTGGGATAAAGGCGCATTTCACGCGGGCCAAACAGGATACCCGGATCACCGATGTCATGGACGGCCTGCTTTTGTTCAGGCGATATCCGTTTCTTAATCCACAAGAACTTGCGTCCACCGGTGAAGTCCTTGATCAGGCGCTCTTTTTCCAGGTCCGGGAAGATTGCCACCAACTGATCCGCCGCCGCGACCGGGTCGATCATCAATGGCGGCTGGGCATAGACCGAATAGGTTTCCAGATTGGTGGCCAGAATGCGCCCTTCTCGATCCACGATATTGGCGCGCTGCATGGCGATGGCTGCTCCTTGGGCGCTGGCCAGCGGTTCCTGTGCCTCAGATGTGGCAAGCATTCCCATGCGCACGCCCACCACGGCAAAAGCGCAGAAGAAAAACAGCCCCAGCACCAAAAGCCGCCCTTCGGCGCGGGCCCGAGCGCGGTCTTTCATATCTTCATGGCGTTGGCGGATATTCTCACGCTCAATCGCCTTAGGGTTTTCACCCTTGGCGCGGGCGTCCAATATCCGGGCCAGAGGTCTGAGCGGTGTGCGTGTCATGGAACTTGCACCTCGATCACGGCCTGTGCGTCGGTGATGGATTGCAGCTCCAACGGATCAACGATCGGCAGATCTGGGTCTTCGCCATAGGAAATCCGATCCGCGCGCCCGAATTGTTCGGCCCGCAGGGGCAGCAGGCCCAGACGTTCGAAATTCAAATCAGCCAGCTCCCGCAGTCGGTCAGGCCGGTTAAGATAGGCCCATTCGGCGTTCAAGACAGCAAGCCGCGCCTGCGCCGCGCCGATGCTTTGCTGCAGGGATTGCGTTTCCTTAACGACCTGCTGCGTGCGATAATTTTCCTGATAGGCCCACAGCGCCAGCCCGAATACGGACAGTGCGGTCAACACATACAAAACACTCTTCATCTGGACCTTTCCCCCACTTGCGGCATCCCTATGGCGCGGGCATCAATCTCGCCCGCCGGGGCATCTGTACGAATGGCAACACGCAATTTGGCCGAACGCGCGCGCGGGTTTTCCTGCAACTCCTGCTCATCCGGGCCAACAGCCTTGCGTGTCTTTAGTGTGAATTGCGGTTCGTCCTGCTGCGTCTCAGGCGCATAGCGATTGGCGCGCCCGGTTTTCCCGGCCCGGGACTGCAGGAACCGCTTGACCATGCGATCCTCGATGGAATGAAAGGTCACCACTGCCAATTGCCCGCCAGGCTTAAGCGCGCGTTCTGCGGCCATAAGACCCTGAAACAACTCTTCATATTCCGCATTCACCGCGATACGCAGCCCTTGGAAACTGCGCGTCGCCGGGTGTGACTGACCGGGCTTCGGGCGCGGCAGGCAGGATTCAATGATGTCGACCAATTGCAATGTGGTCTCAATCGGTGCCTCAGCGCGCGCCTTCAGGATCGCCTTGGCAATGCGTCGGCTGGCCCGTTCTTCGCCAAAATGAAACAAGATGTCGGCCAGTTGCACCTCGGTCGCGGTGTTGACCAAATCTGCGGCGCTTTGCCCCTGCTGGCTCATCCGCATGTCCAGAGGGCCGTCTTTCATAAAGGAAAAACCACGCTCGGCCTGATCCAGCTGCATGGACGAGACGCCCAAGTCCAGGACAACGCCGTCCAGGTCCTGCGCATATTCATCCATCCGGGAAAAGACACCCGGCTGCATCACCAGACGGTCGCCATAGCCTTTGGCCCAATCCGCAGCCATCTCAAAAGCCAACGGGTCGCGATCCACACCGATGACGCGATCCGCCCCAGCGGCCAGCAATGCGCGTGTATATCCGCCCGCACCAAACGTGCCATCCAGCCAGGTCCCGGACACAGGGTCGACCGCTGCCAAAAGCGGGCGCAGCAAGACAGGGATGTGGGGTTTATCTGAGGACGCGCCGGACATGCCGTCACGCATCTCCGATGCCATCGAGGAATTCCATCGGGTCAACGCCCTTTGGGTATTCCTCGTTCCATTCTTCTTCTTCCATCAGGGCCTGAGCATCGTAGGTCTCAGGCTTCCAGATCTGGAATGTATCACCGGCGGCAATAAAGAAGGCCTCACCCTCCAGCCCGATCTTGTCACGCAGCTTGGCTGGCAGAACAAGACGACCGGTCTCATCTACGGTTGTCGGGAAAGATTGCCCGTGAAACATGCGCTGCAACATCTTGCGCTGGGTCGATGCCCTGGGCAGCGCATCAATCTTGGCGTCGACCTCATCGATCGCCTCCATCGAGTAACACTCGAGGAAGTTCCGGTCGGGCCCGCCATAAACGATCACAAGTTCCGGCGTGCCACCGGATTGCCAATTGGGGTCAGAGGCCTCAAGCACACGGCGAAACAGGGCCGGGATAGACACCCTGCCCTTTGTATCCACCTTATGGCGGCTTTCACCTCTGAACCTGCGCGCCAAAACGACTGTCCCTTTCGCTTGCGCCCCACCTTGAATTCACGTTCCCCCCCGGAAGAAAAACGGCGGGTTGATCTGCTGCCACTGATCAACCCGCCGCATTGGCCCGCTATGCGGGATGTCCAGCTGCGCGCGCCACCTGGGGGGATGTCTGCTCGCCCGCGCGCCGGATCTGTTGATTGATGAAAGCGAGATGCCTGTATGAAACCTGTACTTGTATTCTTGGTTTGGGGTCGTTTGGTGCCCCGTCTGCCTCGTCCTCATCGGATGAACAAGGGATGCCATGGGAAATTATGGAAATCAAGGGAATTTTTGGGAACACGACGAATGTCAGCTGCTCGCAAATAATAATACCACAGTGAGATTCAACGCAAAAAGGGGCACAAATAGGTTCAGCGTGAGAATGAAGCACAATATATGCCAATCAGCCGACCATCCCACGGTTTCCCAGATGAATGAAATTTTTTTACTGCGCATGCCAATCAACAGCCGAGTTTCCCGCAAAATCACCACGAATCGCGTATTCTGAAAATATGTGCGCGCGCGGAATGAGGCTCTTCCCATGCTTTCCCATACGCCGCCTCGATCGCGTCCAGCATCGCAATTCGTTGACTGATTCACCGGTTCCGACCGAACCGCGCGATCTCAATCCGCTCAAATAATACGCGAATCCGCGTAAATGGTCGGCATTGGATCTATTGTGTGAAAACGCCCACGAACCCGGCTGCGCCAAAAGCGCTCTGAAAACCTGTATTTTCAAGGCAAATTTGGCCTTTGGGAAAAAATCCCGTCAATCCATGCGCTTGCTGCATAGCAGCATTGACGACACGAGCCATTGTGCATTCGCAGCATTTGCCTATCTTCAGTCTCAAGCAAACGCCGCAACACTTTGGCTGCGGCTGGAATGGATGAACAAGATGGCAATGGTACAAACACAATCCGCAATCAAAAACGCACCGGCGTTCAAGTTTGCGTCGATGATCGAAAACGTCAAAACCCGCTATGTGCGCCACCGCGTCTACCGTCAGACAGTGAACGAACTGTCGGCCCTGTCGAGCCGCGATCTGGCGGACCTGGGGCTGCACCGGTCGATGATCCGCCGCGTCGCCAAACAAGCGGCCGAGGACTTCAGCGCACAATAAGCGCACGAAACACCGAGATCAGGTCCTACTCCTCCCTTTGGATCTGAAATCAGCGACAACGTCTCTCCTCCTCCCTGACGTTGTCGCACCCAATACCGGCCAAATCACGCCGGATCTGCATACATCGGGGCTCTCCTCCTCCCGGCTCCGATGTTGAAAGAGCGCGGCGACGTCTCCTCCTCCCTGACGTCGCCGCGTCTTCCCCATACCGGGCTCAAACCCGGGTTCAGATACTTCGGGGCTCTCCTCCTCCCTGCCTCGGAGTTGAAAAGAACGGCGGTTCCCCTCCTCCCTTGGAACCGCCGTTTTTCGTTTTCCTGCACCGAATGTAAGCTATGCTTGTGAACGATTGCTCAGGAGACCGTCATGCCCGCTTATTTCGTCGCCCAAATCACCATCCACGACCCGGATGGGTATCAGGCTTATCTTGAAGGGTTCATGCCGATCTTTGTCCGGCATGGTGGCCGGCTGCTGACGGTTTCTTCGAAACCTGTTGAAGTGATCGAAGGCACGTGGGCCGAGGACGGCATTGTTTTGATGGAATTTCCGGACATCACCGCGGCTCGGGCCTGGAAAGACGACCCCGATTATGTCGAACTGGCCAAGATCAGGCAAAAGACGGCCACAGCCAATCTTGTGCTGGTCGAAGGACTTTAGCGCCTAGAACGGCACATCGTCCTTGTTGGTCAAGAACCGCGAGACAACCTTTTTCGTCCCCGCCTTGTCAAAATCAACCTCGACCTTGTCGCCCTCGATCCCGATCACGGCGCCATAGCCGAATTTCTGATGAAACACCCGCTCGCCCAAGGTGAAGCTGGCCAATGCGGTGGCGTCGATTACGGTATTGCGGGATTCGCGGGGTTGCGACATGCCATATTGGCCCTGCCGGGCCTGCATGCGCTTCCAACCCGGCGAGTTATAGACATTCGCCTCGGCCGCACGGGTTTCAATACCGGCGGTGGTCTGCCCGCCGCCATAAAGACCCGGAGGCGTCAAGACCTCCACATGATCCTCGGGCAATTCGTCTATGAAACGCGACGGCATCGAATTTTGCCACTGGCCGAACACGCGCCGATTGGCGGCAAAAGATATCGTACAGACCTCTTCCGCCCGCGTGATGCCGACATAGGCCAGCCGCCGCTCTTCTTCGAGGCCCTTGAGCCCGGATTCATCCATCGACCGCTGCGAGGGGAACAATCCGTCCTCCCAGCCCGGCAGGAACACGGCGGGAAACTCCAGCCCCTTGGCCGCGTGCAGGGTCATGATCGAGACTTTGGCCCCATCGCCATCCTGCTCATTGTCCATCACCAGACTGACATGTTCCAGAAACCCCTGCAGGTTCTCGAAATTGTCCAACTGGTTGACCAGTTCCTTAAGGTTCTCCAAACGCCCCGGCGCCTCGGGCGTCTTTTCATTCTGCCAATGGGCGGTATAGCCGGATTCGTCCAACACGATCTGCGCCAGTTCGATGTGGCTGTGCTCGGGTTCGCCATAGCGGATGGGCGATACGCCATTGTCGATCACCGTATCATCATCCACCTCGATCCGAGGCCCGCGCGTCATCGCGTTCCAGCGCGCCAAACCGTCGATCAACTCGCGCAGAGCCTTGCCGCCCTTACCCTTGATCAAACCGTTTTCGACCGCGATCCGCGCCCCTTCGACCAGAGACACTCCGTTTTCGCGCGCGACCACCTGAATCGTCTGTTGCGCCTTGTCGCCCAGACCGCGTTTGGGCGTGTTCACGATCCGCTCGAACGCCAGATCATCCTCGGGGCTGACCACGAGCCGGAAATAGGCCATGGCATCGCGAATCTCCATCCGCTCATAGAACCGAGGGCCTCCGATCACCTTATAAGGCAGACCGATGGTCAGAAACCGATCCTCGAACGCGCGCATCTGGTGCGAGGCGCGCACGAGAATGGCGATTTCGTTGAATGAATAACTCTCAACAGGGCTAGCCAGTACTGACTTGTACATGTTGGAAGCATTTGGATCGTCTCTTAACAAACGTTTCACAAGGTTTTGGACCTTAAGCTCGGAATAGGCAGACCCTGTCTCAAAAGCTTGGCGTACAAATTCTTGGCGTGTTAATCTTCCCAAACCGGCTTTTGCGCGCCGGTCCAACTCTTGCTGAAAAGTTTGCGAACGTGGGTTGTTTCTTCTCTTTGCCTCTGGTGCTCGACCAGAAATTAGATCTTCAATTTTTTCACCAATACAACGGGCTTCTTCCTCACCGTCCCAACGCCCCGCTAATTGGACTTTCTCCCCCCATTCTTCCGCCGTCCAAAGTTCCTTGCCCAGGCGGCTTTCATTGCCGCGAATGACATTGGAGGCAGCGGCCAAAATATGCGGGGTCGAGCGGTAGTTCTGCTCAAGCCGGACCACATGCGCACCGGGGAAATCCTTTTCGAAGCGCAGGATGTTGCCCACCTCGGCCCCGCGCCAGCCATAGATCGACTGATCGTCATCGCCCACGCAGCAGATATTCTTGTGCCCCCCGGCCAGCAGACGCAGCCAGAGATATTGCGCAACGTTGGTATCCTGATATTCATCCACAAGGATATAGCGGAACCAGCGTTGGTATTGCTCCAGGACGTCCGGGTGGGCTTGGAAAATCGTGACCATGTGCAGCAGCAGGTCGCCGAAATCCACCGCGTTCAGTTCTCGCAGGCGGGTCTGGTATTGGGCATAGAGCTCAATACCCTTGTGATTGAAAGCCCCCGCGTCAGCTGCGGGCACCTTGTCGGGTGTCAGGGCCCGGTTCTTCCAATCGTCAATGATCCCCGCCAACATCCGCGCGGGCCAGCGTTTGTCGTCGATGTTCGCGGCCTGCGTCAATTGTTTCAGCAGCCGTTTCTGATCATCCGTATCCAAAATGGTGAAGTTCGACTTCAACCCCACCAGTTCCGCGTGACGGCGCAGCAGCTTGACGCAGATCGCATGGAACGTGCCCAGCCACGGCATCCCTTCGGCGGGGCGGCCCAGCATGCGGCCCACACGCTCCTTCATTTCGCGCGCGGCCTTGTTTGTGAAGGTCACCGCCAGAATCTCGTTCTCACGCGCCTTGTGGGTTCTGAGCAGATGGGTGATCCGCGCGGTCAGTGCTTTGGTCTTGCCGGTCCCTGCCCCTGCTAGCATCAGCACCGGTCCATCCAGCCGTTTGACCGCTTCGCGCTGCGCCGGATTGAGGTCGTTCAGATACTCGGCGGGTCGCGCGGCCATTGCTTGCGCCGATAGCGATGCGCCTTCGAAGGCGTCTGATTCATCGAAACTGCTCATGCGGTCAAACTATTCCCAACGCGCGCGGAGGGAAAGGGTTTGTTCACGACTTGTTCGCTCAATCACCAAGAAAATTAAGGATTGCCCCCGCGCGCACGCGCGGTTTTTGGCAGGCTGCAGCCCTCAAATCCCGGAATTTGCCGGAAAACCAGCAGCGTTTCCCTGATAAATTCGTTCAAATCTCGAATTTATCGCAAAATTCCTTCGAAAACCCGCTGAAACTACTCCAAACATTGATGCTGCACTGCCGCATTGCTACAAGGTGGCACGAATGGGGGCGTTTGCGAGCGTTAACATGCCGGTTCTACCCAGAAGAACCGATATGTCTGCGTTTATATATGCGCTATCCACACGGCCACACCAATAAGACCGGGACCTGAAATGACCGACTTCAAGAAAATCCTGATCGCCAACCGCGGCGAAATTGCCATCCGCGTGATGCGGGCCGCCAACGAGATGGGAAAGAAAACCGTCGCGGTTTTTGCCGAAGAAGACAAGCTCGGCTTGCATCGATTTAAGGCGGATGAAGCCTATCGCATTGGCGAAGGGATGGGCCCGGTGGCCGCGTATCTTTCGATTGACGAAATCATCCGTGTGGCCAAGGAATGTGGCGCGGACGCGATCCATCCCGGCTATGGCCTGCTGTCAGAGAATCCGGATTTTGTGGATGCCTGCGTGCAGAACGGCATCACCTTCATCGGCCCCAAGGCCGAAACCATGCGCGCGTTGGGCGACAAAGCCAGCGCGCGGAAGGTGGCGATTGCGGCGGACGTGCCGGTGATCCCCGCCACCGAGGTGTTGGGCGACGATATGACCGCCATCAAGGCCGAGGCGGCTGAGATCGGCTATCCGCTGATGCTGAAAGCCAGCTGGGGCGGCGGTGGGCGCGGCATGCGTCCGATCCTGTCCGAAGATGAGTTGGAAGAGAAAGTTCTGGAGGGCCGCCGCGAGGCCGAGGCCGCGTTTGGCAATGGCGAGGGCTATCTGGAAAAGATGATCACCCGCGCCCGCCATGTTGAGGTGCAGATTCTGGGCGACAAGCATGGTGAGATTTATCATCTCTACGAACGCGACTGCTCGGTCCAGCGGCGGAATCAGAAAGTGGTGGAACGCGCGCCAGCGCCGTATCTGACCGAAGAACAACGCGCCGAGATTTGCGAACTTGGCCGCCGCATCTGCGCCCATGTGAACTATGAATGCGCGGGCACGGTCGAATTCCTGATGGATATGAACACCGGCAAGTTCTATTTCATCGAGGTCAACCCGCGTGTTCAGGTGGAACACACCGTCACCGAAGAAGTGACCGGCATAGACATCGTGCAGGCGCAGATCCTGATCGCCGAGGGCAAGACGCTGTCTGAAGCCACCGGCAAGGCCAGCCAGGGTGACATCCATTTGAACGGTCACGCCCTGCAAACGCGCGTGACGACCGAGGACCCGCTGAACAACTTTATCCCCGATTATGGCCGCATCACCGCCTATCGCTCGGCCACGGGTATGGGCATCCGTTTGGATGGCGGCACAGCCTATGCGGGCGGGGTAATCACGCGGTATTATGACTCGCTGCTGACCAAGGTTACGGCCTGGGCGCCCACGCCCGAAAAGGCAATCGCCCGGATGGACCGTGCGCTGCGGGAATTCCGTGTGCGGGGTGTTTCAACCAACATTGCGTTTGTTGAAAACCTGCTGAAACACCCGACTTTCCTGTCGAACGAATACACCACTAAATTCATCGATGAGACCGCAGATCTGTTCCAGTTCAAAAAGCGCCGCGACCGGGGCACCAAGGTTCTGAACTATATCGCCGATATCACGGTGAACGGCCATCCCGAGACCAAGGATCGCCCAACACCGCGGGCTGATCTGAAAGAGGCCAAGCCCCCCGCGTTGAAGGCCGAGCCGCAGATGGGCACGCGCAATCTGTTGGAACAGAAAGGCCCGCAAGCGGTCGCCGACTGGATGAAGGCGCAGCGGCAATTGCTGATCACCGACACCACCATGCGCGACGGGCACCAGTCGTTGCTGGCGACGCGGATGCGGTCGATCGACATGATCAAGGTGGCGCCGAGCTATGCAGCCAACCTGCCGCAATTGTTCTCGGTCGAGTGCTGGGGCGGCGCGACCTTCGATGTGGCCTATCGGTTCTTGCAGGAATGCCCGTGGCAGCGCCTGCGCGAATTGCGCGGCGCCATGCCAAATCTGATGACGCAGATGCTGCTGCGCGGCGCAAACGGGGTTGGATATACCAACTACCCCGACAACGTGGTTCAGGAATTTGTGCGTCAAGCGTCCAAAGGCATCGACGTGTTCCGCGTCTTCGATTCGCTGAACTGGGTCGAGAACATGCGCGTCGCGATGGACGCGGTGGTCGAGAACGGCAAGATCTGCGAGGGCACCGTGTGCTATACCGGCGACATCCTCGACCCCGACCGCGCCAAGTATGACCTGAAGTACTATGTGGGCATGGCGAAAGAGTTGCGCGATGCAGGGGCTCATATACTTGGGCTGAAAGACATGGCGGGCCTGCTGAAACCCGCCTCGGCCCGCATCCTGATCCGCGCACTGAAGGAAGAGGTCGGGTTGCCGATCCACTTCCATACTCACGACACGGCCGGCATCGCCAGCGCCACCATCCTGGCCGCGTCCGAGGCGGGTGTGGACGCAGTAGATTGCGCGATGGACAGCTTTTCAGGCAACACCAGCCAGGCAACGCTGGGCACAGTGGTCGAAGCGCTGCGCCACACGGATCGCGATACCGGTCTGAACATCAAAGCCATCCGCGAGATCAGCGACTATTTCGAGGCCGTGCGCGGCCAATACGCGGCATTCGAATCCAGCCTGCAAGCACCGGCGTCCGAGGTTTACCTGCACGAGATGCCCGGTGGCCAGTTCACCAACCTCAAGGCCCAGGCGCGCAGCCTGGGGCTGGAAGAGCGTTGGCACGAAGTGGCGCAGATGTATGCGGATGTGAACCAGATGTTCGGCGACATCGTGAAGGTGACGCCCTCGTCCAAAGTGGTGGGTGACATGGCGCTGATGATGGTCAGCCAGGGCCTGACCCGTGACGATGTCGAAAATCCCGATACGGATGTGGCCTTCCCCGACTCGGTCGTGGATATGATGCGCGGCAATCTGGGCCAGCCTCCGGGCGGGTTCCCTGAGACGATCATCCACAAAGTGCTGAAAGATGAAGCCCCCAACACCGAACGGCCCGGAAAGCATGTGGAACCGGTCGATCTGGAGGCCACACGCGCCGATCTGTCCAAGCAGTTGGATGGCAAAGAGGTCGATGACGAGGATCTGAACGGCTATCTGATGTATCCCAAGGTCTTCCTTGACTACATGGGGCGCCACCGGAGCTATGGCCCGGTGCGCACGCTACCGACCCGCACGTTCTTTTACGGCATGGAACCGGGGGAAGAGATCACTGCCGAGATCGACCCGGGCAAAACGCTGGAAATCCGCTGCCAGGCGGTGGGCGAAACCGACGAGAATGGCGAGGTGAAGGTGTTCTTTGAACTCAACGGCCAGCCCCGCGTGATCCGGGTGCCCAACCGTTTGGTCAAAGCCTCGACCACGCAACGCCCAAAGGCCGAAGCCGGCAATCCCAACCACATCGGCGCGCCGATGCCGGGTGTTGTCGCCACAATCGCCGTCTCGCCGGGTCAAGAGGTGCATGAAGGCGATCTGCTGCTGACCATCGAAGCGATGAAGATGGAAACCGGCATCCATGCGGAACGCGATGCGGTTGTCACGGCTGTACATGTGCAACCGGGCGGTCAGATTGACGCAAAGGACCTGTTGGTCGAACTGGAATAAGCTGCAATAAATTGTGCAGTCAGGCCGCGCGGGATCTGCGCGGCCTTTTTTGTTTCTGCCAACGGAGCATGCGGATGCTGACAGTCACACCGATCTACGCCGCTTTGATTGCCTTCCTTTACATCGCGCTCAGCGTGAACGTTATCCGGGTCCGCCGTAATGGGCGAATCTCGGTTGGGGACGCCGGCGACAAAGCGATGATCAAAGCCATGCGCACCCATTCCAACTGCGCCGAATACGCCCCTTTTGGGCTGTTGCTGATCGCATTGGTCGAAGCGCAGGGCGCAGGCGTGCTTTTGGTAAATCTGTTGGGTCTAAGCCTGCTGGCCGGGCGGCTGCTGCACGCCTATGGGTTCGGGCGCACACCTCAGATCATCATTCTGCGCCAGATCGGCATGGGTCTAACATTTCTTGCCCTGTTGCTGGCCGCGCTTGCCAACTTGGTTCTGGCGATGTGACCCAGAGCCAAGATTACCCTTCGAGCAGCGAAACCTCGACATGAGGGGCAATCAGGAATGCCGATTGTGATCGCGCCTCAGGATGTTGTGCCGACAAAGGCACCATCCAGGCCACCATGATCACGATGGCCAACAAAACCAATTTCAAGTCTCCTGCCCAGGACATATCCACCTCTCAACCCTCACCTTCTGTGTTCCAGTGTTGATTCAACGTGTGAACAGAAGGTTTCCGTCGGAAAAAGATTTTTCGGATTTCTGCGTTTTTCCCCTTGCAGCTTTGCGCCAGAAATTTTACTTCACGCCTCACTCAACGGCGCGGGCGTAGCTCAGGGGTAGAGCATAACCTTGCCAAGGTTAGGGTCGGGCGTTCGAATCGCCTCGCCCGCTCCATTGAGAGGTCTTTGGACCACATATGTATCTGATGCGGGCGTAGCTCAGGGGTAGAGCATAACCTTGCCAAGGTTAGGGTCGGGCGTTCGAATCGCCTCGCCCGCTCCAGATACAAACCACTCTCTCAGAACGCCTTGAACGTCATCGTGGTCAGCGAGCGTTCGATATCAGAGATCACCAGCAGGTTTTCGTTGATATAGTGCCCCACATCTTCGGTTTCGGGGATGTAGAGCTTCAACAGCAGGTCGTATTCGCCGCTGGTCGAATAAAGCTCGGAATGAATTTCGCGCAGCGCAATATCTTCGGCGACCTTGTAGGTCGTGCCAGGTTTGCAGCGGATCTGGATAAAAACGCAGGTGGACATGGGCTGTGCTTTCTTTCTTGGTGTTGCCCGCAGGCTGGCACGGGGGACGAGCCGGTGCAATCCCCTGCAACAGATTGAAGCGATTGGCGCGCCCGGTCTTTCAAACCTCGGCCAACCCCGTCTATAAGCGCGCCTGTAGAAAAAGGAATTCGCCTATGCGCAGCGCAATGATCAGCCGCAAGACCGCCGAGACCGAGATTTCGGTTGAGGTCAATCTGGACGGGACCGGCCGGTATGACAACCAGACCGGTGTCGGCTTTTTTGATCACATGCTGGACCAGTTGGCGCGCCATTCGCTGATTGACATGACGATCCGCGCCAAGGGCGATTATCACATCGACGATCACCACACGGTCGAAGACACCGGTATTGCACTGGGTCAGGCGCTGGTGCAGGCCCTGGGCGACAAGAAAGGTATCCGGCGGTATGGCGAGTGCCACCTGCCCATGGACGACGCGCAGGTTCGCTGTGCGTTGGATCTTTCGGCCCGCCCGTTTCTGATCTGGAACGTGGACCTACCCACCCCCAAGATCGGCAGTTTCGATACCGAGCTGGTGCGCGAGTTCTTTCAGGCGCTCAGCACCCATGGCGGCATTACGCTGCATATCGACCAGTTGCACGGGTTCAACAGTCACCACATTGCCGAGGCCGCGTTCAAGGCCGTCGCGCGCGCGTTGCGTGATGCCGTGGAAACCGACCCGCGCAAGGCGGACGCGATTCCGTCAACCAAGGGCGCTTTGTAGGTAGACGTCGAAAGGGGCGCTGCCCCTCTTGGCTTGCAGCCAATTCACCCCGCCGTATTTGGAACAAGAAGAAGAACAGGGCCGTACCCATGCTGACTGCAATCATTGATTATGAGTCGGGAAACCTGCACTCGGCAGAGAAGGCGTTTCAGCGGATGGCGCGCGAGATGGATGCCGGTGAGGTCGTTGTGACCTCGGACGCCGAGGTTGTTGCCCGCGCGGATCGTCTGGTTTTGCCCGGCGACGGCGCTTTTCCGGCCTGTGCTGCCGAATTGCGCGGCCATAAGGGCATTTATGACGCGATGGTTGAGGCGGTTGAACAGAAAGCCCGCCCGTTTTTGGGCATTTGTGTGGGCATGCAGTTGATGGCCTCGAAAGGCCATGAATATGTGGAAACCGATGGCTTGGGCTGGGTCGCGGGTGATGTGGTTCGAATCGACCCCTCGGACACTTCGCTGAAGGTACCCCATATGGGTTGGAACGATCTTGTTATCGAACATGAGCACCCGATTTTTGACGGCGTTAAGACGGGTGATCATGTGTATTTTGTCCATTCCTACCATTTCCGCGTCCACACTGCCGCCGAACGGCTGGCCTATGTCGGATATGGGCAGGAGGTCACGGCCGTGATTGGCCGCGACACGATGGTCGGCATGCAATTCCACCCCGAAAAGAGTCAGGATGTCGGTCTGCGCATGATCGGCAACTTCCTGACCTGGGCCCCCTGAACGGCTACTGAACCCGTGTCCAGGTTTGGCCTCGGCAGACCAGACCACCAGCGACGCACCCTTTGACGGTCAGGCTGTTCTGGCTGTCCAGCGTCATTTTTGACCGATAGGTCTTGTCGCTTTCCGGGTCCCAAATTTTTCCGTTGGCATAGGCACCGTCGCCCTCGGGCACCATGTCCCAGATAATTTGCTTGCCCAGGTTCTCGTATTCCAGGCTTTGATCGCCATTCGCGCTGAAGGCGCTGTCGATCGTGCCACAGATCGCACTGCCGCATTCCGAGATCGAAACATGCAGGTAGCCACCGGAATCGCCCGGCTGCGTCTTCCACAGGCCGTCAACCGGGTCTTCGGCCAGCGCGCTTGTAGCCAATATTGCAAAGCCCGCGGTCAAAAGTGCTTTTCTCATGGTTTATCTCCCTGTTTGTGCCCCAGTGTTACGCGCGGCCTGCAGTCGGGCAAGGCTGACTTTGCGTCGCGTTGCGCCCCTGCCCCTGCTGTGCGATATCCCGCGCGTGTAACAGTGATATAGGGCCGCCCGACATGATCCTCTACCCCGCCATCGACCTAAAAGACGGCCAGGCCGTGCGCCTGCTGCGTGGTGAAATGGACAAGGCCACCGTGTTCAATGACGACCCGGCAGCGCAGGCGCGCGCTTTTGTTGAGGCGGGATGCGAATGGCTGCATCTGGTAGATCTGAACGGAGCCTTTGCGGGTGAACCGGTCAACGCTGCCCCGGTCGAGGCGATCCTGAAAGCCTGCGATGTCCCCGCCCAACTGGGCGGTGGGATCCGCGACATGGCGACAATCGAGGCGTGGATCGACAAGGGGCTGGCACGGGTTATTTTGGGCACCGTCGCGGTCGAGAACCCCGATCTGGTGCGTGAGGCGGCCCGCGCGTTTCCGGGCAAAATCGCGGTTGGCATTGACGCGCGCAACGGCATGGTCGCGACCAAAGGCTGGGCCAAGGAAACCGACGTTCAGGTCACCGATCTAGCCCGCAGTTTTGAGGACGCGGGCGTTGCGGCGATCATCTATACCGATATCAATCGGGACGGGGCGATGCAGGGCCCGAATGTCGAGGCAACCGCCGCGCTGGCGCAGGCTGTTTCGATCCCGGTGATCGCCTCGGGCGGGGTCAGCTCGGTCGCTGACCTGATCGCCCTGCGCGATTGCGGTGTCGCGCTCAATGGCGCAATCTCGGGCCGGGCGCTCTATGATGGCGCGATTGACCTTGCAGAAGCCATTCGCGCCCTGAGCTGATTTATTGCGCGGCAGCGGCGGTCAGTTTCGCCAAGGCGCCGCGCATTTTCTCGATGACGGGCGATTTCTCGACCTCGTCCAGTTCATCCATCGTTTCTTTCGGGTCCTCATAGGCCAGCCAGACCTGCCCGTTTGCATCCTCATAGGCCTGCACCTTTAGGGGCAGGAACAATCCGGCCCGCGGATCGATCTGCATCGCGGGTGTACCCAAAGCGGGGTTTCCGAAAATCAGAACCTGATTGGCCGGGATAGGCGTGCCGACTTTTTCGGCCCCTGCCGCGTGATCGACGCGGGCAAAAACGGTTGCACCTGCATTGCCAACAGCAGCCTCAAGTGCGTCCAGAGCCTCGGTCACAGATTTATCGGTTTGAACTTTGATGATGTCGTCAGCCATGGCGGACAGTGCCCCTCCGAACGTCAGAATTGTTGTCAGTATCAGTTTACGCATATCGGTTATCCTCTCGTGAAATTCACCCCAGTTTTCACAGGTTTGCGCCCGATCGCAATCACAAGTCTGGCATCGGCGGGGCTTTGCCGCTATGGGTGCCTGCGGTAAAGGAAAGCCCATGCTCAAAACCCGTATCATTCCCTGTCTGGACGTCGCTGATGGCCGCGTGGTCAAGGGCGTCAACTTTGTGGGCCTGCGCGATGCGGGCGACCCGGTGGAATCGGCCAAAGCCTATGATGCCGCCGGAGCGGATGAGATTTGCTTTTTGGATATTCACGCCACCCATGAAAATCGCGGCACCATGTTTGACGTGGTTCAACGCACGGCAGAGCAATGCTTTGTTCCATTGACCGTGGGCGGTGGCGTGCGCACCAAAGATGACGTGCGCGCCCTGCTGCTGGCGGGGGCCGACAAGGTCAGTTTCAACTCGGCAGCCGTGGCCAACCCCGATGTCATCGCCGAGGCCGCTGACCAGTTTGGCAGCCAGTGCATCGTCTGCGCCATCGACGCCAAAACCGTCGGCCCCGGCAAATGGGAGATTTTCACCCATGGCGGGCGCAAACCGACTGGGATCGACGCGGTAGAATTTGCCAAAACCGTCGTCGCCAAGGGAGCAGGGGAAATCCTGCTGACCTCGATGGATCGCGATGGGACCAAAGCGGGTTTCAACCTGCCGCTGACCCGAGCCATCAGCGACGCAGTTGACGTGCCGGTAATCGCCTCGGGTGGCGTCGGCACCCTGGATCATCTGGTCGAAGGCGTCACCGAAGGCGGTGCAAGCGCTGTGCTGGCCGCGTCGATTTTTCACTTTGGCGAATACACCATCCGCGAGGCCAAGGAACATATGGCCGCTGCGGGCATTCCGATGAGGCTGGCATGAGCATCTTGCACGAACTGGCGGCAACGATCGAGGCCCGCAAAACGGCTGATCCGGAGTCCAGCTGGACAGCGAAGCTGCTGGCGAAAGGCCCCGAGAAATGTGCCGAGAAATTCGGAGAAGAGGCCATCGAGGCCATCATCGAAGCGGTCAAAGGGGACCGTGAAAAGCTGACGACCGAGGCGGCAGATGTGCTCTATCACCTGCTGGTGATGCTGGCTGCACGGGACGTGGCGCTGGAGGATGTTCTGAACGAATTGGCCCGTCGTCAGGGGCTGAGCGGCATTGCGGAAAAAGCGGCACGCCCCAAAGCCTGAGTCGAAGGGTTTCTTTGACGGATATCTGCCCCTATGATCGCACCTCAGGGCACGCGGATCAAAGGACAACAGAATGATCAGGACTTTGGCAATTGTTCTGGCCTTTGTGACACTTGGCGCGTGTTCCACCCCTCCGCCATCTACCGGGGACGAGGTGCAAAGGCTGGCGACCGAAATCCGCAACCTGGGCCCCGACATCGACCCCGCAGAGGCTGATCGCGCAGCGCAGATCGCTTATTCCTACACCGCGCAGTTGGTGCAGGAATACCAGATCACCGACCCTCCGTTGATCCACAATGCAAAGGTCAACAAGGGCACACGGCCTCGCGGACTGTGTTGGCATTGGGCGGAAGACATCGAGCGCCGTTTGAAGCAAGAAAACTTTAAAACCCTGACCCTGCACCGCGCCATCGCCAATGCCGACAACCCGATCCGAATAGACCACAGTACGGCGATTATTAGCCGGCGCGGCGAAACGATGTATGAGGGCGTCGTGCTGGATCCCTGGCGCTATGGCGGCACCTTGTTCTGGGCCCCGCTTGTGGAAGACACCCGCTATGACTGGGTGCCGCGCGACGTGGTTCTGGAAAAACGCAGACAGGAACAGGCTGCCAGGCTAAAACCCTATGTCGCGCAATAAGATTAGAGCTTTGACGAAATAATCCCGGTGCTGAAACCGCCCATACGCAATTCGCCAAACAGGCGCTGATATTCGATCTTGGGGCATCGGTTCATGATGACATCCACGCCACGTGCCTGTGCCCTGGCGGCCGCCTCGGGGTGTTCCACACCGATCTGCATCCAGATTGTGCTCAGCGTCGGGAAGGCCTGCAAAGCCTCATCCACAATCGGGGGCACCGCCTCGGACCGGCGAAAAATCTCGACCATATCCACAGGTTCGGAAATGTCCGACAACGTGGCGCGAATCTTTTGCCCGAACAGCTCTTTCCCCGCGTGACCGGGGCTCACCGGGATAATCTTGAACCCTTTGAGCGACAAATATCGCGCAACATAGTAGCTGGGCCGCACCGGGTTCATCGACACTCCGGTCACGGCAATCACTTTGGTTCGGGTGAGAATCTGCTTGAGAAGATCATCGGAATAGTCTGTCATTCCGGCACCTTATTCGCAGTGTAGAAAAGAAAAAAGCGCCCAGGTGATACCTGAGCGCCAGTTGTTGGAACGAGGGACAGTGAAATGACCCGCGGCAGTTCCGTTCCGCGGTCACTGTGACATTTAAGCATGAGTTGAGATAAAAAAAGAGGGGGCACTCATTTTTGTGATGACAGATCACGAAAAGCGGAGATCCGCCGATCAGTCGTACAGAACAGCCGGCCAGTGCGTCTCTGCCAAGGCTATGTTTTCGGCCTCATTTTCTGCCCAAACCGCCTCGATCCGGGGGGAATGGGTCAGGTACAGCCGGTTGTCGACAATTTTCCAGGCATCCGGGTCGGTGCTGCTAAGCTGGCCCATCGCCATGCCATAGGCGCAATAACCGCCAAACTGCGGCGCAAAGGCCCTTGGGTTGCGTTCGAACAGGTCCAGATTCTCAGCGGTGGCAAAGTGCCAGATCGTCCCTTTCCACATCAGGGAATGCTCCGCGCTCCCAAGGCGGGGCTCCGCTTCGTTGAAGTAAGACACCGCATCATAGCCGGATACAGCCACACCGCCGGTCGAATAGTACATCGGCACGGATTGCGCCTGAGCACCCGTGGCGCAGGCAAAAGCAGTCAAAGCGGACAAAAACAGACGACGGGTCAACATCAGGGAATCACATACTCCGGTTCAGGCTTAGCTAATTTGCATATTCGCTATCGCCGTCGGAACCCCAATGACAGGCTTGTGAACACCTGCGCGCACTCGGTCAGTCAAAAACGTCTTCGATCACGTCCCAAGCTTCGTCCAGAACCCGGGAAAACAAACTTTTGTTCTTTTTCTTCTTGCCCTGCTTCCTGGTCTTTTCACCAGTGCGCATCGTTTGCTTGGATGCCTTGGCTTTGGGCATCATCTTGAGGTTATGAAGCGGCGCGCCACAGCTTGAACAGCTCAGCTCGTGCTGCTGTCGGCCTTTCAGAACCAAAGCGGCGCGCGTGCCGCAATAGCAGCAGGTTGCAATCTTGGGTGGGGCGGAAATGGCGGCCTCCTGTTATCTGCCTATGGATGCATATAGGGCAATTGCCGCAGCATTTGAGACATTGAGTGACCCAAAACCACCCGCCGCGTCAATCTTGACCAGACAATCCACTGTTTCTTTTGTTTTTTGACGCAGACCCGGGCCTTCGGCACCAAGCACCAGCGCGACGGGCTGTTGGCGCTTTCCGTCCAGTGTGGTTTCGATGGTATGGTCTGCCTCACCGTCCAGACCCAGCACCAGAAAACCCATATCCTGCAACTCGACTATCGTGTCGGCCAGATTGCGCACGCGCAGATAGGGTTGGCGTTCCAGCGCGCCGCTGGCCGTTTTTGCCAAAGCCCCGGTTTCAGGGGCCGAGTGATGGCGTGTTCCGATCACTGCACTGGCCCCCAGAACTTCGGCTGAGCGCAGGATTGCACCCACGTTATGCGGGTCGGTCAGCCGATCCAGCAGCAGAACACGCGGGTTTTCCCGCCCGATACAGTTCTCTGCCAGCCCGCCCCAGTCCAGCGGCTTGACCTCAAGCGCGGCACCCTGATGCACTGAACCCGGATC
Source organism: Ruegeria sp. H6 (assembly GCF_056532975.1). Classification (NCBI taxonomy): domain Bacteria; kingdom Pseudomonadati; phylum Pseudomonadota; class Alphaproteobacteria; order Rhodobacterales; family Roseobacteraceae; genus Ruegeria; species Ruegeria sp. H6. Next base: position 380,834 of record NZ_JBQFOA010000002.1, read on the forward strand.
AATCGGAGCGGTGAATTTCCGCGGATCAACCATCTCGGCGTCGATGCCCGCAAACTCAATGGCCTCGGCCAGTTTGCCCTGCGCATTTCGCGTCACGATCAGGCGCAATTTCTGCCGGTTCGGGTTCATCAGCGCATCCCGAACAGCGTGCAGACCGAACAACCAAACAGTTTCCGCGGCAGCCGCTTTGCGGGCCTGTTCCTTCTCGACGACCCATTTGGGTTTCTTCATGTTACGGGCCTCCGGGCCGGAAATACGTTTCCTGCGTCAAAGCGGTATTTTCCTGTTGACGCTTCTTGGGTGCGCTTGTAATCACGCCTCCACGTCAGGTGCAACGCCTGACAGTGGGCGACAGGCCGCAAGGTGTGGCAGGGGACTGTAACTCCCTCGCGGAGACGCACGCCTGGTTCGATTCCAGGGTCGCCCACCATTTCTTTCCCAACCGGAACAGACTTGGTGAACCCCGTTCAGGCGGCTGCAGAACGCGCGGCGGTGATGCGGTTGAACCAATCGATGATGCCATCTAGATCAGGCTGCAACTCTTCGGCGGCACCATCTGAAAAGGCCAGGAATTTCTCAGCGTTCAGGCCGTTTACACCCAGCAAAACAGGGATATCCTGCGCGATGGCATCGCCAATCACGGGGCGAAATCCGCGACCGTCCGCCTCGTGTTTGCCGAATTTGTTGATGATCAGCAGTTGTGGGGCTTCGGCCAGAGACGCAGTGACATAGCCAACCGCCTCTTCCAGAGCAGCCGGATCCAGGCGACATCCGCGCGACATCGTTCCCAGGGACTGAGAGATGCGGATCGTGGCCCCGTCCGGCAGCACACGCAGGTCCATGTCGCACTTGGCGTCGTCGGCGCATTCGGTGTTGGTTTGCACCACGCCGGACAAGCGTGCGCCGTCTTGCAAAAGCCGTTCGGCAACCGCGCTCAGCAGGCGGTCTGTGGCACCGCGATCCTTTGTTTTGACGTAAGCCAGATGCATCTGTCGACCTCTTCTATTCGTACCGTGCCGTTTCAGATAGCACGCAAGGCGGGGCTTCGCCACTCTGCCGCGCTCCGGGCGCCTGCACAGCGCTTCAAAAGCGCGTTCGCAGAGGTGCAGGCACAGCGCAGGGGCAACTCAACGCCCCTGCCCGGTGTTACAACCCAAGCGCTTTGCGGCGTTCTTCGGCAAAACCCTGAACGATCCGGTCGGCGATCAGGGCCAGAATGGCCATAGCTGCACCGGCCGAGATACCAAGGCCAACATCCGCCTGCCCCAGCGCCAGATAGATCGATTGGCCCAGACCGGTCGTGCCGATCAGCGCCGCGATCACCAGCATCGCAAAGGCATAGAGAATGGTCTGGTTCAGCCCCAGCAGAATGGTCGGCGCCGCATAGGGTGCGCGCACATCGCGCATGATCTGCCATTCGGTCGCGCCACTTGAAATGGCGGCCTCCATCATCTCATCCGGCGTGTTGACCAGCCCATGCCGCGTGTAGCGGATCATCGGAACAATCGCATAGGCGCAGATCGCCAGAAAGGCCGAGAACTCACCGATCTGAAACACCATCAGCACCGGGATCAGGAACACGAACAACGGGATGGTCTGCAGCATGTCGCAGATCGGGCGGACCACTTTCCAGACCGGTGCCCAAACGGCGCTGGCCAGTCCGATCAACCCGCCCGTCACCGCGCAGAAGAACACTGCGGCCCCACTGAGGTAGAGCGACAGCAAAGCACGCTCCCACAGGCCAGAGACCAGAATGGTGCACAAAAGACCAACGACCAGAGCGGCCAGACGCCACCCGCCAGCCACCCAGGCCAACGCCCCAGCGCCGGTCAGCACAAAAGGCCAGGGCAGATTGGACACGCCGGTTTCCAGCATCCCGATCAGGATCAAGGCCACGAGGCCACCGGTCAGATGCCCCCGCCACGCCATCAGCAAGGCAATCGCCGCACCAAATGCAAAGAGGCCAAAGCTCATGGCCGGGTTCCACTGAAAGCCCCAGGTAAAGGGCAGCACGGCTTGATCCAGCCCGATCCGTAGCGGCAAAAGCACATAGAACAGTGCATTGTTCTTGAGCGCGTCCAGCCATGGCCCGTTCGCCTGGGTAAAGGCCGTCAATCCACGATCTACCGCCCCTGCCATCGGGTCGAGCAGAGTCAGTTCCGACGGGTTGGGCAGCCAGACCCAGAAGGCCGCAGTAAAGACCACGGCAAAGGCCAGAACGGCCCAGAACACGCGGCGGTCATAGTGTTTGCGATCAGCGGCCAAAGTCCCGCTCATCCGGTCGATCACGACGGCGAACACGACAATCACCAAGCCTGCCATCAGAGATTCGCCAAACTGCGCCTTGCGCATGGTCAAAAGGACTTCCCACCCGATGTCGTTGAACCCGCCGATAACCGCAGCGATGATCACCATCGAAAGTGCGGCCATCAGGCATTGGTTGAAGCCCACCATGATCTGCGTCGCCGCAGCGGGTATCTCGACCTGAAACAGCTGCTGGAACCGGGTGCCACCGGACATGATCGCAGCCTCTTTGATCTCGGGCTCGACGCGTTCGAGACCCAGCATCACGTTGCGCGCCATTGGCGGCGCGGCGTAGATGGCCGATGCGATCAGTCCCACGACCGGACCAAACCCGAACAGCAGCAAAAGTGGCGTGAGGTACGCAAAGGTCGGCACGGTCTGCATGACATCCAGCACGGCCTGCAAGGCAGATTTCACCCGTGGCACTTCGTTGGCCAGAATACCAATGGCGCCTCCGACCGTAACCGCAACCGGTACGGACACGGCGACCAAGGCCAGAGTGTTCATGCTTTCGGCCCAATAGCCCGATGCCAGCACGAAGCTGAGGCCCAGAAACCCGAGCGCGGCCATGGGCAGCCCACCCAGATACCAGCCCAGCGCGGTCACCAGCCCGATCAGGATGGGCCAGGGCGTATTGCCAAGCACAAAATTGGCCCAGTTCATCGGATAGGCCATGATATCGGAAAACAGCCGCGCAACCGGTTTGATACCGTTCAGGAACCAATCCAGAAAGGTCCCGACCCATTGAGTCGCGGGCAGCTCCCACGCGGCGGGCCATTTGACCAGCCAAGGGGCAACGCCCTCAAGCGCAAGGCAAACAGCGCCCACAATCAGGGTGATCAGGGCCGCCTGCGCTCCGGCGGTCAGACGTGCGATGTGCTGCGCCGGGATGTCCGTCGCAACCGTCATGCCTCATCCACCTGCAGCGCCGCGGCCAGGTCCGACGGGTGTACGGTGCCCACGACAGCGCCGTTCGCGTCGCGCACGGGCACGGGCTCATACAGCTCCATACATTGCGCCAGCGCGGCATCCAGTGTCATCGCGGTTGTCAGGCCGGGATCATCGGGGCCACATTCGGACGCATCATCCTGCATGACAGAGGCCACCCTGGCGTGCTGACCCTTGGCCACGTCCTTCGAGAACTCGCGCACATAATCGTCCACCGGCCGCAATACGATATCCGAGGGCGTGCCGATCTGAACAATCTTGCCATCACGCATGATGGCAATCCGATCCGCCAGTTTCAGCGCCTCCTGGATGTCATGGGTGATGAATACGATCGATTTGTTCAGTGTCGCCTGAATGCGCAGGAACTCATCCTGCAACTGGCGGCGGATCAGGGGGTCGAGGGCCGAGAACGGCTCGTCCAGAAACCAGATATCAGGGTTCACGGCCAGAGACCGCGCGATCCCAACGCGCTGGCGTTGCCCGCCAGAAAGCTGGCGCGGAAAGCTGCTTTCGCGCCCGTCCAGCCCGACAAGCGAGATCACCTCTTGCGCGCGGGCCAGCCGTTCCTTTTTTCCAACTCCCTGCACGCGTAGCGGATAGGCCACGTTTTCGGCAACGGTCATATGCGGAAACAGGCCAAAATGCTGGAACACCATGCCCAGCTTTTTGCGGCGCAGTTCGGTCAGGTGTTTCTTGGACGCCCCGATGACATTTTCGCCCTCGATCCTGATCTCACCCCCGGTGCCTGGCAGCAGTTGCGAGATGCAGCGGATCAGCGTGGACTTGCCAGATCCTGACAAGCCCATGATGACGAAAAGCTCGCCATGTTTGACCTCGAAATTCGCGTCTTGCACGGCAGGTATTAGCCCGGCTTCACGCAGATCGCTGGCGGCTTTGTCGGCGTCTCCGCCTGACCGGGCCAAAGCGTCGGTCAGGGCATTTTCAGCGCCATCGCCAAAGACCTGCCAGAGGTTCTGGCAGGCGATGGCTGGCGTTCCTTGATCATTCACGAATGTCGGCTCACTGGGTTGCAGCGTCGACAACCGGACGCCATTTGCCTTCGTTTTCCGACATCCAGGCCGCAACGACTTCTTCAACCGCGCCGCCATCGACATCAATCGCACCCATCATCGGCTGCTGATCTTCGACTGCCAATTGATAGTTCGACAGGATTTCATAGGCCGCAGGCCATTTGTCTTCCATACCGCTCCAGCTTGCCTTGAAGATACGCGAGGGCGAGAAGTCACAGTCATTGACGGCATTGGGGTTCGGGCCCCAAGCTGGATCGTTAAAGCACGCCTCTTCACCTGCAGGCAGTTCGACGAACTGAACGTCATAGGCCGACATCGCCCAGTGTGGCTGCCAGAAGGTGATCAGCAGTGGAGATTTACGCTCGGTCGACGCGCGCAATTCAGCGATCAATGCGCCTTCGGATCCTGCAGGAACCGCCTTGAACGGCAGTTCAAGCCCGGTCATCCGGTCCGCGCCGGGTGTGCCCCAATCGGCAGGATAGTCGACCAGACGACCGCCGGGCAGTGTTTCCGCAGTTGCAAAAACCTGCGCGCATTCCTTCAAGGCTTCCCATGCGGGCAAGCCCGGGCACAGCTCGGCCACATGCGCGGGATAGGCAATGCCTTCCTTGGCATCCAGACCCAGATCACCGATTTCGACAACGGTGCCTTCACCAACCTTCTTGGCATATTCATCCGACACGTTGGACGACCAGATTTCCAGTGTCGCGGTAATGTCGCCATCCGCCAGAGCCTGGAACTGGTTCATCATGCCTGCAGTGACGTATTCGACGTCATAGCCCGCAGCCTTGAGCATTTCACCCGCGACATGCGTGGTCACGTGCTGACCGGTCCATTCGTTGATGGCCAATTTGATCGGCTCATCCACCGCGCCCATGTCTGCCGCCTGAGCCGCACCGGCAACTGTGAGCGCCAAAAGGCTTACTGTCAGCTTTTTCATGGATATTCTCCCTGTTATTTTTTGCCCACAGCAGCCGATGGGCCACTGCAGTCTTTCCTGATTCAACACGTCCATGCCGCAACATGCACAATTCGGGCACTGAATTGAAAGGAAACTATTCAGCCTTGCCCGGAATTGTTTGATCCAACACGGAAACATTCCTGACCTGCAGCGATCATATCCATTCTTACGCCTCAGGTACCTGATCCTCAAAAACTGCGGTAAATTGATTGACCAGTCAATTATAAACTGAACCCAATTTCACTGCGATGGGACTCACGGCGGTCACATTCGCCTTGCGTGCCAGGAACAAAGCGGCAACACTTGGTGTGCAGGAGGGCCCATCGGATGCGCGACTTTGACGACATATTCACGCTGGCAGCGGATCGCCATGGCGGCACTGACGCGCTTGAGGCCAAGCTGACAAAGCCAAAGACCCCTGCTGAGCTGGCTGTCATGCCCGAGGACAGGTGGCTGTCGATTATCTGCAAATCCATCTTTCAGGCCGGTTTCAACTGGAAGGTCATCGACTCCAAATGGGAGGGGTTCGAGCTGGCCTTTGACGGCTTTGACGTCGGGCGGTGCGCGTTCATGGATGACGAAAAGTTCGATTCTCTGCTGCAAGACACACGAATCGTCCGCAACGGGACCAAGATCTCGGCGGTGCGCGACAACGCGGCGTTTTTTCTGGAACTGCGCAACGAAGGTGGCGCGGGCGAGGTTCTAGGCGGCTGGCCCTCGACCGATTTTTTCGGCTTGCTTGCGATGCTGGGCAAACGGGGATCCCGGCTTGGCGGCGCGACCGCGCAGTATTCGATGCGCTTTGCCGGACGTGACAGTTTCATTCTTTCGCAAGATGTCACGGCACGCCTGATTGCCGAGGGTGTGATCGACAAGCCTGCAACTTCGAAAAAAGCCATGGCTGCTGTGCAGGGCGCGTTCAACGAATGGATGGATCAATCCGGGCGGTCGCTGACAGAAATCAGTCGGGTTTTGGCCATGAGCGTGTAAATCGGCTTGCAGAGCGGTCCTTGCGCATTAGGCTTAAAGACATGGCGCGCCTTCTGTTTGTTTTGATCCTGATTTTTTTTGCATCCTGTGGTCGCCCCCTGACTGAACAGGAAAAGGCGTTCGCCGGTTCGATACAAGGCTCAACACTTGATCTTGACCGGGTGCGGCTGGTCGAGGGTGCCCCCGTTGCCGCCATCACATACAAGCGCAAGGCCCGGCCCCGTCTGGCCTGCCGCGAACGGATCCTGCCGCCGGTGAAAGAAGAGATCGTCACCGGCAAACCTGCCGCGGTGGCCCTGTTCAACCGCGTGTATTTCACCAGGGACTGGTATCTGGACGACTACATGTCGCAATACCCCGAGCGGGTCAGCCTGATCGCGGCAATGCTGCTGGCGCATGAGCTGACCCATGTCTGGCAGTGGCAAAATCGCGCGACCACCGGCTATCACCCCCTGCGTGCCGCTGCCGAACATGGCCGTCAGGACGATCCTTATCTGTTCGATCTAAGCACTTCGCCGGATTTTCTGGCCTACGGGTATGAACAGCAAGGGGCCATTGTTGAAGAATATGTCTGCTGCCGCGCCCTCGACCCCGACGCGCCGCGCACCAAACGGCTGCATGACATGCTCAGCGTCCATTTCGATGTGGAAACTCTGCCCGGTTCTCGGCGCGAACGGGATGTGCTCCTGCCCTGGGATGGCGCCGAGATCGAGGAGATCTGCCGCTGACCCCTATTCCTGCAGGGTTTTGAGGAATTCGACCAGATCGGCAATGGGCTGACTTGTCAGAATCGGCTGCCCGTCCGGGGTTTTGATCGCCGTGTCCTGACCTTCAAAATAGGGGCCATAGACCGGCATCGGGCTGCCGTGGCTGACCAATGGATCGCGCCCATCAATCCGTCCGACAACGCGCGCTGTCGGAAAAACACCGTTCTCATCCGCCAGAGTCTTGAGGTTGGTGGGCTGGATGACCAGAACTCCGGCCATTGGTCCATGCCCGGTGGCGTCCAGCCCGTGACATGTCGCGCAATAGTGCTGGTACAGTTCTGCCCCGGTTTGTGCATCCTGCGCCAAAGCAGGGCTTGCCACGGCCAAAACCGCCGCTGTTGAACACGCTTTGATGAACCAAGCTGTCATCGCATCCTCCGCTGAAATCAGACATTTGCAGGGTTGCCCGGCGGTTCACTTGGCGCAATGATCCAGATCAACGAGGTCAGTGCGGGGATCAGATCATGACTCAATACGCGGCAATAATGCTGGTCGCCGGCATCGGCATTCCCATTCTGGCCGCGTTGAACGCGGCATTGGGGCGCCTGATCGGATCCCCGAACACAGCCGCTGTCATTCTGTTCGCGATTGCCTTTGCGGCCTCAGCACTGGCCTTGCTTGTCTTGCCCGGTGGGCAGGCCTTTGCCAAAGCCGCCCAAGCCCCAAAACACTTGTTCCTGGCAGGGGTCCTGATCGCGTTCTACGTGCTGTCCATTACACATGTTGCACCGCATTTCGGCGTAGGCAATGCGGTCTTTTTCGTTCTGCTGGGTCAACTGATCAGCACCGCTGCGATTGATCATTTCGGCCTGTTCGGCGCGCAGGTCACACCGCTGACACTGATGCGCGCCGGGGGTATAACGGTGATGGCAATCGGCGTGGCGATCACTCAACTGGCTTGAGAACGCCCGCCTCCAGCCGCACCATCCTGTCCATACGCGCCGCCAGTTCAAGGTTGTGGGTGGCGATCAGCGCGGACAATTCGCCCTCACGCACCAGCGACATCAGGGCGGCAAACACCTGATCCGAGGTTTCGGGATCGAGGTTCCCCGTCGGTTCGTCCGCCAACAGAACACGCGGCGCATTGGCAAGGGCGCGACAGAACGCAACGCGCTGCTGTTCCCCCCCCGACAGGGCCGCCGGGCGGTGATCGGCGCGTTGGGCAACACCGACGCGTTCCAGCAACAGCATCGCACGATCCCTGGCCTGCCGTTCAGGCGTGCCGTTGGCCAGCTGTGGCAGCACGATATTCTCAAGGGCAGAAAACTCGGGCAGCAGGTGGTGGAATTGATAGACAAAGCCCACGTCCTGACGACGGATTGCTGTGCGCGTGCGGTTCCCTTTCTGGGTCACATCCACGCCCGCAATCTCGACAGTGCCTGCATCCGCCATGTCCAGCAAACCGGCAATATGCAGCAAGGTTGATTTCCCGGCCCCGGAGGGGGCAACCAGCGCGACAGCCTCACCCGCTTTCAGCGTCAGATCGGCACCGCGCAGAACCTGCACCTCGCCCGGCGCACCCGGCAAATAAGTCTTGCTGAGCCCGGTCAGCCGCATCGTCACATCATTCATAGCGCAGCGCCTCAACCGGGTTCAGCCGCGCAGCACGACGCGCCGGAAAGTAAGTCACAAGAAAGGACAGCCCCAGCGACAGCCCGATGGCCTTGAGCACATCGGACAAGTGTAGCTCGGCCGGAAGGGCATAGATCCCGCGAATAGCCGGGTCCCAGACGCCCCCGCCCATGACATAGTTCACGAACGAAAAAATCGGATCGATATAGAGCGCGAAAAGGCATCCCAATATCACGCCCATGGCCGTACCGATGATGCCGGTAAAGGCCCCGCAGATGAAAAACACGCGAAGGATCGACCCTTCGCTCAGCCCGATGGTGCGCAGGATACCGATATCTCGCCCCTTGTTTTTCACCAGCATGATCAGGCCGGACACAATGTTCATCGCTGCGATCAAAACCAGGATCGACAGGATGATGAACATCACGTTATCCTCAACCTCAAGCGCACGCAGAAAACCGCCCGAGGCATCCTGCCATGTCCAAAGCTGCGGGCGTCCACCGGCGGCCTCAAGAATAGGGATCAGCACCGGATTCATGTCTTCGGGGCGCTCGACCATCACCTCGATCTCGTCAGCCACGCCTTCACGGTTGAAGAAACTCTGCGCCTCGGCAAAAGGCATATAGACGCGGGTGCGGTCGATGTCATAGCGACCAGCGGAAAAGACGTAGACCACCTCATAGGCGTTCACACGCGGGGACGTACCGAAAGCAGTTTTTACGCCATTCGGGGAAGTGACCTTGACCCGGTCGCCCACCGTGGCCCCGATGGCGCGCGCGACACCTGAACCAATAGCAATCCCGTTTTCGAACTGGGACAGATCGCCATAGGCCTGATCGCTTTCGGCGATACCCGGCAGGCTGAACAGATCATCCGGGCGGATGCCAAACACCTCGACCCCGGTGCTGCGATCCCGGTTCGTCAGCAGAACCTGCCCTTTCACCAAAGGCGCCGCGCGTTCCACCCCCGGCACGCCGGCAATACGCTCGGCCATTTCGTCATAGTCGGCAATGGTGCGGTCAACCTGCCCCTGCGCGTTGATTTCACCCGTCGAGTACACGGTGGCATGCGCATTCGCCCCCAGGATCGTCCCGACAAATTCCGAGCGGAACCCGGACCGAACCGAAAGCGTCGCTATCAGGGCAAAAACCGCAAGCGTGATGCCGATCAGAGAGATCCACGTCATAACGCTCACACCGCCTTCGGCGCGGCGGGCACGCAGGTAACGCCATGCGATTTTCCATTCAAAAGGCGCAAAGGGTGGAGGTGTGCTGGCCATTCCTGCTCCGGCTGTCATTTTGCGGCGACCCTTTCGGCATTTGGCGAAATGGTCAACCGGCTTGTGTCAAATTGCGCGTTTTGGCGCAACGGTGGATCAGCTGGGCTGACAGGGATCGAATCAAACGCCACAACACCCGTCAATTAGGAGAGTCTCTGGGTGCTTGCTTCCCCACAGGTTGTGAAACCCTTCACAGACAAAGGCTTATTGTTTCAGTTATGAAGTCAATGCGCGCCGGGCGTGAAATACTGAATTCAAAATGCAACATATACCCGGCAATTTTATTTCGCTTTTTGCGTATTTTTGGAAACTTTGACACCCTATTTGCGGGGGAACACATTTTCAGAGCGGGGGTCGCTCATGAGTATTCAAGGAAGAATGGAAGGAACGGGTCTGATATCGACCCGAACAACATCAACGGAACTGGACTGCGAAACCGCTGCATTACTGCGCGCTGCAATCCTGCCCTTGTTCACCAGCGCCGCAAGCTGGGCCAATCTGGCGGAAATCCTCAAAGAAAAAGGGTATTGCCTGTCGTTTCGAAAAGGCAGCCTGTGCCTCACCGATCGAGAATCCGGTGACCGGGTGTGCGGCATGCGGTTTCTGGGTCTGGATTTCAAAGACCTGGTTCGGCGCATGGGTCGTCCGATTGTTGTCGCCCGCGGCAACGGCGCGGATGGCGATGTGCTGGCCGCACGGCCAACACAAGGCGTATCCTGACCTCAGGCGATACCTTCGTAGATCTGCGCGATCTTGGTGACCGCCGCTTCGGGGCTCAGCTCTTCGCTTTCGCCGGTGCGGCGGCTGGTCAGTTCGACCACACCGTTTTTCAGCCCACGCGGGCCAACCGTGATGCGCCAGGGTAAACCGATCAGGTCCATGGTGGCGAATTTGCCCCCTGCCCGCTCATTCCGGTCGTCATATAGCGGTTCAAGCCCAAGCGCGGTCAGCGCCTTGTAGATCTTGTCGCACGCCGCATCCGCCTCATCATCGCCCTGCTTTAGGTTGACGATGCCACAGTGGAACGGCGTGACACCTTCGGGCCAGATGATGCCTTTGTCGTCATGGCTTGCCTCGATGATCGCACCGATCAGACGGCTGACGCCGATGCCATGGCTGCCCATATGCACGGGAACAGGTTTGCCGTCCGGGCCCTGCACGGTCGCACCCAGAGGTTCCGAGTACTTGGTGCCGAAATAAAAGATCTGACCAACCTCGATCCCGCGCGCCACGCGGCGGCGGTCTTCGGGGATCTGGTTGAACAGAGCCTCGTCATGGGTCTCATCTGTGCGGGCATATTTGGTGGTGAATTCTTCCAAAATCGCCTGACACTGCGCCCGGTCGTCATAGTCAATTTCCCGATCGCCAAAGGTCAGATCGGTCACCGCGCTGTCATAGAACACTTCGGATTCGCCGGTATCGGCCAGCACGAGGAACTCATGCGTGTCATCGCCGCCAATGGGGCCGGAATCGGCCCGCATTGGGATGGCTTGCAGCCCCATACGCTCATAGGTGCGCAAGTAGCTGACCAAATGGCGGTTATAGGCGTGCAGCGCGTCTTCTTTGGTCAGGTCGAAATTGTATCCGTCCTTCATGTAGAACTCGCGCCCGCGCATCACGCCAAAACGCGGGCGGATTTCATCGCGGAATTTCCACTGGATTTGATAGAGCGTCAGCGGCAGGTCCTTGTAGCTGCTCACATGACCGCGAAAGATATCGGTCACCAGTTCCTCAGCCGTCGGCGTATAGAGCATATCGCGCCCGTGGCGGTCCTGCATGCGCAGCATTTCCTGCCCGTAATCATCATACCGCCCGGATTCGCGCCACAGGTCGGCCGATTGCAGGATCGGCATCTGGATCGCGATGTGGCCCGCCCGCGCCTGTTCCTCATGCACGATGTTTTCCAGCTTGCGCAGCACTTTGAACCCCAGCGGCAGCCACGAATAGATCCCGGCGGCGGCTTGTTTGATCATGCCTGCGCGCAGCATCAGCCGGTGGCTGACGATCTGAGCCTCGGACGGGGTTTCCTTGAGAACGGGCAGAAAGTAACGGCTCAGGCGCATTGTGTGACCTTTGGAGGTGAAAATTCAACAAACAGGTGATTATGCCAAACCCCCGCCGGGGGCAATCGCACAATGATGAATTTGCGACCAAGAGCCCGTCGGATTTTTGATTGACCCGCCGATCAGGAACTTCAAATGTACCGGAACTGTAAATTCTCGAGGCGCCAATGCTGACGATCCAAGAACCCGCGCGCGACATTCCTGTTGTCCACAAAACCGATATTCTGGTTGTGGGCTCTGGCCCTGCTGGATTAGCCGCAGCACTGGCGGCCGCCCGGGCAGGCGGCGAGGTGACGATCATGGATCGCTTTGGCTGCATGGGCGGTAACATCACTGCTGTGGGCGTCGAAGGATTTGCCTGGTACCGCCACGAACAAACCGTTGAGGCCGGTGGCATCGGCATGGAGTTCGAAACGCGTGCCAAAGACATGGGTGCCGCGGTACCCGAAAGCCAATCGCTGAGTTACGAGCTGGATAGCGAAGGGTTCAAGCTGGTGGCCGACCGTCTGATCGAAGAAGCTGGGGTTCACCCGATGCTTCACCGGCACTTCGTCGCTCCGATCATGGAGGGCGACAGGATCACCGGTGTCATCACCGAATCCAAAGCCGGGCGCGAAGCCATTCTGGCCCGCGTCGTGATCGACGCGACCGGTGACGCAGATGTCGCCCATCGGGCGGGCGCACCGACCCACAAGACCGCACCGGAGCAGATGATGGCGGCCTCGGTCATGTTTCATCTGGCGGGCGTCGACAAGCGCGCCTTTATGGAGGGTGTGAAAGCCGATCCGCAAACTTACAAGGATTGGGGCGGCGGTGGTGAGTGGAATATCGAGACCTCGGGCAAAGAGGACGACATGTTCTCACCCTTCGTGCACAAGCCCTTTCAGCAGGCCATTGATCAGGGCCTGATCCCGCCGCATCTGAACACCATCGCGGGCACTTGGGGCGCGATGCACGATACCGGAGAGCTGACCTATATGAACCTGATCCATCTGGATCAGATCGATGGTACCGATCCCGACAGTCTGACCAAAGGCGAGATCGAAGGCCGCCGCCAGACCATGCTGGCCATCGACGCCTTGCGCCGGTTCATGCCCGGCTGCGAAAACGCCCGGCTGCGGAATTTCGGCATGACCATTGGCATCCGCGACACGCGCAAGATCGACGCGGTCTACAACATGACCGAGGATGACGCCCGTCATCAGGGCCGGTTCGAGGATACGATTGGCATTTACCCCGAATTCATCGACGGCTACGGCATCCTGATCCTGCCGACGACGGGGCGTTACATGCAAATCCCCTATCGCTCGATGCTGCCGAAAGGGGTCAAAGGGTTGCTCGTTGCCGGACGCTCGCACGGGGCTGATCGCGTAGCCCACGCGGCGACACGGAACATGGCCTGCTGCGCGGTCATGGGTCAGGGGGCTGGCATCGCGGCGGTCCTGTCGCTGCGCAGCAATCAAGAGCTGCATCAGATGAACCTCACCCCGGTTCATGCCGAGTTGGAACGTCAGGGCGTTCGGATCCACTGATGGACACGATCCCCACGATCGATATCTCACCGCTGCATCGCCCGGGCGATCCACAATACGATCCGACGGTCCGGCAAATCATGGATGCTTTCACTGGTATCGGATTTCTGTCGATCACCGGCACCGGTGTAACTCAGGACACGATTGAACGTATGCGTACCTGTGTGCAGGACATCTTTGCCGTCGAGGAGCGCAGCAAGTGGAACCGTGCCATCACGCGCGAGAATTATCGCGGCTATATTCCGATGGGGTTCTTCACACCCAACGACGGCTCTGGGCAGGCCGACAAATACGAAGGGTATAAGCTGCATCATGAGACCCCTCGTGATGCGGCTGTCTGCGTTGAATGCCCGCTTTACGGCCCCAACTTGTGGCCCGACGAAGTGCCCGATGCGCGCGAGACCATCTTGGAATACTGGCGCCAACTGGACGAGGTTGCCGGGCTGATACTGGGCGCGCTGGAGATTGGTTTGGACCTCAGCCCAAACCTGCTGAGGGATGCATTCCGGGACCCGATGACCAACATGACGCTGTTGCACTATCCCCCGCAGCAACCGGATGAAGCTGGCTATGGCATTCATCCGCATAAAGACACCGACGCCCTGACCATCATCGCCCCCGACCCGGTCGGTGGGCTTGAGGTTCAGACACGTGATGGCACCTGGATCACACCCGACTGCCCGCAAGGCGGTTTTGTCGTCAACATCGGGGATATGCTTGAATTGTGGTCGGGGGGACTGTTGAAATCGACACCCCATCGCGTTGTCAATCGCTCGGGTCGGGAACGATACTCATTCCCTTATTTCGCCGTGCCTCGGCATGATGTGGTGGTTCAGCCACTGCTGCCTGCGCAACCTGGATTCAACCGCCCGTCCGTGCATTGTGGCCATTGGTCCGCAGAAATCTGGCGCACCAATTGGCCGGATGAGGATGCGACAAGCGACACCCCTGAATTGGGTACGCTCAGCGACTGAACCGGGAATTCACCAGAGGCATGAAGCGCTTGCATCGCAGGCTGTCATGCGCCAAGAACACGGCAAAGTGACGCCACAAGGGAATGCGACATGGCTTTACCGGTCAGGGATCAGCTCAGGTACTGGGGTATAGCCGCTGCACTTTTCGTCCTTGTCCTGTGGTTTCTGGGCGATGTCCTTCTGCCCTTCGTGATCGGCGGTGCCATCGCCTATTTTCTGGACCCTGTTGCGGACCGGCTGGAACGGCTGGGCCTGTCTCGCATGGCCGCAACCGGTATAATAACAGTCGCCGGCATCCTGGTTTTTGCCCTGATGATCCTGATGGTGGTGCCAGCGCTGATTACCCAGCTGCTGGACCTGATCGATATCATGCCAAGCCTGTTCCAACAGTTGCGGGCCTTTATCGAGGCGCAGTTCCCCGAAATCCTGGACCGCGAATCCCAGACCCACCAGATGCTGGTTTCGTTTGGTGAGACGCTGAAATCCAAAACAGGTGACGTGCTGCAATCGGTTCTGGCCTCGGTCGGGTCGGCCATCAACGTGGTCGTTCTGCTGGTCATCGTCCCGGTTGTCGCCGTTTACCTGCTGATGGACTGGGATCGCATGATCGCCCGGATCGGAGAGCTGCTGCCCCGCGATCACGCCCCCACCATCAAGCGTCTGGCCTCCGAAATCGATGATGTTCTGGCCTCGTTCGTACGCGGGATGGGCACCGTGTGTCTGATCCTTGGCACCTATTATGCGGTTGCTTTGATGGCGGTCGGTCTGCAATTCGGCCTGATTGTCGGCTTCATTGCCGGGCTGGTGACCTTTATCCCCTACCTCGGTGCGCTGATCGGGGGCGCATTGGCCATCGGGCTCGCGTTGTTTCAATTTTGGGGGGATTGGGCACATATCGGGCTGGTTGCCGGGATCTTTGCAATCGGACAGGTGGCCGAAGGCAACTTTCTGACCCCCAAGCTGGTCGGCAGCTCGGTCGGACTGCACCCTGTTTGGCTGTTGCTTGCCCTTTCGGTATTCGGCGCATTGTTTGGCTTTGTCGGCATGCTGATCGCCGTGCCTGTTGCCGCAGCCCTTGGCGTGCTGGCACGGTTTGGAACGACGCAATACCTGCAAAGCCGCCTTTACAACGGGCTTGAAGGTTCGCCCGCGGACACAGACGAATAAATGGCCACACAGCTAAGCTTTGAGCTGCCCTCAAAGACCGCACTCGGTCGCGAGGATTTCTTTGTCTCGCCCGCCAACGCGTTGGCCGTGGCGATGATCTCGGCCACGTCCTGGCCCGGCAACAAGCTGGTTCTCAGCGGACCGGCCGGATCGGGGAAAACCCATCTGGCCCATGTCTGGGCGGCCGAAACCGGCGGCCGGATCATCGGCGCGGCGGAGCTGCGACATCAGGATGTGCCGGAATTGGCGCAACGCCCCATCGCGGTCGAGGATGTGCCTGTTATCCGGGACAGTATCGAACAGCAAAAAACAATGTTTCATCTGCATAATCTGGTTCTGGCCGAAGGGCACGCGCTGTTGATGACGGGGCGCGCAGCGCCGAAGACTTGGCATCTGCCACTGCCTGATCTGCAAAGCCGGGTCGAAGGGGCCCATCACGTGGCGCTGGACAGCCCCGATGACGCGCTTTTGGGGGCGGTCTTGACCAAGCTCTTTCTGGATCGGCAACTCAACCCCGCACCAGATGTCATCGCCTATCTCGTCAAACATATGGATCGCAGTTTTGAGGCCGCCGCCTGGGTCGTTGATCGGCTGGATCACCTCGCGCTCAGCGAAAAACGGGACATTACGCGGGCTCTGGCCGTTCGCGTGCTCA
This sequence comes from Ruegeria sp. H6, assembly GCF_056532975.1. NCBI lineage: Bacteria > Pseudomonadati > Pseudomonadota > Alphaproteobacteria > Rhodobacterales > Roseobacteraceae > Ruegeria > Ruegeria sp. H6. Next base: position 397,077 of record NZ_JBQFOA010000002.1, read on the forward strand.
GCGATGATCCCAATCCAACCGCCCACAACGATTGACCGAAGATCAGCGATTTCGCATCTTGTTGAGAAAAACGACTGGGGACTCGATGGAACAGATCGCCGCGACTGATGCGCAGGGTTACGGCCCGTTCGGAAAACCGCTTGTGGACGACCCCGGCGCGCGGGCCCTGTCGCGTGTCGGTGTGGTCGATATCGGATCGAACTCGGTTCGAATGGTCATCTTTGACGGCGCGGCGCGATCTCCGGCTTATTTCTACAATGAAAAAGTCATGTGCGAACTGGGGGCTGGCCTTTCGGAAACCGGGCGGCTCAACCCCCGAGGGCGCGAACGCGCCTTGGCTGCGTTGGACCGGTTTCAGCATCTGGCAAAGAATCTGGGCTTGCCCGCATTGCACGCGGTTGCGACTGCGGCGGTGCGCGAAGCCGAAGACGGGCCCGAATTCTGTGCGCAGGTCGAGGCCGAAACCGGCCTTAAGATCAATGTGATCAACGGCGCGGAAGAGGCCCGATTGTCCGCCCAAGGCGTGTTGCTCGGCTGGCCCGGCGCCTATGGCCTGATCTGTGATATCGGGGGATCATCGGTTGAACTGGCCGAGATTGGCGAGGGCGAGGTTGGCCGCCGCATGACCTCACCCCTCGGGCCGCTGAAACTGCGCGATATCAAAGGGGGGCGCAGGGCGCGCAAGGCGCATATCAAGCAGACCCTCGAAGAGATGCGTGATCAGATGGGGCCGCAACGCGACCGCCTGTTCCTGGTGGGCGGCAGTTGGCGGGCCTTTGCGCGGCTGGATATGTTGCGGCGCGGCTACCCATTGGTCGTTTTGCATGAATACCGCATGACGCACAAACAGGTGCGCGAGACGATCAAGTTCATTGAAAAAGGCGATCCGGAAAAGCTGCGCAGTTTGGCAGGCGTGTCAGGTTCGCGGATGGCATTGATCCCCTTTGCAATGGACGTGCTGGCCCGGCTGATCCGCACGTTCAAACCCAAGGACATTGCCATATCCAGCTATGGCATCCGCGAGGGGTTGCTGTACCAGCAAATGCCGCAACGCCTGCGCGACCGCGATCCGCTGATCGAAGCCAGCCGCTTTGCCGAGGCAAAAGACGCCCGTTTGCCCGGCTATGGCAAACACCTGTTCGATTTTGTTATGCCCCTGTTTCGGTCGGCCCCGCCGCAAAATGTGCGCCTGATCAAGGCCGCCTGCCTGCTGCATGACGTTAGCTGGCGTGCGCACCCGGACTACCGCGCCGAGGTCTGCTTTGAATACGTCACCCGCGCCAATATGAGCGGGCTGAAACACTCGGAACGCGTCTTTATCGGCCTCGCCCTACAGCATCGGTACCGCAACAAGCGGGAAGGAAACCGCTTTACTCCGCTTTATGAGCTGTTGGACGAAAAGGGTCAGAAACAGGCAGAAATTCTGGGCAAAGCCATGCGATTGGGCGCGATGTTGTGGATGCAAAACGACGCAACCATCGGCAAGCTGCGCTTTTTTCCCAAAAAACAGCAGTTGGAACTGATCCTGCCCAAATCCGCCAAACCCCTGTTTAATGAAGTGGCCGAGGCACGCCTCCGGTCACTTGCGAACGCTTTGAAATCAGAATCCCGGGTGATCATGCGGCGCTGAGCGTCGCTTAGATGTCCGTGACACCGTCTGCGGGGGCTTCGGGATCAGCCTTTTCCGGCAGCTCATCCGGTTGCTTCTTTCGCAGAATGATATCTCCGTTCGGCAGAATCTCAGGCGCTTCATAGGCGCTCCAGTCCTCGACCTGAGCTGCGATTTCCGCCAAAGCCGGGCCCATTTCCTGCAAAAATGATTGCATCGCCGGCCCTATCTGATCCGCCAGCCCCAGAAAATCGTCCAGGGCAGGCTCCATCTCTTTCCGCAGGCCTTCCATAAACAATTCAGCGCCACGTTCCATGAGGGACTTGCCCTCGCTGTCCTGCGCCACGGCGGGACCAGAGGCGGTGACACAAATCGCACTTATGAGCAAAAGTTTCCGCATATGGAAAATATAGGCGATGCGCGCGACGGTTGAAAGGTTACAGATCGATGTCCAGCGTTACCGGAAAATGATCCGACGCGGTCAGCAGGGCGCGCTGCAAATCAGGCATCTTGTTAATCTCGGCATCCCGCAAAGGATGCCATATCCGCCAGCGCGGGTTCAGATCGCGCAGATCACCGCTGATCATGATGTAATCCAGCAGTGCCTCAAGAAAGCGGCCTTGGTCTCGCTTTTCAAACCGCGCGGTCGAAGGCTGAGGCCCGTCGCCCTGATCGCGCGCCGCATGTGGATCATACAGTCCCGGCTGCATTGCAATCTCAACCGAGGACCGTCCGAAAAGGTCTTCGAATTCATCCAGTCCCGGCCCGTCGTTCAGATCGCCCATCAGCACCACGGGATCACCGTTGTGCAGATGATCCTCAACCCGCTGCGCCAGCCAGATCGCCTGTGCCAGTTGTTTGCGCCGGTTTGAAATCGACATGCGAATGGCCTCATCCCGCGATTTGGCGCCATGCGGGGCTTTGGACTTCAGATGCGCCCCAATCAGGCGCAGCCGCGTTCCAGAGGCGGTTTCAACCGCCAATTCCAGCGGCGGTTTCGAAAATTTGACGTGATCCTCAGTGGCATCCACATCCAGATCGATATGAAAGACGGAATCAAACCGCGGCGCCCGCGACCCGGATGCCTCTCCCACAGGATCATGTCGAACCGTCAGGGCCGAGGGATCGTAGATCAACCCTAACTCCTGATGCGTGTCATTGGGAAACCCCATCACCGCGTGGGACATGCGCAATTCAAACGCCTCGGCAAAGTGTTGCAAAGCGCGAACGGTGTTCTGAACCTTGCCTGTGTTCGGAGCCTCGACAATCAGAACCGCATCAGCGTCCAGCGCCGTCAAGACCGTGGCAATCGCCTCGACCTGTTGCGCCTTGGTCACGTTGTGCCGTCCGGACCAGCTGTCGTCGACGATCAATGTATCATTGCGGTCAAACAGATTGGCGAACCACTCGATATTGTAGGTCGCCAGACGCATCGGATCAGACCGTGGCGCCGTTGATTTCATCCCAGGCACGGTTGATGTCGATCATCTTCTTTTCGGCCAGCCGCACCGCCTCTTCCGGCACGCCACGTGCCATCATCGCGTCGGGATGCGTGTCCCGCACCAACTGCCGCCACACCTTGCGAATTTCCGGCAAGGGCATATCGCGGTCGACACCCAGCACCGTGTAGGGATCGTTTGGCGCATCCGGCACAAAGCGCGCACGCAGTGCCATGAACTGAGCATCTGTCTGGCCAAAGATCTGGCTGACCTCTTCCAGAAACTCGTTCTCGTTCGGATGATAAAACCCATCCGCCATCGCGATGTGGAACAGACCTTCCATCAAGTCGCACAGCGTCGTTGTGTCATCACCAAACATGCGCGAGATTTTTCGAGCATAATCCTGATAACCCGCCACATCCGTGCGCGCCATGTCAAAGACCCGTGCAGCACCGGCCTCATCTTCACGCGCGATCTGAAAGACCTCACGAAAGGCGGTGACCTCATCGCGGGTGACCTGACCATCCGCCTTGGCCATCTTGGCCCCCAGAGCAATGACAGCGATGGCAAAAGCGACCGAGCGCTGCGGCGGCGTGCGCAGTTTCTCAAAAACAGCCGTCAGGCTTTCGCCTTGGGCCAATGCGCTGATGGCGTCAGATATGCGTGTCCAGATCGACATGAGCGCACCCTAACGCGCCACGCCGCAACTGTCAGGTGCGACAGATCGCTTTCAGGCAAGAATTTTCTGCATCAGGATCAAATCCAGCCACTGACCCCTCTTGCGGCCCACTTCGGGCATGCGCCCGACCTCGGTAAACCCCAGCGCCTTGTGGAAGGAAACCGCCCCCAGATTGGCCGAAGATATCCCGGCAACCAGCACATGGACCTTATCCGCTTTCGCTGCGGCCTCCAGCCTCGTCATCAGTGCACGCCCCACGCCCTGCCCTTGTGCTGAGGGTTTCAAAAGGATTGAGTGCTCAACGGTCTGTGCATACCCCGGACCGTTTCGAAACGGCCCATAAGTGGCAAAGCCAACAACCTGCCCGCCTGTCTCGGCGACAAAGTAGCGCCCGGGTCTGCAGCCGATATCCTCGGCAACACTGGTTTCACCGCGTTCATCCGTTGTGAACGTGACCAGAGTGTCGCGCACGACCGCATTGATGATCGCGGCGACCGCGCTTGCATCCTCGGCCCGGGCCGGCCGTATCTTCATTCCAGAACTCGCATCCCGCTGGGCGTATCAAACTCGGCCCGCATGGCGGCGGCTCCGGTGTCAAAAACCACTGTGTCAATGGGGCCCAGGATACGCGCCAGCTCCAGCGCTTCGGGATGGTAGACAACCAACCGTCGCAACCTGCATCCGCTTGCTTGCAGCATATTCGCCGGATGCAGATCGCCCTGCCATTGGATCAGCGCCGGATACAGATTGTCGAATGGCAAACGCCCCGAGTCCGGGATCGCCATCCGCCACCGCAGCGCGCCGCGTTCCAGATCGACAGGGCGGACAGCTTCCTCGGGCATGGTGACCGAGGTGATGTCAGCCACCCGGCAAATCCAGTTGGTCAATCGGGCTGGGCCTTTGAACCGATCCAAATCAAACCACCTAGGCATGGCGGGATTGGGGGCTTCGGGATCGACGGCGATTGCCTCAAGATACAAGCCATCATCCAGCCCAAGCAGGCGGTTATATGTGCCGAACTTAGCATGTTTGCCGCCGGGTAGCAGCGAAACGCCCAAAGCCTGTTCGACATGCGCGGCGGCCTCTTCCAGCGTTTCGCCTGCGACAGCGATATGATCCAGCCTCATCTGCGTTCCTTCCAGCAAGTGGGTGCCATGACACTAACAAAGGACCCGATTTTGGTCTGGTCAAGATACCCTTCGTGGGAAATCGCGGCCTCAGCTGCGGGCGCCGCGGATCAGCTGCAAGATATCCTGGGCGGCCTCGGGGATATTGGTGCCTGGTCCAAAGATCGCCTTGACCCCGTGATCATAGAGGAACTGGTAATCCTGCTGCGGGATCACTCCGCCGCAAATCACAATGATATCTTCGGCACCGGCCTTCTTCAGTTCCTCGACCAGTTGTGGCGCAAGGGTCTTGTGACCTGCCGCCTGAGACGAAATCCCGACCACATGCACATCGTTGTCCACCGCATCCTGCGCGGCCTCGGCTGGCGTCTGGAACAGCGGGCCAACGTCCACGTCAAAGCCGATATCAGCAAAGGCCGTGGCGATCACTTTGGCACCGCGATCATGCCCGTCCTGCCCCATCTTGACCACCAGCAGACGCGGGCGGCGGCCTTCGGCTTCGGCAAATTCTTCGATGGATTTCTGGATCGCGGCAAAGCCTTCATCGCCTTCGTAAGCCGCGCCATAGACGCCAGCCAGAGTTTTGACCTCGGCGCGGTGGCGGCCGAATTCCTTTTCCATTGCCATGCTGATCTCTCCTACGGATGCGCGGGCGCGGGCGGCTTCGACCGCAGCGGCCAGCAGGTTTCCACCCTCACGGGCGGTCGTGGTCAGGTCGTCCAAGGCTTTCTGACATGCGGCCTCGTCGCGGGTTGCGCGGATGCGTTCCAGATGTGCAACCTGCGCCTCGCGCACGGCCACATTGTCGACGTCCAGAATGTCGATCGGGTCTTCGTGGTCCTTGCGGTATTTGTTGACCCCGACGATCACCTCGTCGCCCCGGTCGATCATCGCCTGGCGCCGCGCCGCGCTTTCTTCGATGCGCAGTTTGGGCATGCCGCTGGCGACGGCCTTGGTCATGCCGCCCATCTCTTCGACCTCTTCCATCAGGGCCCAAGCCTTTTCGATCAGCTCGTTGGTCAGGCTTTCGATGTAATATGACCCCGCCAGCGGATCGACCACATCGGTGACGCCGGTTTCTTCCTGCAATACCAGCTGCGTGTTGCGCGCGATACGGGCCGAGAAATCGGTGGGCAGCGCAATCGCCTCGTCCAGAGCGTTAGTGTGCAGCGATTGGGTCCCCCCCAGGACCGCGCTCATCGCCTCGTATGCGGTGCGGATGACGTTGTTGTACGGGTCTTGTTCCTGCAACGACACGCCCGAAGTCTGGCAATGCGTCCGCAGCATCTTGGAGCGCTCGGATTTCGCGCCAAACTCGGTCATCACACGGTGCCACAGGGTGCGTGCGGCGCGCAGTTTCGCGATTTCCATGAAGAAATTCATGCCGATGGCAAAGAAAAACGACAGGCGGCCTGCGAATTTGTCCACGTCCATCCCGGCCTGCGTCGCGGCACGTACATATTCACGGCCATCGGCCAGCGTATAGGCCAGCTCCTGCACCAGGTTCGCCCCGGCCTCTTGCATGTGATAGCCCGAAATCGAAATCGAATTGAACTTGGGCATCTCGTTCGAGGTGTAGTCGATAATGTCCGAAATGATCCGCATCGAAGGTTCAGGCGGATAAATGTACGTATTCCGCACCATAAACTCTTTCAGAATGTCGTTCTGAATGGTGCCGGACAGGACAGATTTGTCGTGCCCCTGTTCCTCACCCGCCACGATGAAATTCGCCAGAACCGGGATTACCGCGCCGTTCATGGTCATCGACACCGAAACCTTGTCCAGCGGGATACCGTCGAACAGGATCTTCATATCTTCAACGCTGTCGATGGCGACGCCCGCCTTGCCCACATCGCCGACAACGCGCGGATGGTCGCTGTCATAACCCCGGTGCGTCGCCAGATCGAAGGCGACCGATACGCCCTGCTGACCTGCAGCCAGATTGCGGCGGTAGAAGGCGTTGGACTCCTCAGCGGTCGAAAAGCCCGCATATTGACGGATCGTCCAGGGACGGCCCGCATACATCGTGGCCTTCACCCCGCGTGTGAAGGGGCCGAACCCCGGCAACGATCCCATATGTGGCAACTTAGCCGTATCGGCCTGCGTATAGAGCGGTTTGACGTCGATGCCTTCCAGCGTTTCCTTGGTCAGATCTTGCAACGGACGACCGCGCAGCTCTTTCTCGGCCAGTGCCTGCCAGTCTTTGGTATCGGTCATGGCGAATTCCTTTTCTCAATTCGGATCGCGGACAGACGGTGCCGCCGCGCTATATGGCTCCGCCCTGCCCGAGCATTCGGGCCAAAGCAGGAAATTTTGAGTGATGCGTGCATTTCGGTGGTCGCATTCGCGCGCGCAAAGGCTATATTCATTGGAACAGGAGGCCCCATGACACGCACGCTTGCCCTTGTTTTCTCGGCACTTATCCCGCTGGCCGCATTTGCCGCCGACGGTTCGGCCCCGGCCGATGACGCCTTTGTGCGCCCAGCAGGGGAAAGCGATTTGAACGATTTCCTGTGGGTCAATCGTCCCATCATCGTGTTTGCCGACACACCCGCCGATCCCCGGTTCCAGCAACAGATCGACATGCTGGTCGAGGGCGAAGCTGCAATGCGGGACCGCGATGTGTTGGTTCTGACCGACACCGACCCTGCAGCACGATCCCCGATCCGGTCGCAATTGCGGCCACGTGGGTTCCAGATGGTGTTTGTTGACAAGGACGGCGTGGTCAAACTGCGCAAGCCTTCCCCCTGGAGCGTGCGCGAGATTGGCCGCTCGATCGACAAAACCCCCCTGCGCGAGCGCGAAATTCGCGAACGGCGCGAGGGTGGTTGAGTGCTTTCGCCACGCCCCTTGGCCTCGGTACTTGCCGAAGCCATGGAACGGTATGGCAAAAGCGCGGACATGATCATTCAAACTCGATGATCACATCATCCACGGCGAGGCTGTCGCCGGGCCCTGCGTTGATCTTGGCGACAACCCCTTTTTTCTCGGCGCGCAGGATGTTTTCCATCTTCATCGCCTCGACCGTGCAAAGCGCCTGACCTTCCTGCACCTCTTGCCCAACTTCCACATCGATCTTCACGATCAGGCCGGGCATCGGGCAGAGCAGCATCTTCGACGTATCGGGCGGCAGCTTCTCGGGCATCAGCTTGGCCAGCTCAGCCTGAGTTGGCGTGCGCACATGTACTTTCAGATCTGCTCCACGGTTACGGATGCGGAAACCGCCCGAAACTTTCCCGACCTTCAGCACCAGCGGGCTGCCATCGACGTTCAGAACGGCCAGTTGATCCCCCGGCGTCCAATCGGATGTCACACGACAAGCCGTACCGTCATCAAAAGTCACGGTCGAGCCGTTGGGATCGGCATCTGTCGTCAACGCGAACTCTTGCCCTTGCAACGTCACGACCCAGTCGGTGCCAACCTTGCGTTCATGGTTGTCCATTCGGCCCGACACGCGGGTACGCCGGATCTCGGCCACGCGGTGCATCGCCGCGCACGAGGCCGCAATGCGGCGCAGATCGGCATCAGGCAGTGTGACGCCTTCGAAACCGTCAGGATATTCCTCGGCGATAAACGCTGTCGTCATGTCTCCGCTGACAAATTTCGGATGATCCATCACCGCCGACAGGAACGGCAGGTTATGCCCGATACCCTCGACCTCGAAACTGTCCAGGGCCACGCGCATCGCCTCGATCGCGGCCTCACGGGTCGGCGCCCAGGTGCAGAGTTTCGCGATCATCGGGTCGTAGTACATGCTGATCTCGCCGCCCTCGTAGACACCGGTGTCATTGCGCACAGCTGCTTCGCCTTCGGGTGCATCGCCCTGCCATTTACCATTGACCAGCATCGGACCTGCAGCCGTTTCCTGCGGCGGACGATAGCGGGTCAGGCGGCCAATCGATGGCAGAAAGCCGCGATACGGGTCTTCGGCATACAGACGGTTTTCGATGGCCCAGCCTGTCAGGGTCACATCATCCTGTGTGATGGTCAGCTTTTCGCCATTGGCCACGCGGATCATCTGTTCAACCAGATCGACACCGGTGATCAGTTCAGTCACCGGGTGTTCCACCTGCAGGCGGGTGTTCATCTCCAGGAAGTAGAAGTTCTTGTCGCCGTCGACGATGAACTCAACCGTGCCCGCGCTGGCGTAATCCACCGCCTTGGCAAGTGCCACGGCCTGTTCCCCCATCGCCTTGCGGGTTTCGGGGTCTAGGAAGGGCGAAGGGGCCTCTTCCACAACCTTCTGGTTCCGGCGCTGGATCGAGCATTCGCGTTCGCCCAGATAGACGCCATTGCCGTGGCTGTCGCAGAGGACTTGAATTTCGATGTGGCGCGGCTGCGTCACGAATTTCTCGATAAAGATCCGGTCATCGCCGAAAGAATTCGCGGCTTCGTTCTTGGACGATTGGAAACCCTCGCGCGCCTCCTGGTCGTTCCACGCGATGCGCATGCCCTTACCACCGCCACCGGCGCTGGCCTTGATCATCACCGGATAGCCGATCTCGTTCGAGATCTTCACGGCCTCTTCGGCGTCTTCGATCAGACCCATATAGCCGGGCACAGTCGACACACCCGCATCCTGAGCGATCTTCTTCGAGGTGATCTTGTCGCCCATCGCCTCAATCGCGCCTTTGGGCGGGCCGACAAAGGCCACGCCTTCGGCCTCTAGCGCCTCGGCGAATTTGGCGTTTTCCGACAGAAAGCCGTAACCCGGATGCACCGCCTGCGCGCCACTTTGGCGGATGGCCTCCATCACCTTGTCGATCACGATATAGGACTGGTTCGCTGGGGGCGGACCGATATGAACCGCCTCATCGGCCATGGACACATGCAACGCGTTCCTGTCTGCGTCCGAATAGATGGCAACAGTGCCGATACCCATTTTGCGGGCGGTCTTGATGACCCGGCAGGCAATCTCGCCCCGGTTGGCGATCAGGATCTTATTGAACATGCGATGTCCTTTGGCTTTGTGTTCGGGAAACGCAAAACGCCGCCGCAGGGCGTTGACCCCACGACAGCGTGATGCGTGATGACGGGCAGGACGTCGCGCGCCCTGCGGAATAGGTATTAGTTACAGTTGTTCTGGGTCTTGCAATACAGCACGTTGCCCGCTGCGCCGACCGCAGCTCCGACCAACGGATCGGCGTTGAGGACCGCGGCACCGATCGCGCCTGCGCCGCCGCCCAGCACGGCCTGTTCGCCCGTGTTGCCGCCACAGGCCGCAAGGCCCGCACAAGTTGCAGTTGCAAGGATAAGGTTTGAGATTCGCATATCAGCTGCCTCTTCGTGTTTCTTGATGCATTGGGCAGCAGATGCGGGAAACAGGCCGTGTTATTCAATAACCGACCGAAGGAATTTTCGTTTTGCGCAGGTTTTCGCCATTTCACGCATGCTTTATGCGCAAAGAAAAACGCGGACAGGACCATGTGGGGAACACAAACCTGCCCGCGGAAGGAAGGGGTACGGAATAGTAGGTGCTTGTGCGACGCAGGCAAAGTAGAGCCGCACGGCCCAGCCACCTTGCAACGCACAATTATGGCCGCCAACCACAGATTGTTTCCCGCCGCATTTCCGGCTGAAACCCGCCAATCAGGCGAAATCCCGCGCAAAATTGCGCCTATAGGCAGTTTGTCCAAATCAGTTGAGCCAGGCAGGGTCTCTGTCACATTACCGTTACAAAAAGCAGCAGCCGTGCCGTTTTTTTGAGCACCCTGATCACGGCGCCCCCTCTCGGGTGTCGAAAAAAAGCGCCCTTCTGACAACGTCTTGGCAGCCCGGCTCACCGGCCTGTGAAAACGCGCCGCATTTTTGACAAATTTGCTTGAGGATTCGCGTGAAAAATCTCCCGAACTGGTGATTTCCCTGCTGAACGCTTGCGTGGAACGGTGCCTCTGCACACTCGCAACCAAGGATATATCCCCATGACATTGAAGGATAAAACTGCTAGCCTGCTTGCTGCCAGCACGCTTTGTGTGACCGGCACGCAGGCCTTGGCGCAAGACGCGCAAACCCAGGCCGAACTCGATGCGCTGCGCGCCCGGGTCGAAGCCCTGGAAACTCAAAAACAGGGATCCGGCACCGGTGATCTGCAAATCGGCAGTACCACGCTCGACGTATACGGGTATGTCAAAGCCGACTTTTTCTACGATTTCGAATTTGATCAGGGCGACACCGCTTTTGTGAACGTCATCGGTGAGCCCTCGGCTGCAACGGACGGCACATTCGGCGCGACCGTGCGCCAATCCCGCATCGGCTTGAACACCACGACCCCGACGGGTCTGGGTGACATCCGCGGACAGCTTGAGGTCGATCTGTTCGCGTCCGGCGGCTCGGCAGAATTCCGTCTGCGCCACGCGAATATCCGCATCGGAGACGCCTGGCTGATCGGTCAGTTCTGGACCAACTTCCAGCCGCTCGCCACCTATCCGACCACCGTTGAATTCAACGGCCCTGTAGGTATCCCGTTTGCGCGGGTGCCGCAGGTTCGCTACACCAACACGTTCGGCGCCAACACAACCTTTGCGGTCGCGGTCGAAGAGAATGTCAGCGGATCGAACTCGGATGATCCCGTTCTTACGGCTTCGGCGGAATACAATGACGGCAAATATCTTGCCCGCATCTCGGCTCTGTATGGTAAAGCCGAAAGCGGTGGGGTCGAGGTTGACCAGACCGGCTTTACCCTGTCCGGTTCGATCCGCCCCTGGCAAGGGGGCCTCTTCCAGGTCAACTACGTCAACGGTGAGGCCATCGGCCCCTATCTGATCGGTTTGGGTGACGCCATCGTCGGCGGACAGGCCAACGACGTGGACGGCTATACCATCGAGTTCCGTCAGGACATTACGCCAAAATGGAATGTTGGTATCGCGTATGGTCGCGAGGATTATGACCTGCCGACCTCGACCGGGACCTTGTCGTTCACCGAGCTTGAGACCATTCACGTCAACGCCTTCTACAAGGCGACCGACAATCTCACGCTCAGCGCCGAGTACATCTTTGGCGAACGCAACGACGAACCGACCGGTCGTACATTCGACGGCAATCGCGTTCAGTTGGCTGCCCAGTTGAACTTCTAATGCCGCAACACGGCCTCGCCCGGCAAAGGGCGGGGTCGATGCACCACAAGGGTGCACGGTCTGTGCGGCATCGGTCAGCACGTCTATCTCACCCCATCGAAAATATCAGGAAACGACTGACGCGCCGTATCGACATCGATCACCAGCAACGCGTCATAGCTGGCGGCGTCAAAGGGATCCTCAGCCGCGATCACTTCGCGCCCGAACAACCAGCTGAGCCGCCCTGCATCCAGATTGCCCCTCTCAAAGGGTTGGTCTGCAAAATTCTGCCACAGCGCCTCCATGAACGCGGCATCCGCGCGCTTGTCCGCTGGTTTGCGGTCGCGAAACCGCTCGCGCTGTGTGATCGGCGTGACGCCCTTGGGATTGGCACGCCGGATGGTAAATTGAAAATCCGTACCCGGCAGACGGCCTGGAAAACCGCGATGTTTCAACATTGTGGCCACCTTTTAGAACGGAAGGGCCATTGCGAATTCCCGCACCCCTTTCGGGCCAAAGTGATCATGCGAACCTCCAAAGTCGTTACGTTGTTCTGAGATGCATTGAGGTCATGACACGGCGTGATCATGGTCAAAGCCCCTCCCAGATACATTCGGATTGCTCCAGACGGTAGGCTTCAAAAAACTGAGTGGCGTCGGGTGCGGAATCGCCAAACTCAATTGGACGATCCGCAAAAGAGATAACGACCCGCGCAGGTTCAAGTTCGTGCCGGGCGACGTATGGCACCGCCAGGACATTGCACAGATGCGCCATATCCACGACGGCGATGTCATACGTGATCCGACCAACGGTCGAGCCGATCTTGGGCGCGATGAACCGAAACCGCACCCAAAGCTCTCCGGGATTATTGTCCAGCAGAACATTGCTCAGCTCAACCGGCTGGCCCGAGGGAACGGGCAACAGGGTCTCTGCCCGGGCAGGCACAGTTAAACCAGACGCAATCGCAAGTGTCAGGGCGATGCAAGAGGCATATCGGCTTGGTCCGAACATGAGGTTCTGGTCCTTTGGCTTGGCAAGGTAAGCGGGCATAAGAACCGCCCGCCCTACCCGATCACAGAGGGATATTGTCGTGCTTTTTCCAAGGGTTCTTCAGCTGCTTGTTGCGCAAGCTGGCAAAAGCCCGGGACACACGGCGGCGGGTTGATTGCGGCATGATCACCTCATCGATAAAGCCACGCTCTGCTGCGACGAAGGGATTGGCAAAGCGATCCTCGTAATCTTGCGTGTGCTGCGCGATCTTTTCCGCATCGCCCAAATCCGCACGATGGATGATCTCGGTCGCCCCTTTGGCGCCCATCACGGCAATCTCGGCAGTGGGCCAGGCATAGTTGAAATCACCACGCAGGTGTTTCGAGGCCATCACGTCATACGCTCCGCCATAGGCTTTGCGCGTGATCACGGTCACCTTGGGCACAGTTGCCTCGCCATATGCAAACAGCAGCTTGGCGCCGTGCTTGATGACGCCGCCATATTCCTGAGAGGTGCCTGGCAGGAATCCCGGCACATCGACAAGTGTCAGGATCGGAATTTCAAAACAGTCGCAGAAGCGCACGAACCGCGCGGCCTTACGGCTGCTGTCGATATCCAGACACCCCGCCAGAACCATCGGCTGATTGGCCACAACGCCAACGGTCTGGCCTTCAAGCCGGATGAATCCGGTGATGATGTTCTTGGCATAATCTTCCTGAATCTCGTAGAAATCGCCCTCATCCGCGACCTTGGTGATCAATTCCTTCATGTCGTAAGGCGTATTGGGATTGTCGGGGATCAGCGTATCCAGCGAAGTCTCGGTGCGATCCGGCTCGTCAAAAAACGGGCGCACGGGCGGTTTTTCGCGGTTGTTGAGCGGCAGGAAATCCACCAGACGCCGCACTTCGGCCAAGGCTTCGACATCGTTTTCAAACGCCCCATCGGCGACCGACGACTTTTTGGTGTGGGTTGATGCACCGCCAAGCTCTTCTGCTGTGACTACCTCGTTCGTGACTGTCTTGACGACGTCTGGGCCGGTCACGAACATGTACGAGGTGTCTTTGACCATAAAGATGAAGTCGGTCATTGCAGGGCTGTACACCGCGCCACCCGCGCAGGGGCCCATGACAACGCTGATCTGAGGCACCACGCCTGACGCCATGATGTTGCGTTGGAACACCTCGGCATAGCCCGCCAATGACGCAACACCTTCCTGAATGCGGGCGCCGCCCGAGTCGTTGATGCCGATCACCGGTGCGCCGTTCTGCATCGCCATATCCATGATCTTGCAGATCTTCTGCGCATGCGTTTCCGACAGCGACCCGCCAAACACGGTGAAATCCTGGCTGAATACATAGACCATCCGCCCGTTGATGGCGCCCCATCCGGTGACCACACCATCACCCGCAGGTTTCTGGTTTTCCATCCCGAAATCGGTGCAGCGATGGCTGACGAACATGTCGAACTCTTCAAAGCTGCCTTCGTCCACCAGCAGTTCAATGCGTTCGCGGGCTGTCAGCTTGCCACGGGCATGTTGCGCATCAATCCGCTTCTGGCCACCACCCAGACGCGCATTGTTGCGACGATCTTCAAGCTCGGAAAGGATGTCTTTCATGACGTAAATCCCCTGTAAAATCTGGCGAGACCATACCGATAGGACGCGCAAGTCCAAAGCAGTTTTCGGCAAATTTGCAAATCTTTGGCAATACAAAGCCGGAAAACTGTAAATTTGCTAATTTCAATCTGACATCAAATCAGAAATGGCATCTCCCGTAACCTTGCTGTAAGTGCGAACCATGCAGTTCAGTTCCGCGACAACCCATCGGTCTCCGCCGACCATAGCGACGCTTGTTTTGCTGTCTGGTCTCTCAGCCCTGAGCATGAACCTGTTTCTGCCCAGTCTGCCCAATATGGCCCTGCATTTCGAGACAGACTATCGCGTTATGCAACTGTCTATCGCTCTGTATTTGCTTGTGAATGCAGTGTTGCAAATCCTGATTGGCCCCCTTGCCGACAAAGCGGGGCGGCGCCCGGTATTGCTGTCGGGCCTTGCACTGTTTCTGCTGGCCACGCTCGGTTGCATATACGCGCCAACGGCCGAGATTTTCCTCGCCTTCCGCATGAGCCAGGCCGTGATCGTCGTTGGAATCGTGCTCAGCCGCGCAGCTGTGCGCGACATGTATGATCAGGATCAGGCGGCATCGATGCTCGGCTATGTGACCATGGGCATGGCCGTGGTGCCAATGATCGGCCCCGCAATTGGCGGGCTGCTTGAGGAAAGCTTTGGCTGGAAGGCCAATTTCTGGGTGCCCTTTGCGCTGGGTGCACTTGCCCTGGGGCTGACCTATCGGGATTTCGGCGAAACCGCCGCAAAAAGCGGAAAAACGCTTATACAGCAGTTCCGGGAATACCCCGAGCTTCTGACATCGCCCCGGTTTTGGGGTTACTCCATGTCCTCGGCCCTGTCGTCTGGTGCGTTCTTTGCCTATCTGGGCGGCGCACCTTTCATCGGTACAGAACTGTTCGGCATGAGCGCAGCCGAGATCGGCTTTTACTTCGGCGCACCGGCCATCGGGTATTTTTTTGGAAACTTCATCAGCGGCAGGTTCTCGGTGCGGTTTGGGGTAAATCGAATGGTGTTCTGGGGCTGCTGCCTGAACGCCGTTGGGGTCATCCTGTCTGCCTTGTTGTTCATGGCCGACTTGGGCACAGCGCTCAGCTTTTTCGGCTTCATGACCTTTGTCGGCCTCGGCAATGGCATGTCAGTCCCGAATGCAACGGCGGGCGCGTTGTCAGTACGGCCCCATCTTGCGGGCACAGCCTCGGGCCTGAGCGGGGCCTTGATGCTGGGCGGAGGTGCCGCGCTCAGCGCATTGGCGGGCGCTCTGCTGACCCATGAAACAGGTGCGATGCCCCTTCTGTGGTTGATGCTGACAACGGCGGTTCTGGCCGTTTGTGCCATTACATCGGTCATCTGGCGCGAGAAGCAGTTGGGCTTATAGTTTCCTTGCGTCGAAGGGTTTGCAAAGTTAGCTTGCCCAAACAGTAAAACTGCAAAGAAGCGCCATGCCCACTCAAAAACTCTATGCCGGAGCAAAACTGCGCGAGATGCGCACACGTCTGACCCTGACGCAAAAGGACTTTGCTGGGAAGCTGGGCGTTTCACTGCCGTATCTGAACCAGATGGAGAACAATAACAGGCCGATCTCGACCACCGTAGTTCTGGCGCTGGCGCAGGAATTCGGGATGGACGTGACCGAACTCAGCACCGGCGACAGCGAAAGGCTGGTTTCAGACATGCGCGAGGCTTTGGCTGATCCGCTCTTTGCCGAGTCCATTCCCCCGCTTGCCGATCTGCGCCTGACCGCATCGAACGCCCCTGCCCTGGCCCGCGCCTTTATCGAACTGCACAGAACCTATCGGCAGACCCATGAACGTCTGGCGTCGCTGGACGAGGCCCTGGGCCGGGAAGACGCGCGCATTCAGGCCTCTCCCTGGGAAGAAGTGCGGGATTTCTTTCACTATTGCGACAATTACATCGACGCAGTCGACCGCGCCGCTGAACGCTTTGCCTCGCGCGCGGACGAAGCTGGCAGTATCCGGCAAGCTGCGCTGGACAGCCTTGTAGATCGCGGCATTCAAGTGAAGTTTGACGCCTCGCAAACGCTTCGCAGATACGATGCTGATACCAAGGTCCTGTATCTGTCCTCGCTTGCCACGTCGCAGACCCAGGTGTTTCAACTGCTGTTGCAGGTTGCGCTGATCAGTCAGGAGAAGCTTCTTGAGGCGACTCTGGATTTTGCCAAATTCCAAAGCGAGGAGGCACGTTCAATTGCCAAGATTGGCTTGGCCAACTATTTCGCCGGCGCCTCGCTGATGCCTTACGGGTCGTTTTTGACAGCGGCTCAGGAGGTTCGGCACGATCTGGAACTGCTCAGCAACCGGTTCGGGGCCTCGATTGAACAAATCGCACACCGCCTTTCCACGTTGCAAAGGCCCGGTGCCAAGGGCATCCCGTTCTTTTTTGTCCGCGTGGATCAGGCGGGTACGATCACCAAAAGGCACTCGGCCACGCGGCTGCAATTCGCCCGTTTTGGTGGCGCCTGCCCCCTTTGGAACGTCCACCGTGCGTTCGAAACTCCGGGCCATTTCTTGCAGCAACTGGCCGAAACGCCCGATGGCGTGCGCTATATCTCTCTGGCGCGCGATGTTTCCAAATCGGGCGGGTCATTTGGCGCACCCGTGCGCCGCTATGCGATCGCGCTGGGATGTGAGGTGCGCCATGCCGAGGCATTGGTCTATGCAGACAACCTCGACATCAACAACGCGGCCGCATACGAGCCTATCGGCATCTCCTGCCGTATTTGCGAGCGCCAGAATTGCCACCAGCGCTCGGTTCCGCCGCTTGAACGGCGGCTGTCGATTGACGCGCATACCAGGGGCACTCTGCCGTATGAGGTCACCTGACCCAATACCGGCGCCCCGCCTTTTGGGGTTACGCCTTTGACAGGATCGCCCAGATCTCATCCTTGAGCGATGCGCGCTTTTTCCGCAGCTCGACCTCGGCCAGTTCTTCCATCGGCGATACATTGGTCTCTGCGCGGTGAACCGTCCGGTTAACCTCGTGATATTCGTCCGCAAGCCGCGCAAAATGCGCGTCTGATTGCTTTAACTGGCTCATCAAGTCCACCTTGTCCGGAAACTCCTCGGCCAGTTCATGCGGGGTATGAGACATCCTGTTCGCTCCTTTGTTTGGCGTTATACCCCATTGATAAAGGTGCCTGTTAGGTGTCACTTTGACCCGGATCAAATCGATCTCTGATCCAGGTGCAATTCAACCGAAAACCGAACGCTAGCGCTGCTGCGTTTCCCATTCGGGGTGAACCCAGGGGCGATCATTTGCGCGCGGCAGCGGGTCTTTGCCCAGCAGATAATCGGACACTTTTTCGCCCACCATGATCGACGGCGCGTTCAGGTTACCATTGGTGATCTGCGGAAAGACCGAGCTGTCCGCCACGCGCAACCCGTCAACACCGATTACCCGGCCTTGTGGGTCAACAACCGCGTTTCGGTCATCCGCCCGACCCATGCGGCAGGTTCCGCAGGGGTGATAGGCGCTTTCGGCGTGTTCAGCGATAAAACCGTTCAATTCTTCATCCGACTGAACCGTCGCACCGGGTTGAATTTCCTTGCCAGCGAACGGCTTGAAGGCGTCTTGCCCAAAGATTTCACGGGTCAACCGGATACAGGTTCGGAAATCCTCCCAATCCTTGTCATGGCTCATGTAGTTGAAGCGAATGACGGGCGCGTCTTTGGCATTTTTGGACCGAAGCGTCACAGACCCACGCGAGGGAGACCGCATCGGGCCCACATGGGCCTGAAACCCGTGGCCTTCGGCGGCGGCCTGCCCGTCATAGCGCACCGCGATCGGTAGAAAGTGATATTGAATGTCCGGGTATTCGACACCCGGTTGCGACCGGATGAATGCCGCGCTTTCAAACTGGTTCGATGCCCCCAGACCCTTTTTGGTAAAAAGCCACTGAGCACCGATCAGACCTTTGCTGAACAGGTTCCAGTGTTTGTATAACGTGATCGGCTGGAGCGAGGCCTGTTGGATATAAAGCTCAAGGTGATCTTGCAGGTTCGCCCCGACACCGGGCCGGTCGGCGATGATCTCAATTCCATGCTCGGCCAGATGCGCGGCCGGACCTATGCCCGACAGCATCAACAGTTTGGGAGAGTTGATTGAGGACGCGGCGAGCACGACTTCGCGCCGGGCGCGGATGATTTCGGGCTTGCCGCCGCGGATCAGTTCAACGCCGACGGCGCGGCCATTTTCGAACATAACGCGAGAGGCAAGTCCACGCACAATGTCGCAATTGTCGCGTTTCAAAGCAGGTTTCAGATAGGCATTTGCGGCAGACCAGCGGCGACCTTTCCAGACCGTCTGCTCCATCGGGCCAAAGCCTTCCTGCTTTTCGCCGTTATAGTCGCCTGTGACTTCATATCCCGCCTGTTGGCCCGCATCGACAAAAGCCTGAAACAACGGGTTCTCGCGTGGTCCGCGCGAGACATGCAGCGGTCCGTCGGTGCCGCGCCATGTCGGATCACCGCCGTGACCCCCGTCATGCCAGGTCTCCATCCGTTTGTAATAGGGCAGCACATCCGCATAGGACCAACCGTCTGCGCCCATCTCGGCCCAGGTGTCGAAATCGCGCGCGTGGCCCCGCACATAGACCATGCCATTGATCGAGGACGATCCGCCGATCACCTTGCCTCGGGGACAGGCGAGTTGACGGTTGTTCAGATGCGGTTCAGGCTCGGACCGGTACCCCCAATCGTACATCGGCATGTTCATCGGATAGCTCAACGCCGCCGGCATCTGAATAAAGGGGCCAGCGTCAGAGCCGCCATGTTCGATCACGAGGACCGAGGCCCCCGCCTCGCTTAGGCGGTAGGCCATCGCGCACCCGGCGGACCCTGCGCCTACGACGACAAAATCTGCTTCCATTCTCGTAACTCCGTTCCCGCACAAGTCAGGTTTTTCTTCGAAAACCCAATCGCCTCCGGCGGGAGTATTTTCAAAAAGATGAAGGGCTATTCGCCCCGCGGAAACCGTTGGTTTTCCTCGACGTCATTCAGATCCATGTGATTGCGCATGTAACGTTCCGACGCCTTTTGCAGCGGCTGGTAATCCCAAGGGTAATACCCGCCCTGCCGCAATGCCTCGTACACGACCCAGCGTCGGGCCTGGCTGGCGCGGACATCGGCGTCAAATCGATCAAGATCCCATCTGGCCTGAGATTTTGACTGCAGGCTTTGCAGCGTCCCCTGATGCGCGGGGTTTTCTGCCAGGTTGTTCAACTCGTTTGGATCCGCTTCGAGGTCGAACAGCTGATCGGGGTCCAGCGCGCAGCGATTGTATTTCCACTTACCATAGCGCAGCGAGACCAGCGGCGCATAAGAGGCTTCGGCTGCGTATTCCATGGGCACAGGCGCGGTCCGCTCGTCTCCTTGCGCCAGAGGCACCAGGTTTTCGCCATCGGTCCAAGGTGCGATTTCCGCCATGTCGACACCGGCCAGCGCGCCCAGGGTTGGCGTCACGTCGATCGTTGAAACCGGCGTGTCGATGCGCCCCGCCGGCAGGTCGGGCGCCGAGATCATCAACGGAACCCGGGCAGACCCTTCGTAGAAATTCATTTTGAACCACAACCCACGCTCGCCCAGCATGTCGCCGTGATCCGAGACAAAGAGGATGATCGCCTCTTGCCGGGTGGTCTCCAGCACGTCGAGGATCTCGCCGATCTTGTCATCCAGATACGAGATATTGGCGAAATAGGCGCGGCGGGATTTGCGAATATCGTCTTGCGAGATGTCAAAGCTGCGCCAGTCATTCGCATCGAAAATGCGTTTGGAATGCGGGTCCTGATTGTCATAACCCAGATCGGCGACCTCGGGCAGCAGATGCGCGCTATCCTCGTACAGATCCCAGTATTTGCGCCGGGCAACATAGGGGTCATGCGGATGGGTGAAACTGACCGTCATGCTCCAGGGGCGGTTGTCGTTGCCGCGCGCCAGATCGTAAAGCTTGGCCTTGGCGTGATGGGCGACCTCGTCATCATATTCCATCTGGTTGGAAATTACGGCAACGCCCGCGCCGGTGACAGAGCCCATGTTGTGATACCACCAGTCAATGCGCTCACCCGGTTTGCGATAGTCGGGCGTCCAGCCGAAATCAGCCGGATAAATGTCGGTGGTCAGGCGATCTTCGAACCCGTGCAACTGATCTGGCCCGACAAAGTGCATCTTGCCTGACAGGCAGGTGTAATAGCCTGCCCGGCGCAAATGGTGCGCATAGGTAGGGATGTCGCTGCGAAATTCGGCTGCGTTGTCGTAGACACCCGTGCGCGAAGGCAATTGACCGGACATGAAGCTTGCCCGACCCGGCGCACAAAGTGGCGAGGCGGTATAGGCATTGGTAAACCGGGTCGACCGCGCGGCCAGTTTCTTCAGATTGGGCGCGTGCAGCCAATCTGCGGGACCATCGGGAAAGAGAGTACCGTTCAATTGATCCACCATCAGGATCAGAATATTTGGCTTGCTCATTTCTCAGCCTCTATCAATGTCTCAAGCAAGCGCAGGGCGTGGCTGACCGCGCGCTGCGGATCATCCGGCGCGCTGAGGGCCGCGCGGATATACAAACCGTCAATCAGGGCGATCATGTCTTCGGCCGTTTCCGCAGGATCATTGACCAGAGGGCGCAGCCCATCGATCAGGTTCGAGCGTATGCGCGCCTGATAGATCTGCCACAGGCGCAAGGCATCCTGGTTGGTCTGTGCCATCACATAAAACGTCATCCAGGCGGCGATCACATCGGGTGAGAAACAGGACGGTGCAAAACAGGCGCGTATGATGGCCTGGGGCCGTTCGGCTATGGGGGCGTCTTTTAACTGATCTCTTGCCTCTTGCCCGAAATCCGTCAGGATCTGGCGCATGGCGGCCAGAAATATCTGATCTTTCCCGCCAAAATAATGATGCGCCAACGCGCTGGACATGCCTGCACGTTTGGCGATCTGGCTTACGGTGACATCAAGGGATTTCTGAATCCCAAGTTCTTCGATTGTCGCTTTGACAATCGCATCCCGCCGGATCGGCTCCATTCCGAGTTTCGGCATAATTGCCCCCTCAACGCTAGCACGTTTGGGAACGCTAAGTGGTTTTTATTGACTCGTCAATTAATAACGTTTTTCGACAGGCAAAACAGGGCTTTCAGAACCCGGAGGCGGCGTCGGCTGGGTACTGCGCGCCCGCGTCAGCATGGCCTCGCGCCAAGTGATGAAGCTGACGGCAGCCACAATCAGGGTTCCGCCCGCTACCACCCAGGCATCGACCTTTTCGTGGAACATCAAAGCCCCTAAAAGCGTCGCCCAGATCAGTTGCAGGAATGAGACGGGTTGAGTCACCGTCACGGGCGCCGCCTGCAACGCCAGCGTCATGAAATAGTGCCCAGCCGTGGCAAAACTGGCGACCACGAACAGCAAGCCGACGTCGCGCATATTTGGGGGTTCCCAGACTGCAATGGCGAAGGGCGTCAGAAACAAGGTCACCCAGATCGACAAATGGGCCACCACCGCAGAGGGCCGTATGTCGCGCACCATGACCTTGGCCAGCAGGTAGGACCCGCCCAGCGCCAAGGCCACACCCAGCATCGCGATATGACCGGCGGTGACCTCGCGAAATCCGGGCCGCAGGATGATCAGCACGCCGATCATCGCGACAACGATGGCAGCGACCCGGCGAAAGGCCAGTTTTTCGCCCAGAAACAGAACCGCTCCGAGGGTCACGTAAATCGGGGTCATGTAGTTCATCGCAGTGACCTCGGCCAAAGGGATGCGGGTCATCGCGAAAAACCACAGAATGATGGCCACGCCGTGGACCACGCCGCGCAAGCCGAACAGCGTCACATTGCGCCGTGTCAGCGGCGTATCCAGGATCGAGCGTATGGCGGGCAATAAAAAGACCAGGCCCAGCACATAGCGGATAAAGGCGGCCTGAACCGGGTTCATTGAGTCGCCCAGCGCCTTTATCAGCGCGTTCATCGTGACAAAGCAAAAACTGGCGGCCAGCATCCAGAAGACGCCCGCTTTGACTTTTGGATGATCCTGAGTCCGCGACATGGTGTTTTGAACACCTTATTCGACCGCGCCACAACCCTTCACATGTAAACGAATATGTGTGCAGCGATCGAAATCGCGATCAGGAGCTTACGGGTTCGCCTTTGCTGGGGGTTACGATCCGGAAACAGGCAAACGCAGACCACAGGCTGACAAGAGAGATGAAGGCAATCGCCAATGACACCTCGTGCATATGCGCAACCGCAGCCAGGATGCCAGACAGCACCACAGCGGCTACACGGCAAATGCTTTTGACCGCTGCGGCGCCCTGAACGCGCTGATCCTTGGGGGCCACGTCCAGAAAATACAGTTTACGCGCGCTGCTGACCCCGGTCACGGCAACGGTCACTACAAACAGGGCAATCGCGTGAAGATGGATGGCGTGATCAATTTTGAGATAATGAAAGCTCAGCAACACCGCGCCTGTGATGGCCACCATCGTTGTGCCTGCCACCATTACCGCGCGATGGGATTTCATGTTGACCACCTGCCACAAGGGCGCCGACACCAGATAGCCCGAAGCCGAGGACACGATCATCGCAGTCAAACCTTTGGTCGACGCGTGATGCGCCTCGGCTGCGATCAGGGCGAAAAATGGAACGGAAAGAGAGACGACAACCAAAGGTAGACGCATGGTCATGTAGCGCCGGAACCAGGGCTGTTCGAACATGACGACGATCCCTGAGAAAATCTCTTTAAAGGTGCGTCGCTGCGTCGGTTTTGCCTCGGCCGATGCGCGGTCGCTTTTGGAGATTTCCAGCATCGCCAATATCGACAGCCCTGACATAAGGAAGAACGCAACCGAAGTGGCGATCACAGTGGAATGGCGTGAAAACGGCGGGTTTTCCTTTGTGATTTCGTGGATCAGCAAGGCGATACCGATGGCCGCCAGGCCGCCAGCGCCAAGTTGCAGGTAATTCAGCAACATCCGGGACTTTGACTTCACGTGATCTCCCAGAAGGTCCGTGAACATCAAGGACTGGCTTTCCTCGATCAGGCCAATTAGAAAAAACGCCGCGACAAAGGCGATAGCAATCAGCGGAACAACACCTGTGGCGGCGATCAGCATCGCCATCAGCAAGCAGCCGCCAATTGCAAACTCGGTCAGTGCGATCGCCCGTTTCTTTTGTTGTTTCGCAGCAATCGGTTGCGCCAGAAACACATCCGAAATCATGCCACCAAACATCCGGATCGAAACCAGCGAGCCCGCAAGGAACATGGGCATTTCCAGGGAAACCGCCAGAAACGGCAGCACAATCGACGGGCTGCCCAGGGTCCACGCAATCTGGGACAGAATGCTCTGCCCCGCCAGAACCGGGACATTTCGCTTTGCCTGTACAGTCGGTTGTTTTGCCATGCGCGCTTTTGGTTTTATGTCACCGTTTTCCTGAATGTACCCAGTTCCACCCAATCGGCCAAGCCGGTGCGCATATTATCAAAATGAAAAACCCGGCACAGTGGCCGGGTTTTGCTGAATTTTTGATGTATGACGTCAAAGTTGCGCCATGACCTCATCGGTTGCTTCGAAATTCGTGGTAACGCGCTGCACGTCATCATCGTCTTCCAGCGCATCGACCAGTTTCATCAGCTTTTGCATGTCTTCCAAACCCAGCTCGGTCGTTGTGGTGGGTTTCCAGACCAGTTTGGTCGATTCCGATTCACCCAGCGCACCTTCCAATGCGTTGGAGACATCGTTCAGATCACTGTCCGCGCACCAGATGATGTGGCCATCGTCCGAGCTTTCGACATCTTCGGCGCCAGCCTCGATCGCGGCTTCGAAAATCGTGTCGGCATCGCCCGCGTCCACAGGATAGACGACCTCGCCCTTACGGTCGAACATGAACCCGACCGAGCCGGTCTCACCCAGATTGCCGCCATTTTTGGAAAAGGTTGAACGCACGGTGGAGGCGGTGCGGTTGCGGTTGTCGGTCATTGTCTCGACAATTACGGCGACACCGTTGGGGCCGTAGCCTTCATACCGGATTTCTTCGTAATCGTCGCCTTCGCCGGCCACGGATTTCTTGATCGCGCGGTCGATCACATCCTTAGGGACCGAATTCGACTTGGCTTCTTTGACGGCCAGACGCAGGCGCGGGTTCTTGTCGGGATCGGGGTCGCCCATCTTGGCCGCCACGGTGATCTCTTTCGACAGCTTGGAAAACAGTTTGGACCGCGCGGCGTCCTGACGTCCCTTGCGGTGCTGGATATTGGCCCATTTTGAGTGGCCTGCCATGGTGCGTCCTCGTCATCAATGTTTGCGTATTCGGCGCTCATATAGACGTTTGATGGGGGCAGGATCAAGAGACCGGCTTGCCCGACCCGGATGCACCGTTATGGTGAGCGCATGACGACGGATCAAATTATTCTCTTTGCGCTTTTTATTTGTGTTTTCGGAATGCTGCTTTGGGGCCGCTTCCGTTATGACCTGGTGGCCTTTGCGGCGCTGATGATCGGGGTCGTGCTGGGCGTGGTGCCCGTGGACGATGCTTTTGCCGGGTTCGGCCATCCGGCGACCATCATCGTGGCGCTGGTTCTTGTGGTCTCGGCCGGGTTGGTTCGGTCCGGGGCGGTGTTTATGATCACCCGCACTCTGGTCGACGCTTCGCGGGGCCTTGGGGCCCATATCGCGCTGATGGGCGGGATTGGCGCGGTTCTTTCAGCGTTTATGAACAACGTGGCGGCGCTGGCGCTGCTGATGCCTGTTGATATTCAGACTGCGCGCAAGGCGGGGCGATCGGTGGGCCTGTCACTCATGCCGCTGAGCTTTGCCACAATTCTGGGCGGTATGGCCACGCTGATCGGGACGCCGCCCAACATCATTATCGCGTCCATCAGGGCCGAGACGCTGGGCGAGCCGTTTCATATGTTCGACTTTGCCCCTGTGGGCGGGATTGCGGCCATTGCGGGTCTGGCGTTCGTCGCGCTGGTCGGATGGCGCCTGATCCCCAATCGCGGCGCGCAAGAGGAGACCACCGAAGTTCTGGCGGAATACATCGCCGAGCTGACAATCCCCCCGGGCTCTGCCCATATCGGAAAAAGGGTCAGCGAGCTATATGAGGCAGCCGAGAAATCCGACGTGGCCATCATCGGCCTGATCCGTGACGGCAAGCGCCGCTATGGCCGGTCAACCCACGCCACGCTGCGCGAAGGCGACGCGCTGGTGCTCGAAGCCCGCCCTGAAGCGCTGGACGAGTTTCGCGCCGCCCTGACGCTGGATTTTTCGGACACGCGACGGCAGGAGGTTCTGACCGCCGAGGGCGACGGGTTAGAAGTGGTCGAGGTTGTCGTGCCCGAAAGCGCCCGCATCACCGGACGCACGGCGCAGGGGCTGGGGCTCGCGTGGCGGCAAAGCACCGTCCTGATGGGCATTTCCCGTCAGGGCCGCCGCATCACGGAACAGGTCCGCAAGACCGAGGTTGAGCCCGGAGACATTCTGCTGCTGCTCTGCCCACGGGATCGCGGGGCGGATGTTACCGAATGGCTTGGATGCCTGCCGCTGGCCGAGCGCGGCCTGAACGTCACGGCCAATGACAAGGCCTGGTTGGCGATTGGTCTGTTCGCAGCAGCCGTTCTGGCTGCCAGTGTCGGGCTGATCTATCTGCCGATTGCTTTGGGGTTGGTGGTGATCGCCTATGTCCTGACCAAGATCATGCCGATTGCCGATATCTACAATCACATCGAATGGCCCGTGGTGGTTTTGCTGGGCTCGATGATACCGCTGGGCAGCGCGCTCGAAAGCTCGGGCGGGACAGAGTTGATCGCAAACGCGTTGATCCAATTGACCAATGGATTGCCGGCCTGGGCCATTCTGACAGTTCTGATGATCGTCACCATGACCTTATCGGATGTGCTGAACAACACGGCCACGGCCATTGTGGCGGCACCGGTTGGTATTCAGATGGCGCGCACGCTTGAGGTGTCGCCCGATCCGTTTCTGATGACGGTGGCCGTGGCGGCCTCGGCCGCGTTCCTCACACCCATCGGTCACAAGAACAACACATTGGTGCTGGGCCCCGGTGGCTACCGGTTCGGCGATTATTGGCGCATGGGTCTGCCGCTGGAAATCCTGATCATCGCGGTTTCCATCCCCGCCATCCTTGTGTTCTGGCCGCTTTGATGGGTATCTGCCGCGCATGAAACCTTTTCTGATCCTGCAACTGCGCCCTGAAACCGACGCATCGGACGCCGAATATGCGGCGATTCTGGACAAAACCGGCCTTTCGCCCGAAGAAACCCACCGCATTCGCCTGGATTGCGAGGATCTGCCCGACGGTCTGCAGGTGCGCGACTATGCCGGCGTGATTGTCGGCGGCGGGCCCGGATGTGTCAGCGATGACCCTGTGACCAAGCCCGCACTGGACGCCCGGATCGAAGGGGCGGTCATGGGCCTGATGCCGCAAATCACTGAACAGGATCACCCGTACATGGGATGCTGCTATGGCCTGGGTGTCTTGGCGGCGCATTTGGGCGGGGCCGTCAGCAAAGACCAATACAGCGAGCCGGTGGGCCCATCCTCGTGCCGCCTGACCGAAGCGGGCGAGACCGATCCGTTGACCCAAGGTCTTTTGCCCGAATTCCAAGCCTTCGTTGGCCACAAAGAAGCGGTTCAAGCCTTGCCCGAAGGTTGCGTGCATCTGGTCACTTCCGCCCCCTGCCCGTTTCAGATGATCCGATACGGGCAGAACGTCTATGCCACGCAGTTTCACCCCGAGGCGGATGCCAAGGACTTTGAGCAGCGCATCAACATCTACAAGGACCACGGGTATTTTCCGCCTGAGAACGCGCAATCCCTGATTGATCTTTGCAACGCAGCAGAGGTCACCCAACCCGGCGAGATCCTGCGCCGTTTTGCCGAACGGTACCGATGACCCAACGGCGCGGTTGCTTGCGCCTCTGACCCTCGCTTAGTCTGGTCCGAACGGCTTTGGGAGGAGTTGTTCTTGGATCTTCTAGTAAGTGTCGGCCTGCCGGTCTCTCTGGCGATCATCATGTTGTCGCTTGGCATCGGGCTGGAGATCGCCGATTTCCGCCGTGTCTTCAGCAGACGACGCGCCTTTGCCATCGGCGCATTGTGTCAGGTATTGCTGCTGCCGGTGGTCGCATTTGTCACCGTCAAGCTCTTCGCCTTGCCGCCGGGAATTGCCGTGGGGTTCATGATCCTCAGCTTTTGCCCTGGCGGAGTGACCAGCAACATTCTGTCGAAACTGGCCAAGGGGGATGTGGCGCTGTCGGTCAGCCTGACGGCGGTCATCAGCCTGTTGTCCATTGTCACCGTTCCGGTTCTGGCGGCGTGGTCGATTGGCCATTTCATGGCCGAAGACGCGCCCGAAGTGTCGATCACAGGGCTCGCCATTGCCTTGTTCCTGATCACAACGCTTCCGGTGGCAATCGGCGTTGGACTTCGCAGATTTGCAACCGGGTTTGCAAACCGGATTGAGGCCGGTCTGTCGACGCTGGCCACGGTCCTGTTCATTCTGGTGGTGGTGGCGGCCCTGGCCGCGAACTGGCAGCTTTTTGTCAACAACCTGAGCATCATGGGAACCGGGCTGATCACCTTGAACATCGCGCTTTTACTGATCGGGCTGACCTTGGCCCGCGCAGCAAGTCTGTCGTGGGATGAAAGCAAAACGATCTCTATCGAAACCGGCATCCAGAACTCCACCCTCGGCATTACACTTGCCGCGCTCATCACAGGCACCGAAAGTGGGTTCAGCCCGCTGGCCCTGCCTTCGGCAGTCTACGGGATCACGATGTATGCGGTGGTCCTGCCATTCCTCATCTGGTTCCGCAGGCGCTGAAAGGACATGTCATGACCAAAGACACTGCGGATGCGATTATTGTAGGGTCCGGGCTGGCCGGGTTGGCCGCCGCAGCCGAGCTGGGCGACCGGGGCAAATCCGTAATTATCCTGGACCAGGAGCCGGAACACTTCATGGGTGGTCAGGCGTTCTGGAGCCTTGGCGGATTGTTCATGGTTGATACCCCGGAACAGCGCCGCATGGGCATTCGCGACAGCCACGATCTGGCTTTGCGCGACTGGATGGACAGTGCGCAGTTTGATCGCGACGAAGACGCCTGGCCCCGAAAATGGGCCGAAGCTTACGTCGAGTTTGCAGCAGGCGAGATGCGGCCATGGTTGCACCAGATGGGTTTGCGCTGGTTCCCTGTGGTCGGCTGGGCCGAGCGGGGCGGATCTTTTGCCAATGGGCACGGGAACTCTGTGCCGCGCTTTCACATCACCTGGGGAACTGGCCCGGGTGTGCTGGAACACTTTTTGCGCCGGGTCAAAGAGCATGTCGATGCCGGCCTGATCCAGACCCGCTTTCGCCATCAGGTCAGTCACATCATCATGCAAAATGGCGCGACCAAGGGGGTATCGGGCGAGGTTCTGGCCGACGACACCACCCAGCGCGGTGGAAAAACAAGCCGCGACGAAGTTGGCGAGTTCGAAGTCTACGCCCCGTCCGTCATCGTGACATCGGGCGGGATTGGCGGTAATTTCGAGCTGGTCCGCAAAAGCTGGCCGCGCGACCGTCTGGGTGCACCGCCCAAGGACATGGTGGCAGGCGTGCCGTTTCATGTGGACGGGCGAATGATTCCCATTGCGGAAAAGGCCGGCGGCCACGTCATCAATGGCGACCGCATGTGGCACTACACCGAAGGCGTGCGCAACTGGGACCCGATCTGGCCGAACCACGGCATCCGCATCCTGCCCGGGCCAAGTTCGATGTGGTTCGATGCGCGTGGCAACCGGATGCGGCCCCCTTGCCTGCCGGGCTTCGACACTTTGGGTACGCTGCGCGAAATCCTGAAAACCGGCTATGACTACAGCTGGTTCGTGCTGACGCAGAAAGTCATCAAAAAAGAATTCGCCCTGTCAGGGTCGGAACAGAACCCCGATTTCACGTCAGGCAGTTGGAAAGAAGTAATCAAACAGCGCATTCTGGCCGGATCCCGCGCCACCGATGCGGTCGAGGCGTTCAAGGAAAAGGGCGCGGATTTCATCGTCGCCAATACTCTGACTGAGCTTGTGAACGGTATGAACCATCTGGGCGATGGGCTGATTGATGAGGCGCATCTGCGCGCTCAGATCCAGGCACGGGATTCTCAGGTGGACAACCCGTTCTCAAAAGATGCACAGATGATGGCTATTCTGGCCGCCCGCAATTATCGCGGGGACAGGCTGATCCGCACGGCCAAGCCTCATAAGTTCCTTGATCCGGCGAACGGCCCGCTCGTCGCGGTCAAACTGCATGTCCTGACCCGCAAGACACTGGGCGGGCTGCACACCAACCTTGACGGTCAGATGCTGGATGCCAACGGTCAATCGGTGCCAGGCCTGTTTGCGGCGGGTGAGGTCGCCGGATTCGGCGGCGGCGGCTATCACGGCTACAACGCGCTGGAAGGCACGTTCCTTGGAGGCTGCATCTTTTCCGGTCGCAATGCCGGGCGATCGCGCGCAATCGCCTAAAGGCGTTTGTTACGGCGCGGACCGGATGAATTTCAGCACAGGCGCGCCCGTTTCGTCCAGAAACACAAGGCTGTCGCCGGCAATTGAGAAATTCGTCACCTGCTGCAAGGCCTCAAAGAACTGTCTTTCGACCTCCTCCATCGGGGGCGGGCATGCCATCAAAGTGGCCGCCATATTGTCCGGGAATGTCAAACTATCCCCGGAGATTTCGGCCTGACCCGAAAACCGGTTGCAGCCGCCGCTGCCACCAAAGGTTCCACCATCGGTGAACTCGATCTCGGGCGGACGGTCCGTTGCAAGCGCGTCACCATCAATCCCAATTGCGGTCCATTTCGTGTTTTCCAACCCTGCCGGTTGAACCCCGGACGCCTGCACCAGCACAAGATCGACCGTGTTGCCACCGCCATGGGTCAAAACCGGGTACGCCGTGTCCGTGGTCATCAGCAACTTGTCCCCGTTGAACATCGACGCTCGCACCACATAGCGCATGCCCTCTTCGATCAACGCATCGTCATAGCTGAGCTCAAACGGTGCAGGCACACCGGTCAACGCATACCGTTTCGAGGCCAGCGTAACCGATGGTGCGTCCGCGCGCGAAACATCCTGTAGCTCAACGTAAAGGGTTGCGCCCGGCAGAACGGCAATCCGTTCGCGATAAGTTGCGGTCCCTTCGATGGTACCGGCAATCGATGCGCCCGCCATCGCGACCGACATCAGGGTTGCGACCAGCAATTTCTGTTTGGCATCAGACATCAGCGTTTTCCCCGCTTGAAGTATCACTTTGATAAAAGATCGTGCCACAATCGTAGTTTACAAGATGAGCCATCAGCAAGCGGCGATTCTGCGCCGATGCTAGAGCGGCCAGATCAAAGGTATCAGCAGGGAGGCCAGTAACCCGACGGTCAGGTTCAGCGGCACACCCACCCTGAGAAAGTCGGTAAACCGATATCCGCCGGGCCCATAGACCATCATATTTGTCTGATATCCAATGGGCGTGGCAAACGACGCCGAAGCCGCGACCATAACCGCGACGACCAGAGGGCGCGGGTCCACACCAACAGCACCCGCAAGACCAATTGCAATGGGCGTCACGACAACGGCTACCGCGTTGTTCGACACCAGCTCGGTCAGAACCGAGGTCAGCAGGTAGACCGCCCAAACGATCAGGAAGGGCGGCAAGGCGCTCAGTCCCGGGGCGACAGCCTCGACGATCAGGGAAACCGCACCGGATTCGTCCAGGGCCGCACCGATGGCAAGCATCGCGAAGATCAAAGCCAGCAGGCGGCCTTCGACAAAGGAAAACGCCTCATCCGCGTCGATGCAACGGGTGATCAGGACGATGGCCACGGCCACGATGGACAACAGCAGGATCGGCGCGATACCCAGCGCAGCCAGGGCAACAATGCCAACCAGTGCTCCGATGGCAATTGGGGCATGGCTACGGCGAAAGGCCCGAGCCGAGGGCTGAGCGACGTCGACC
Source organism: Ruegeria sp. H6 (assembly GCF_056532975.1). Lineage (NCBI taxonomy): Bacteria > Pseudomonadati > Pseudomonadota > Alphaproteobacteria > Rhodobacterales > Roseobacteraceae > Ruegeria > Ruegeria sp. H6. The sequence goes on from NZ_JBQFOA010000002.1 coordinate 428,598, forward strand.
ATGTCCATATCCGCCGCCAGTTTCTGAATATCGGCTGGCGCGCCTTCCAGCAGCAGAGTGTCACCGACCCGAACCACCAGATCATCCAACTGACGCCCGATATTCTGGTTCCGGCGGTGGACGGCCAGCACATAAACACCGTAACGGCGACGCAATCGCATCGCACCCAATGTGCGACCGACCATGCGACATCCTGGCGTGATCAGCACCTCAACCGTCTTGGTCTCGACCGCCGAAACCTGATCGACGCGCTTGAGCTCTTTGTTGCTCTGCAGGCTCAGCAATTCGGTCATCTCGGTTCGCAGAACCACCCGATCGCCTACGTTGAGTGTGACCCCTTTGAGGTTGCGACGCAGCGAGTCATCCCCGCGAATCACGTCAATCAAACGCACGCCGGGTCGTTTGAACAGTTGCACGCCGGTCACCTCGCGCCCGATCAGGTTACTTTCAGGGGGCACAACCGCTTCAGTGAAGAACTTCATCTTGGATCGGTCGCTGAGCATGGATGCCATGCTGTCCCGGTCCGGCAACAGGCGCGGAGCGATAAAACGCAGATAGACCATGCCATAGATCACCAGTGCGATCCCAAGCGGCGTCACCTCGAAAATCGTAAAGGGCGCCATGCCTTGCGCGCGCGCCACACCATCGACCAACAGGTTCGTCGAGGTTCCGATCAATGTCAGCGTTCCGCCCAGAATGGCCGCATAGCTGAGCGGGATGAGCAGTTTTGACGCCGAAACGTTCAACGTGCGCGCGATCTGGACAAAGACCGGGATCATCACAACCACCACAGGTGTGTTGGACACCACGGCCGAGGCCACGATCACAAAAACCATGAGCAGCCCGATGGCGATGCGCGGGTTCACTTGTGCCTGGCTTTGCGCTGTGGCGGTAAACGCATCCAACGCCCCGGTGCGGACCAGCGCCCCCATGATGATGAACATCGCCCCGATGGTCCACGGGGCGGGATTGGACAAAACGGTCAGCGCGTTTTGATACGGCAGGATGCCCGTCACCAGCATCAGGGACACACCGCCAATGGCGACAACCTCGGTCGGATAGACCTCGCGCAGGAACAGCAGGAACATGCCCGCGACGATCATCAGCGCCAGGATCGCGCTGCCGGTATCTGTCAGTTGAAGGAATTGCATTGGTGGTATTCTGTCCGAACCCTGATCTGGCACCCGCGCCTCGAATGCAGTTTCCCGCATTGGTGGCGGCAGGGCAAGCCCGACATGATCACGCGGGTCCGGCCTGCTCCAACCTGCCGCCGACACGTACCATGCGAACGGATTTGGCACGCCCGTCCCGATCATCGGTTTCGACAAACACGCCGCTCAGGGTCGCCTCGCCATTGGCGGGGGTAAAGCGCGCCTTGGGCATTCCGGTGATAAACCGGCGCATCGGCTCCTGCTTGTCCATGCCGATGACGGAGTCATAGTCGCCGCACATGCCGGCATCGGTCAGATAGCCTGTCCCACTCGGCAAGACCTGTGCATCCGCCGTAGGCACATGGGTGTGCGTCCCAACCACAAGGCTTGCGCGCCCGTCGCAGTAATGGCCCATCGCCATCTTTTCAGAAGTGGCCTCGCAATGCATGTCAACAAGGATCGCCTGCGCCTGACCACCGCGGGGATGCGATTTCAAAACCGGCTCGATCGCCGAAAACGGATCGTCGAACGGGCGTTTCATGAACACCTGCCCCAGCACCTGCACCACCAGTACTTTGCGCCCGCCCGGCGCGTTGAACAACCGGTGCCCCCGACCCGGCGCACCCTTGGCAAAGTTCAAAGGTCTCACGATGCGCGGCTCGGATTCGATGAATTGCAGCATGTCTTTCTGGTCAAACGCATGATCACCCAGCGTCACGCAATCCGCGCCTGAGCTAAGCAAAAGCTTGGCGTGATCGCCTGAAAGGCCCATTCCGTTCGATGCATTCTCGCCATTGACCACAACAAAATCCAGCCTCCACTCGTCGCGCAGACGCGGGAGATGTTGTTGAATGGCCGCGCGCCCTGCGCGACCCATGACGTCACCAAGAAACAGAATTCTCATCCAACCTGTCCTAAGTGTGGCGCATCATAAGCACAAGCGGTTAAAATGCAGCTGACGACGACCTGAATTTCCGAAGGAGAGATTTCATGCCCCGCTATTTCCTGCTCACTCTGGGCCTTGCAGCGCTGGCCGCTTGTGACGACACAACGGCACAGGACGCAAGCACCCAGCTTGCCAACCCCGCAGCAACATTCTGTGTCGACAGCGGCAACACGTATGAAATCCGGGACGGAGACGGCGGACAGACCGGTGTGTGTATCCTAAACGACGGGCGCGAGGTCGATGCCTGGGACTATTTCCGCGAAAATAATGCAGGCTGAACAGGGTTATCCGAAAGTCAGCACGCGGCTTTCTGTGATCACCATGTCCAGTGGTTGGTCAGTGGGTTCCAGAGGCAAATCTTCGGCCTCTTGGGCGTCGAAGGCAAATCCGATCGCCAGGGTCGGACGCTTTGCGCGCAAACCCTCCAGCGTTCGGTCATAGAACCCACCACCATAGCCAAGCCTGCCGCCCCTGGCGTCAAAGGCCACCAGCGGTACAATCAGAATTTCCGGGTCGAAATAGTCGTCGATCTGGGGCACTTTCGCGCCGAAAGGTCCGTCTTTCAGCGCGCCTTCCGGTGTCCATCGAGAGAACTTCAAGGGCTGCCCGGCGGCCTGGATCATCGGCACGCCCACGGGTCCGTAAGCCGAGGCTTCGGCCATTGCGGGCAAGGGATCAATCTCGGTTCGGATGGGCATGTAGCCCGACAGCGGCACCCCGCGATGACCCGCCAGCACTTCGGACAGACGCCCAGCGGCACCCGGATGAGCGGTGTCAAAGGCGGTTTTCCGGCGGGCAAAGGCGGCCTTACGGGCGGCTACCTTGATTTCAGTCAGATCAGTCACAAGAGCACCACGCTGCCAAGCCCCAGGAAAATGAAGAACCCCATGACATCGGTCGTCGTTGTCACAAACGTCCCCGATGCCAACGCCGGGTCAGCCCCAAGCCGATCCAGCACCACCGGTACTACGGTTCCAAAAAATCCGGCGATGATCATGTTTGCAATCAGCGCCGTGCCAATCACGACCCCCAGCATCGGAGAATTGAACCACATCATCCCCACGACACCCAAAACGATGGCGAAACACATGCCGTTGAGCATCCCTACCAACAATTCCCGCCGAATAACCCGCGCGACGTTCGATCCGGTCAAATCGCGTGTGGCCAGGGCCCGGACGGCCACCGTCAGCGATTGCGTGCCCGCGTTCCCCCCCATCGACGCGACGATCGGCATCAGAATGGCCAGCGCGACCAATTGATCGATGGCCTCTTCGAATTGCGAGATGACAAGCGAGGCGCAGATGGCCGCGCACAAGTTAACCGCCAACCACGGCAAGCGACGCTTGCTGGTCGCGGCGACACTGTCGGACAAAGAGCTCTCGTCGCTTACACCTGCCAGCCGCATCATGTCTTCTTCGTATTCCTCGTCCAGCACCACCATGGCATCATCGATGGTGATGACGCCGACAAGGCGGCCATCGGCATCAACAACCGGTGCCGAAATCAAATGATACTGGTTGAACGCATAGGCGACGTCTTCTTCGTCCTGATCCACCGGGATGATGTGAAACTCTTCTTCGGTGATGTCCTTCAGCTCAACCTCTCGTCTTGAGGCCATCAGCTTGCCCAGCATCACCTGCGCCAGAGGTTTCAGGCGCGGGTCGACCAATACAACGTGATAAAACTGCTCGGGCAACTCGTCATTGGCGCGCATGAAATCGATCGCCTCGCCGACGGTCCAGTGCTCGGGCGCCATGACAACCTCGCGCTGCATGAGACGACCGGCCGAGTTTTCCGGGTAAGACAGCGCCTGTTCCGCCGCGATCCGTTCAGAATCCTCCAGCGCGTCCAGAATGGTTTCCTGCTGTGGCTCTTCGAGGTCTTCAAGCAGGTCGACAACGTCGTCGCTTTCCATCTCGCGAACGGCGTCGGCCAGAACATCGGGCTTCAGAACACTGATGACCTCTTCGCGGACCGCCTCTTCCAGTTCCGAAAGGATGTCGCCGTCGAACTCTTTGTCATACAGCCGGATCAGGCGGGTCCGGTCATAGGGGTTGATCTGTTCCAGAAGGTCGGCGATGTCCGCCGCGTGCAGCGGCTCCATCAGCTCGATCAGCTTGGCCCGATCCTCCACGTCCACCGCAAACAGGATTGCCGCAACGGTTTTGCGGTCCAGCGCATAGGCATCTTCATCCTGCGACGGCTCGGTTTTGACCTCGTCAGTGGCTGTGGTCATGCGCTGCCCTCTTTCCGCGATGATTGGCCCCTAAATAGAAGAAGCAGCTACCGGAAAACAATGACAATGCTCGGATTTACCCACATCTTTCGCCAGCCTATGCTGTGATGCAGCACAAATTCGCGCGGGGAACAGGGCACATGTCGCAAAAGACGCTTATGAAAGGGCGCGTTCTGAGCTTTGACAGCTCGCCTTTCGATGGCGATCCGGGCGCAGCCGTGACAGTGCACGAAGCGGTTGTGATCCAGGATGGTATGATCAAGGCGGTGGGTACCTCTGCGGACCTGAGCCAGGCGCATCCCGAGGCAAAGGTTCGCGATCATGGGCCGCATCTGATCATGGCCGGATTTGTCGATCCACATGTGCATTATCCGCAAACCGCGATGATCGCCAGTTGGGGCAAACGGCTGATTGACTGGCTGAACACCTATACGTTCCCCGAAGAGATGCGTTTTGGCGATCCGGGCTATGCTGCCGAGATTGCCAACCGGTATCTGGGCCTGACAGCGTCCCATGGCACCACTACGATGTGCAGTTTCTGCACGATTCACCCGGAAAGTGTGGATGCGTTCTTTTCTGCGGCTCAAGCGCGGGGCCAACGTGTCGTGGCGGGCAAAACCTGCATGGATCGCAACGCCCCGGACGGGCTGCGTGACACGGCGCATTCGGCTTATGACAAGTCGCAGGCCCTGCTTAAAAAATGGCATGGCGTCGGCCGGTTGTCCTATGCCATCACGCCGCGATTTTCGCCAACCTCTACGCCTGAACAGCTTGAGGCACTGGGCGCGCTTTGGGCGGCACATCCTGACTGTCTGATGCAGACCCATCTGTGCGAACAAACGGATGAGATTGAATGGGTCCGGTCGTTGTTTCCTGATGCGAGGGACTATCTGGACACTTACGAAAAGTTTGGCCTGCTGGGCGCGAACGGCCTCTATGGTCATGTCATCCACCTTGAGCCGCGCGAGCGGGACCGCCTGCGCGAGGTTGACGCCGCTCTGATCCATTGCCCCACATCCAACACCTTCATCGGCTCGGGTCTGTTCGATATGGAGGGGCTGATGCGGGCCGGGCACAGGGTGGGACTGGCGACCGATACCGGGGGCGGGTCGAGTTTCTCGATGCTGCGCACGATGGCGGCGGCTTACGAAATCGGCCAGTTGCGCGGGGCTCCGCTGCACCCGGCACAACTGCTTTGGCTGGGTACGGTCGGCTCGGCGCGTACGCTTCGGATGGACGACGCTATCGGCAATATCGCACCGGGTATGGAGGCTGATCTGGTCGTGCTCGACCTCGCCTCGACCCCGGATATCGCCCAGCGAGAGGCCCGGGCGGAGGACCTTTGGGAAGCGGTGTTTCCCACGATCATGATGGGCGACGACCGCGCCGTGGCAGATGTTTGGATCGGTGGCAAACCGGCCGGGCAATGACCCCCTAGTCGCGCAAGCGCCGCGCAAGCGTATTCTGGCGCTCGATCACTTTTGGCATGTCGATGGTTGTTACACGCCCGTCGCGTACAATCTGACGCCCATCGACGAATAGATGTTTGACCCGCGTCGGCCCCGCAAGCAGCAACGCCGCCGGATCCCAGCTGCCGGCACTGTCGATGCCGCTTATGTCCCAGATGGCAAGATCAGCGCGTTTGCCTGGCATCAGCCGCCCGCAATCCGGGCGGTTCAGAACATCGGCCCCGCCGCGCGTGGCGATCTCAAGCGCTTCGCGGGCCGACATCGCATCGGCCCCGTTCACAACCCGCTGCAACAACAGCGTCTGACGCGCCTCTTCGAACAGGCTGCCACTGTCGTTACTGGCAGAGCCATCGGCCCCCAGCCCGACACGCACGCCGCTGTCCCGCATCGCACGCACCGGCGCAATGCCCGAGCCCAACCGGCAGTTTGAACAGGGGCAATGGGCCACGCCGGTTCCTGTTCGGGCAAACAGGTTGATCTCGTTCGCGTCCAGTTTGACACAATGGGCGTGCCAGACATCAGCCCCGGTCCAGCCCAGTTCCTCGGCGTATTGTCCGGGGCGGCACCCGAACTGGGCCCGAGAATAAGCGATATCCTCGTCATTCTCTGCCAGATGGGTATGCAGCATGACCCCCTTGTCCCGCGCCAGCACCGCCGCGTCGCGCATCAGCTCACGACTGACAGAAAACGGCGAGCATGGGGCCAGGCCAACCCGGCACATCGACCCGTCGGAGGTGTCGTGAAACCGGTCAACCACACGGATCATGTCATCAAGGATGCGCGCCTCTTGTTCGACAAGACTGTCCGGCGGCAACCCGCCATCGCTTTCGCCTATGCTCATGGCGCCGCGGGTCGGATGAAACCGCAACCCCAGCTCGGCCGCCGCCGCGATGGTGTCGTCCAGTCGCGCGCCATTGGGGTAAAGGTACAGGTGATCCGAGCTGAGCGTGCAGCCCGAAAGGGCCAATTCGGCCAACCCAATCTGCGCCGAAGTGAACATCTCATCCGGGCCGAACCGGGCCCATATCGGATAGAGCGTTTGCAGCCAACCAAACAGCAAGGCGTCCTGACATCCCGGCACGGCCCGAGTCAGCGTCTGGTAAAGATGATGATGGGTGTTCACCAATCCCGGCGTAACGACACAGCCAGCCGCGTCGTGAACCTCGCCCGAGGTGGTAAGCCCCTGCCCAAGCTGCGCAATTTGGCCGTCCCGGATCAGGATATCAGCGTTCACAAGCTCTTGCCGCGCGTCATCCATCGTCAGGATCACGTCGGCGTTTCGAATCAATATTTCGGACATATCACACACCCCTGCAAATGCCCGCCTCATGCATCAGAGTGTGTTGCGCCGGTGGAAAACGGGCTCAAGAACCGGCCTTGATCAGGTTAGATCGCGCGCGCGCCGGTTTCAACAGGGATCAATACGCGCGCAATATTTCCAGCGCTGCGGCGTGAATTTCCGGGTTTGCCGCGGCCAAGGCACGCCCGCCATTATGTGCCGGATTGCCTTGCCAATCGGTGACGACACCACCGGCCGCGTGGATCAGGGCAATAGGGGCCTGAATGTCATAGGCATTCAGACCAGCCTCGATCACCAGATCGACCTGCCCTGACGCCAGAAGCGCATAGGCGTAACAATCCATTCCATATCGCGTCAGCTTGGCGTTTTTGGCCACTGCCCGAAAAGCCTCGCCGTCTTGCGGTGTTCCTACCTCGGGGAATGTGGTGAAAACGATCGCATCGCTCAAGGATTGCGTCGATCGGGTGGCCATCTGCGTGGTCCCCATCGGACCAGTCACATGCGCCTTGCCATCAACGCCCACAAAGCGCTCTCCGATATAAGGTTGATCAATGACGCCCAGAAACGGACCAGAGTCGTTTCCCAAGGCGATCAAAACGCCCCAGGTCGGTGTTCCGCTGATAAAACCGCGCGTTCCGTCAATGGGATCGAGAACCCAGGTGCGTCCGCTTGTGCCCGCGCTCGGGCCGAATTCCTCACCCAGGATGCTGTCTTCGGGGCGGCGTTCCGCCAATACGGCACGCATCGCCTTTTCGGCCTCACGGTCGGCAATGGTCACCGGGTCAAACCCTGCGTCCAGTTTGTTGTCCGCTTCCAGATTGGGTTGTCTGAAAAAAGGAAGAATGGCCGCCCGCGCCGCGTCGGCCATTTCTTCTGCTATTTCAAGGTCGCTATATGGGGAGTCCTGCATGGTTTACCCGTGCTGTGCCGACACCCCGTTGTCAAGCGTGTTCTGTCAGGCGACGTCGCTCAGGACCCGCGCCAGTTCGAACAGACGACGGCGTTGATTCTCAGGGATGGCATAGTAGGACCGAACCAGATCCAGCGCCTCTTTATCCCCCATCAGATCGGCAGGCACCGACTTTTTCTCTGCTTCGCTCTTTTCCGATTCTTCAAGGCCCTCGAAGAAGAAGCTGACCGGTACATCCAATGCCTCGGCAATGTCCCAAAGACGAGACGCGCTGATCCGGTTTGCACCTGTTTCATATTTCTGGATTTGTTGAAACTTGATGCCAACCTGCTGCGCCAGCTGCTGTTGGGTCATACCAATCAGCCAGCGACGGTGCCGTACGCGCTTGCCCACATGGACATCGACGTGATGGGTCATATGTCTTCTCCTTTGTAACTCAAACAACCATCCGGAAAGTCGGCAAACCAACCATACCCGCGAATCCTAGCGTGTCGGTGATTAAGACCCCCCTAACTCGGAACATGCCCCCCGAACGGCACTGACCAACAATATTGCTGCATTCAGATTTTTTTTCAAGCGGGTTGTATTCCTGATTACGAATAGTTGTTTACGGTTGTGCAAAATTTCAAATCACAACCGCTTATCCCTTGTTCGGAAACAGTTTCGGCTGGCATCGCGGTGACTTGCCCCTTCCTAGAGATTCGAATTGACAATCCAGGGGCAGCCCCCGCCAATGCGCTCAGATCATCAGGGGGCCGCCATGCTGGCATATCGCAAACAATCCGCAGAGACCGGCGCAGAGCTGTGCGAGATCGATCTTCCCGAGCCGTCAGACGGTCAGATACGCGTGAAAATCAGGGCCTGCGGCCTCAACTTTGCGGACCTGCTGATGCAGAAGGGAACCTATCAGGACACACCACCGCTGCCATTTACACTCGGCATGGAAATCGCCGGGGTCGTCGATAAGGTCGGCAACGGTGTTACCAGCGTCAAACCCGGTGACCGGGTCGCATTGTATTCCGGTCAGGGCGGTCTGGCCGAGTTTGGCGTTTTTGACGCGGACCGGGTGATTGCGATCCCTGATTCCATGTCATTCGAAGACGCCGCAGCGATCCAGATCGCCCATGGCACCAGCCACATTGCCCTGCAGCACCGCGCCCGGCTGCAACCCGGTGAGACGCTTCTTGTGACAGGGGCCGCTGGTGGCGTCGGACTGACCGCTGTGGAAATCGGCAAGCTAATGGGCGCCACCGTGATCGCCCAGGCGCGCGGGGCCGAGAAACTGGCCGTCGCACAAAAGGCAGGCGCAGATCATCTGATCGACGCAAGCGAAGATCTGCGCGCGCGCGTGCTGTCTCTGGGCGGCGCGGATGTGGTCTATGACGCGATCGGGGGCGACGTTTTCAAGGCTGCCTTTCGTGCTACGAACCCCGAGGGCCGTTTGCTGCCCATCGGATTTGCCGGAGGTGACATACCGCAGATTCCGGCGAACCATTTGCTGGTCAAGAACCTCAGCGTGATTGGCGTCTACATCGGAGGGTATCTGACCTTTGCGCCCCGCATTATTCGCGAAAGCTTTGACACCCTGTTCCGCTGGCATTCCGAGGGCCGCATCAAACCTCATATCAGCCACACGCTGCCCTTGCGCGACGCCGCGCAAGGATTGCAACTGCTGAAAGACAGGAAGTCGACCGGCAAAGTTGTCATCACGCCTTAGGCGCTATCCGGCCACAGCCCGCAAAGGTGCACCGCCGAGCATCTGGAAATTCTGCCGGACAAGGCCAATCAACGCGTTGACCACAGGATCTTTCTGACCCTCCTGCCCGTAAAGATTGATGAAATGCTCTGGCAGTTCGGGCAGTAACCCACCCGAGTCAATTTGCTCAAGATGCGCTGCCTCGGTCCCGTCCAGCATCGCGTGCACGGCCAAATCAGCGCTGACCGTCGCTTCGATGGTGCGGTCATTTTCTGTCTCAACCGACAATTCCCAGGGAACGCCTGCCGCGTCGAGCGCCGCTATGACCTGCGGGCGGAACATGCAACGCCGACCCAGCGCCAGGGGAATCGGATTCTTGCGCCAAGCTGACCCGCCCGGGGCCCCGATCCACTTCAGGGGCAGTTCCGCAACCGTTTCGGCCCCCTCCGCCCGGGTCGCCTCGGTCGTCAGGATCAGGTCACACTCGCCACGCTGGAACATTTCCTTCAGCTGCACTGTGTAGGACGAAACCAGTTGAACGCGCACTCTTGGGAATTCCGCATTGAAACGCTTCAGAACACGCGGGATGGCCGGATAGACGATGTCATGCGGCACCCCCAGAACCACCTCTCCTTCAAAGGCTTGGTCGGTTAGTTTTGAAATCACTTCGTCATTCAACGCGATCATCCGACGCGCGTACCCAAGCAGTTGCTCGCCCGAGGCGGTCAAGGCAATTGTCCGACCGCTGCGGTCCAGCAGTTCGAGGCCCAGCAATTCTTCCAAACGCTTGAGCTGCATGGAAACGGCCGATTGCGTCAGGTGCAGAAACCCTGCCGCTCGGGTTACGCCGCCATGGTCGGCGACCGCCACAAAAGACCGCAAAGTCGTGATGTCCAGATTTCGCATGTTCAACATTCCTTATGGATCACGTCAAAAACATTCATTTTTAAAATATGTCACATCATGCCACATACATCAAGGTCGGTGATTTAAATTCATCAAAGCATCACGAAACAGAGAAAGGGAAGCAGCCATGACCCATATCGCTCTTTCACGACCCAAAGCATCCAACCGGTCAATTGGCCTGGGCGGCATTTGGCACCTTGTCGGCATTGCCCGGCAACGCCGCGCCCTGGGACGTCTGGAAGATCACATCCTGGACGACATCGGTGTGAGCCGCGAAAAAGCCCGGGAAGAGGCTGCCCGTCCGCTCTGGGATGCGCCCGCTAACTGGTTCAAACAGAACCATTAACGCAAAATAATCCCCGTTTTGGCCGCCTGACCGGGCGGCCTGACGATTTCAGCCTCGAAATATCGCGTTTTAGACGTAAAACCCTTGAAACGCGGGCCTGACTCTCCGATATTTGCTGGGAAACCAGCCCGCATTCGCGGGTTGCGAACAGATGAATGAAGGGAGATCCTTTTAATGGCACAATTCGACACGATCCGGACAGCAGCCGGCGCGCGCTCTGCCGAGATTGATGAGGGCCTGCGCGCCCATATGAACAAGGTCTACGGCACAATGTCCGTCGGCATGCTGATTACATTTGCAGCAGCCTGGGCCATTTCCGGATTGGCCACCACAAGCGATCCGTCGGCGGCGGCTGCGCAGATGAGCAACGGTACGATGCTGACCGGTCTCGGTGCATCGCTGTTCACCTCACCGCTTCGTTGGGTGATCATGTTTGCCCCGCTGCTGTTTGTGTTCGGTTTTAGCGCTGGCATCAATCGCATGTCTGCGGCAGCAGCACAGCTGGTGTTCTACGTATTTGCCGCTGTCATGGGCGTTTCGATCAGCTGGATCTTTCTGGTCTTCACAGGCCAGTCGATCATGCAGGTCTTCCTGATCACAGCGATCGCGTTCGCCGGTCTGTCGCTTTATGGCTACACGACCAAGAAAGACCTGTCCGCAATGGGCACGTTCCTGATCATGGGCCTGATTGGCCTGTTCGTCGCGATGATCGTCAACATTTTCCTGCAGTCGCCTGCAATGATGTTCGCTATCTCGGCGATTGGTGTTCTGATCTTCGCCGGTCTGACCGCATACGATACGCAGAACATCAAGACCACCTATCTGCAGATGGCGCATTCGGGTGATCAGGAATGGTTGGGCAAAGCCGCGATCATGGGCGCGCTGAGCCTGTATCTGGACTTTATCAACATGTTCATGTTCCTGCTGCAGCTGTTCGGCAACCGCGAATAACGCAAACAGGCAATAAGCTTCAAAGGGCGGTTCGACATTCGAGCCGCCCTTTTTCTTTGTTGCGCACCCATCGCCAGACAACAAAAAACCCCCGCCGAATTGGCAGGGGTTTTTGTCTTAACAGAATTTCCAGCAAGCTTTAGCTGCAGTTCAAAGGAACGGCAAAGCCGGAGCTGTTTGCAGATGAGCCCTTGCGGTACACATCACCTGCTGGCAGGCAACCGGTGAAACGCTCGGTCTCGGACCCAAAGACTGTTCCGACCGAGGTTGGCACCTTGGTTGTGCTGTTGGGTGTCCGCAACACGCCGAAGAGTTGGCCATTGACGCTCACGGTGCTCAGGAACAACGTATTGGCGCTGCCGGACAGCTGAACCGCGGATGTGTCGGAACGTCCGCCATTGTCGATGGCAACACCGGCCAGCTTCTCAAGCTCGACCTTGTCCGAGGTCACCTGAACGGTCGGCAACTCGGCCAGCTCGGCTGGAACGTTGGTCGCGGGAGGCAGGAATGCGGCCGCCCCTTCGACGTCAGAAACAGTCCGTGGTTCACCATCGATTCCGGTGAAACCCACGCCTTCGCGGTTATAAATGTCCTCGCAAGCCGACAGGGTCGTAGCTGCGAGAGCGGTCAAGATGATTTTTTTCATGGCGGTCAACATTTTGGAACGATTACCTCAAGCGTAGCGGCAGGTCGCGCCAAAAAGCAAGCCACAGGCCAAACGAATGCCCACAGGCGTGATGCGCCACTGCAACGGCGCATTTGAGTGTCCAGATCAAGGTATTGGAAGTTTGACGATAAAAAATAGGGACTTCAAACAAAAAAGACCCCGCATTTGCAGGGTCTTTTTGAAACTTCGATACACGAAGGAAAGATTACTTGATCTTGCCTTCTTTGTACTCGACATGCTTGCGAGCGACCGGGTCGTACTTACGAATGGTCATTTTCTCGGTCATGGTGCGAGCGTTTTTCTTGGTCACGTAGAAGTGGCCCGTGCCCGCGGTCGAGTTCAGACGGATCTTGATTGTCGTCGGCTTCGCCATGGTTTTCTCCTGCGTCCGAAAAGGCAGGGCCCTTCGGTTGAATTCCTATGAGCGTGCGCTTTTACGCGTTGCACCGCCCATGTCAAGGCCAATCGCGACTGGCTTGCGCAGGTTTCCATCCGCGCCTTAGCCGGGCAAGGTTGCAGCCCCCATATAGGTGTGAATCTGATCCCGCTCGGCCTTTGATAGGCCAAGGGCGGTGGCCAGTTGCATCAGATACGTCGCCTCACGTTCGTTATCCAGCCGAATCGCAGCGAGGGATGTCGCATAGATCTGGGTTTTCAATGCAGCCCCTGCATCCGCGGCCAACCCCATGACGTCGATCGGAGCCTCCATCTGCTCAAGAACAAAAGCGCGTTCTTCTTCGCTGATATCATCGCCAAGCTCGCCGATGATGGTCTGCTTTTCTTGCGCATCCAGTTCACCGTCCGCTTTGGCAGCCTGGATCATCGCACGCAGCATCAGCTTGGCCTGTTGCTCCATCGCGGCCCCGGCTGGCGTGCCGCCGAAGACGGCCTCCATCATGTCTGCCGATTGCTTGCCGCCGGTTTTCGCGGCCCCCTGCATGGCATTCAACAGACCGCCCAGACCCGCGGCACCTGCAGCGCCGCCGCCCAAGCCCATTTTGCCAATCATGTCCTGCAGGCCAGAGGCACCACCCGGCATCCCGAACTGCTCGGCCATTTTACCCAATTGATCCATGCCAAAACCACCACCCGCGCCCTGCATCATGTCCTGCAAGCCTGCCATACCGCCCATTTCCTTGTACTTTTCCAGCCCTTTTGCAGCGGCGAAACCCACGGCGACCGAGGCCAATGTCTTCATGAAACTCATAACAATCCTCCCAACTTCGAAATCCAATTGAAGACAGGTTAACAGGTGACGGTGATTTTAGACACCGGCGGCGCAGGATTGCCTAGCTGGTCGGCGAAATACGCGCGGAGGGCCTGTAAGCCGGATCTTGTTCCGGGGTTGCCCCCTTTGATGACCATTCCTCTAGGCCGTGCATTGCTGCACGGCTCAAGCTGCCAACCCGGTCCCTCTCGGCCAAGACAGGCTTAGCGGCGGTATCGGCTGACGCCGACCGGCCCGCGCGGGGACCCTATTTGGCATTGCTCCCGGTGGGGCTTGCCGTGCCGCCCCTGTCGCCAGAGGCGCGGTGGGCTCTTACCCCACCGTTTCACCCTTACCTGTGACCGAGGTCGCAGGCGGTCTGATTTCTGTGGCGCTTTCCGTCGGGTTACCCCGCCCGGGCGTTACCCGGCACCGTTGTCTTGTGGAGTCCGGACTTTCCTCTCGGGTCTTGCGACCCCAGCGGCCATCCGGCCCTCCGCGCGACGGCTTGGGTAGGCTGAGAGGCAGGCGCCGTCAAGGGTGGATCATGTCCACAAGGCGGTATGCCCAAGCGCCGAGAAATCTTCGGGAGCAAGCGGCCCCTGCCCCCAAGGCCGGTATCTGAGCCGAACTGCGGAAAGCAGCGTTTCATCATCGGTATCGGCGGTAAATCCGACCTCTTGGGCCAATGTTCGGAACAATGCGATCGGGGCATTCTGAGGCCCATCGTCGGAACCGCCTTGTCTTGCAAATCCCTGTCGTGCCAGGCGTGACCAATCAAAACGCGGCCCTGGATCGGTTTTGCGTCCTGGCGCCATGTCGGAATGGCCAATGATACGTTCGGGCGAAATGGACCAGCGTTGTATGATGGTGGGCAACAGGCTTTCCAATACGGCCATTTGCGGTTCGGCAAACGGGTGGTTGCCGCGATTGTCCAGTTCGATCCCGATTGAACGCGAATTGATATCGGTTCGTCCGCGCCATTCCCCGGCCCCGGCATGCCATGCCCGGTCCTCTTCCCGGACCATCTGCCAGAGCGTCCCATCTGCGCCGATCAGATAATGCGCCGACACCTCATGCGCGGGATCACACAGCCGGTCCAGCGCGGCAGCAGCGCTGTCCATTGCGGTGTAGTGCAGGACAATCAGCGAAGGTTTCAACCCATCCCGGCGCGGGCCGAAATTGGGTGATGGGTGCCAGATCGGGCTCAGGTCAGTTGCTGACGGCACTGCGGAACGGGCTGGGATCCCAGCCGCATGCGTATCCGTCGCCATCCGGGTCCAAGCCCTTGCGGTCGCGCTGTGGGCCACCATTGGCCAGAAACTCGATCTGCGCCTGATCCGGCGATGCAAATTGTGAGCAGTTGCGCTGCGCCTTAGCCTGCAGGTTGAAGCCCGCTCGGCTGTAAAGCTGCGTGCCAACCGGGTTCGACGTGCTCAGCGCGTATTGCACGATATTGGGCTGACCATCCGCGCCACGCTGAGGCACGGCGGTGGGTGCGACAACCTCATAGGTCTGGCGGTTTTGCTCGATCCGGGCGGCGTCACCTTCGATGCTGCGGCGGTTGGATACGGCCTCAAAATCCTGCTCGTCCGAAATCGCGGTGTTGCTGGACAGCGGAACCGCTGTCACCGGCTGTGTCTGCCCCGATGAGGTGCTGGCCAAAGCAGCCGCTGTCTGATCCGCGATGTCCTGAGCGCTGCCGCCGGTTGTCGGCGCATAGAAACCCGCGTCGCCCTGATCCGACAACGTCTCGGTCGAAATGGCATCAGGCGGCAGCAGCGGATTGCCTGCGATGCCCTGCCCCGCCAACTGCGCCTCGCGCTGCGCCTGATATTGGGGGGTGTTGAACCCCGTCCCCGAAATCGGCGTGACGTTGTCGCAGGCGGCAATCAATCCCAAGGCCGGGATCAGAAGCATCTTGCGCATTCGGCTGCTCCACTTTGTGTTGTCTTACCGACCCAGATTTACCACCATTTCGACGGCTTGGCCACAAACCCTGCGGCGTTTTCCAGGGCATAGGCCGTGTTGAGCAGATCGCCCTCGTCCCAGGGACGGCCGATCAGCTGCAAACCCAACGGAAGGCCTTGTTTATCGAGCCCCGCGGGTACCGATATGCCGGGTAAACCAGCCAGGTTCACAGTCACCGTGAAGACGTCGTTCAAGTACATTTGAACAGGGTCAGCCTCAGTCATTTCTCCCAGACCGAAGGATGCCGAGGGCGTTGCCGGGGTCAGGATCGCGTCGATCCCGGCGGCGAAGACATCTTCGAAGTCTTTCTTGATCAGAGTGCGAACGCGACGCGCGCGGTTGTAATATGCGTCGTAGAAGCCCGCCGACAGCACATACGTACCGATCATGACGCGGCGCTGAACCTCGTGGCCAAAGCCTTCGGCGCGGGTCTTTTCGTACATCTCGGTGATGCCGTCGCCCTGCGCCAGCTGCGCGCGACGCCCGTACCGGACGCCATCATAGCGGGCCAGGTTCGAGGACGCTTCGGCAGGTGCGATCACATAATACGCGGGCAGCGCGTATTTGGTGTGCGGCAATGAGATATCGACGATCTCGGCCCCCGCGTCTTTCAGCATTTCGGCGCCGTCAGACCACAGCTTTTCAATTTCGGCGGGCATGCCATCCATCCGGTATTCCTTGGGGATACCGATTTTCTTGCCCTTGATGTCGCCGGTCAGCATCGCCTCGAAATTCGGGACGGCCAGTTCGGTGCTGGTGGAATCCTTGGGGTCGTGACCACACATGGTTTCCAGCATGATCGCCGCGTCACGCACGTTTTTGGTCATCGGTCCGGCCTGATCCAGCGAGGATGCAAAGGCCACGATGCCCCAACGCGAACAGCGCCCATAGGTGGGCTTGATGCCGGTGATACCGACAAAGGCAGCGGGTTGACGAATCGAGCCGCCGGTGTCGGTACCGGTTGCGGCCAGGCACAGATCAGCAGCCACGGCCGAAGCTGACCCGCCCGAGGACCCACCCGGCGTCAGTTGCGCGTCGTCATTGCCGCGCCGCCAGGGGCTGACCGCGTTGCCGTAAACCGAGGTTTCGTTGGACGAACCCATGGCGAATTCGTCCATGTTCAGCTTGCCCAGCATCACGGCGCCTGCGTCGGCCAGTTGCTGAGAGACGGTGGATTCGTATTCGGGCTTGAACCCGTCGAGAATTTTCGAAGCCGCCTGTGACGGCACACCCTTGGTGCAGAACAGGTCTTTGATGCCGATCGGCAGGCCGCACATCGACGGCGCATCGCCCGCCTTGATCCGCTCATCCGCTGCCTTGGCACGCTCCAACGCGATCTCGGGCGTTTTGTGGACAAACGCGTTCAGCGCGTCTGCGTCGTCGATGGCTTTCAGGCAGGATTCGGTCAACTCGACCGAGGTCACATCACCCTTGCGCAGCGCGTCGCGGGCCTCGGCCAGACTCAGTTTGTTCAGATCGCTCATGACTTACTCCACCACTTTGGGAACAGCGAAGAACCCTTCGCGCGCGTCGGGGGCATTGGACAGGACCTTGTCCTGCTGGTTGCCATCCGTGACGGCGTCCTGCCGGCGCTTCAGGCGCATCGGCTCGACCGAGACCATCGGCTCGACACCGTCGACATCGACCTCATTGAGTTGCTCGATAAACCCCAGGATTGTGTTGAATTCCGAGGCCAGCGCAGGCAGCGCGTCATCCTCGACCTTGATCCGGGCCAGTTTGGCCACCTTGGCGGCGGTGCTTTGGTCAATCGACATCGGTTTCCCTCATAAGCGTTAGAGGGCATTTACCTGTCCGTTGCCGCAGTCGCAAGTCCACCCGGACAATCACCGGGTTCAATCGTCCGGCATTGGTTCATGCTGCCGAAAAAATGGCTGCTGTACCTCGGGTGGCAAGCCGCTAGGATGGGGCCAGACACCACCCCAACGGAGCATGAGATGAGCGCGCAATTGCAAACCGTTCTGGACGCAATCGATGCGGCCAACGCCCAGGATCCGAACCTGGAATACGGCCAGCCCGAATCCCTGTTATACGGGCAGCGCATGAGCGAAGAGCTGCACCGCCTGTTCCCTGGTGCCTCAGAGGCTTTGCAGATCGCCGCACGCGGACAGCATGTTGAACGGTGGAAGCTGAAGCGCAGCGAATACCCTGAGGGCCGCGCCGGATATCTGGCCTGGCGCAAGGCGCAAGGCGTGTACCATGCCGACGTCGTCATGGGTTTGATGAAAGATGCGGGATATGCCCAAGGTCAGATCGATGCCGCGGGTCGGATGTTGCGCAAGGAGGGCATCAAGCGTGACCCGGATGTGCAGGCGCTTGAGGACGTGATCTGCTTTGTGTTTCTGAAATGGTATTTTCAACCCTTCGCCGCCAAGCATTCGGCCGAGAAAATCCAACGCATCGTTGAAAAGACCGCACGCAAGATGTCCCAAGACGGTCGCGCCCGTGCGCTGAGCGAGTTCGAGCTGCCCGAGGCGCTGGCCGCCGCCTTTCAGAACTGAATTTTCGGGGAAAGAGACGTCATGGACGACCTGAAGCTTTTGATCGACATCCATATCGGAGGCGACCGGCAAGGGCCCGGCAGCGATGATATGACACGCCGCGCTATCGGATTGGCGGGCCTGATCGGGCGCGATGGGCTGAAGATCGCGGATATCGGCTGTGGCACCGGTGCGGCCAGCCTTGTTCTGGCCCGCGAATTGCAAGCGCATGTAAGCGCCGTTGATTTGCTGCCGGATTTCCTGACCGTGCTGGAGCAGCGCGCAGCGGAGGCCGGATTGTCGCAACAGATCGAAACCATTGCCGCTTCGATGGATGCGTTGCCCTTCGACGAAAACGCGCTGGACGTCATCTGGGCCGAGGGGGCGATCTATAACATCGGCTTTGAAAACGGCGTGCAGACCTGGCGGAAGTTCCTGAAACCGGGCGGCATACTGGCTGTGTCCGAGCTGACATGGCTGACGCAAGACAGGCCTGAGGAACTGACCCGGCACTGGAACCGCGAATACCCCGAGGTTGCCCTGCCCTCGCAAAAAATCGCGCAGCTTGAAACGCATGGATTTGAACTGCTGGGGTATTTCCCGCTGCCACCCGAATGCTGGCGCGATGGGTATTACGGCCCGATTCAGGATCGGTTAGAGGGGTTTCTGGCCCGTCACGATCATTCGGATCAGGCCAAGGCGCTGGCCAAAGCGGAGCAGGCCGAGATCGATCTGTATGAACGCTACGCAGATTATGTCAGCTACGGCTTCTATATCGCCCGAAAACGCTCAGGGTGACCCAGACGCGTGCATCATTGCGCGGCGGTACACCTCGATCATCCAGCCCAGCATGATGGCGTTCAGAATGTGCCACATGAAATGCGTCCCCAGCGGGATTTGCGCGCAAAACGGTTCATCCACCGCCCGGAACAGAATCGAAGCGATCAGGATGCCAGCACCGATGGCCAACCCCCTCGCCGTTTCCGGCACGCGATTGCGCAGCAAGACCGCGTAGATCAGGATCAGCAGCGGAACAGGCGCGTAGCCTGCCGAGCTGCCCAGACCTGGGATCTGCTGGAACAGCGGAAGGGTAGCAGCGGCATAGGGAACGAACAGCAAGGTCACGCCCAGCGCTGGCCATTGCTTCATCCCCCAGACATCGCGGTTGATCGCAAAGATATAGACCAGAATGAAAAACAGGATCGGAGTGGTATCCGCGATTGCCGCCCAGATCTGTGCGTGCGTATGAAACAGGTAACTGCCGACACCGATCATCGCCAGGATGAGCACCAGCGCTCGCGCCATGGGCAGCGACTGCCCTTTCAGGCGCTGCCACATGATGAAGGCCGAGATCAAAAAGGCAGCGTTTGTGATCGCGTTGATCGGCTCGGCCCAATATTCGGGCGTCACCCTCTCGCAGTAGCCATCGATATGCAGTGTCCAGTCCATGGATTTTTACATAACGGATGCTAGGCTGGGACCAAGCGCTTTTTCAGGAGGACAATTCATGAATATCATATGGCTGGGTCACGGCAGCTTTCGCATCGAAACCGCGGGGCAGGTTTTGTTGATCGATCCCTGGCTGACCGGCAACCCGTCTTTACCAGAGGACCAGCACGATGATGCCGTCGCAGGGACCACGCATATTCTGTTGACTCATACACATTTCGATCATGTGGTCGACATCCTGCCGCTTGCCAAACACCTGAAGGTTCCGGTGGTCGGTCAGTACGATCTGATGGGATATTGGGCCGAGGCAGAGGATATCGAAACAGTCGGGTTCAACAAAGGCGGAACCGTCGATCTGAATGGCGTCAAAGTCAGCATGGTCCCAGCTTCTCACAGCTCAACCTTTTCCACGCCGGACGGATTGCGAACGGGGGGGACCGAGGTTGGGTTCATGATCCAATCCGAAGGCCACATGGTCTATGTGTCCGGCGACACCGATATCATGGCGGATATGGAGTGGATGGGCGATTTCTATAAACCGGATATCGGCATCCTGTCTGCCGGTGGCCATTTCACCATGGACATGAAGGGGGCAGCCTATGCCGCCAAGCGGTATTTTAACTTCAAGACGGTCATCCCCTGCCATTACAAAACATTCCCGATACTGGAACAGTCGGCACAGGCTTTGATCGATGGCTTGCCGGGCGTCGATGTCATCGAGCCCGAGGTCATGAAAGCGATCACTCTCTGATGCCCGCATCGGATTTTTCAGATCAGGAATATCAGCACCGTCTGGCCACCACACGGGCGGCGATGGACCAACAGGGCATCGACACGCTGCTGGTGGCGGACCCTTCGAACATGGCCTGGCTGACCGGCTATGACGGGTGGAGCTTTTATGTGCCGCAGATGGTCATCCTGCCCCGGTCAGATTCACCGCTTTGGTGGGGGCGCACGCAGGACATGGCCGGGGCCGCGCAGACCACGTGGCTGAGTTCCGATGCCCTGCACGACTGGCCCGAAGAGCATGTGCAGCACCCCGATCATCACCCGGTCGAGGCGCTGGTTGCCCTCTTGCGGGATCATGGCTGGACCTCGCGTATCGGGGTCGAGATAGACAACTATTATTACTCGGCCGCAAGTCATCGCATCCTTGAGCGGTCCTTTGGCCCCGACGCGATGATTGATGCGACGGGTCTGGTCAACTGGCAACGCGCAGTGAAAAGCAACGCCGAGATCGAAATGATGCAAAAGGCGGGCATTCTGACCGCCCATATGCACGGCGTGTTACGCGCGGCGTTCCGGGAAGGATTGCCCAAGAACCAATTGGTGGCCGAGGTTCAGGCCGCAGGCATCGCCGGACTGCCAGATCTGGCCGGTGACTACCCGGCCATCGTTCCGATCGCGCCCTCGGGGACCGAGGCTTCAGCCTCGCACATCACCTGGAATGACCGACCGCTTGCACGCGGAGAAGCCACCTATTTCGAGATATCAGGCTGTTATCGCCGCTACCACTGCCCGGCCAGCCGCAGCCTTTTTCTGGGCGATCCGCCAGAGGATATCCGCCGCGCCGAGGCTGCGGTGCTGACGGCCATCGACGACACTCTGACAGCGGCGCGCCCTGGCACCACCTGCGAGGATGTCGCGGCCTGCGTCTATGCCAGCTTTGCAAAAGCGGGCTATGTCAAAGCCAACCGCACCGGATACCCGATCGGTCTGAGCTATCCCCCTGATTGGGGCGAACGCACCATGAGCTTGCGCCCCGGCGACACAACAGTGCTGAAGGAAAATATGACCTTCCACCTGATGCCCGGGCTTTGGACGCCGGATTGGGGATTGGCCATCACCGAAAGCTTTGTGGTCACCGCAGATGGCGGCAAGCCACTGGCGGACATACCGCGAGAGATGGTCGTGAAGCCCTAGGCGCGCTGCGCGGTAAAGAAAGACCGCAACAATTCGGCGCATTCCTCGGCGGCGATACCGTCGTACACCTCAGGCACATGGTGTGATTGAGGGTGCGAGAATACGCGCGCGCCGTGGGCGACCCCACCGGATTTCGGATCGGACGCACCATAATAGACGCGTCGGATTCGGGCAGCGGCCAAGGCGGCAGCGCACATGGCGCAGGGTTCCAGCGTCACGTAAAGATCGTGCTCTGGCAAACGCTCAGAGCCAGCAGCAGAACAGGCGGCGCGTAGGGCCAATATTTCTGCATGCGCTGTCGGGTCCGCCAATTCGCGCGTGCGATTGCCAGCGGTGGCGACAACCGTGCCATCGGGTGAGACGATCACGGCACCCACAGGCACTTCGCCACGCTCAGCAGCTGCCCGCGCCTCCTCAAGCGCTTTTGACATATGGGATTTGAACACCATACCCCTGACTGCCCCAGAAACCTGCCTTTCGCAAGCGGGCGGGATGCGTTATGGCCGGGGGATGAGCAATACCCCTCCTCCCGGCGACCGGATCGCCAAAGTGCTGGCCCGCGCCGGAGTCGCCTCGCGCCGCGAGGCTGAACGCATGATCGAAGCGGGTCGCGTGACCGTCAATGGCAAGGAAATCAGCAGCCCCGCGCTGAATGTGACGACCAGGGACAAGATCACCGTTGACGGCAAACCGGTATCTGCACCGGAACCCTCGCGGCTGTGGCTCTACCACAAGCCTCCGGGTCTGGTGACCACGGCGCGCGACGAAAAAGGGCGGGCCACGATCTTTGACGATCTGCCAAAAGACATGCCGCGTGTCATGAGCGTGGGGCGGCTTGACCTGAATTCCGAGGGTCTTCTGCTGCTGACCAATGATGGCGGCATCAAGCGAAAGCTTGAGTTGCCAGCGACAGGCTGGCTGCGCAAATACCGCGTGCGCGTGAACGGGCGCCCGAAAGAGGAAGACTTTGAACCGCTGCGCAAAGGATTGGTCATCGACGGCGAGCGCTTTCAACCGATGACCGTGACGCTGGACCGTCAGCAAGGTGCAAATGCCTGGCTGACCATCGGCTTGCGCGAGGGCAAGAACCGCGAAATCCGGCGCGCCATCGAAGATATCGGCTTTGTGGTGAACCGGCTTTTGCGCGTCTCTTATGGCCCGTTTCAGCTGGGCACGCTGAAATCCGGCGAGGTTGAAGAAATCCGCCGCAAGGTGCTGCGCGATCAATTGGGGCTCGACGGGTCGGAAAAATCCGAGACGTCGCCAAAACGCCCGACCCGTCCGCAGCGAAAACGGGCGCCGACCGGCAGAAAAACTCGCAAGTGACGCGGGTTATGCAACCTTCCCCCTAGCGCCAAGCCTGTGCATCCTCTAAGTTTTCTATGAAGGCTGCCGTGGGGAAATATCATGTCCGGAACCGGAGTGCAGAAACTGGCCTATGTGGCCTTGCTGGCGCTGTTGTTCGGCGTCTGCACCGGCCTGCTGGGGGGCTTATAGGCGCATGGCCAAACGCTATGGCGGAAAATACAGCCCCCAAGACGGGTCCGAGGCCACTCAGGTCAAACAACGCGGCCAATTTGACGGCGCGCGTGTAGAACCGGCTGGTGCGCGGGCCAACCTGCTGTTTCTGCCTGCGGTTCCCTTGGTTTTTTTGTCGATCAACGATGGTGCCATCGGCATGACGATGGGGTTGGTCGCGGCGGGCCTGTTGACCGCTGCCGCGTTTTTGCTGCGCGAAGGGTTGCGGGCCGAAGCGGCTTATAACGCGCGTCGAACCGCGCGCCGCCCTGCATTTCCCCGCAAGATTTTCGCCAGCGTCCTGACCGGTCTTGGGGCCGCGCTGGCATCCTACCGGTCGGAATACCTGGATGCTGAAACGGTTGGACAGATCAGCCTGTTGGCCCCGGTTCTGTTTGGGGCAGCCGCGGCGGGGCTGCATTCGCTGTCATTCGGCCTTGATCCCCTGCGGGACAAGGGCATGGAAGGCGTCGACACCTTCCAGCAAGATCGCGTAGCACGCGTCGTTGATGACGCTGAAAAGCACCTGGCCGAGATGACCGACGCGATCAAACGCGCTGGCGACCGTCAGGTCGAGGCGCGGGTCGAGCGATTTCAGGATACCGCCCGCGATCTGTTCCGCACGGTCGAAGAAGACCCGCGCGATCTGGCGGGTGCCCGGAAATACATGACCGTTTATTTGCAGGGCGCGCGCGATGCGACGGTCAAGTTCGCAGATGTGTATGCGCGCACCCGGGATGCCCAGGCTTTGGCTGATTATTCGGCTTTGCTGGACGATCTGGAGCAAAATTTCGCGGCGCGAACCCAGAAAATGCTATTGGATGACCGCAGCGATCTGACGGTTGAAATTGATGTGTTGCGCGAAAGACTGCAACGCGAAGGTGTCCGGCTGGATTGACCGGCCGAATTTTGAACGAGGATTACCCCATGTCCGATGAAATCAAGAACAAGGCGGTCGAGGCCGAAACGCTGGTGCAGGAAGTGACTGCCGTGGCTTTGCCGGAACCTCAGGCCGAGATCATACCGCTGGAAGATGCGGATGAACCCGTTGGCGCAGAGATCCGCAAACGCATGGACGAGATCGACATGGACAACACCAACTCGATCGTTTCGTTCGGCTCGTCCGCTCAGGCCGAGTTGCAGGAGATTAGCCAGGCGATGCTGGCGGATGTGCGCAACAAGGATGTAGGCCCCGCCGGTGACAGCCTGCGCAACATCGTCACCACCATTCGTGGGTTTTCTGTCAGCGAGCTGGACGTGCGCCGTGAACGCAGCTGGTGGGAGAAACTGTTGGGCAAGGCCGCCCCATTTGCCAAGTTCACCGCGCAGTTCGAAGAAGTGCAAAGCCAGATCGACAAGATCACCGATGACCTACTGGGGCACGAGCACACCCTGCTGAAAGACATCAAATCGCTCGACCTGCTCTATGAAAAAACGCTGGGTTTTTACGATGAGCTCGCGCTTTACATTGCAGCCGGTGAAGAAAAGCTGACCGAGCTGGACAGCCAGGGCATTCCGGAAAAAGAGGCCGAGGTTCAGGCCGCGCCCGAAGACGCCCAGGTCATGAAAGCGCAGGAATTGCGCGATCTGCGGGCCGCCCGCGACGATCTCGAACGCCGGGTGCACGATTTGAAATTGACGCGACAGGTTACAATGCAATCCTTGCCGTCCATTCGTTTGGTGCAGGAAAACGACAAATCGCTGGTCACCAAGATCAACTCGACCCTGGTGAATACCGTGCCGCTTTGGGAAACGCAGCTGGCGCAGGCCGTCACCATCCAGCGCAGCTCTGAGGCTGCTGCGGCCGTGCGCGATGCCAATGACCTGACCAATGAGCTGCTGACTGCGAACGCGGCAAACCTGCGCGAGTCGAACAAGGTGATCCGCGAAGAGATGGAGCGTGGTGTCTTTGACATTGAGGCTGTGAAACAAGCCAACGCGGACCTGATCGGCACCATTAACGAAAGCCTTGCCATTGCGGACGAAGGCAAAGCCAAGCGCGCCGAGGCCGAGGTCGAACTGCAGAAGATGGAGGCAGAACTGCGCGACACGCTGGCATCGGCCAAAGCCCGCAAGGATGACGGGGACGACGCTGCCGGCAATCCGGCGCAGGGCTAAGGACGGCTTCGATGGGTCTGGCCGGAAGGTTTCAGCGTGCTTGCGCCACGGTTTCGCTGATCGCGCTTACCGCGTGCGAGACGGTGTTGGAAACAGCGCCTGACCCACAGCCGCGTCCAGCTCAGCCGCAGGTTGCGGCCAATGCCTATGTGCCGCCGTCCGCCGCCAGTCAGGATCTTGCGCGGTTTTATCGACGAATTGAGCGTGACCTGCAGACGCGCGGCCTGTTGCGGATTGACGGTGGCGGGCCGGACACGCCCTACGAGGCGGACGATCTGGCCCGGAACTTCGAGCGGATCGCGTTCTTTAGTGAATACCCCGACGATGTCGCCTCGATCGGGGCCCGGCAGACGGACGGGCAGCTCAGCCGTTGGTCCGGGCCGGTGCGTGTTCAGCCCGAATTCGGCCCCTCGGTCGCGCCTGAAATTCGCGAAAAGGACAAAGCGGATGTGACAGCCTATACCGCCCGGCTGGCAAAACTGACCGGGCATCCGATCTCGACCGTCAGTCGCAATGGCAATTTCCATGTGTTCTTTGCCGGTAAAGACGACAGCAGCTACGTGGTCGGTCGGCTCAAGCAGTTGATACCCAACATCGGTCAGGCGACCTTGGATCTGATCGCCAATCCGCGCCCCTCATTCGATTGCTTTGTCTTTGCATCTGCCACCAGCGGTTCGCCCAACGTCTATGTGCGTGCGGTTGCGTTGATCCGGGCAGAGCTGCCCGATCTTGTCCGGCTCAGCTGTATTCATGAAGAGATCGCGCAAGGTTTGGGCCTGCCCAATGACAGCCCGGCGGCGCGCCCGTCGATTTTCAACGACGATGATGAGTTTGCCTTGCTGACCAGCCATGATGAAAAGCTGCTGAGGTTGCTATACGATCCTCGTCTGAAACCAGGCACCACTGTTGAGCAGGCGCGGCCAGTGGTGCGGATCATTACCCGGGAGATGATGGGCCTGCCCCTCTGACCGATTTTACAGGAGAACCCCAATGGGAATTTTCGATTTTCTGACCGGAGAATTCATTGACGTCATTCATTGGGTCGACGACACGCGCGACACGATGGTCTGGCGGTTCGAGCGGGAAGGGCACGAGATCAAATACGGCGCCAAGCTGACCGTGCGCGAGGGACAATCGGCGGTCTTTGTGCACGAGGGACAACTGGCGGATGTGTTCACGCCAGGCCTTTACATGCTTGAAACCAACAACATGCCGATCCTGACCACGTTGCAGCATTGGGACCACGGCTTTCAATCTCCGTTCAAGTCCGAGATTTATTTCGTCAACACAACCCGGTTCAACGATCTGAAATGGGGCACGAAGAACCCGATCATGTTGCGCGACCCGGAATTTGGACCGACTCGTATTCGTGCCTTTGGTACCTACACAACTCGCGTCAAGGATCCGGCGAAATTTCTGGTCGAAATCGTCGGCACCGATGGCGAGTTCACGATGGATGAGATCAGTTTCCAGATCCGCAATATCATCGTGCAGGAATTCAGCCGCGTGATTGCCGGTTCGGGCATCCCTGTTCTGGACATGGCTGCCAACACCGCCGATCTGGGCAAACTGATCGCGGCCGAGGTCTCTCCGGTGCTGGAGGGTTATGGGTTGGAGATGCCCGAGTTCTACATCGAAAACATCTCACTACCGCCCGCGGTTGAGGATGCGCTGGACAAACGCACCTCGATGGGGCTGGCCGGGGATCTGGGCAAGTACACCCAGTATTCGGCGGCCGAGGCGATGACCGCCGCCGCCAACAACCCCGGTCAGGGCGGCGGCATGGGCGCTGGCCTTGGGATGGGTATGGGCATGGCGATGGCCAACCAGATGGCGAACATGGCAGCGGGTCAACCATCAGGCCCGTGGGGAGCCCCCGCCCCCGCTGCCCCGCAGACGCCCGCGCATGCGGCACCGCCGCCACCCCCACCCGTTGAGCATGTTTGGCATGTTGCGGTGGATGGCCAGACCAGCGGCCCGTTCTCGAAGGCCAAGATGGGACGGATGGCCACCGATGGCGAAATCACCCGCGACACCCATGTCTGGACCGCAGGTCAGGACGGATGGAAGAAAGCGGGCGATGTGCAGGAACTGGCGCAGTTGTTCACGATCCTGCCACCCCCGCCGCCGGGAAGCTAAGCGAGTGAATGAAGCCAATTACATGTCCCCATACTCCCGTCGCGACCTAAGTTGCGCCGTCAAATTGGCCGCGCTGTTTGGATGGGTGGGTGTAATTGGCGTACCACTTTTTTCTTCTGAATTTCGAAACGGTATCGATCTGAACTCGCTATCTCTTGTTTTTTGGTATGCGTTGTTTGGCTTGCCATTTTCTCTTTTTATTTGCTGGCTGTTAGTCAAACCGTTTCTACGTATCATGATGCGCCACCAAGTCAGCTATTTTCGCGCTATCATTTGGGGTGCAGGAATTGCGGGCAACATCATCGCTATTCGACTGATCATCAGGTTTCTTATAAGTTGGCGTTTGTCGCAGAATCCCAAAAGCACATCCAGTTTTGGCGACGGAACTGGCACCATCTCGGTAAACGGTGTCTATACCGACTACGGCTGGTGGTTATTTGCAAAAAGTTCTCTGAAATTTCTTATTATCTGTATTGTAGCAGCGTTGGTGGTGCGCATGATTATAGGCCCAGGGAACAGCAGCCCTCAAACAGAGGTCAGTCAATGACCGAAGAACACCGTTTCCCCTGTAACAACTGCGGTGCGGATTGCCGCTTTAACCCCGGTGACGGGACACTGATCTGCGATCATTGCGGCAATACCGAGGCGATCGGGGCGGGCCCTTGGGGAGGGGCCAGTCTGCGCGAGCTAGATTTTGATGCGGCCATTGCAGACCGCCTGCCGGACAGCGAGATCGAAGAGACGCGGGTTTTGAGCTGCCCGAACTGTGCCGCTCAGGTCGAGTTTGATCCGAACACACATGCTGCGGAATGTCCGTTTTGCGCCACACCGGTCGTGACCGATACGGGCGTGAACCGGCATATCAAGCCCCGCGGCGTGCTGCCGTTTGCGCTTGATGAACGCTCGGCGCACAAGGCGATGGGGGACTGGTTGGGCCGCTTGTGGTTCGCACCAAACGGCCTGAAGGACTATGCCCGCAAGGGGCGCAAGATGCAGGGCATCTATGTGCCCTACTGGACCTTCGACGCAGACACCAAATCCGAGTACCGGGGGGAACGCGGCGTTGTTTACTATGAAACCCGGACTGTGATGCGCGACGGGAAACGGGTGCAGCAACAGGTGCCAAAGGTACGCTGGAGCCCCAAATCGGGTCGCGTCGCCCGCTTTTTCGATGATGTGCTGGTGCTGGCCTCCCGGTCTTTGCCCAAATCCTACACGGACGCACTGGAACCCTGGGACCTGCCCGCGCTGGAGCCCTACCAGCCCGAGTACCTGGCCGGGTTCCGGGCCGAAGCGTATACCGTCGAGTTGAACGAGGGATACCAAGAGGCGCGCGGCCACATGGCTCGGGTGATCGAACGGGATGTGCGGTTTGATATCGGCGGGGATCGCCAACGCATCCATGCGCTGGATACCGAAATCCGGGATGTGACCTTCAAACACATTCTGCTGCCTGTCTGGATGGCCGCTTACAAATATCGCGGACAGACCTATCGCTTTGTCGTCAATGGACGGACAGGCCGGGTTCAGGGCGAACGGCCATGGTCGGCGATCAAAATCGCCATTGCGGTCACCCTTGGTCTGCTTGTGGCAGCCGGGGTCGGATATCTTGCGGCGACAGGGCAGCAATAGTGGTTAAGGCTTGCAGCCGACTGATATGCCGTTAGTTTTCTCTCAGGGCACTTGGGGGGACATGTGACACTTTCGGTTTTGAACCAACTTCTGCACGCGCGCCATTCCTGTCGGGCGTTTCGTCCTGAGCCCGTACCTCGCGACATGATCGAAAAGATCCTGACCAGCGCGGGCCGAGTACCCAGTTGGTGCAACGCCCAGCCGTGGCAAGTGATCATCACCAGCGCAGATGAGACGGACAGATTCCGCCGCGCCTTGCAGGCCGAAGTAGCAACCGCACCGGCAAACCCGGATCTGCCGTTTCCCACCGGATATTCCGGTGCCTATCAGGAACGCCGCCGCACCTGTGGCTGGGCATTGTACGAGGCTGTTGGCGTTGAAAAAGGCGACCACGAGGCTTCGGCCCGACAGATGCGCCGCAACTTTGATCTGTTTGACGCACCACATTGCGCGATCCTGTCCAGCCCTGCCGAGTTGGGGCCTTATGGTGCGATGGACAGCGGTGGCTTTGTCACGGCCTTCACGCTTGCAGCGCAGGCGTTGGGCGTCGCGACCATCCCTCAGGCAGCGGTGGCGGCCTATGGGCCGTTCCTGCATCGTTATTTCTCAATTCCCGAGGATCGGTTGATCTTGTGTGCGATCTCGTTCGGGTTTGCAGATACCGATCATCCCGCCAACGCCTTTCGGACAGAACGCGCGCCGTTGGACGCATTCGTCGACTGGCGCGACTAGACAGGATCAGGAAACATGCGCGCCCTTTTGCAAAGAGTATCTCGAGCATCTGTGACCACCGGCGGGCAAGTGGTTGGCCGTTGCGGCCCCGGATTGCTGATCCTTGTCTGCGCCATGCAAAGCGACGGGCCGGATCAAGCGGTGGAACTGGCGCTAAAAATCTCAAAACTCAGGATTTTCAAGGACGACAAGGGCAAGATGAACCGGTCGATCCTGGATGTTGGCGGGACCGCACTTGTAGTCAGCCAGTTCACTCTGGCGGCAGACACGTCGCGCGGAAATCGCCCCGGCTTTTCGAACGCTGCACCGGCTGAGGAAGGGCAACGTCTGTATGAGGGTTTCGTCCAACAGCTCTCGGGTCTGGGCATTGGCGTGGAGACGGGTGTCTTTGGTGCGGATATGGACGTTGAACTGGTCAATGATGGGCCGGTCACGATCATGATGGATATCTGAGACTGCGGCGTTTGGCGCAGCAAGGGGTAAGCGAATGACACAATCCAGCAATGCGCTTCGCGAAATCGAGGAGATCTCGGATCTGGTCCTTACGATGTCCGATGGCTGCCGTTTGTCGGCCCGCGTGTGGCGGCCGGTGGATTGTCTGGACGATCCCGTTCCGGCCATTGTCGAACACCTGCCCTATCGCAAACGCGACGGCACAACAGCGCGCGATGCGTTGACCCACCCATGGTTTGCCAAACGGGGCTACGCCTGCATTCGTGTCGATATGCGCGGCAATGGCGACAGCGAAGGATTGATGGAGGATGAGTATACCCAGCAAGAGCTGGATGACGCAGTCGAGGTGATCGCCTGGCTGGCCGACCAGCCCTGGTGCACCGGATCGGTTGGCATGATGGGGATCAGTTGGGGCGGCTTCAACTCTTTGCAAGTTGCGGCATTGCGGCCCGAGGCGCTGAAGGCGATTATCACCCTGTGTTCGACGGCAGATCGTTACGCGGATGACATTCACTACAAGGGCGGATGCCTTTTGAATGAGAACCTTGGCTGGGGCGCGACGATGTGGTCCTATTCCTCGCGCGCACCGGACCCGGCATTGCGGGACAACTGGCGTGCGCTTTGGCTGGACCGGCTAAAGGCCCAACCCTTTCTGCCGTCGCTCTGGCTGCGTCATCAAAGCCGGGACGCTTATTGGAAGCACGGGTCCGTGTGCGAGGATTTCGATGCCATTCAGGCGGCAACATTGGCCATCGGCGGTTGGGGGGACAGCTATAAGAACACGGTTCCCTATCTGGTCGAAAACCTGAACGCGCCGGTCAAAGGGATCGTTGGGCCATGGGTGCACAAATACCCCCATTTCGCCATTCCCGAACCTCGGATCGGTTTCCTGCAAGAGGCGCTGCGGTGGTGGGATCATTGGTTGAAAGGTCTGGAGACCGGGGGCGAAAACGACCCTGATTACCGCGCCTATCTGATGGATGGTGTGCGCCCGGCCCGTTGGTACACGGAACGCGCGGGCACCTGGATCGCAGAACACGGCAGCGCGACATCACATCTTGAAACCGTTGACATGGTGCTTAGCGATGCTGGCTTGGATCAGCCCGGCACATTGGACCAAAAGGTTCGCTCGCCGCATCACTGCGGTATGGACAGCGGTGAGTTCTGCGCGATCTGGCTGGGTCCGGACATGCCCGGTGACCAAAGGGCCGACGATGCCATGTCTGCCTGCTTTGACAGCCCGCCACTTAGCCAGGATATGGCGATTACCGGTGCGCCGCGCATCCGCTTGCGGCTGAGCGCGGATAAACCGCAGGCGCAATTGGCCGTGCGGCTCAATCACATTCATCTTGACGGGGCGTCCACGCGGATCACCTATGGTGTATTGAACCTGACCCATCGCGACAGCCATGCCGCGCCTGCCCCCCTGACAGAAGGCGAGCCTTATGAGGTTGAATTGAACCTCGACCATATCGCCTATTGCGTCCCCAAAGGTCACCGGCTTCGCGTCGCGATTTCCAGCGCCTATTGGCCATTGATCTGGCCTTCGCCGGACACTGCGGAACTTCACCTGACGGGCGGCAGTCTTTCGATTCCCACTCGGACGCGGCCAGGTCGGGACGAATACACGTTCCCGCCTGCAGAATCGGAGAAGCCACACCCGGTCGCGACTCTGCGGGACCCAAGCAATTCGCGGCGGGTAGAATCAGACATGAACACAGGCACTGTCCGACTGGTGATAGAGGATGATTTTGGACAGGTTCGCCACGAAGATCATGGCCTGATCAGCGGCAGCCGGGCACGCGAAGAATGGTCGATCCATCCTGACAACCCATTGTCAGCACGAGGGTTTTGCCACTGGACCCAAGAATTGTCTCGCGGCGACATACACCTGAGAACCGAAGCCACTTGCGAAATGTGGTCAGATCGCGACTGTTTTTTCCTGAAGGCGGAAATGCAGGCATTCGAAGGAGAAGAGCTCGTCTACTCAAATCAAATCAACGACAAAATACCGCGTCATGAGGTATGATGCGGGCAAACAATCGATCAAGTTTTAAACTTGCCCGGGCGGCAGAAATGCGCGAACATTGACTCATGCGTCAATAAAAAGCCCGATAGAGGCTAATCCAATCAACTGGGAGAATTTGGATGAACGATCAACTCACTCACATGTCTAAACTGGTCGCGGCCGGACGAATGTCGCGCCGTGAATTCATGGGCCGCGCTGCGGCACTGGGTGTTTCCATCGCGGTGGCGGGCAGCGTTTTTGCAACTGCCGCACGGGCGGCGGGACCTGTCAAAGGCGGTACAATCCGCGTTGGGATTCAAGGCGGTGGCTCTTCGGACAGTCTTGATCCGGCGCTCGCGGCAAACGCCACTGCAACGCAGGTTATTCGCTTGTGGGGCGAACCTTTGCTGGAACTGAATCCCACAGGTGGTCTGTGGCCGCGTCTGGCTGAAAGCTTTGAGGCCTCCGCTGATGCGCGCGTCTGGACCTTCAAGATCCGCTCGGGCGTGAATTTCTCGAATGGCAAAACAATGACGGCCGATGACGTTCTGGCCACGATGGAGCGTCACGCCGGCGAAGAATCGCAGTCCGGCGCACTTGGCCTGTTGCGCGGCATCCAGTCCATGAGCGTCGAGGGCGACAAGTTTATTGTCGAACTGGACAAACCCAACGCCGACCTGCCCTATCTGCTGACCGACTACCACCTGATCATCCAGCCCAATGGCGGCAAGGACGATCCGACCGCGGCGATCGGAACCGGGCCATATGTGCTGAGCGATGTGGAACCGGGCGTTCGTTTCGTCGGAACCAAGAATTCCGACTATTGGGACGACACTGTGGGCCATGCCGACACGATCGAACTGATTGTCATTAACGACGACACGGCGCGCGTAGCTGCGTTGCAGTCGGGTCAGGTGCACATGATCAACCGCGTGCCACCACGCACCGCGAATCTGGTTGGCCGCGCGCCTAACATCAATCTGCGCACCACATCGGGTCCGGGCCACTACGTGTTCATCATGCACGCCAACACCGCGCCTTTTGACAACAATGACCTGCGACTGGCGCTGAAATACGGCATGAACCGTCAGGAGATGGTCGACAAGATTCTGTTCGGATTTGGCTCGGTCGGGAACGACACGCCGATCAACAGCTCGTATCCGCTGTTCATCGAATCGGAACAGCGTGAATACGATCCGGACAAAGCGGCATTCCACCTCAAGGAATCCGGCTTTGATGGGTCGATCCTGTTGCGGACATCGGACAACTCGTTCCCAGGTGCGCCGGATGCTGCGGCCCTGTTCCAGCAATCCTGTGGTGCCGCCGGTATCAATATCGAGATCAAGCGCGAACCCAATGACGGCTATTGGTCCGAAGTCTGGAACAAGCAGCCCTTCTGCACCAGCTATTGGGGTGGTCGCTCGACGCAGGACTTCATGTTCTCGACAGCGTATCTGTCAACCGCTGACTGGAACGACACCCGGTTCTTCAATGAGCAGTTTGACCAGCTTCTGTTCGCCGCGCGCGGCGAGCTGGACGAAGCCAAACGGGCCCAGATGTATGCGGACATGTCCACCATTCTGCGCGACGAAGGCGGCCTGATCTGCCCGATGTTCAACCAGTTCATTGACGCCACAACCTCGGACGTGGAGGGTTGGGTCGATGCTCAGAACGGGTTTGATCTAAACAACTTCTATGCACCGATGACCATGTGGGTTGCTGCCTGATATGGGAATCGCTTTAAAACTTGTGGTCCAGCGCATTGCGCTGGGCCTTTTGCTGTTGTTGGCTGTATCTGTACTGATCTTCGCCGGCACGCTTATTCTGCCCGGCGACGTGGCCCAGTCGATCCTTGGCCAGTCCGCAACCCCCGAAGCGCTCGCCAACCTGCGCGAAGAGCTTGGGTTAAACGAACCTGCTGTCACCCGCTATTTCGATTGGCTGTTCGCCGCCATGCAGGGTGATCTGGGTACTGCGCTGACCAATGGTCGTGACATTGCCGAGAGTATCGGTCAACGCATGTCAAACACACTGTTTCTGGCCTTCTGGGCTGCCATTATTTCTGTGCCCCTTGCGATCCTGCTGGGCCTGATCGCTGTCCGCTACAAGGACCGCTGGCCTGACAAGCTGATCTCAGCGGTGACACTGGCGTCAATCTCGATCCCTGAATTCCTGATCGGTTACCTGCTGATGTATTTCATCGCCGTGAAACTGGGCTGGTTCCCATCTGTGGCGATGATTGGCGACCATATGAGCCTATTGCAAAAGCTGCAGGCCATTGCTCTGCCCGTCATGGTGCTGACGCTTGTGGTGCTGGCGCATATGATGCGGATGACCCGAGCGGCAATCCTGAACGTCATGCAATCGGCCTATGTGGAAACGGCTGAGCTCAAAGGTCTGACCGGCTTTCAAGTCATCGCCCGCCATGCCTTCCCAAACGCCATCGCCCCGATTGTCAACGTGGTGATGCTGAACCTCGCCTACCTGGTGGTCGGTGTCGTGGTGATCGAGGTGGTTTTCGTCTATCCGGGCATGGGTCAATACCTGGTGGATCACGTTGCGAAACGCGATGTTCCGGTGGTTCAGGCCTGTGGCCTCATATTCGCAGCCGTCTACATCGGCCTTAACATGGTCGCGGACGTCGTTTCGATCCTCGCCAACCCGCGTCTGAGGCATCCGAAATGAAGAACATCCCTATTTCCGCTCTGATCGGGTTGTTCCTGACGGCCCTCTACTTTCTCGTGGCGCTGTTCGCGCCGCTTATTGCGCCCTATGGCATGGCCGAAATTGTCGGCGGTGTGTGGGAACCCTCGAAGATCGAGATCATGCTTGGGATCGCGCCCGAGGGTTTCACCGAGTCGAACTTCTGGCTGGGCACCGACAACATCGGCCGCGATCTGCTAAGCCGGATGATCTATGGCGGGCGTACCACCATTTTCATCGCGACGGCCGCGACGATCCTGTCTTTCGTGACCGGCTCGGTCCTTGGCTTCTTTGCCGCCGTGATGGGCGGCTGGGTCGATCAGGTGCTATCGCGCTTTGTCGATCTGATCATGTCGATCCCGACGCTGATCTTCGCGCTTGTGGTGCTGTCTGTGATGCCTGTGACCGTGCCGATCCTGATCGTCGTGATGGGTTTGCTCGATTCGACCCGCGTCTATCGTCTGGCGCGCGCCGTGGCTGTCGACATCACCGTCATGGACTATGTCGAGGCCGCACGCCTGCGGGGTGAGAAAATCGGCTGGATCATCTTCCGTGAAATCCTGCCCAACGCACTGTCTCCGCTGGTGGCTGAAATGGGCTTGCGGTTCATCTTTGCCGTTCTCTTCGTTTCGACCCTTTCGTTCCTGGGTCTTGGTGTTCAACCGCCCGAGGCTGACTGGGGTGGCATCGTGAAGGAAAACAAGGAAGGCATCGTCTACGGCATTCCCGCCGCCCTGTTGCCTGCCGTGGCCATCGCGACGCTGGCGATCTCGGTCAACCTTGTGGCTGACTGGGTTCTCAACCGTACCACATCGCTGAAAGGAGGCCGGGGATGACTGATACCCTTCTCAAGGTCCGCGACCTCAAGATCGGCGCAACTGTTTATCCGCCGGGTGAGAAACCTCATGACATCGAGATTGTGCACGGGGTCAGCTTTGACCTTGAGCGCGGCAAGGTGCTGGGGCTGATCGGTGAATCCGGTGCCGGGAAATCGACCATCGGTCTGGCCTCGATGGCCTATGGCCGGGGCGGCGTTAAGATCACCGGCGGCGAAGTCTGGGTCAACGGTCGTGATATTCTCAAGACGTCACTTGGCGATATCCGCAAGCTGCGCGGGGGTGAGGTTACGTATGTATCCCAATCCGCCGCAGCGTCTTTCAACCCCGCCAAAAAGATCATGGATCAGGTGGTCGAGGCTGCGGTCGAGCAGAAGAAGTTCAGCCGCAAAGAGGCCGAAGCCCGGGCGCGCGAGCTCTTTGCGAAACTAGGCTTGCCCGATCCGGACAACATCGGTGATCGCTATCCGCACCAGGTCTCGGGCGGTCAGCTGCAACGCTGCATGACGGCCCTAGCGCTGTGTCCCGAACCCGATCTGGTGGTGTTCGATGAACCCACTACGGCGCTGGACGTGACCACGCAGATCGACGTTCTGATGGCCATCAAAGAGGCCATCGCAGACACCGGTGTTGCGGCACTTTATATCACCCACGACCTTGCGGTTGTTGCGCAGGTAAGCGACGACATCATGGTTCTTAAGATGGGCAACACGGTCGAATACGGCACCACGGATCAGATCATCAACAACCCGCAAGAGGAATATACTCAGGCGCTTGTATCGGTCCGCTCGATTGATCACGAAGAAAAACAGCCCACATCCGAACCGGTGCTGCAGGTCGACGGGATCACCGCGCGCTACAAGGGGCTGAATTTCGACGTGCTACACAACGTCAATGTTGAGCTTCATCCGGGGCAAACCCTGGCAGTTGTGGGCGAATCCGGTTCGGGCAAGTCGACGCTCGCGCGGGTGATCACCGGGCTTTTGCCACCACGCGATGGTGAGATCACCTTTGCCGGACGCAAGCTTTCGCCCGATCTGGCCGGGCGCACCCGCGAGGATCTGCGCGAATTGCAGATGATCTACCAGATGGCAGATGTCGCGATGAACCCGCGTCAAACCGTCGGTACCATCATCGGACGCCCGTTGGAGTTCTACTTCAACATGCGCGGATCGGAGAAACGAAAGCGGGTCATCGAGTTGCTGGATGAGATCGAGCTGGGCGAAAAGTTCATCGATCGCTATCCGGCGGAACTGTCTGGTGGTCAGAAACAGCGTGTCTGCATCGCCCGATCTCTGGCAGCTAAACCCAAGATCATCATCTGTGACGAAGTCACCTCGGCGCTCGATCCACTGGTGGCGGATGGCATCCTCAAACTGCTTTTGAACCTGCAAAAGATTGAGGATGTGGCCTACCTGTTCATCACCCACGACCTGGCGACGGTACGCGCCATCAGTGATAGTATCGCCGTAATGTATCAGGGACGCGTGGTGCGCTATGGGCCCAAGTCGCAAGTGCTGAGCCCACCGTTCGACGACTATACCGACCTGCTGCTCAGCTCGGTGCCAGAGATGCATCTGGGCTGGCTGGAAGAGGTTGTCGCGCACCGCAAGATGGAAAGCGCTGGCAACTGATCACGGGCCAAGCCGAAACACTGAAATCCCGGCGCTTGTCACAAACAAGTGTCGGGATTTTGCTATTCGGGGCGAGAATTGGCACGTCGCCCCCAAAAATCAGCGTAACCTGCCGAGAAATACCTCACACGAGAAAGAGCAAACATGGACCGCAAGCTGCTTCTGATCATTCTGGATGGCGTACCCTATCGCAATTTTCGGCGCCTGTTCGGCAACCTCGAAGGTTGGGTCGACAACGGAACAGCCCGTGTATGGAAACATCGCTCGGTGCTGCCATCCACATCGGCAAGCTGCTATGCTTCGATCCACACAGGTGTCACCCCGCAAGAGCATGGTTGCACCGGAAACGGCAATGTCTTTCGCCTGAAACACAAGGACATCTTCAGCCAGGTGCGCGAGGGCGGAGGCATCACGGGTGCCGTCACGCACAGTTTCTGGTCGCAGTTTTTCAATCGTCACCCCTTCGATTACGTTCGGGACGTGGAGTATGACGAACCGGACAGCAAAACGATCAACCATGGCCGGTTTCATTCGATGACCGGGTACGGCAAAGACAACCAGATGACGCCTAGCGATGTGGATCTGTTTGGATCACTCACCAACCTGTGCCTGCGGTTCGGATTGGATTATGGCATCCTGCACACCTGCACATTGGACAGCATGGGCCACAGGTTCTTTCATGACTGCCAGGAAATGGACCATGCCTGTTTTGTCATGGATGAGATGCTGGCCCCTTTCATCCCGCGCTGGCGCGACATGGGCTACGAGGTCATCGTGACGGCCGATCACGGACAAGATGAACGCGGCCACCACGGAGGGCGCAGCCCGTTGCAGCAGGAAACGGCGCTGTATTACTTTGGTGAGGCCGAAGGGCCGGATGCGGATACCGTGATTGATCAGCTACAACTTGCGCCGACAATCCTGACACGCATGGGCGCACCGGTTGCGGAAACCATGAAGGCCCAACCGTTCCTGCGCTAAGCCTCAGTCGTATG
The DNA here is from genome assembly GCF_056532975.1 of Ruegeria sp. H6. Lineage (NCBI taxonomy): Bacteria > Pseudomonadati > Pseudomonadota > Alphaproteobacteria > Rhodobacterales > Roseobacteraceae > Ruegeria > Ruegeria sp. H6. Next base: position 466,992 of record NZ_JBQFOA010000002.1, read on the forward strand.
GCCAGATGCCCTGCCCCAACGCTTCGATCGCGACCGAGATACGTTCAAAGCTGTCCGCCGCGCGCCCGACGGAATGGCGCGCGCGAAGGTAGCCGTGAACCAGGCCCGGCTCATTGATCCAATGGGCATGCCCTCCTGCGGCGGAAATTTTTCTGCAATAGGCCGGGCCATCATCGCGGAGCGGATCACAATCAGCTGTCACCACAAGGGTCGGCGGCAAATGGGCGAAATCCGTATCCTGCAGCGGCGCAAAACTCGGATCGTTTTGCGGTGCGGCACCGCCACAGCGAATTTTCTCGTAAAACACAATATCATCGCGGGTCAAAAGCGGTGCCTGCGCGTGTTCGATATACGAGCCTTGGGAACTGTCCCCGCCCAGCCCCGGATAGATCAGCACCTGCCCCAGCACATCACTTAGCCGCCCGCGCGCATGATGGGCCACCGCAGCGGCAAGGTTCCCGCCTGCGCTGTCTCCGGCCAGAACGATCGGGGTGTCGAATTCCTGCACGATCCAATTGACCGCCGTCCAACTATCCTGAAACTGCGCCGGATGCACATGGTCCGGGCACAGGCGATAATCCACCGAGACAACCCGATACCCGGTCTGCGCGCAGATTTCGGCGCAGACATCGTCATGGCTGTCGAGCCCGCCGACAACAAAGCCGCCGCCATGGAAATAGACTACGGTTCGCGTTGGATCGCCGATTGAATAGACGCGGACCGGCACGCCGTCAGCCAGCCTGTCCTCGCATTCGATCCCGGCGGGTCTTGGTTGCCGGAACGCTGCGCACATGTCGTCATACACGCGGCGCTGATCTTCAACGGACAGATCCACCGCATCATCGGGATAGCATTCGGCGGTGCGTCTTATGAACGCCCATGTTTCTTCGTCAATCAGGCGTTCATAATCCATTGTCTCTCCGGCTTTAGTCAGACCATTCCCACGGCCGGGTGAACGATCCCAGCACTTTGGCAACATCGTCATCCGAAGAACCGTTCGCGTCAAGCTGCGCGACAAGGCCGCGCTTTTTATCATCGATGACCACGGCGACACGTGCTGCCACGCCCGCCTCTTCCAGCGCGCCGTTGTAAATGCGCGTGATTGCCTGTTTGCGCAGTTCGGGTTTGAACACTTTACCGACTGCAGTTTTAGGCAGTTCGTCGAGAATGGTCATGTGCTTGGGCTGTGCTGCGCGTTCGTGGACATGCACTTTGCAGAAATCCAGCAACTCCTGCTCGGTCGCACTGGCCCCGTCGACCAGTTCGACAAAGGCGCAGGGTACCTCGCCGGAATGTGCATCCGGCTGGCCGATCGCCCCGGCAAAGGCCACGGCGTCATGACCCAGCAGGGCCTCTTCAATTTCAGCCGGGTCGATATTGTGCCCGCCGCGAATGATCAGGTCTTTGGCGCGCCCCGTGATCCAGAGATAGCCATCCTCGTCAAACCGGCCCAGATCACCCGTCCGCAGGTATTTGTCGAAGTGGTAGAGGTTCGCGTTCTTGTCCGCCTCGGTATAGGTATTGCCTGCATAGACACCCGGGTTCGAGATACAGATCTCACCGATCTGATCCGCGCCGCATTCTGTCGGTCCATCCGGGCCGTCCAACAGGATTTTGACATCCGTGTAAGGGAACGGGATACCGATTGAGCCGATCTTTTTCTCACCATCCACCGGGTTGCACGAGACCAGACAGGTTGCTTCGGTCAGGCCATAGCCCTCGACGATCGTCACGCCGGTGGCATCCTCAAAGCGGCGGAACAGCTCGACCGGCAAAGGAGCGGACCCAGAAAAAGCGGTTTTGACCGAGGAGATATCGGCATCCACCGGTCGCTGCATCTTGGCGGAAATCGCGGTGGGTACGGTGATGATGAACGATACTTTCCAGCGTTCGATCAATTTCCAGAAATTGTCAAAGACGCCATCGCCGCGGTAGCCTGCGGGCGTTGGGAACACCACATGCGCGCCAGATGACACCGCCGCCATCACAATCACATGCACCGCAAACACATGGAACATCGGCAATGGGCACATGATGACGTCGTTTTCATCAAACAGCAGCGTCTTGCCCAGCCAACCGTTATAGATCAGGCCCGAATATTTGTGCTGCGCCACCTTGGGCATTCCGGTGGTGCCGCCGGTGTGGAAATAACAGGCAACCCGGTCCTCAGCGCTGTCTTCAAAGCTCAGCGTCGTCGGCTGTTTCGCAAGCTCTGCATTGAAGTTCTTGTAGTTTGCGTGGGCAAGCTTTTCCTTGTCGCCCATCTTGGGGCGCAGAAATGGCACCAGCCAGGATTTCGGAGGCGTCAGGTAGCGGTTCAGATCGATCTCAAGGATCGTGCCCACGCCCGGCGCATGGCGCACCGCCTCTTCGACCTTTTGGGCCACATCTGCCTTGGGGAAGGATTTCAGCGTGACTACCACCTTTGCTCCTGTTTCGCGCAGAATCGCCGCGATTTGCTCTGGCTCCAGCAGCGGGTTGATCGGGTTGACGACCCCGGCCACCGCGCCCCCCATCATAGTGATCAGCGTCTCGTTCGAGTTCGGCAGCACATAGGCCACCACGTCCTTTTCCCCGATACCCAGCGAACGGAACAGGTTGGCCGCCTGATTGACCTTGCCCAAAAGCTCGGACCAGGTCAGCGTTTCGGCTTTATCGGTCGGACCGGACAGCAACTGGAAACTGATCGCCTTGTGGTTGGGGAATTTCTCTGCCGTGCGTGATAGCAATTGATGGAAAGTTACCGGAAGATCCCGATCCTCCCACGGCATCTCCTGCTCTATCCGCGTCTTGTCTTCCAATCCCACAAACGCCATGTGGCTCCTCCCGCTTGTCTCTCCCGTTTCGCGCACGGGCTATGGGTTGCTTCCAAGATGGGAGCAAAAACCAGTGCACGCAAGCAAGGCCTTAGCTTTCGGTCAGGCAAAACAGTAGAATGACGCAGCGGCGGAACCTCGGGTTCCCGAGCGTCACCTTATTCGGCGGCGACGCCATCGGTAAATTGAAGCCGCGCCAGACGGGCATATAGACCACCCTGCGCCACCAGATCGTCATGGGTGCCCTGCGCAACGACACGACCGGCCTCAAGCACAACGATCCTGTCGGCCTTTTTCACAGTGGCCAGTCGATGGGCCACGATCAGCGTCGTACGCCCGGCCCGCATCTGGTCTACTGCGCCCTGAACCGCCCGTTCGCTTTCGGCATCCAGGGCCGATGTCGCCTCGTCCAGCAGCAACACCGGGGCATCCCTTAGAATGGCGCGCGCGATGGCGATACGTTGTTTCTGCCCGCCAGACAGCATCACGCCGCGTTCCCCAACAAAACTGTCATAGCCTTCGGGTAAGGCCGCGATAAAGTCATGCGCGGCAGCGGCGCGCGCGGCGGCCTCGACCTCGGCATCCGACGCATCCAGTCGACCAAAGCGAATATTCTCGCGCGCCGATGCAGCAAAGATCACCGGGTCCTGGGGAACCAGCGCCATGTGTTTGCGAAACTCTGCCCGGTCCAGATCGCGCAAGTCCATGCCATCCAGTGTGACGCGCCCGGCTTCGGGATCATAGAACCGCTGGATCAATTGAATGACGGTCGTCTTGCCCGCGCCTGAGGGGCCGACAAAGGCCACCGTCTCTCCGGGTTGAACCGTCAGCGTCAGATCGTCCAGCGCAACCACCTCGGGGCGCGAGGGATAGCGGAACGTAACATTGTCAAAACCAATCTCGCCGCGAATGGGTTCGGGCAGAACCTGTGTCTTCGCCTGATCGGATACCGTGTCTTGCGCGTTCAGCAATTCCACCAGCCGCTCGGTCGCCCCCGCGGCGCGTTGCAGTTCGCTCCAGATTTCAGACAGGGCCGCAACCGAGCCTGCCATAATGACCGAGTAGATCACGAACTGGATCAACACGCCTTCGGTCATCACCCCGTCGCGCACATCATTCGCACCCATCCACAGAACGCCAACAATTCCGGAAAACACCAGAAAAATCACGATGACGGTCAAGATCGCGCGCGTCTGAATACGCCGCAGCGACACCACGTATGAGGTTTCCGTCATTTCGCCAAACTGTGCGCGGCTGGCCTGTTCATGGGTAAAGGCCTGCACCGTCTGCACCGCGCCCAAGGCCTCACCCGCGTTGCCGGACGAGGCTGCAATCCAATCCTGATTTTCCCGGCTGATCACACGCAAACGACGGCCCAGCACCAAGATGGGCACAATGACCAGCGGAATTAGCAACAGCACCAACCCCGTCAGCTTAGCCGAGGTAAGCAGCATCAGAACAAGGCCACCGAAAAACATCAGCATATTGCGCAGAGCGATGGAGACGGATGATCCGATGACCGATTGGATCAGCGTCGTGTCGGTTGTGATACGGCTGAGGACCTCACCGGTCATGATGCGTTCGTAGAATTCGGGGCTCATGCCGATCACGCGGTCGAACACCGCCTTGCGGATATCGGCAACCACTCGTTCGCCCAGGCGTGTGACCAGCGTGTAGCGGACCCCGGTCCCGATGGCCAGGATCGCCGCAATGCCCAGCGCGGCCAGAAAGTACCAATCCAGCAGCTCACCATCTTCGATGCGAAAGCTGTCCACCACCCGGCGCACCGCCATCGGCAAAGTCAATGTCATGCCAGCGGTCAGAACCAAAGCGCACAGTGCGCCAAACATCATCAGCTTGTAGGGCCGCATGAACGGCCACAACGAAGCCAGCACCCCCAGCTTTTTGGACCCGGCCCGTTCTTCTTCGGCGCCCGGGGCAGGTTTGCTATCTGATCTGGCGGTCTCGGGTCTTGCCATTCTTGGCCCTGTTCTTGATCGGACGAAAGTGATCGCTTCTTGGCGATAGCCGCGCGCGGGGTCAAGCGTGCGTCACCGTTAGCTCACCCAACAGGTCCATTTGACGCAAGAGCTATTGGCTCAGGTGGGCCTTGAAAATCTGCAAGGTATGCGACCTGGATTTCGAACATTTCAACGACCTGAAAACGCGAATTTCACCGTGAAATCATATACATCAACAGGTTCAACCGGTTGTTAAAAGCACATACATGTTGCGGAGGTTTTCAGGCTGGAGCGGGCGGCGGGAATCGAACCCGCTTCATCAGCTTGGAAGGCTGAGGTAATAGCCAGTATACGACGCCCGCTCAGCCCGGCTGGGTGTATTTCATCACTTTTTGGCCGTCAATAGCCGATTTGGCAATTCCAGTGGGGAAAGTGCCAGGGGGCTTGCTCAGATTTCCTCGCCCGGCAAGGCGAGCGGGCCGTTTTCCCCCATCAGGTGGCGTTCGGACAACCAAGGGTTCAGCTCCAATGCCTTGGTCAAGGCGTCACGCGCTTCGTCGATGCGTTCCAGCCCCAGCAGCGTAAGGGCAAGCCCGCTGATGGCAGCGACGTGGTTGGGGGAGAGCTCGATGGCTTTGTCCAAATCCGGCAAAGCCGCCTGATAATCACGCTGCAAATAGTATGCAAAGGCGCGCTGGTTGTATCCTTCGGCATAGGCCGGGCAATAGGTGATCAACTGGTCAAAATCCTTGATCGCGCCGACAAAATCCTGCGCCTGCAATCGGGCTAGGCCGCGATCCAGAACCACTTGTGCACTATTGTCCGGGGCATCCATCCAATACGTCCACAGCTGGCTCGACAATGCGCGGGCGGCGCGCTCATCTTTTGCCGCCTGTATCTGTTCAATCAACTGGCTGACACCAGCAGAATGGTCCGGTGACGCCGGGCATTCCTCGGCCTGAGCGGCAAGGGTGCTTGCTGCAATGGCGACTATGGTCAGGGCAATCCGTTTCATGGGCCAATGGTGGCGCAGTGAATGGTTTCGTCAACAAAAACCCGTCACAGCACGCGGTATTGTGAGGGCTGCGCCGCGCCCGGCGCTTCAAGCAGCCTAACGCCAGATGTTCGGTACAAACGAAATCAACACTGCAACGCCATTGAAGCGGTAGTGAATTTTTTGTCCCGCTGTGCGGCAACAGCATGTCTTGACGCTGGGCTGGGAAAAGCCCAGCGTCGCGCCATGTTTCCAATTCGTGACCATAACCCATCGGGCCGCACGCCTTACGTCGTTTATGGGCTGATGGCTGCCAATATCCTGATCTTTCTCAGCTATGTAGGGTTCATTGGAGATGCGCGGCTTATCAGCGGGCTGTATCAGAATTACGCAATCATTCCCGCGCATGTTTCAGATGGCATTGCGCTGGAAACGCTGGTCACATCCATGTTTTTGCACGGTGGATGGATGCATTTGGCTGGAAACATGCTGTTTCTCTGGATTTTCGGCGACAATCTGGAAGATGAGATGGGGCATCTGCCGTTTTTGCTGTTCTATCTCATCGCTGGCATCGGCGCCGGACTGGTCCACGTTGCCACCGGCCCGGATTCAATCGTCCCGACGATTGGCGCCTCTGGTGCAATTGCTGCGGTGATGGGAGGATACCTGTTGCTGTTTCCCAAGGCCCGCGTCGATATCCTTTTGATCCTGATCGTCTATTTCAGGATCTTCTCGATCCCTGCATTTGTCATGCTGGGCGTTTGGCTGGCGATGCAGGCGTTTGGAACCCTGACCAGCGACCCGGATCAGGGCGGTATCGCCTATTGGGCCCATACCGGAGGATTCGTAGCAGGCCTGATCCTGTGTATCCCGCTTTGGCTGAAACGCGGGGGCCCCGCCTTTTGGGATCGAACCCACGGCCACCCGCCCCATCCCGAAAGCGAATACAAGCTGTCGCGGTCACGCATTCCGCGCGTGCCGCGCCGGTAAGGGGGTTAGCCCCGGATTACCTTGGCAAAACTGTCAAAGATCGGTTCATTGGCACAGATGACCTCGCCATCTTCCAGAACGCTGCCTTCAGGGTTCAGCGGCTGCACAAAGCCACCGGCCTCTTTCACGATGATGATGCCCGCGGCCAGGTCCCAGGCGTTCAGACGGCGTTCCCAATATCCTTCGTAGCGACCAGCAGCGACATAAGCCATATCCAGCGCGGCAGAGCCCCAGCGGCGCACACCGGCGCATGCGGGCATCAGACGGGCCAAATCCTGCAACGTTGCCGGCAGATCAGAACGACCTCCAAACGGCAAACCGGTGGCAAAGATCGATTCGATCATGCGATGGCGGCCCGACACGCGGATACGGGTGTCGTTCATCCAGGCGCCCTCGCCTTTTTCGGCAAAATACATCTCGTCCTTGGCGGCATCATAGATGACGCCCGAGACGATCTTTCCCTTATGCTCCAGAGCGATGGAAATGGCCCAATGCGGCAAGCCGTGCAAAAAGTTGGTTGTTCCGTCCAGCGGGTCGACGATCCAGCGACGGGTCGGATCTTCGCCATCAATCGCGCCGCCCTCTTCGGCCAGCCAACCATAGGCCGGGCGGGCGCCCAGCAGTTCCTCTTTCAGGATGGCTTCGGCTGCGATATCGGCCTTGGACACGAAATCGCCCGCGCCTTTCATCGACACCTGCAGGTTCTCGACTTCACGAAAATCCTTGACCAGAGACCGCCCCGCCTTGCGCGCGGCTTTGATCATGATGTTGAGATTTGCACTGCCAACCATTGTGAAAAGGCTCCTGTCCGGTCAAACCGCGCGTATACTGGGGCAATGCGCCCTTGCCAAGGGGGGTGTTGCGCATAGCGGACCCGCAATATTTGCCTATTGGGATTGCAGCTTGCGCGCCTCCGTCCGGGCAAGCCCGACCAATTCCTGAACATACGGTTTTTCCAGGTCCTCGGACCGCACCGCAGCATAGAGCCTGCGGGTGATCCCCTCTTTGGTCAGTGGTCGCGTCACATAGTCCGAGCTGTATTTGACCTCGCGCACAACCCAATCCGGCAGCACGGAAATCCCGCGGTTGGAAGCAACCAACAGCAAGATGACAGCCGTCAATTCCACTTGCCGTACCGCCGCCGGCTCCACGCGATTGGGGATCAGCAACTGGCTGAAGACATCCAGCCGCGTGCGTTCAACCGGATAGGTGATCAGCGTCTGGCCCCTAAAATCCTCGGCTTCGATGAAATCTTTTTCTGCCAAAGGATGAGAGGACGCCGCGACAAAAACCGCATTATAATCAAAAAGCTCGACAAATTCGATGCCCGGCAGATCTTCGGGGTCGGAGGAAACGACCAGATCAACCTCTTCTTTCTGCAGGGCGGGCAAGGCGTCAAAGGCCAGGCCGGGGCGGATATCGACATCGACATCTCCCCATGACTTCCGAAACGCCTCAAGCACTGGGAACAACCATTCAAAACAGGCGTGGCATTCGATCGCGATATGCATCCGACCCGTGCGACCGTCGCGCAGGGACGAGAACTCCTGCTGTGTTGCTTCGACCTGCGGTAAAATCTGTTCGGCCAGCCGCAACAGGCGCAAGCCTGCCGCCGACAGCTTCATCGGTTTGGAGCGGCGCTGGAACAGCTCGACCCCGGCCTGATCCTCGAGCCCCTTGATCTGATGGCTGAGCGCCGATTGGGTGATGTTCAACTGATCCGCGGCGCGCGCCAGCCCCCCGCATTCATGAATCGCCTTGATTGTCCGAAGGTGACGGAATTCGATATGCATCTTTCGCAAGGCTCATGTTGTTCTTGAATAATATGAGTTTGTCTCACAATCGTTCAGGTGGCACAAGGCCCATGTTGCCAACCAGTGAGACCAAGATGACCAAGCCCGAGATTTCCTTTGAGTTCTTTCCGCCCCAAACGCTTGAGGCCTCATTCCGGCTTTGGGATACGGTCCAGACACTCGCGCCGCTTGAGCCGCGTTTTGTGTCGGTCACCTATGGCGCGGGCGGCACAACCCGAGAGTTGACCCGGGATGCGGTCGCGACACTGCACAATTCTTCGGGGCTGTCGGTGGCGGCACATTTGACCTGCGTGGATGCCACGCGGCAGGAAACCCTTGAGATTGCTGACAGCTTTGCCCGTGCAGGCGTTGAAAACATCGTTGCCCTTCGCGGGGATCCGCCAAAGGGTCAGGACCGGTTTGTTCCGCACCCGGACGGGTTTGCCAATTCGGTGGAGTTGATCGAAGCGTTGGCCGAGACCGAGATGTTCAGCATCCGGGTGGGGGCTTATCCCGATATTCACCCCGAAGCACGGAATACACAGGCGGATATCGACTGGCTCAAGGCCAAACTGGACGCCGGCGCAGAAGAAGCGCTGACACAGTTTTTCTTTGAGGCCGAAACCTTTTTCCGCTTTCGGGATGCCTGTGAAAAGGCTGGCATCGACAAGCCGATTGTCCCCGGCATCCTGCCCATCGAAAACTGGAAAGGTGCCCGGAAGTTTGCCCAGCGCTGCGGCACCGTGGTACCAGCCTGGCTGGATCAGGCGTTTGAAAAGGCTATCCGCGATGACCGCGAGGACCTGTTGGCAACGGCCCAGTGCACAGAGCTTTGTTCGGACCTTATCGAAGGCGGTGTGGACAAATTGCACTTTTACACGCTCAACCGTCCGGAACTGACGCGCGATGTTTGCTTTGCCCTGGGAATCACACCGCGCGCAGCGCTTCAGAACGTGGCATGACGGCTCCATAGGGGTTCTTGCGCGCAATTGATCTGAACGCCCGATGCGGTTGCGTTGTCCAAACGGACACAATGCAATTCAAAGCGATCTTACTGTTACCATTCACTTGGGTAATACCCGGTAAAATTTGACAAAAAAGTGGCGAAAGGCACACTGGGGTCAGTGTAGTTTTTAACGAGTTTTCCGATTATGGAGCCCACAGCCAAGACACAGGCTCGGACCGACGCATTGCATGCACTTGGTCTTACCCTAGACGCCAGCGCCGCCGAGATTCGCGCCGCTTGGCGTGATATCGCCTTCCATGCACATCCCGATCACACCGATGGTGACTATTCGGGGTTTTCAAAGGCCAAAACAGCTTATGATTTTTTGCGCAAGGAAGGGTTTACCACCCAGGACCCGGATGCCCCGGCTATGCCGCGGCGCCCGCGCCTGAAACGGCGGTTGATCGACCTTGCCGATGACGAGATCGAAGCCTGCAGAAATCTGCTGAACCCGGATCGCGCGCTGGCGCATATGTCCGACGATGACGATGTGTCGTGCTCAGGATCGGGCATCGCGCCATCTGATCATGTACCGGACGCCATCGGCTGCTTTGGGCGTGACCTGACGTTTTTCGTCGCCACGTCCGTCTGTACCGGTTCAAACCGGGTGGCGTTGCCGACCTCGATTTTGGCTGCGCGGCGCAATGCGGAAACCGAGATTCTGTCGTTTCAGTCAAAGAATGCCGGTGGGGGCGAGGTTGTCATTCCAGACACGATCCGCGAGCGAAAGTTCCCCGGTGCAAGAAGCGTGAAAATCCGCTTTGAAGCCGACCAGGACACACGCGACGCGTTTGGGCTGACAAACTAAGAAAAAACCCGGCCGTTTCAGGCCGGGTTTTGATTTCTGACGGTGGATTAGTTGGTCACCGGACCTTCCGAAGTGAATTTTGGAATGACGCTGGTCGAAGCAGCGGCTGCTTCGATACCTGGCCAGTTGCCTTCAGCCAGATTGATATTGCCCGGAATGTCTTCTTCGAAGAAGCCAACCACAACATCGGTGATGTTCAGGTAAAGCTTGTCATCGACAATGCGCCACAGGTTCGGGTTGGCCGGCACTTTGCCGCCTTTCGAAACGCCATACGCGCAGTGACCATCATACTGAGGGGCATAATAGGCCGGGTTTTCCAGGAATTTGTCGCGATTCTCTTCGGTCGAGAACGCCCAGGTAGCGCCATTATATTCGGCGGTGATATCCGAACGCCCGCGCACGGCTTCGGGCTGAGATTGACCAACGGCCGCCTGATCCAAGCCGCGATAGGCGACGACATCATAGCCCGATACGGCAAAGCCGGTTCCATCAACATACTGATCACCCGCGAAGGCAGGGGCAGAAAAGGCCATCACAGCGGCAAGACTTAATGCGAAGCGTTTCATGTGTTCAATCCTCATGTGCTTTCGAATTTCGTGGCGCCCGTCTTTCGGGTCGTCCCAGACAATAAGAGTTTTTACCCTGCAGCGAAGTCCCCCTCGCGATGGTGTGACCGGTGACGAGAGAATGTGAGGCAATCCCGGCCGAATGTTACAAATCAACTGACAAGACAGGGGTTGGACTTTGACAAATGCAATATTAGCTGTGGTCTCAGCGGCCGCTGGGCCCGGCATCGTTTGGAAAGGCACAAGATGAGCGATCAATCAACATACACTCCCCCAAAAATCTGGACCTGGGACAGCGAAAGTGGCGGACGCTTTGCCAATATCAACCGACCCATCGCAGGCGCGACCCATGATAAGGATTTGCCGATCGGCAAGCACCCGTTCCAGCTTTATTCGCTGGCGACACCCAACGGGGTCAAAGTGACCGTCATGCTGGAAGAGCTTCTGGCCCTTGGCCATGAAGAAGCCGAATATAACGCCTGGCTGATCAACATCGGCGAAGGCGACCAGTTCAGCTCGGGCTTTGTCGAGGCCAACCCGAACTCGAAAATCCCAGCCCTGTGGGACCGGTCCGGGGACACCCCGATCCGGGTTTTCGAAAGCGCGTCGATCCTGTTTCATCTGGCCGAAAAGTTCGGGGCCTTCCTGCCCAAGGATGGCATCGCACGGACCGAGGTCATGAATTGGGTTTTCTGGCAGATGGGTAGCGCGCCTTATCTGGGCGGCGGCTTTGGTCATTTCTACGCTTACGCGCCTGAGAAATGGCAATACCCGATCGACCGCTTTGCAATGGAAGCCAAGCGCCAGTTGGATGTTCTGGATCGACAATTGGCCGAGAACACCTATATCGCCGGCGAAGACTATTCGATTGCCGACATGGCCATATGGCCGTGGTACGGCCAATTGGTTCTGGGTCGGCTGTATGACGCGGCTGAATTCCTGGACGTTGCATCCTACAAGAACGTCATGCGTTGGGCGAAAGCCGTTGACGAGCGTCCGGCGGTTCAGCGGGGCCGCATGGTCAACCGCGCCTTTGGTGAGCCGCATACCCAATTGCACGAGCGTCACGACGCGAGCGATTTTGAACACCGCACCCAGGACAAACTGGAAACGGCAGACTGATTATTTCAGAATTGGGGGCCGCGTCGGATCGCTTCCGGGCGCGGCACTTTGCAAACTGGGCTCTTGCAATTGCGGCAGGTCGAAACGCAGCCCGGTTTTTGCCAAAAGCGCCGTGGCCGGGTCGCTTGGTTCAAAGAATCCAACATCCAACGCGCCGGCTTCGATCCCTGAAAACGTCAATGCTTCGGACACCGCGCGTGCCAACGCGGGTTTCGCCCCTTCGACCGCGCCAACAAAGCCCAACAGATGACCCTGACCGCCTTCGGGTGAGGTTGTTCCAACCAGATAGGCCGCAGCAGCCAGCCCCGCCGCAGTTGACAGTTTGGTATCCAGAGCACTCAGCAACACATCCGGCAAACCGCCCGGTGCATTGAATTCGGCCAAGTGCTGCTGCACCTCTTCGGGTCCATGTTGCAAGGTGCTGGACAGCCATGACAGGGCTTCGGCGGGGATCAGCATGGCGGATGGCGCAGTATCAAGGTTCAGGCCCAGCCCAATCCCCTGCCCGGACAACATGTTGGACAGAACGCGACCAGAAAGGGCGATGTAGGGCACGGGGCGTCCGGCAAACTGCGCAAGCCGGTCTTCCCGGTCAAACGCCAGCACAAAGCGCCCGTCTGCCACATCGAACAATTCAGGCGAGATGTTTTCGCCCTGCGCCTCTTCGGTCAGCATCAAAAACAGCTCGCTGTCGGCCAGACGTTCAAAGAAACGCAATCTGGCCGCGCCATCCTCGGGTACTGCCTGCATGGCGCTATGGGCCTCATCCAAAGCCGTGATCTCAGTCATTCAGTACCTCTTTGACCCGAGCCCGCAGGACGGGCAGCAACTCGTCCTCAAACCACGGGTTTTTCTTCAGCCAAGCCGTATTGCGCCAGGACGGGTGAGGCAAGGCAAAGACACGCGGCGCATGATCTTTCCACGCCCGAACCGTCTCGGTCACGTTTGTCCGGGATTTCAGATGGTATTTATGCGCATGCCCGCCGACCAATACCGTCAAAGGAACATCGCCCAAGTCTGCCATCACCTTATCATGCCAGGTTTGTCCGCAAATCGTAGGCGGCGGCAGATCGGCGTTGCGGTCATTGTAGCCCGGAAAACAGAACGCCATGGGCACGATGGAAACAGTCGACCGATCGTAAAACGCCGCCTCATCCAACTGCAACCAATCCCTCAGGCGATCTCCGGACGGGTCGGTAAAGGGGCGACCGGATTCGTGCACCCGTGCGCCCGGAGCCTGGCCCGCGATCAAAATCCGGGCGCCAGGTCGAAACCAGACCACCGGACGCGGGCTGTGGGCCGTCGCGGTCTGCGCAAAGCGATCTGCACAAAGGCGGCAAGCCCGGATTTCTTCGACCAAACTGTTCATCTGTTCCCAAGATAATATTTACGAATTTGATGAAACTTAGGCACTCGGGACGCCGCACCCAAGTGCCTTGTGATGGAGCGAGAGATCACAGATCGGTTCAAATCTTTGGATGCGCATTGATCATTTGTTTCATAATTCGACATAATGTGGCCAACAAGGATCGGTAGAACACATGTCTTCAAGCCGACACAACAAGACGGAAAAACAGGCCCCGCATGCTGGAATTTGAGAATGTCAGCAAGTCTTTCTGGACCGGAACCCGCCGCAAGGTGATTCTGGACAGGGTCTCGTTTCGCGTGGAATTGGGCACGTCGCTGGGTGTATTGGCGCCGAACGGCACCGGCAAAACGACATTGATCAACATGATGGCGGGACTGGAAAAACCGGATGAGGGCGTGATCCGGCGCGATTGCCGGGTGTCTTTTCCCATGGGGTTCACAGGCGGGGTCGCCAAACGTCTGTCGGCGCTTGAGAACGCCCGGTATATCGCGAAAATCTATGGAATGGATCCGGACTATGTCGAGGCATATTGCAGTTGGCTGTGCAATCTGGGTGAGTATTTCAACCAGCCGCTGGGCACCTATTCCACCGGTATGCGGGCGCGGTTCACCTTTGCGTTGATGCTTGCGTTGGATTTCGACATGTATCTGATTGATGAGGGGATGCCCTCGTCCACGGATGTTGATTTCAACCAAAAAGCCGGGGATATCCTGAAAGAAAGGCTGCGCACCACGACGCTGGTGATCGTGTCCCATAGCCCCGCAGTGCTTGAAAAATTTGCGCGCCAGGCGGCGGTCCTTCTGGATGGCCAACTCTACATGTTCGACTCCTTGGAAGAGGCAAAGCAGTTATATGACTACCAAACCCAAGGTTAGAAAATACAATTCCGACCAGACGCCCCAGGGCGAAGGTACGGCCAAGGCCCGGTCCGAGGCTATTTCGCGCATTCGCAAGGGCACTCAGGCCAGTAAATCGGGCGAAGATGTGCAGCCTGGTACCGAGTTGGATGCCATCAAGCGTGAAGGCCTGACAGGCCGGCAATTGCGCATGGCCCGAAGGTTGGCCCAAAAGAACGGTTTGGCCGCTACATCGGATTACGACGCCGTCCGTCTGTTGCGCAAAAAAGGGATCGATCCGTTTCAGCGAACCAACTTGTTGGATCTGGCCGCAAATGATCAACCGGATGCAGAAGCCTCGGATGTAAAGGTACAGCTGCCGCAACCTGCCGTGCAGAAACCGCGCAACCTGCCCGGCCCCGAGCTGAGCCCGGCCGAGCGGCGCGAGTTCGAGATTGGTCAGATACAAAAAGACATCGCGCGCAGGCGTCGTCGCAAACTGTTTGCCCTGTTTGCGCGACTTGCCTTTTTCGTGTTTCTGCCAACAGCGCTTGTAGGCTATTATTTCTACCAGGTCGCGACGCCCATGTATGCCAGCGATTCCGCATTTTCGATCGATTCCGCTGATGCAGGTGGCGGCCTTCTGCAGGGAACGCAATTCGCGACGGCGGAAGATTCGGTAAAGACGCAAGAATACCTTGAATCCAAAGACGTTCTGGTGCGCCTCAATAAAGACATCGCATTTGCCGAGATATTCCAACAGCCCTGGATTGACCCGATCCAGCGCCTGTCACCTGACGCGACCCTGGAAGAGACTTACAAACTGTACAAAAAGATGGTGACGATCGGCTTTGATCCGACCGAGGGGATTTTGCGTATGGAGGTTGCCGCCCCCGATCCCAATCTGGCGGTCAACCTGTCGAACCTTCTGATTTCTTATGCTGAGGAACGCATCAACGCCTCGACCGAGAAGAAACGGGAAAGCCAGATGCGTGACGCAATCGAGATATTCGAAAACGCAGAACAAGCACGAAGAGAAGCGCAGGAAGACTTGATCGAACTGCAGCTTCAAGGGGCTATTCTGGACCCGCAAAGCGTGATTGCCGGTTTGCGCTCGCGCATAGAGCAGATCGAAACGCAATTGCTGGACAAGGAACTGCAATTAGCCGCGCTTTTGGACAACACACGACCGAACAAAGCCCGGGTTGATGGCGTTCAGGCCGACATCTCGCGCATCCAACAACAGCTGGACGAGCTGAATGCCGAAATGCTGGATGCTTCTGCGGGCGAAAACTCGCTGGCCCGTTTGAGCTTGCGCATTCAGATGGCACAGGCGGACCTGACCGCGCGGGATATGATGCTGCAAAACTCAATGCAGCAAATGGAAACCGCCCGATTTGAGGCGAATAAGCAGGTGCGATATCTCACCGTCGCTGTGAACCCTGTCGCAAGTGAAGAAGCCAGCTATCCGCGCAAGTTCGAAAATACGATTTTGGCTTTCCTGTTGTTTGCTGGTATCTACCTGATGATCTCGCTTACCGCGTCGGTCCTTCGTGAACAGGTATCCTCGTAAGTAACATGAAACATGTAAAAATCGCCGACCTGACCGTCGGCAACGACCTTCCGCTGACACTGATCGCTGGTCCCTGTCAGCTTGAATCGGCCGATCACGCCCAGATGATTGCCGGAGTTTTGAAAGAAGCCTGCGACAAGGCGGGCGCCCAGTACGTCTTCAAGGGCTCGTTCGACAAGGCCAACCGGACGTCTGTAAACGCCAAACCCGCCTTGGGCCTGGATAAAGGGTTGCAGGTTCTGCAATCGGTGAAGGACAGCATCGGCGTTCCGGTGCTGACCGATATCCATGAGGCAGAGCAATGCGCCCCCGTCGCCGAGGTTTGTGATATCCTGCAAATCCCCGCCTTTTTGTGCCGCCAGACCGCCCTGTTGCTGGCTGCCGGGCGCACAGGCGCGGCGATCAATGTCAAAAAGGGGCAGTTCCTGGCCCCCTGGGATATGCCCAATGTGGTGGCCAAAATCGAAAGCACGGGCAATGACCGTATCCTTTTGACTGAACGCGGTGCGTCTTTTGGGTATAACCGCCTTGTTGTCGACATGCAGTCGCTGCCCGAAATGGCACGCACCGGATATCCGGTGGTGATGGATGCAACCCATGCTGTGGCACAGCCCGGCGGTCTGGGCGGGTCGTCAGGCGGTCAGCGAGAGTTTGCCCCGGTTCTGGCCCGCGCCGCGGTTGCCACCGGGGTTGGTGCGGTCTTTACCGAAACCCATCAGGACCCCGACAATGCGCCCTGTGATGGGCCGAACATGATCTATTTGGATCAGATGCCCCGGCTGATCGATACCCTGATGCAGTTTGACACTCTGGCCAAAGCCAACCCTGTTCAGATTTAACGATCGAGATTCTTATGCCCAAGCCGACACCCGAGGTGGCCCAGAACACCTGGCGTTTTCTGCGCGACCCGATGATCAAGCCAACCGGCTTTCGCGAATATGACGCGCGCTGGAAATACCCGGATGAGATCAACCTGCCCGGCATGACGGCTTTGGGCCTGGGATTGGGCACTCAGATGCATCGTCGGGGCATTGAACCGGTTATTGCTGTTGCAAACGACTATCGCGATTATTCACTGGCGGTGAAGAACGCGCTGATCCTTGGGTTGATGCAAGCCGGCATTCAGGTCAGAGATATTGGCCCAGCGCTGAGCCCGATGGCCTATTTCGCCCAGTTTCACCTAGACGTCCCGGCGGTTGCGATGGTTACAGCCAGCCACAACCCGAATGGATGGACCGGCGTGAAGATGGGGTTTGATCGCCCGCTAACGCATGGTCCCGATGAAATGGCCGAGCTGCGCGATATCGTTCTGAACGGCGAAGGCGTGGCACGCGCCGGTGGGGCATATGAGTTCGTGGATGGCGTGAAAGAGGCCTATCTCGACGATCTGGTTGGCGACTTTAAAATGTCTCGCCCGCTCAAGGTCGTGTGCGCCACGGGCAATGGGACTGCCTCGGCCTTTGCGCCTGAATTGTTCGCGCGGATGGGCGTCGAGGTTGTGCCCAGCCACAACAGGCTGGACTACACCTTTCCCAACTACAATCCGAACCCCGAAGCCATGGAGATGTTGCACGACATGGCAGCCGCCGTGAAATCCAGCGGCGCGGATATGGCGCTGGGGTTCGATGGTGATGGCGACAGGTGCGGCGTTGTGGATGACGAGGGCGAAGAGATTTTCGCCGATAAGGTCGGTGTCATCATGGCGCGTGATCTGGCAAAGATCTATCCCGGCGCCACCTTTGTGGCAGATGTGAAATCCACCGGCTTGTTCGCCAGCGACCCAGAGCTCAAGGCCCATGGGATCAAGGCGGACTATTGGAAAACCGGCCACAGTCATATGAAACGCCGCGTGAAACAAATCGGCGCGCTGGCGGGGTTCGAGAAATCCGGACACTACTTTCTGGCCGATCCCATTGGCCGGGGATACGACTGCGGCATGCGCGTGGCCGTCGAGCTTTGCAAACTGATGGACCGGAACCCCGATCAAAGCATGTCGGACCTGCGCAAGGCACTGCCCAAAACCTGGGCCACGCCAACGATGTCCCCCTATGCCGCCGATACCGAAAAATACGACATACTCGACCGGTTGGTGACCAAACTGGTCGCCAAGGCCGATGTCGGCGAGACGCTGGCTGGACGGGCGATCAAAGAAGTCGTGACCGTCAATGGGGCACGTGTGATCCTGGACAACGGCAGCTGGGGCCTCGTGCGCGCGTCGTCCAACACGCCCAATCTGGTCGTTGTCTGCGAAAGCAGCGAAAGCGAGGATGAGATGCGCGCGATTTTCGCGGAAATCGACGCCGTTATCCGCACAGAGCCCGGAGTAGGCGACTACGACCAGACGATCTGAGGGCTGGCAGTCGCCCTCAGTTCCCGCCCAACAGTTTGCGCAGGCTCTTGTTTACTTCGGTCTCAAGTTTCTTGCGCACCGCATCTTCGACCTGATCGCTGTCGGTAATCGTGGTGTCCAGTTCCTTGCCGACCTTCTCCAGCACTTTCTGTTTGGCGTCATCTTCCAGCTCTTTGACTTTTCCTTCCGCCGCAGCTTCCAGAACCTTGGTGAGGTCAGGCTTGATCGACGGGTTGCTCCACGGTCCTTTGATGCGCACGGGAACTGAAATCCCTTCGCCCGAGTTTGCCCGCAACGCAACCGGCGTGAACAGATAGTCGATATCTTGTTTGCCAAGACCAATGCGCCCTTTTCCGTCCGCCCGGAAATTGTCCAGCTTCATCAGCAGGTCATCGTTCTGAAGATCGCCGTTCTTCATGGTGAAGCTAGCCGTCAGGCTGTTGAAGACTGTGGTGCCACCTGACCCTTCGCCCCGTCCCATCAGCCGGTCCAGATCGATGCCCGCAATCACCCCGCTGCCGACATTGATATTGCCCTTGCCGCTGAGCGAGTTCATGATCTGATCTTCGGTCTGCCCAACGCCCAGAAACTCCAGCGAACCGGACCCTTCGCCCGACAGGCGGTCGATACCGCCCAAGGTTTCAAGCGCCTGTTTCAACTCGATCCCTTTGGCCTTCAGATCTCCCCCAACCGACAGACCGTTTCGGTTGTTGGCCACCACCTGTCCGTTCAGTTGACCGGAAAACAGCGTTGCCGGGTTCATCTGCAAAACTGCCCTGGATCGGTCCAGAGACAGCGTCAGATCGCTTTTGCCAAAAGACATCCCCGGTACGTCAATCTTGTTGGCCTGCAACCGGATCGACCCGTTTGCAAGCGCCAGCGCCGAGGCATCAATCGGGTCGGTGGACCAGCCGTCGCTGCTGGACGAAGTTGACGCGCCACCCGAACCCGAGGCCTCTGAGTCCGCGAATTTGGACAGGTCCAATTCGTCCGCTTTCAACCGCGCCGTGATGTTCGGCGGGTCAGAGATTGTGATGTCCGCCTCACCCGTGATCGTGTTGTCATCCAGCTTGGCGGTCATGTTCCGCATCGAAACGCGCCCGTCGCTGGTATAGGTCATCTGCCCATCGATCCGGGCCACGCGCCCCAACCCTTTCGGCACGGTAACGCCGTCCTGCCCAAAGGCCGTCAGCATTTTATGGGTGTTTTTAGCCGTGACCGCGACTTTGCCGTCCATTTCACCGGCCAGATTGACACGACCGTCAAATGACACATCTCCGCCCGGCGCCAGCAACTCAAGTTGCAAGGGCGTCACTACACCCGACGAAAACGCGGGCAGATCGGGGATGGTCATATCTACCTGAACCGTACCGCCGGGCACGGGCATCTGGGCTTCCATCTGCATGGGCGCAGAGACGCTGGGCCAGCTTGCAAAAAGGTCCACATTGGCAAAATCCATGCTGGTTTCGCCGTTTTCGATATAGATCAGCCGCGCCTGCGACAGCTCAAGACGATCAAGTGTCACCGGCGCCCCTTCGACCGTCTCTGCGGTGCTGGTCGTCGAAGTGGTCGCGCTGTCGGGATGGTGCAATTCCCAGTTCCCACGACCATCAGACAGCTCAAGCCGCAATACCGGATTCTGCGCAACAACCCGTCTGATGCGAAGCTCACCTCCCAGCAGGGCCGAGGCATCGACGCCGACAGCAAGGCTCTGCGCGCTCAGCATCGGGTCAGGCCCGGCCCATGGCGCATTACCAAAGGTCACGGGCCCAGTCTCCATCCCCAGAACGGGCCAGAATGAGATACGGACATCACCCGACAGTTCAAGATCACGGCCGGTTTGCGCCTTGACCTGCTCAGCCAGAATCGCGGCCAGCTTGTCGCCCGGCATCAAAAGCAACGCGCCGATCACCAGTCCGAAAACCGCGACAAGAATGAAAACCAGTCTGAAAAGCCATTTCATGTTCAGCCACCCGCCTTTTCGGCATTTCTGCTCTTTTGCCCAAGTCAGCCCTGTGCGCGTGACATTTGCAAGGGGAAGCTTTCCCCACTATATGCCGCGCCATGAGTAGCAATCCGCCAAATCTCCGCCCCGACCTGGCCCCAGCGGCCCAGATCACCGATACCCCGCGCCGGGGCCAGCCAACGCTTGGTATGGTGTCTTTGGGCTGCCCCAAAGCTCTTGTCGACAGCGAGCGGATCCTGACGCGTCTTCGGGCCGAAGGGTATGGGATCTCACCTGACTATGCCGGTGCGGATGCCGTGATCGTGAACACTTGCGGATTTCTGGACAGCGCCAAGGCCGAATCCCTCGACGCCATCGGCGAAGCCCTGACCGAGAACGGCAAGGTCATCGTCACGGGCTGTCTAGGGGCCGAGCCGGATTACATTCGCGAACATCACCCGCGCATTCTGGCCGTCACCGGCCCGCATCAATATGAACAGGTGCTGGATGCGGTGCACGCGGCAGTGCCCCCCGATCCAAATCCGTTTGTTGATCTGCTGCCTGCATCGGGCGTCAAGCTGACCCCGCGCCACTACAGCTATCTCAAGATTTCCGAGGGCTGTAACCACAAGTGCAAGTTCTGCATCATCCCCGACATGCGTGGCAAACTGGCCAGCCGCCCGGCTCATGCGGTCCTGCGCGAGGCCGAGAAACTGGTCGACAGCGGCGTGCGCGAGTTGCTGGTTATTTCACAAGATACCTCTGCCTATGGGCTGGATCGCAAATACGACGTGAACCCGTGGAAAGACCGTGAAGTGCGCAGCCACATCACCGATCTTGCGCGCGAGTTGGGACAGTTCGATGCCTGGGTCCGGTTGCACTACGTCTACCCCTACCCGCATGTGCGCGAGTTGATCCCACTGATGGCAGATGCCGGGTGCAATGTGTTGCCTTATCTGGATATCCCGTTTCAGCACGCGCACCCGGACGTTCTGAAACGCATGGCGCGCCCGGCTGCGGCGGCAAAAACTCTGGACGAAATCGCAGCGTGGCGCGAGATCTGTCCGGATATCACCCTGCGCTCGACCTTTATTGTCGGCTATCCCGGCGAGACCGAGGCCGAATTCCAGACCCTGCTGGACTGGATGGATGAGGCGCAGTTGGATCGGGTTGGCTGTTTTCAGTACGAGAATGTGGATGGGGCCAGATCAAACGACTTGCCCGATCATGTGGCGCCCGAGGTAAAACAGGAGCGTTGGGAACGGTTCATGGAAAAGGCCCAGGCCATTTCCGAAGCCAAGCTTGCCGCGAAGGTCGGGCAACGGATTCAGGTCATCGTCGATGACGTAGATGATGAGGCCGCAACCTGCCGCACCAAGTCAGATGCCCCAGAGATTGATGGCAACCTGTTCATCGACGAAGGGTTTGAATCGTTGACACCCGGCGACATTGTAACAATCGAGGTGGACGAGGCTGACGAATACGACCTGTGGGGTCGCCTGATCGCCTAGAACATCCCCAGCAGCGCAACGCCCCACGCAACGCCTGCGGCAACCGCCGTCAAGGCGACGGCAGCGCTGGCGGCGTCCTTGGCCTGCCCGGCCAGAACATTGTGCTCGGTCGAGGTGTGATCCACCGCCCGCTCGATTGCGGTGTTGAACAACTCGGCCACCAGAACCAGCACCCCCAGAACCAGGATCAGGGCGCGCAACCCGTCGCCCACGGGCAAACAAACCACCAGAATAGCCGAGATGACATTGGCCCAGATCCAGACCCGAAACGAGTATTCTTCTTTGTAGGTTGCAACAATTCCTTGCCAGCTCCAGCGGGTGCGGTCGCGCAAACGGACAAAGAAGTTTTTCATTCTGCAGCTCCTGGTCTGAGGCAGAACGGGTTTATGCCCGTTCTCTTCCCCGGCCAACAAAAAAACCGCCCCTCGGGCGGCTGCAAACAGGCGTGGAAAGCAGGCGGCCCGTAATTGGGCCGCCCGCCAGATAGGTTACTGAGCGACCGGGTTACATACGGTCTGGCCCGCTTCGGTCGTGGCCAGCTCGGTGCCTGCCGGACATGTCGGCGTACCGAACTTGTCGTATTCAGGGGTGATATAAACCGGGGCCGGTTCTTCCTGCTGCGAGCATGCAGTCAGTACAAATGCCGTAGCGCAGATGGCAGCGAGTTTGAGTTTCATGTCCGTCAGTCCTCTATTACTTTTCTGATATTGCCCAATTTTTCGGGGCCGAGACCAGAATAGGCTCAAGACGCCTATCTGGCAACCGAGTTGATCACAAAGCCGTGAGACAAGGCGAAACCATGCTGGTCAGGCGATCTGCGACCCCCAGCAAACAGGTTCCGAAAGACCCGTTTCACGGCTTGAGGCGATCAAAAAGCCAAGTGTTGCGGCAGTATTCAGGTGTCCGATCCGCCGATGCGATTTTCGCCAGATGCCCCTCGCAATGATCCGGGTTCGAGCACCCTGAACAGCGCAAAACAGCGTCCGAGATTTCGTCAATTGTGACTGCTCCCGACAGAGCAGCCTCTTGCAGGTCAACTCCCAGCGTGGTTGCCATCTTGTCAACCAGTCCGGCGTGACGGCGCAGCGTTTCCTTGTCGGACATGCGGTTCCCTTTCCAGCTTGTTCTGCCAAAAGATAACCGATCCGCCGCTCATATCGTTTGATTCAGGTCAATTCGGCACACCCAGGTGATCCAGATAGGCCCGGGTCGCATCCTGAACACGGCGAAACCGATCTCCACCCAGTTTTTTCCCGCCGTACCAGCGGGTTACCACGATCACATGATCCGTCAGGCCGGCCCGCTCCATCATGCGCAGAATGACCATGCCTGCCCCGGCCTCTCCGTCATCTGCTTTCAATCCTCCGGTCGGTAGGACTGCGGCCCATGTGTTGTGCGTGGCCTTGGCATAGGCTTTGTCTGACTTGAGCTCTGCCAATAATGCATCCACATCTGATCGGTCGCCAACAGGGCCGCCGGACACAGCGTATTTTGATTTGCGATCCGTCAGGACCACGCCCAAACAGGTCAGCCCGCTCATCGCGACAGCCCCAATCCGCGCGCCGTGGTTATTACCGCCTCAACCCGTTTGGCATTCGGTGGATGTGACGCAAAAAAGATATCGCCAGGGTCAGGGATCCTTTGGAAATACCTCAGCCCGATTAACGGATCGTATCCTGCGTTGTGGGTGATACGTGTCCCCAATTGATCCGCTTCCAATTCGAACGTTTTGGAATAAGCCTGGGTTCCGACCTTGGCGCCCAACTCCTGAGCGCGCTCGATTCCCGCGCCTGAGTCGCCCTGCACCCGGGCCAAATCGCCGAAAATCTGCGCGCTTTCCCGGGCATTTTGCGCCTGTTTGGCGATATGGCCAAGAATGTGATGCGCCGCCTCATGCCCCATGACAAAAGCCATCTCGTCTGCGTTGTTCGTAGACGCGATCATGGCTTGCGTGAAAATGATCAGCGGCTGGCCGTCTTCACCGAGTGTTTGAAAAGCGTTGGCCTCGGCGCCCGGGTTTATACCGACAAGGATGACGAAATCACAATTGACGGTTCTGGACCTGCGTCGACACTCCTGTCGCGATGCGGTGCCGACGGCTTGGCTGACCTGCTGGAACGTGGCTGATTTGGCCTGCAACTCGGGCGATCTTGGCTGCCATTTCTCGGCTTCGACAGCAATGATCGACCCCGTGGAACAGGCCGCCAACAGCAAGATCAAACCCAAGGCAAGACGCCGCATCCAAGTTCCTTCCATTCCACACGGCCCACTTGCAGGCGTCGTTTCACCATTGACGGCAAAGCAACCGGGTTTCAATGCCCGACGGGTTGCAATGACGGCAATCGCGCGGCACTGTGACCGTATGTTTTCGATTGAGCATGAATTCGACTCGACTGTCATTACTCTGATCGACGAAGGCCCTAAGCCTTTGCAAGAGGACATCGTCATCAACAACTTCGCCGAATGTGTCACGCTGGAACAACTGGACCCGCGCACCGACACGATCCAAAAGATCACTCTGTCCCCGGAACAGGTTCGCGATCTGGCCGCGGCCCTCGATCTGCCCGAAGGCGTCTATCAGATTCAGGAACGCGACCCGGGCAAAGCCTGATCTACGCGCCAAGGCAAAACCTGCTCGCGCTTCGCGGACTTTTTGCTATTTCGATTGAAATTTCACGCGTCTCGCCATCAATTTGCACTTGAATCCAGGCCGCTGCGCGCCGAGATAGAACCTGCCTATGTAAAAAAGGTTAACATATGTCGCTCAAAAACCCTCAAGCGTTAGAATTTCTGCAATCCCGCAGATCCCGGCCCGCCAAAACCCTTGTTGGCCCTGCCCCGACCAGGGACGAGTTGCATCCGCTTTTGGTCGCCGCAGCCCGCAGCCCTGATCACGGCAAACTGGAGCCCTGGCGTTTTATGGTGCTGGAAAAAGGCGCCATGCCCCGTCTGGCGGAATTGACCGAAGCCCGCGCCCGGGAGTTGGGCAAAAGCGAAGAAGACGTCGCCAAAGCCCGCAGCCAGTTTGACATGGGTCACCTCGCGGTCGCCGTGATTGAGGTTCAAAAGCCGTCCGAGAAAATTCCGGCGGTCGAACAGACCTATTCGGCCGGTGCGGTCTGCCTTGCGCTTTTGAATGCCGCTCTGGCCGCTGGATGGGGGGCCAACTGGTTGTCTGGCTGGCAGTCCCATGACCGCGCGTTTTGTGAACACGCCTTGGGTCTGGCCGCAAATGAGCGTGTCGCTGGGTTCATTCACATTGCCACCGAAGGTGCCGTCCCGCCCGAACGACCCCGGCCCGATGTCGGGTCGCTGACCCAATGGGTTTCGGAATGATCATCCTCAATTCGTTTTTCGCAGCACTAGGCCAGATCGGAGATCCCAGGTTCCGTTCGGTTCTGTTGCGCGGGGTCGGTTTGACGATTGTTGTCCTGATCGCGGCCTGTGCGGGCGCGATTTGGCTGATCAACATTCTGTCGGGAAACGAAATCTCGCTGCCCTTCATCGGCGAGGTGCCCTGGTTGAACGATGTTCTGAACTATTCCGGGATCGTTTTGGTCCTGATATTGCCCGTTTTCCTGATGATTCCGGTCGCATCGGCCATCATTTCGCTGTTTCTGGACGAGGTCGCGCAGGCGGTCGAGGACCAGCATTATCCAACGTTGCCCAAAGTGGACCCGGTGCCGCTGTCGGACGCAATCAGCGACGCGCTGAGTTTCTTAGCGGTGCTGCTGGTCGCAAACCTTCTGGCGCTGATCCTTTACTTGATGTTCGCGCCGCTGGCTCCGTTAATCTTTTGGGCCATGAACGGGTTCTTGCTGGGGCGGGAGTATTTCACATTGGTCGCCATGCGCCGCCTTGGCCGGGAAGGGGCGCGTAATCTGCGCGCCAAACACGGATCGACCGTTTGGGTCGCGGGCACGCTGATGGCAATTCCCCTGTCGATCCCGTTTGTGAACCTACTGATCCCGGTGATCGGAGTGGCGACATTTACGCACATCTTTCACAAGCTTGGCGGCCAGAGGCCCTGAATTACTCGCGCGGCTCCAACTGGTTAAGCCAGTCAAAGTCGCGCACCGAGATCAGACCGGAAATGATGACGCCCGCAATAATCGCCCACAGCACAAAGGTAATACCTGTGGTGATCCACAGCTTCTTCTTCATGTGATGCACTTCGGGCGCCCCGGCATGGGTTCCGGGCACGATATCGCCCAGATCGCCTTGCGTCTTGATGCGCACGGGAAGCACAATCAAAAGCGTGAGAAACCAGATAACGGCGAACAGAACCAGCGCTGCGGTGATCGTCATCGAGTGGCCTCAGACCTGCTCAAGCTCGACAAGGCAGCCATTGAAATCCTTTGGATGCAGGAACAGAACAGGTTTGCCATGCGCGCCGATTTTCGGCTCGCCCGATCCAAGGACACGCGCGCCGGTTTCCTTCAAGTGGTCGCGGGCGGCAATGATATCTTCCACCTCGTAGCAAACATGATGAATGCCACCAGCCGGGTTCTTTTCCAGGAATCCGTTGATCGGGCTGTTTTCGCCCAGCGGATACAGAAGCTCGATCTTCGTGTTTGGCAGTTCGATGAACACCACAGTGACACCGTGATCGGGTTCATCCTGCGGCGCGCCCACTTTGGCCCCCAGCGCGGAACGGTATTGCTCGGCCGCGGCTTCGAGGTCGGGAACAGCTATGGCTACGTGGTTCAGGCGGCCGATCATGGAACTCTCCTGTGGTCTCGCGTTGCACAGGTTATGGGGTCTGACCCGACAAAGGGCAAGTGCGCCAAATTGCCCATTAACCCTGTATTAGCCAGATGTTCCTAGCGTGAGTCATCCGCTGAACAGGAGCACTGCCATGGACGATTCGGGACCTTTCGCCTCGCCACCGCCACCAACCAAACTGCGCCCGCTGCTGGGGCAGACGATATTGGTGGTCGAAGACAGCCGCTATGCGTGTGATGCCATTCGCCTGATGTGCCTGCACAGCGGCGCGCGTATTCGCCGGGCGGATTGCATCAAATCTGCGCGGCGACACCTGAAACTCTATCGCCCGTCCGTCATCATCGTTGATCTGGGGCTGCCCGACGGATCCGGTGCGGATCTGATCGCCGAACTGGCGCAAGACGCCCCAAGGATCAGCGTGATCGTGGGCCTGTCCGGGGATGACAATGCCGAGGATACGGCACTTGGCGCAGGCGCGGATGGGTTCCTGGCCAAGCCGTTGACCTCTTTGGCACAGTTTCAAACCTCGATCCTGCAGCTTTTGCCCGAAGATCGCCGTCCCGGCGGATTGGCCTCGGTCCGGGATGAGGTGATCGAGCCTGACCCGCTGGCTTACATGGATGACATGGCCCATATCGCGGGTGTTTTGACCGGTCCGAATGATCAAAACACGTTGGACTACGCGGCGCAGTTTCTGCGCGGCGTGGCACGGGACGCGGATGACAAGGTGTTGGCTCAGGCCGCACAAGACCTCAGCACTTCGCGGGCACAAGGCGCTCCAATCACGGCACTTGCGGCGCGGTTGGCCGGATTGGTGCAAAATCGCCTCGAACGGAAGGAGGCGATCTGACATGGAAATCGCGTATTTTGTGACCGCTTTCCTGTTATGTGCCTGGACGTACCGGCAAACGCGGCGGTCAGCCCGACGCATCAGAACGCTGCGCCGGGGGGTCGGAAACCCGCTGGATTAAACGCCGGCCACTCGGGCCGGCGATAGGCGATTATTCCTGGGGGATAAGCCGCAGACCCAGCTCCATCAACTGGTCCGAGGTTGGATCAGAGGGCGCATCCATCATCAGGTCTTCGGCGCGCTGGTTCATCGGGAACATCATGACCTCGCGGATGTTGGCCTCATCGGCCAGCAGCATCACGATCCGGTCGATCCCTGCGGCACAACCACCGTGCGGCGGCGCGCCATAGTGGAACGCATTGAACAGCGCGCCAAAGCGGGATTTGACCTCATCCGCGCCATAGCCTGCCAGTTCAAAGGCTTTCAGCATGATTTCCGGCTTGTGATTTCGGATAGCGCCCGAAACCAATTCATA
This sequence comes from Ruegeria sp. H6, assembly GCF_056532975.1. Lineage (NCBI taxonomy): Bacteria > Pseudomonadati > Pseudomonadota > Alphaproteobacteria > Rhodobacterales > Roseobacteraceae > Ruegeria > Ruegeria sp. H6. Next base: position 494,682 of record NZ_JBQFOA010000002.1, read on the forward strand.
TCCGTTGCACGCCAGATCGTACTGATATCCACGCACGTCCAGAGGATCGCCCTGCAAGGCCTCCATCCCGCCTTGCGGCATTGAGAACGGGTTGTGTTCAAAGTCGATCGCGCCGGTTTCCTCGTCCTGCTCGTAGATCGGGAAGTCCACGATCCAGGCAAAGGCAAAGCGGTCTTTCTCGGTCAGACCAAGTTCCTCACCGATCACATCGCGCGCCTTGCCCGCGACCTTTTCAAAGGCTTTCGGCTTGCCACCCAAGAAGAATGCAGCATCGCCAACACCCAGACCCAACTGCTGGCGGATCGCCTCGGTGCGTTCGGGGCCAATGTTCTTGGCCAACGGCCCTGCGGCCTCCATCCCCTCGCCCTGATCGCGCCAGAAGATATAGCCCATGCCCGGCAAACCTTCTTTTTGGGCAAAGGCATTCATACGGTCACAGAACTTGCGGCTACCACCTTTCGGCGCGGGGATGGCGCGAATCTCGGTGCCGTCCTGCTCCAACAGCTTTGCGAAAATCGCAAAGCCAGAATCGCGGAAGTGGTCGGAGACCACTTGCATTTTGATAGGATTGCGCAGGTCGGGCTTGTCGGTGCCGTACCACAGCGCGGAATCCTTATAGGAAATCTGCGGCCAGTCCTGATCGACCTTACGACCACCGCCAAACTCTTCGAATACACCGGTCAGAACAGGTTGGATCGTGTCGAATACGTCCTGCTGTTCAACAAAGGACATCTCAAGGTCAAGCTGGTAGAAATCGGTGGGCGAACGGTCGGCGCGTGGATCTTCGTCGCGGAAACAGGGCGCGATCTGGAAATACTTGTCAAAGCCAGACACCATGATCAGCTGTTTGAATTGCTGCGGCGCCTGTGGCAGGGCGTAGAACTTGCCCGGATGCAGACGCGACGGCACCAGAAAGTCGCGTGCGCCTTCGGGCGAGGACGCGGTGATGATCGGCGTCTGATACTCGCGGAAACCCTGATCCCACATGCGGCGGCGCATCGAGGCCACAACGTCCGAGCGCAGTGTCATGTTCTGCTGCATCGCCTCACGGCGCAGGTCCAGATAGCGATAGCGCAGGCGGGTTTCCTCGGGGTATTCCTGATCGCCGAACACCATCAGCGGCAGCTCATCGGATGCGCCCAGAACTTCCAACTCACGCACGTAAACCTCGATCTCGCCGGTCGGCAGTTTCGGGTTCACCAACTCGGGGTCGCGCGCTTTGACGGTGCCGTCGATGCGGATGCACCATTCGGACCGGACCTTTTCCAACTCGGCAAACGCTGCGCTGTCGCCATCACACAGAACCTGAGTGACGCCGAAATGGTCGCGCAGGTCGATGAACAGCACGCCGCCATGATCTCGGACCCGATGCACCCAACCGGACAAGCGAACAGTTTCACCGACATTGGCGGCGGTCAGAGCGGCGCAGGTGTGGCTGCGATAGGCGTGCATGGATGATATCCCTTCGGGCGCAGAATTGGTCGCGCCGATACACCCCGTCAGGCCCGGAAAGTCAAGGCGGGATGGCACATCAGAAGGGTCTTTGAACGTTGCCCGAGTAGAAATAGACACCCAGGCCCACCGCAAAGATGATATTGCCCGCAATGGCATGCAACAGCACCGCATAGAAGAACGAGCCGCGTTTCTTGTAGGCCCAGGCAAAAAGCAGCCCACCCGCAAAGGTCATGGCGGCGACAAGCCAGCTCCAATACATCAGATGTGCAAAGGAAAAAATCGCGGCATTCAGCACGTAAATGGCGCGCCCGTCAGGTAAAATCGCTTGATAGCGCCTGAAAAACAGTGCGCGAAACAGCAACTCCTGTGGCAAAGCGGACAATAGCGGGTAACCAATCCAGATAAACGCCAGCATCTCGGGCCGGTATTTCAACAAACCAAATGCCACGTCCGGGCGCGTGGCATAGATCAATCCAACGCACAAAACCGTCATCGCAATTGTGAACACCAGAACCTCGGCCCAGGACCAATTGGCCCAACCATATCGCAGCTCGGCCCAGTGAAAGCCCGGTGTCACGTGCAACAGCACAATGCCCAGACCGGTCGACGCAAACAGTGCCGGAAACATCCAATTCGGGGGAAACAGAACTGCGATCATCAGGGGAAGACCGATGAAGAACAGGCCAAACTCCAGCCGCAAGCGCGTGTGTGAGGCCCCGGCTTCGAAGAAAGTGCTGTCTCGTGTCACGTCTGCACCCATTCTGCCGGGATCAGCCCGCGCAACGAATTTCCCACATAGACAGAGCGTGCATTTTGCAGGTCGGTCAAGGTCAGAACCGCTTCGGTCACCTTTTTGCGATCCAACAGCTCTTGACGCAGAACACCCGGCAACAGACCGCAAGACAGCGCTGGCGTCACCAAAGTACCGTCAGCCGTCTCGACAAACAGGTTGGTGATCGTACCCTCGCAAAGCTCGGCGCGTTCGTTCAGAAACAAAAGCTCATCCACCCCATCGGGCAGGGCCGCTCGCGCTGTATCATAGACAGCGCGCCGTGTCGTCTTGTGCCGCAGCCATGGATCATCCGACGCCAGAACCTGATCCGCGTTGGCCACGCGCCAGAGCGGAGGCTTATCAGCCAGCGCTGCGATCGTCAGGTCAAAACACCCGTATGTATCCAGCGTCAGGCGACAGCGCAGCGGTTGATCGCCATTTGAGGGTTCAAGCGCGCCGTTCGCAGCGTCCAGATCGAAGGGAAGCCCTAAGGCGCGGGCCGTGCGGGCCATGCGCGCCAGATGTGCTGCCTTACGCACGAACCCATCGCCGGGCCGATAGGCCAACGTTTCGATCAGGCGGAAATCAGGCTCAATTGGCGGGCGAAGCGGGCTTTCCATAGCGCCTCCTCATATTCCGATGGGGCCGTGCTGTCCCAGACGACACCGCCGCCGACATTCAGGATCGCCCGATTGTTTTCGACCATCAGGGTGCGGATGGCCACATTGAATTCCGACCGTCCATCCGGCGCGGCCCAGCCAATGGTGCCGCAATAAATGTCGCGCGGCCAGGGCTCCAGATCCGAAAGAACCTCCATCGCGCGAATCTTGGGCGCCCCGGTGATCGAACCACAGGGAAAGAGCGCCGTCAGAATGTCCGCCAACCCGACGCCCAGATGCAGTTGCGCCTGTACCAGTGACACCATTTGATGCAGGGTCGCATAGGTTTCGACCTTGAAAAGCTCGGGCACATTGACCGAACCGGGCAGCGCAACGCGGCTGATATCGTTGCGCAGCAAGTCAACGATCATCAGGTTCTCGGCCCGGTTTTTTTCGTCTGCTGCCAGAAACGCGCGCCGACGTTCGTCTTCTGCTGGATCATCACTGCGCGGCTGCGTGCCCTTCATAGGCCGGGTTTCAATCCGACCGTTGGTGTCAGTGCGAAAGAACAATTCGGGCGAACGGCTTAGAAGATCAGGCAACCCCTCTTGCTGGACCAGCGCACCATGGCCAACCGGCTGGCCCGCCGCCAACATGGCGTAAAGGCCTGCGCTGTCTCCGGTGGCCTCAAGATCGATCGGAAAGGTCAGATTGGCCTGATAGATGTCCCCGGCCCCGATGGCGTCATGAACAGATCGAAACGCCTGCGCATAGCGCGTTTCGTCCCAGCGCGGCTTGAAACCCGTGACCGCGCCGCCGGGATTGGGCAGGCCCACCCGATCGGGCGCATCATACACGCCAAAGCACAACAGCGGCAGACGGCGATCCCCCGGCAACCGGTCCAAAAGGCACGGTTCCAGCACATAGCCCAGCTCATAACTGGCATATCCGGCCAGCCACGCTCCATCGGCGCGTGCAGCATCCAGCGCCGCCAGCGCCTGGGGCACCTGGTCTGCGTGATCTGCTTGGATGATATGAGACGGGCGCTCAAACCGGGTACCCCGCCCGGCCGGGCCTTGATCGAAACGAATACGCACTTGCATCCCCATTTGACGTGCAACGCGATATAATGAAGTCGCGTCGATGGAAAAGAGGAGAAAGCGGCAATTTCACCCTTGTTTCCGATCCCCCTTGCACCTTTTCGCGCGGTCCCTATAACGCAGGACAATTTGGGTGCCGGGATGGTGCCCTGACTCGCGGAAAATTGAAGGGACCAGGCCATGCCGAGAAGAACCGACATCCAGTCGATCATGATCATCGGGGCGGGCCCCATTGTCATCGGACAGGCCTGCGAGTTCGACTATTCCGGCGCACAGGCTTGCAAGGCGCTGCGCGAGGAAGGGTACCGGGTCATACTGGTGAACTCGAACCCTGCCACCATCATGACCGACCCCGGTCTGGCCGATGCCACCTATATTGAACCGATCACCCCCGAAGTGGTCGCCAAGATCATCGAGAAAGAACGCCCCGACGCGCTGCTGCCCACGATGGGCGGGCAGACTGGCCTGAATACCTCGCTGGCGCTGGAAGAGATGGGCGTGCTGGAAAAGTTCGGGGTCGAGATGATCGGCGCCAAGCGCGACGCGATCGAAATGGCCGAAGACCGCGCCCTCTTCCGCGAGGCGATGGACCGGCTGGGCATCGAAAACCCCAAGGCCGAGATCGTGACCGCGCCCAAAGACGACACAGGCAAGAAAGACCTGGATGCCGGTGTTGCGCTGGCTCTGGACACGCTGGAAACCGTGGGCCTGCCTGCCATCATCCGCCCCGCCTTTACGCTGGGCGGCACGGGTGGCGGCGTGGCCTATAACCGTGAGGATTACATCCATATCTGCCGCTCGGGCATGGATGCTTCGCCCGTTGGTCAGATCCTGATCGATGAAAGCCTTTTGGGCTGGAAAGAGTATGAGATGGAGGTGGTGCGCGACACCGCCGACAACGCCATCATCGTCTGTTCCATCGAAAACGTCGACCCGATGGGTGTGCACACGGGCGACTCGATCACTGTGGCCCCAGCGCTGACGCTGACCGACAAAGAATACCAGATCATGCGCAATCACTCGATTGCCGTGCTGCGTGAGATCGGGGTCGAGACCGGTGGGTCGAACGTGCAGTGGGCGATCAACCCGGTCGATGGCCGTATGGTGGTGATCGAGATGAACCCGCGGGTGTCTCGCTCGTCTGCGCTGGCGTCCAAGGCGACCGGCTTCCCGATTGCCAAAATCGCCGCAAAACTTGCCGTGGGTTATACGCTGGATGAGTTGGACAATGACATCACCAAGGTCACGCCTGCCTCGTTCGAGCCGACAATCGACTATGTCGTCACCAAAATCCCGAAATTCGCGTTCGAGAAATTCCCCGGCTCGGAACCCTACCTGACTACCGCGATGAAATCGGTGGGTGAGGCCATGTCCATCGGCCGTACCATCCACGAATCGATGCAAAAGGCGCTGGCCTCGATGGAATCGGGCCTGACCGGCTTTGATGAGATTGAAATTCCCGGCCTGAACGTTGGCGTCTGGGACGAGGCCGATGACAAGGCCGCCGTGATCAAGGCAATCAGCCAACAGACGCCGGACCGTCTGCGCACCATCGCGCAGGCGATGCGGCACGGGCTGACTGATGACGAAATCTTCGGCGTCACCAAGTTCGACCCGTGGTTCCTGGCCCGTATCCGCGAGATTATCGAGGCCGAGCGTCAGGTGCGCAAAGACGGCCTGCCGGTGACCGAAGAAGGTATCCGCAAGCTGAAAATGCTGGGCTTTACCGATGCGCGACTGGGCAATCTGACCGGTCGGGATGAGGATAACGTCCGCCGCGCCCGCCGCAATCTGGGCGTCACTGCCGTGTTTAAGCGCATCGACACCTGCGCCGCCGAATTCGAGGCGCAAACGCCTTATATGTACTCGACCTACGAGGCCCCGATGATGGGTGAGGTCGAATGCGAAGCGCGGCCCAGTGATCGCAAAAAGGTCGTCATCCTCGGCGGTGGTCCGAACCGGATCGGTCAAGGCATCGAGTTCGACTATTGCTGCTGCCACGCCTGTTTCGCGCTGACGGAAACCGGCTATGAGACCATCATGGTCAACTGCAACCCCGAGACGGTCAGCACCGACTATGACACCTCGGACCGTCTGTATTTTGAGCCGCTGACCTTCGAACACGTGATGGAAATCCTGACGAAAGAGCAGGAAAACGGAACGCTGCACGGTGTGATCGTTCAGTTCGGAGGGCAAACGCCGCTGAAACTGGCCAACGCGTTGGAGGCTGAAGGTATCCCGATCCTTGGCACCACGCCAGACGCGATCGATCTGGCCGAAGACCGGGAACGGTTCCAGGCGCTGGTCAACGATCTGGGTCTGAAACAGCCCAAGAACGGCATTGCCTCGACCGACGGCGAGGCCCTGGCCATTGCAGATGAGATTGGCTTTCCGCTGGTGATCCGCCCGTCTTACGTTCTGGGCGGTCGCGCGATGGAAATCGTCCGCGATATGGATCAGTTGAAACGCTATATCAACGAGGCCGTTGTGGTCTCGGGCGATAGCCCTGTTCTGCTGGACAGCTATCTGGCGGGTGCGGTTGAACTGGATGTGGATGCACTGTGTGACGGCACCGACGTCCATGTGGCGGGTATTATGCAGCATATCGAAGAGGCCGGGGTGCACTCGGGCGATTCAGCCTGTTCGCTTCCACCCTATTCGCTGTCAAAAGAGATCATTGATCAGATCAAGGATCAGGCGTTCAAACTGGCCAAAGCACTGAACGTGGTCGGTCTGATGAACGTCCAGTTCGCGATCAAAGATGATGAGATCTACCTGATCGAGGTGAACCCTCGTGCCTCGCGCACCGTGCCCTTTGTGGCAAAAGCTACCGACAGTGCCATCGCGTCCATCGCGGCGCGTGTGATGGCCGGCGAGAAACTGGCGAACTTCCCGATGCGCCCGGCCTATCAGGAAGGTCAGGACACCAAGATCGCGGACCAGATGACGCTGGCCGATCCCGACATGCCCTGGTTCTCGGTGAAAGAGGCTGTGCTACCCTTCGCCCGTTTCCCTGGTGTCGATACGATCCTGGGCCCCGAGATGCGCTCGACCGGTGAGGTTATGGGCTGGGACCGGAGCTTCCCGCGCGCCTTCCTGAAGGCACAGATGGGGGCCGGAATGGTTCTGCCATCGCAGGGGCGCGCCTTTATCTCGATCAAGGATGCCGACAAGGGCGAGGCCATGCTGGATGCCGCACGGGTGCTGACCGAACGGGGCTTTGCGCTGGTCGCAACCCGCGGCACGCAAAGCTGGCTGTCCGAACAGGGCGTCGCCTGCGATGTGGTCAACAAAGTGTATGAAGGCCGCCCCGATGTGGTCGACATGCTGAAAGACGGTCAGGTCCAGTTGGTCATGAACACCACCGAAGGGGCGCAGGCGGTCGAAGACAGCAAGGCGATCCGCTCCATCGCCCTTTATGACAAGATCCCCTATTTCACCACCGCGGCCGCCAGCCATGCCGCTGCATTGGCGATCAAGGCGCAAGCCGAAGGCGACGTCGAAGTTCGGTCGTTGCAGGGCTGAATTGGCATAGCCCCGGCCTAGCTCCGGGGTATTTCTGCCGCTCTTGCAACATAACTCGGCAGAGAGACTGCGATTGTTTGGGTTCCCTCGGGTCAAGAAACCTTGATCTAACCGATCCGTGACTGCATTTTGGGCAAATCCAAAACCGCAGGTCCAGCCATGTACACGCCCGCCATTACCGGCACCGGTGTTTTCACACCCCAAAACGTCATCACAAATGCCGAACTTGTCGAGGCGTTCAACGCTTATGCGGACAAGCAGAACGAGTTGAATGCGACGGCGATTGCAGCGGGTCAAGCCGAACCTATGCAGCATTCATCCGAAGAGTTCATCGTCAAGGCCTCGGGCATCGAAAAGCGGTACGTGATGGACAAGGCGGGTGTGCTTGATCCCGAAATCATGCATCCCACACTGCGTCAGCGCAGCGATGAGGAACCCGGGATCATGACGGAAATGGCGGTCGCGGCCTGCGAAACCGCGCTGGCCCAAGCCGGGCGCACGGCGGCGGATGTCGATCTGGTGATCTGCGCGGCCTCGAACCACGAACGGGCCTACCCCGCGATTGCCATCGAAATCCAACAGGCGCTTGGGATTGGCGGGTTCGGGTTTGACATGAACGTCGCCTGTTCCTCGGCCACGTTTGGTATTCAGGCGGCTGCCGACATGATCCGTTCGGGCTCGGTTCGGGCAGCACTTGTGGTCAACCCCGAGATCTGTTCCGGCCATCTGGAATGGCGCGACCGCGATTGCCACTTTATCTTTGGCGATGTGGCGACCGCCACACTGATCGAACGGATCGAGGACGCAACGGGCCCCCATTTCGAGGTGATCTCGACCCGGTGTGAGACACAATTTTCAAACAACATCCGCAACAATAATGGCTTCTTGCGCCGCTCTCGCCCCGACGGCGTGAAAGATCGCCGCGACATGCAGTTCATGCAAAATGGGCGAAAGGTCTTCAAAGAAGTTCTGCCGATGGTCAGCAAACACATTGCCGACCATCTAGAAGCCGAAGGCATCAGCAACACCGATCTGAAACGTCTATGGTTGCATCAGGCCAACAAGACGATGAACGACTTTATCGGCAAAAAAGTCATGGGACGCACCCCTGAGCCCGCTGAGCAGCCAAACATCTTGCAGGATTATGCGAACACGTCCTCGGCAGGGTCGATAATTGCCTTTTCCAAGTACTCGGACGATCTGACCAATGGCGATTTCGGGCTGATCTGCTCGTTCGGGGCCGGGTATTCCGTGGGGTCGGTGATCGTAAAGCGCCACGCCTGATCGGCTTGGCTTTGCCGGGGCGATCTCAGCTTACGCTTTCTTCTTCCAGATGCAGCTTCATCTCGATCAGAACCTGTTGCAGCAGGCTGGTTTCTTTCAACAGCCGTTTTGCTTCGTTCACGGTGATGATGCCGTCTTCAATGGCGGCCTGATATTCGGTCATCAGCATGGCAAAGCGCTGGCTTAGTGCGATTACATCCGCATTGACACCGCCGGTGCGAGGTTCGTTGGAATTTCGTCCGTCATAAGACAGCGTAATATTCTGCAAATCAGCAAGGGCCGAAGTCACATGCGGGTACGACGCCGCATTTTCCAGATGCGCGACCGCATCCACCGGCATAAACCGGTCCGCATGCTCTGCGTTGTCCGAATAATATCGTCCAAGGGTGGCCTTTGATTTTCCGGTGATCTCACACGCTGCTTCGATCCCCACATCTTTGACCAAAGCTTCGGTGTGTTTTTTCAAATAGGCCCCGATATCTGCCATTCTGTTACCCTTGTTGCCCCAAAATTTCTTCTCGCCACCCCCACCGTTAACCATACGGGGGAATGGGCAGAGAAATTTCCCATATTCGATTCATAATTGAAATGCCATATTTTGACTATCCCTCAGATATGCAGGGATTTTGTGAGTGAGTGGCGGCAGTTCATGCCGGTAATGAGTGAAAGTAGGGTAGATTTTCCCCTACATTGTTTTGGCCTTATGTTGGCCGATGGCGCTGCTGTTGTGGAAGCGGGGTTTTCCATCCCCAAGAGCTTCGGCTCGGCCTCGTGACTGCAACGGCGGCGTCGTCTTTTTTTAAGTCAAACTCATGGCTTGCCCCTTTTGGTGTTGGGATTTAGACCCATCGCATGGCCAAGCTGTATTTCAACTATTCGACCATGAATGCGGGTAAATCGACGGTATTGCTGCAGGCTTCGCACAATTACCGTGAACGTGGTATGTCCACATATCTTATGACCGCCGAAATAGATGGCCGCGCGGGCGAAGGCCGTATCGCGTCGCGGATCGGCATCTCGGAAAAGGCGGATACTTTCAAACCATCCGACGATGTTTTTGCGATGATTGAGAATCGCTTGTCACAAGGTTCGGTGGCCTGCGTCTTTGTGGATGAGGCGCAATTTCTGACCGAAGATCAGGTCTGGCAGTTGGCGCGCGCCGTTGACGATCTGAAGGTTCCAGTGCTGGCCTATGGGTTACGGGTGGATTTTCAGGGCAAGCTGTTCCCCGGATCCGCCGCATTGCTGGCGTTGTCGGATGAGATGCGCGAGGTGCGCACCATCTGCAAATGCGGCCGCAAGGCGACGATGGTGATTCGGCAGGACGAAAACGGCAACACGATCACTGAAGGCGCGCAGGTGCAGATCGGCGGAAACGAAACCTATGTCTCGCTGTGCCGCAAACACTGGCGCGAGGCCATGGGGTCTTAAACCGGGTTAGGCAATGGCCGACCGGCCATGAACGCCGCCACATTGTCCAGCGCCATGTTCCCCATATTCGTGCGCACTTCCTCGGTCGCCGTTCCGAGATGCGGGAACAAGGTGGCATTGTCCAGATCGCAAAGCGCTTGCGGCACAACCGGCTCAATTTCGTAAACGTCCAGCCCGGCGCCGGCGATTTGCTTTGATTGCAAAGCCTGGATCAGGGCGGCTTCGTCAACAACTTCTCCGCGGGCAATATTCACCAGAATGGCGGACGGTTTCATGACGTGCAGCACATCTGCATCGATCAGATGGTAGGTTTCCGCGCCGCCCGGAACGGCCAGCACAAGAAAATCCGCAGCCGCGGCAAGGGTCCGTAGATCGGGAACGAATTCTGCCGCAAAGTCCAACTCTTTGCGACCGCGCGCTAGGTACAACGTTTTCATGCCAAAGCCAAAATGACACCTTCGCGCAATGGCTTGGCCGATGCGTCCCATACCGACGATGCCGACGGTTTTTCCGGTCACATGATGCCCCAGCATCTGAGTTGGATGCCATCCCTGCCATTGGCCAGACCGCACCAGACGTTCGCCTTCGCTTGTGCGGCGCGCTGTGGACAGCAGCAGTGCCATGGCAATGTCTGCGGTCGCATCGGTGACCGCGCCGGGCGTGTTGGAGACCTGAACACCCGCAGCATGCGCCGCTTGCACGTCAATATGGTTGTAGCCGACGCCAAAATTGGCCAGCAACCGACACCGTGGCGTGGGTGTTTCGGCAAATATTTCGGCCGAGAACTGATCGCCGAGTGTTGGCACCACGATGTCGAACTCGGTCAGCGCCCGCAGCAACTCTGATCGCGACATGGGCGCGGTTTCGCTTCGGATTTCAACGTCGAACTCGGACCGGGCCCGCGCCTCGACCGCTGGCGTCATGGGCCGCGCGATCCAAAGCCTCATCAATGCATCCTTCCACCTTTGGGCACCGTGCTGTCGGGCCCGATCAGCACAATCTCGCCGTCCTCATCCGGCAGGCCCAGAACCAGAACTTCGGACATGAACCGGCCGATCTGACGCGGCGGGAAATTGACCACCGCCATGACCTGTTTGCCGACAAGAGATGCGGGATCATAATGGGCGGTGACCTGGGCAGAGGTCTTCCGCTCACCGATCTCGCCCCCGAAATCGATCCACATCTTGATCGCGGGTTTGCGCGCCTCTGGGTAAGGCTCTGCCCGCAGAACTTCGCCGACACGGATGTCGACCTTCAGGAAATCATCAAACGAAATCTCACTCACGTGACAGCTCCTTGGATCGTTGGGTTGCGGCTGTGACCGCGCGTTGCAGCAAGTCCGGGAAACCGGTTTCCTGATGCATCAGAACCTCTAGCGCAGCTTGGGTGGTGCCATTGGGTGAGGTCACATTGACCCGCAGTTGCGCCGGGTCGTCTTCGGCGGCCTTAGCCAGCGCGCCAGCGCCGGCAACAGTCGATTTGGCAAGCTTCATGGCCAAATCATGCGGCAACCCGTTGGCTTCACCCGCCTTGGCAAGCGTTTCGATCAGGTGAAACACATAGGCCGGACCTGATCCGCTTAGGCCAGTGACCGCATCCATCTGGGATTCGCTGTCGAGCCGCACCGTTTCACCGATCGCCGTCAGCAGATTTTCAGCCAGCGCCAGATCGTCATCCGTTGCATCGCCGTTGCCCACCAGCGCGGTGATCCCCTGACGGATCGCAGCCGGTGTGTTCGGCATGGCCCGAATGATTGGCGTGCCCGCCCCCAGGATATTTTGGAACATGTCGATCGATGTTCCGGCTGCGACCGAGACGAACAGGCTTTTGCCGCCGCCCAGCGCTTGAATCGCGGGCAAAGCCTCGCCCATCATTTGCGGTTTGACCGCCACGAGCACGACCGCAGGTGATTCCGGCAATGGCGTGTTGAGGTTGACGTTTTGCGCCTTCAGCCAGTCGGAGGGAAAAGGATCAATCACCCAGACCGAGGCAGGCGGCAATCCGTGATCCAGCCAACCCGTCAGCATCGCCGAGCCCATTTTCCCGCATCCCAGCAGCACCAGCCCCTGGTCTGCGACGCGCGACATGTCCATGATTTGCCCCTCCCCATCGTTCAGGCTTGGGGCAAAGCTTTACGCGCGGCCGTAGGCCTCTGCAATGGCGACTTGCATGGCGTCCTCGGGGTCGCGATTGCCCCAGGTGACAAGTTGAATGGCCGGGTAATACCGCTCAGCGCTCAGCACCGCGGCGTTGATCATCGTGTCAATCTGTTCCGGGCTGGCCATCTGACCGCCCGCCAGTACCAGACCATAGCGATAGACCATCAGCTTTTGTTTGGCCCAATAGGTAAAGGCACCGGCCCAACACTGATCGTTCATCTTGTTGAGAAGTTCATAAAGAACGGTTTCACGCTCGGACGGGGGCTCCATCTCGAACGAACAAACCATGCGCAGTGTTTCGTCATAGTTCGACCAGGCCAGTGTGATTGAATAGGTGCGCCACTGTCCTTCGACAGCCATGGCGATCTGATCATCCCCGATCCGGTCAAAATCCCAGTCGTGGTGTTCCGCAAGATGTTCAACAATGTCAATCGGATGAAGGTCTTCTTCGAGATACTGCTCGGAAAGGGCCATAATGCCACCTCACTAATCTCTAGCATTTTGGGGCTGGCAGCGCCCCAGCGCTAGTTGCCTGCTCTACAAACCGGGCTTCCCCCTTTGGCCTGTACTAAATATGGTGCGATGTGGCTGACTCTGTGACAACCCCCATTTTTGGGGATAACAGCAATAAGTTGTGGACAGTTGGCAACGGCGCTCAAAATATTGGCGGCTGCGGCAGCTTTGTCTTGATAAAATTCTGCAACGCGTCATCATTCGCCGCACCGCATTGCCCGATCCTGATCGGCAGGCGCGCGACGGCGGTTTCTCAGAAAATTTCAGATTGGGCAGAGGTGCCGGACTATTTGTCCAGTTTTGCCTCCAGCGCGGCGATGCGCGCCTCAAGTGCCGCGTTTTCCTCGCGCGCTTTCTGGGCCATGGCGCGCACGGCGTCGAATTCTTCCCGGGTGACAAAGTCACGATCGGCCAACCAACGGTCGATCATAGATTTCATCGCATTCTCGGCCTCATCCCGCGCACCCTGGGCCACACCCATTGCGTTGGTCATCAGCTGGGACATGTCATCTAGAATATTGTTGCGCGTTTGCATGAGTTCACTCCGATATCGCGGTTGCTCCCTTATATGGGCAATGATTGGCTCAGTCTCAAGGTTGACTTGTCCCGCCCTGCACGGGCAATGAGACGCACATGCAGGCTGTCATTCAATTTCCCGATTTATCCCCCGAGCTGTTTTCGATCTCTGTGTTCGGCTTCGAATTCGCCCTCAGATGGTATGCGCTTGCCTATATCGCCGGCATCCTGATCGCCTGGCGTCTGGCAGCGATGGCGCTGAAGCGCCCTGCCCTTTGGGCGCGCGAGACGCCACCGATGCGCCCCGACCAGCTGGAAGACTTCATCACATGGGTCATTCTGGGTGTCATCCTTGGCGGCCGTCTGGGTTTTGTCCTGTTTTATCAACCGGCCTATTACCTGACGCACCCGCTTGAGATACTGAAAGTCTGGCAAGGGGGCATGGCATTCCACGGTGGATTGCTGGGCGTTATTCTCGCCTCGTTTCTCTATGCCAAACGTCATGATATCCCCGCGCTGTCGCTGGGTGACCTGGTTGCCTACACTGTACCGCCGGGCCTGTTTCTGGGCCGACTGGCCAATTTCACCAATGCCGAGCTTTGGGGGCGCCCCAGTGAATTGCCCTGGGCCGTGATCTTTCCCGGTGCCGCAGCGCAGGATTGCACCAATGTTGCTGTCGGTCTATGCGCCCGCCACCCCTCGCAGCTGTATGAGGCTCTGTTGGAGGGACTGCTGCTGGGTGCGCTTCTGCTTTGGCTGGCCTATCGGCGTGGCGCATTCAAATGCCCGGGCCTTATCATGGGCGTGTTCCTCGCGGGTTATGGCGCATCGCGATTTCTGGTCGAATTTGTCCGCCAACCCGACGCGCAGTTCATATCGGCCGGAAATCCGCTGGGACTGGCCTGGCATATCGGCGGCTATGGTCTGACGATGGGGCAGTTTCTGTCATTGCCGATGATCGCGTTGGGCCTGTGGTTTGCGTTGCGCGCTCGGCGACAGGCATGAGCCTGACCGACCAACTGTTAGAGCGCATCCGGCTGGATGGCCCGATGCGCATCGCGGATTACATGGCAGAGTGTCTGCTGCATCCCGAATTCGGCTATTACGCGACCCAGGACCCGTTCGGGTCAAAGGGCGACTTTATCACCGCCCCAGAAATCAGCCAGATGTTCGGAGAACTGATTGGTCTCTCTCTGGCACAGTCGTGGATGGATCAGGGCGCACCATCGCAGTTCACTCTGGCAGAGTTGGGCCCTGGGCGCGGTACGCTGATGTCCGACATCCTGCGCGCCACGGCATCAGTTCCCGGATTTCACGACGCCGCACGGATCGTACTGCTTGAGGCCTCACATGTCTTGCGCACCAAGCAAGCCGAGACCCTGCAAGGCTATGACCCAAAGTGGGTTCAGTCGGTGGACGAGTTGCCCAACCAGCCGCTGTTTCTGGTTGCAAACGAGTTTTTCGATGCCCTGCCGATCCGGCAGTTTGTGCGTGACGGCACCGGGTGGCGAGAACGCCTGATCGGTGCTGATGACGGTGCATTGACCTTTGGATTGGGCGCTGCTGCGGAACAGCCTGGCCTGACCGACCGGCTGGACGACACCCAAGACGGTGATCTGGTCGAAATCTGCGCCGCTGCAACACCTATCATTGCAAAGCTTGCGCATCTGATCGCCACCTGTGGGGGCGCTGCCTTGATCGTGGATTATGGCGATTGGCGATCCTTGGGGGATACGTTTCAGGCCCTGCAAAACCATCGGCCCGTTGATCCGTTGGCGCATCCGGGACAGGCAGACCTGACGGCGCATGTAGATTTCGAACCGCTGGCGCAAACGGCGCGTGCAGCCGGGTGTGCCCATACCCGATTGACGCCACAAGGTGTGTTTCTGGAAAGGCTTGGCATAACGGCCAGGGCACAAGCGCTGGCAAGACGCCTGTCCGGGACAAATCTGGAAACGCATATTGCCGCACATCGACGGTTGACGCATCCCGATGAAATGGGAAACCTGTTCAAAGTGCTGGGCCTGTTCCCGGCAGATGCGACACCTCCACCGGGAACGGAACGATGACTCTGGAAATTCTGACTTCGGATTTGCTGTCACCTGTGCATCATGGCTTTTTCAGCCGACGCGGCGGGGCCTCTTCCGGTATCTTTTCGGGATTGAATTGCGGCCTGGGCTCCTCGGACCAGTCCGAAGCCGTCGCTTTAAACCGCCGCCGTGTTGCTGAGGCGATGGGAGTTGATCAGACCAGTCTGGTCGGCGTGCACCAGGTGCATTCGCCAACGGTCGTAACCGTCGATCAGCCGCTTGACGGCGAAAAACCCAAGGCGGACGCCCTAGTGACCGCCACGCCCGGCCTGGCCCTGACAATTCTGACAGCTGATTGCCAGCCGGTCTTGTTTTCAGACCACTCGGCAGGCGTCATCGGTGCCGCACACGCCGGATGGCGCGGTGCGTTGGATGGTGTGCTTGAGGCCACTTTGGACGCAATGGAGGCATTGGGCGCGTCGCGGGCGACAACATCGGCAGTGATCGGACCAACGATTTCGCAGCGCGCGTATGAGGTCGGGCCCGAGTTCATGGATGCCTTTCTGGTCGAATCTGCTGAGAACGCCCGGTTTTTTGCCAATGGCGACGGCGACCGGCTGAAATTCGACCTGCCAGCCTATGGGCTTCATAGGCTGCGCACGGCTGGAATCGGCAATGCCGAATGGTCGCGACACTGCACATATTCCGATTCGGATAGGTTTTTTTCTTACCGGCGTGCGACCCATGCACAAGAAGTTGATTATGGGCGCTTGATCTCGGCCATTCGGCTCTGAAACTGGGCTGAAATAAGGCAGTCGCGCCTCCTTTCCGACACATTTATTGTGTTTATCTGACTCAGAATCGTTTCAAATTGTCGTCAGTGTTCAGTGTGTTATCTGAGAAATCAGCCCGAAGGCTGACGCCTGGTAAGAAAAGAGGTGTCTGAGTCCTTCCTTTTGTCCTCAATTCATCCCGCATCAGCCTTATCTGTGCCGCAAACCCGCGTCAGATTGAGTGTTGTAACGGAAATCCGGGGTCAAACCCGAAGCAGGCAGGACAAAAAACATGAACACGAAATCACGCTTTCTGAGTGCCGTTGTTGCGGCGGTTAAAGACAGGGAACTCGAAATGCCCTGGAAGCGGGTTTCAAGCAATTCAGTCAGAGTTGCTCGTCGTTTGGCCGAGCGTCGCTGACCGAAATCCCCAACGGACCAAGCTGCCGGTCCTATGGGCATAACGCACTGGATTGTGCTCCGGTCCTGTGCGCTGCGACGCAGATGGGTTTGCGTCGCGTCTGTTAGGGGCGTGTGTGTGCGGGCAATTGATGTCCGCGTTTAATGAGTTTGTCTGGGGGGTCAGATTTTGACCAAAAAAGAAGTTTTTCTTTCGTGGTTCGGTCCGGTTTCGGTGCCCGTTCTGCGTCTGCCCTAAGAATAAAGGCAAAGAACAAGACCGTCTGGCAGGACGTCACGGGGGTTATGCCTGCCTGTACGGAAAAAAGAGGGGTCGGAATACGTATGTCTATTCCTAATTCTCTGGCACGAGCGGCCAGAAATGCTGTTGAGACGTCTTCAATACTGCGCGACGCACCGCGTCCCAGTACTGTACAAAAGGCGCAGCTGCGGCGCTATGAAGTAAGCACTCTGCTCAGCAATGGCGATGTAGAGCAAACGCGCCACATCGCGCCTGCATTGCCCATGTTCGAAGACGCGTTTTGCGCCTTCACCCGTGGATCTTTGGTTGAAACACCCCAAGGGCCCATGGCGATCGAAGATCTTATGCCCGGAGATGACGTTCTCACTCAGGACGGCGCATCTGAAACCGTGTTGTGGAAGGGTTCGGTAACGCTGGTTCCGGGGCGCGAAGATACACGCGGCCGAACGCGGCCGCTGACACGCATCATGGCAGATACGTTCGGGATGCAGAAACCGCTGTCAGGTGTCATCACAGGTCCAGCCGCCCGACTGCTTGGGACACCGACACACATGCGCCACCTGAACGGGGGGCGACCGATGTTGACGCCGGTGCACGAGTTTCAAGATGGCATGAGCGTGATCGAGACACTGCCGCCAACTCCGGTCGAGCTGTTTCACATCTGCCTAGCCCGACATTCCGTGATCCGCGTCGATGGCCTGCAGTTCGAAACCTATCATCCCGGCGTAAACGCGGTTCGGATGATCAGTCATTCCTTGCGTTCGCTCTATCTGAACCTATTTTCACACATAGATTCGCTGAATGACTTTGGGCCGCTGCTTTTGCCGCGTGCCGGGGACGGCGAAGTCGACGCCATTACCGCGTGATGGCATATCGTTACTGTTCTGCAAGTGTGGGGGCATCATGCAGATACTACTGAGTTGGGTCGTATACCTGACGGTGGCAGCGTTTCTGCCACCCTGTAGCGCCAATCAGAGCCGGGTTGCCGTCAGGCCATCCGGTTCATCCGGTCTTCCAATACGTCAAATGGCACGCCTGGCTCGTCTTTTGCGCCTCGGATAACAAGCGACGTCTTGACGCTGGCCACGTTCGGCGTGGTCAGCAACTCACCTGTCAGAAATTGCTGAAAACTGCTCAGGTCCGGTGCGACGCATTTCAGGATGAAATCCACCTCGCCGTTCAGCATGTGACATTCCCGAACCAGAGGCCATTCGCGACAGCGGTTTTCAAAGGCGCTGAGTTCGGCTTCGGCCTGACTCTCAAGACCGACCATGGCAAAAACCTGAACCTCGAACCCCAACTCGCGCGCATTGACGTCGGCGTGGTAGCCGTGGATATATCCCGCCTCTTCCAGTGTCCGAACGCGGCGCAGACAGGGCGGAGCAGAGATTCCGACCCGCTTCGCCAGCTCGACATTGGTCATTCGACCGTCAGCCTGCAACTCCGCAAGAATTTTTCGGTCGATTTCATCCAGCCGGGTCGTGACCATTAAATGCTCCTGAATTTTTCAGTTCTTATATCAGCACCCCACCGATGCGCAATAATATTTCACAATCGCGCAATATTCCGTATCACCTGATGGAATATCGCGGGTGATTCATGCTCCAAACCGATAACAGATGCGTGCGTTTAATAGGGCTTTAAGCCCCGTCTTTGCATCGCTATATCCAACCGCGGTGGGCCTGCGGCCCAACGAATGGCAGAAACAGTGGGGGTACCATGGCCGACACAAGACATACCAAGGTTCTGATCATCGGTTCGGGACCGGCCGGATACACAGCTGGCGTTTATGCCAGCCGCGCCATGCTGGAACCCATTCTTGTGCAAGGTATCGAGCCCGGCGGCCAGTTGACCACCACGACCGAGGTCGAAAACTGGCCCGGTGACACCGAGGTTCAGGGCCCTGATCTGATGGTGCGGATGCAGGACCACGCCAAAGCGATGGGCGCTGAGGTCATCGGCGACATCATCAATGATCTGGACCTGAGCCAGCGCCCCTTTACCGCCAAGGGCGACAGCGGCACGACCTATACCGCCGATGCGGTCATTCTGGCCACGGGCGCACGTGCCAAGTGGCTGGGTCTGCCGTCCGAGGAGAAGTTCAAAGGCTTTGGTGTATCGGCCTGCGCAACCTGTGACGGGTTCTTCTATCGCGGACAGGAAATCGTGGTGATCGGCGGCGGCAACACCGCTGTGGAAGAGGCGCTGTTCCTGACCAATTTCGCCAGCAAAGTTACCCTGATCCACCGCCGCGATGAACTGCGGGCAGAAAAAATCCTGCAGGATCGCCTGCTCAAGAATGAAAAGATCGAACCCCTTTGGTTCCACCAGCTGGAAGAAGTTGTGGGCACCGATGCGCCCCTGGGTGTTGAGGGCGTGAAGGTCAAGAACGTGCAAACCGGCGAGATTTCTGAGATCCCGTGCAAAGGTGTTTTTGTCGCCATTGGTCACGCACCGGCCAATGAGCTGGTCAAGGACACGCTGGAAACCCATATGGGTGGCTATGTCGTGACCAAGCCTGGCACAACCGAAACATCAATCCCCGGCGTGTTCGCCGCGGGCGACCTGACCGACCACGTTTATCGGCAGGCGGTCACCAGCGCCGGCATGGGCTGTATGGCGGCTTTGGACGCGGAACGGTTTCTGGCCGAACAGGATTAAGGCGCATCCGCGTCATGACATCCGATCACGGACGGTTTTCACCCTCGGGCAAGGGTCACTTGACCCCTGCCTGCAGGCAGACCACAGTCATTCAATGCAATGCAGCAGATGGATGATCTGATTGAGTAGTTTGCTTTGGCGCGGCGGATGGGTGACGCGGCTTAGGATCGCAAGCGGCCTTGTGCTGTTTGTCTTTGCATTTTTCCACTTCATCAATATCGGGCTGGGCCTGTTTCACACCGATCTTCTGCATGGAATGCAGGACGGGCGAAATGCAGTAACGCGCCATGGCATCGGCAGCGTGATCCTGTATTTCGCATTGTTCGTTCATGCCGGGCTGGCCATCATTTCTCTGGCGCAGCGGCGAACGCTGCGCATGCCGTTCAGCATGGCCCTGCAGGTGATATTGGGGCTTCTGATCCCATTACAGCTGATCGCGCATATCGTCCACACCCGCTATGCGCATGAGGTTTTCGGCGTCAATGACGAGATGGGCTATATCATCATCTTGATGTGGCCCAGCACGGCGATCTGGTTGCAAAGCCTGCTGTTGCTGGTCGTCTGGATCCATGGCTGTATCGGGCTGCACATGTGGCTGCGTATCACCAGATGGTGGCACCAGTTGGTACCCTACCTCATCGGGTTTGCGGTATTTGTGCCGGGCTTTGCCCTGGCCGGAGTGTTGACCGAAGGGCGCCGCATCTGGACCGATTTCGCCGATCCTTTCCTGCGCGAGCAGTATATCGAGCATTATAACTGGCCCTCGACGGAAGAGTTTCAGGCCCTCTTCGGAGTGACCGGTAATTCGCGAACCATCTTTGTGGCTTTGCTGGTGCTTGCGGGCCTGATCTATGTCGGGCGCAAGCTCTGGCGGCGCAGGCATTCCGTTCGTGTTCGCTATGTCAACGGGCCCGAGGTTGTGTCGGAAAAGGGCATGACTTTGCTTGAGATGTCGCAAGCCAACGGCATCCCTCATACCGCGCTTTGCGGTGGCAAGGGCCGCTGCACCACATGCCGCGTGATCGTTGAGGACGGTGCAGAAAAGCTGCCACCACCCAGTGACGTCGAAGCCCGCAGCCTGAGCGCCGTTGGGGCCGCCGAAGGCACCCGGCTGGCCTGTCAATTGCGGCCAAGCGATCCGCTGACCGTGTTTCGCGTGTTTCGTCCGGATGGCGGGCGCGACCGCGCCCACGCCAGCCACGGGCAGGAACGGCAATTGGCGGTGCTGTTTTTGGACATGCGCGGCTTTACCGCTCGCACAGCCGGACAACTGCCTTATGACATCGTCTTTCTGTTGAACCGCTTTTTCGATGCGATCGTGCCGTCGATCCTGTCCCATGGGGGCATCGTGGACAAATATATGGGCGACGGGTTGCTGGCGATGTTCGAAACCTCTGACGAGGCCAGCTCGGCCCGCGCGGGGCTAGAAGCGGCTGCGGATATTGGACGCGCACTTGAGCGGTTCAATCAGCGTCTTGCAGCCGAGGGCAGCAAGGAGATCCGCATCGGCATGGGGCTGCACCTGGGCGATCTGGTCCTGGGTGAGATTGGGGCGGCCAAACACGCGCCCCGCACGATCATCGGTGATGCAGTCAATGTTGCCAGCAGGCTGGAGGGCGAGACCAAAGCGCTGAGCGCCGAGTTGCTGGTCTCCGCAAACGTCCTGCGCGCCGCGGGCCTGGACAGCCATCCTGACGGCATGCGCGATTTTCAGTTGCGCGGCGTAGCGGATCCGGTTCCCGCTTTGCCCGTCAAACGTGCTGCGGATCTGGAACAGTTTTTGCAGCCTTTGGAACAGACGGCTTAAACACCCGAAGAATTCGCGCGTGAAACGAAAAACTGGTCCAAAGCCCGGCAAAAGGTCGGAACATCTTTCCGAAACAGGCAAAAACCGCGCATTTCTTCCTTTGTTTGGGCATCTCTATGGACATTGGCCGGATAGCGCGGCAAATGCCTCGCAAATCCACAATGAAACATGCGCCAAAACGCGACGACAAGAGAATTGATATGACGATGTTGAGCAACCTGACTCCGATCCCGGAGCTATTTGTTTCCTACGAATCCGCGCAAAAACTTAAGGTCGAAGCTGCGGACCTGACCAGCTGGGACCTAAGCCCGCGTCAGATTTGCGATCTTGAGCTGCTGATGAACGGTGGTTTTAACCCGCTCAAGGGTTTTTTGACCGAGGCGGATTACAACAACGTCGTCGACAACATGCGTCTGGCCGACGGTACGCTTTGGCCGATGCCGATCACGCTGGATGTCAGCGAGGACTTTGCCGACACTATCGAGCTGGGTCAGGACATCGCCCTGCGCGACCAGGAAGGCGTGATCCTGGGCACCATGACCGTGACCGACCGCTGGACCCCAAACAAGGCGCATGAGGCCGAGAAGGTCTTTGGCGCGGATGACGATGCACACCCGGCAGTGAACTACCTGCACAACGTCGCAGGCAAGGTGTATCTGGGCGGCCCTGTGGTCGGCATCCAGCAACCCGTTCACTATGATTTCCGCGCCCGACGCGACACCCCGAACGAGCTGCGCGCCTATTTCCGCAAACTGGGCTGGCGCCGCATCGTGGCGTTCCAGACCCGCAACCCGCTGCACCGCGCGCATCAGGAATTGACCTTCCGCGCCGCCAAGGAAGCGCAGGCCAACCTGCTGATCCACCCGGTTGTCGGCATGACCAAACCCGGCGACGTGGACCATTTCACGCGCGTGCGCTGCTATGAGGCGGTGCTGGACAAATACCCGGCCTCGACCACCTCGATGAGCCTGCTGAACCTGGCCATGCGGATGGCTGGCCCGCGTGAGGCCGTCTGGCATGGTTTGATCCGTGCCAACCACGGTTGCACCCACTTCATCGTCGGCCGCGACCACGCCGGCCCGGGTAAGAACAGCCAGGGTAAAGACTTCTACGGCCCCTATGACGCGCAAGACCTGTTCCGTCAGTTTCAGGACGAAATCGGCGTCGAAATGGTCGACTTCAAGCACATGGTCTATGTGCAGGAACGCGCTCAGTACGAGCCCAACGATGAAATCGCCGACAAGGACAACGTCACGATCCTGAACATTTCGGGCACAGAACTGCGCCGCCGTCTGGCCGAGGGCCTGGAAATCCCCGAATGGTTCAGCTTTCCCGAAGTTGTGGCCGAACTGCGTAAGACCAAACCGCCGCGCAGCCAGCAGGGCTTTACCGTGTTCTTCACCGGCTTCTCCGGCTCGGGCAAGTCCACCATCGCCAACGCGCTTATGGTTAAGCTGATGGAGATGGGGGGCCGTCCGGTGACGCTGCTGGATGGTGATATTGTTCGTAAGAACCTGTCGTCCGAATTGGGATTCTCGAAAGAACATCGCGACCTGAACATCCGCCGCATCGGTTATGTTGCCAGCGAGATTACCAAGAATGGTGGTATTGCGATCTGTGCGCCTATCGCCCCATATGCCACGACCCGCCGCGCCGTTCGTGAAGAGATCGAGCAATTCGGTGCCTTCTGCGAGGTACACGTCGCCACCAGCATCGAGGAATGCGAACGCCGCGACCGTAAGGGCCTGTATAAGCTGGCACGCGAAGGCAAGATCAAAGAGTTCACCGGCATCTCGGACCCTTATGATGTGCCTCAGAACCCCGAACTGAGCGTCGAGACCGAGAATGTCGAGGTCGACAACTGTGCCCATCAGGTGCTGCTGAAACTGGAAAGCATGGGCCTGATTGCAGGCTCCTGATCAAAGATTGATCCAATAACAAAGGCCCCCGGAATTCCAGGGGCCTTTTTGTTCCTCAGTATGGGCTGGTGTCAGCCCGGCAGATCGACCTGACCGCGCATCAATACATATCCCTGCCCTGCAACCTTGATACCGGTCATTGCATCAACCGGCCCGACCCGCGTGACCGTGGCCTGCCCCGGGCGCCCCATATCGTGGCCTTGTTGCGCAACGAACGTGTCCTTGTCCATCAGACCATGTTTCCAAAGATAGGCCGCCATCGCACCCGTGGCGGACCCGGTAAAGGGATCTTCGGGCGGGCTGGGCGGCGCCAACAAGAGGCGCGAGAACGTGTCTCCTGCCTCTGTCGCACCTTGCAACGTCACAAGAAACGGCTCGGCCATGTCCGAGCCGGAGAACCCGGCTTTCTCGGCCACCTTGCGCAGCGGACCTTCAACGAGGCGGGCCGCCCGCAAAGCGTCGTGATCGCGCAAGACCGTAATACAAAATGGCAGTCCGGTAGACACGAATTGCGGTGGCGAAACTATCGCGTCCTCGGGCAAACCGACGGTTGCGGCAACCAGATCAGTGGGCACATACTCACCAAATTGCGGTGCGACCTGAGTCATCTCGATCTCGTCCCCGTCCAGTCGGATGGCAACGATACCGGCCCCGGTTTCCAGGCTTAGCTCATCGCCTTTGACCATGCCGCGTGATCGCATGGCGGCAACGGTCGCGATTGTGGGGTGACCGGCAAAAGGAATTTCCCGGCTTGCCAGAAAATACCGGACCCGGACATCGGCCACGTCGGAGGGGCCTGTAAACGTGCACTCCACCAATGAGGTTTCGCGCACGTAAGACATACAGGTTTCCTGCGACAATCCCGCCCCGCCATGAACAACCGCGCAGCCGTTGCCACCGAATGCGCGGTCGGTGAATGCATCGACCCAATCGAATTCAAACCGACCCATAAGCGCACTCCAACAAAAAAAAAGCGTCGCCGCATGTTTCACCGGCAACGCATCCAATGTCACGCCATTTCGGCAGAGCGCTTAGCCTGCGCTAATGCACAGCCACCGGGGACAGGTCATGTTCGCGGGCCAGCACAAAGGCCAGCTTGCGATCGGCGACCAGCGCCAGTTGCTGCCCATCGGAATCGTGCACCGCGTAAAGCTGGTCCAGATCACCCGCCTGATCGCGCAGATCGCGGGGCAGATCGGCCACATCAACTGTCTTCACATAGACGATGCCGTCGCCTTCGGTGTTCAGTTCAATCGGTGTATTCATTGCTCTTACCCCTTTCTTATGTTGATCGTTTGCACCACGGTTTCGGGAACCGCCCGGGTCAGGTCCACATGCAGCAGACCGTTTTCCATGATCGCTTCGCCCACTTCGACGCCATCGGCCAGCACGAACATGCGCTGAAACTGGCGTGCCGCGATGCCGCGATGCAGGAATATGCGCCCCTCGCTATCGTCGCGTTGCCGACCTAGGATCACCAATTGGCGATCCTCGATTGTGATCGACAGATCCTCTTCTGCAAAACCGGCCACAGCCAGGGTGATGCGATAGGAAAAGTCCGAGGTCTGTTCGATATTGTAAGGTGGATACCCTTCGTTACCGGCCTTTGCAGACCGTTCCAGAAGACGTTCCAACTGCTCGAACCCCAAAAGATGCGGGTAAGAGCCCAAGGTAAGTTTCGACACGTATTTTCGTCCTTTTTTGTCAAAGCGACGTCTGTTTCGGCCCCATTCTGGCAACCGTGTACGATAGAATATGGGATTATGTCGGGATGTCCACAAGGTCTGGTCGGATAAAGCCTGACACACTATCTTGTGTGTCAAGCACCACTAATCAGCCGAGTCGCCAATGAACGCGCCCACCGACCTTTCCATGAAAACCGACGATGTTCTGCGGGTCGAGCTGGAGGTTTTTCGCCGCCAGCACCGTGATCTGGACGAAGCGATCGAGGCGCTGCATGACCGCGGGACAGCCGATCAGTTGACGCTGAAACGGTTGAAAAAGGAAAAACTGCGTCTCAAGGACATCATCCGCATCATCGAAGACCGACTGACCCCTGATATCATTGCTTGATGGCCGTCTGACGCATTGCCAGCCAATCGGATTTGGCTATAGTGCGCGCTCTTTCCTTAGGGCGGGGATAAAAGCGGATGAGCGATGTGAATGTGGGGATCATCATGGGCAGCCAGTCGGACTGGCCCACGATGAAAGAGGCCGCCGATATTCTGGATGAATTGGGTATTGCTTACGAAAAACGCATTGTCTCGGCCCATCGCACGCCGGATCGTCTTTGGGATTACGGCAAAACCGCCGTGTCCCGTGGCCTGCAGGTCATCATCGCTGGTGCTGGTGGTGCCGCGCACCTGCCAGGGATGATGGCATCAAAAACGCGGGTGCCGGTGATTGGCGTACCTGTTCAGACGCGGGCCTTATCCGGCGTGGATTCGCTCTATTCCATTGTCCAGATGCCCAAAGGGTTCCCGGTCGCGACCATGGCCATCGGGTCGGCTGGTGGTGCCAATGCCGGGCTCATGGCCGCTGGCATTCTGGCGCTTCAGGACCCGGCATTGGCCGAACGGTTGGACGCGTGGCGCGATGCACTGTCCGTGTCTATCCCCGAGGAACCTCAGGGATGAGCCGGGTCGGGTTTCTCGGGACCGGCCACATCGCAGCCCCGATTGCGCGTTTGATGGCCGCGAAAGGTCACCAGATAAGCGTGACAGAACGGAACGCTCAGGTCTCGGCCAAGCTGAAACAAGAGCTTGGAGCTACGGTTGGCGATCCTCAGACCGTGATCGATGCATCGGACATCGTGTTTCTGTGCCTCCGCCCTCAGGTCGCGGTCGAGGTTTTGACCCCGTTGCGGTTCCGCGACGAACAGAAAATCGTCTCGGTCATGGCGGGTGTGTCGGCGGAACAGCTTGCATCTCTCTGTGCCCCGGCGGCGGATTTCGTCCAGACCATCCCGCTGGGATTTTTGCAGACCGGCGGATGCCCGATGGCGGCCTATGGCAATGATCGCCTGCTGGCCGACCTGTTTGAGCCGGAAAACCCGGTGGTGAAGGTCGAGACCGAGGCCGCGTTGAACGCGCATTTCGCGATCTGCGCCATGGTTCCGGGCCTGCTCGACCTCATGACAAGCGGGGCTGAATGGCTAGCGCATGAGACTGGCGATGCAGATGGGGCAGAGTTTTATGTAACCCAGCTGATGTCCGGGTTTCTTGCCGCCATGGAACAAGGTGGGGCCGGTCGTCTGGCGGAAGAACGGGATGCGCTGGCCACCGAAGGCACCTTGAGCCTGCAAATGACACAAACCTTGCAGCGCGGCGGTGCCCATGACGCGTTGAACGATGCGCTCACCTCGATAGGCAAAAGGTTGGAGAATTGATGATGGCAGAGAAGCTCGCCCCCGGCGCAACGATCGGGATTTTGGGCGGTGGACAGCTTGGCCGGATGCTCTCGGTCGCGGCGGCACGGCTGGGCTTTGTCAGCCATATTTACGAGCCGGGTGCAAACCCTCCGGCGGGACAAGTCGCAGACCGGGTGACAACCGCAGGCTATGACGATGCCGATGCGTTGCAGTCTTTTGCCGCATCTGTCGATGCCATCACTTACGAGTTTGAAAACATACCGACCCAAGCGCTGGATGTGTTGGAGGCACACCGCCCCATCCGCCCGGGGCGCGAGGCCTTGCGGGTCAGCCAGGATCGGCTGACCGAAAAGACTTTTCTGCACAGCCTGGGCCTGAAAACGGCCCCTTTCGCTGACATCACCGATCTGCAAAGCCTGCAGGCAGCGATCGATGAAATCGGAACACCTGCAATCCTGAAGACGCGGCGGTTCGGCTATGACGGCAAGGGGCAGGCGCGGTTGAAAACCGCTGAGGATGCCGAAGAGGCGCTGAAAGATATGGCCGGTGCTCCATCCATTCTTGAGGGCTTTGTAAACTTCTCGCATGAGGTTTCGGTCATCGCCGCGCGCGGGCTGGATGGGCAGGTCGCCTGTTTCGACCCCGGCGAGAATGTGCATCGGGACGGCATCCTGCACACAACGACCATTCCTGCCCGCCTTTCACCAACGCAACGAACGGATGCGGTATTACTGGCCGCCAATATCCTCAACGCGCTGGACTATGTCGGTGTCATGGGGGTTGAGCTGTTCGTGACGCCCGAGGATCTGATCGTGAACGAAATTGCGCCGCGCGTGCATAACTCGGGGCACTGGACCCAGAACGGATGTGCCGTGGATCAGTTCGAACAGCATATCCGTGCGGTTGCCGGTTGGCCCCTGGGGGATGGCCAGCGGCACAGCGATGTCGTCATGGAGAACCTGATCGGGACAGATATGGACCGTGTGCCTGCTCTTGCCACCGAACGGGATGTTGCATTGCACCTCTATGGCAAGGCCGAGGTCAAGGCGGGCCGCAAAATGGGGCATTTCAACCGGATCATACGCTGACCGGGATCGCACTGGCGTGCGATGCCTCCGGCGGGAGTATTTGGGAAAAGATGAAGTGTCGATCAGGTGACAAACCGAGCGGCGATGTCCCCTGACATATAGCTTATGCGACCCTGCGCCAGGGTTGCGGACACACGATGGGTGTCAGCGTTCAGTATCACGATGTCGGCACGTTTTCCCGGAGTCAGGTGGCCGCGATCCGACAGACCCAGAACACGCGCCGGTCCGCTGGAGATAAGCGCCCATGCACCTGCCAGATCCAGCAGGCAGGAACGCGCCAGCATCAACGCTGCGCGTCGGGGGCTGGGGTAGTGATAGTCAGAGGCCAGAGCATCGCACAGCCCCATCGCAATCAGGTCCAGCGCGCTGGCGTTGCCTTTGTGCGACCCGCCCCGGACCACGTTGGGCGAGCCCAGGATGATGTGATCTCCGCCATCCCGTGCGGCTTGCGCGGCATCCACCGTTTCAGGAAATTCCGAGATCACGGCGCCGCGCGCGCGCCAGTCCGCGCGGCACTGTGCGGTCCCATCGTCATGGCTGCCCAGACGAACCGCTGTTTCGGTCAGTTTCGCACACAGATCGTCCAATGCCGCCGGTACATCGTCGCCTCGTTCGTGCATAGACAGCAGCATCTGAAAGTGCTGTTCCGGGTTACGACCGGCCTTCAACGCCTGCCCCGTCAGACGCGGTGGTTTGCGCCCTTCGGCCAGACGATCATGAGGCAGGTGGTCATTGAACACGACGTAAGGCACCTGCCAATCGGCGATCCGCGCCGGCAGATCGGCATAGTCATCCAGCATATGCGTCTCAAACCGCAACTGGGGGATCAGATCGGTCACGACATCGTCTTTGACCGCTGCGATGGCCTGAAACACCTGCGCGGCAAATTCCGGGCTGCGCACGCCCCCTTCCCAACTGTGAAACTGGGCCAGAACGGCTGTGGTAATACCGTTAGCGGCCAGTTCTGCCTCGACCGAGAGAATGCCTTCGGCCATTTGCTTCATCGCGCCACGGCGCGGCGCAATATGGCGTTCGAACCCGTCACCGTGCAAATCCACTATGCCCGGCAGAATAAGGTAGCCCGTCAGGTCGACCTTTCGGGAAGTCGGCGTGGGTTGGACTTGACCGCCGCCGATTGTCAGATCCGCGCGCGCAACGCCTTGATCCGGCAAGAGGACATCTGCACCGGTGAACGTCAATTCAAGTGATGTCATCTGGTGGGCTCCGAAACGGGTTCAGAACAATCCTGCCCGATACAAATCTCGTCAATGACGTCCATCACGCCGTCGATCCACGTGATTTCGGGGTCAAACGCGCCAAACTCGATAAAGTGTAGCGCCTGCGCCATAACGCGCGGATTGTTCATCATGAAGGTGTGGGTCACCGGCAGCACGATGTGGTCGGCCATCCCCTGAACCCGTGTGCTCTCGACCGAGACCTTGCCGTCATCCGGCCCGTCGATCATCGAAGAGAATATCAGGTTCAGCGAGTTCTGACCGGCAATCACACCCAATTCGAAATCGACCGGGGGCAAGCGACGCGGCACGCCTTCGGGGCCGGTTCCAAGTGCCAGCCCGGCGGGACCGTGCAACAGGCCAAAAACCTCCCAATCGCCCAGTTCATCGACCAATTGGCTGCCCTGGTTCGGAGGGCCCAACATCACCACGCGGCCCAGATTTTCGGGTTTGTTATCCTGCAGCCAGTAGCGCAGAAGAATGCCGCCCATCGAATGGGTCACCACATTGGCCTGATCACTGCCACAGGCAGCAAAGGCGCCGGGTAGGGTTTGATCGGCTAGGTCCGCAATCGGCAGGTCGGTCGAAGGGTATCCCGGGCGCACAACTTTGTAGTCATGCGCCTTGAACAGTTGCTCCATGACAGAAAAGGACGCCTCTGTCCTGGCGAGCCCGTGCAACAGGATTACGCATTTCGCGTTTGCCACAACGGGCACAAACATCAAAAACAAGGCGACAAGAATTCTCATGCCTGCCAGATAAGGGCAATGGCGCGCTTAGGGAAGCCCTAGCCCCGCGGCAACCGCACCACCGCCAGCGCGATCCCGCCCAAGACCAGGGCTGTTCCGATCAGCAATCCAACGGACACCTGTTCGCCCAACAAGACCGCACCCGCAAAAATGGCGATGATTGGCACGCTCAATTGCACGACAGCGGCAATAGCGGGAGCAAGTTGCGGCAAGACGCGATACCACAGCGCGTAACCCAATCCGGAAGTGGCCGCGCCAGACACTGCCGCCAGCACATAGCCCATGCCGGTCATCTGCCAATCAGCGCCGACCACAAACACGGATGCGACCGTCAAAGGCAAAGCCACAACGAAATTCGCTGCTGTTCCCGACAAAGCATCCGGCTCGGACCGGCCGGCCAGTGAATATGCGGCCCAACCAATACCGGCGGCGATCATGAGGATTGCACCTTTCGCATCAACCACAACAGCACCAGACGGCCACAGAACATAGGCAAGCCCTGCCAATGCGATCGCCGCCCCGGCAAGTTGCCGTGCGGTTGGCTTTGCCCCTGAAAGGGCTGTCACGGCAAACATCGTAACCTGCACGATACCGAACAGGATCAATGCGCCCAAGCCTGCATCGAGCGAAATATAGGCCAGCGAAAACCCGATCATGTAAACGAACAGCGACCCTGCCCCGATCACTCGCCTTGTGTTCATCAGCGGCAATTGTCCCCCCTGCCCCAGAACGAGCAGTGACAGGATCAGAGCGCCCGACAAGACGCGCACCACGGCAAACCCAACCGGATCGCTCGTCCCGCTTTCAACGGCCAGACGGGTCAAAATAGAGTTTGCCGCAAAAGCGCACATGGTCAGGGTGGTGAGTAATATCAGTCGCATATCAACCGCATACCTGTTTCAGACCGGATTGCACACTCACTTTCCCGCAGGCAAATTGGCCATCCTTCTTTTGTTCAAAAATACCTCCGCCGGAGGCATGGCCGCGCAGCGGACATTCCAAAACGAAACAGGGCCGCCCGAAGGCGACCCTATCTTTTTGCTGTGTGGCGTCCCTGTCGGCATTTTTGACCTTATTGGCCAAATGCCGATCGGGGTCGTCAGAATTCGCCAGGGCGAATTCGACGTGCTTACATCATGCCGCCCATGCCGCCCATGTCGGGCATGCCGCCAGCAGGTGCCGCGCCTTCCTTGGCGGGCTTGTCGGCGACCATGGCTTCGGTGGTGACCAGCAGGCCAGCAACCGATGCCGCGTCTTCCAGAGCGGTACGGACAACTTTGGCCGGGTCGATCACGCCGAACGAGAACATGTCGCCATATTCTTCGGTCTGCGCGTTGAAGCCAAACGCTGCGTCGGACGATTCACGGACCTTGCCCGCTACAACCGCACCGTCAACACCTGCGTTCTCAGCGATCTGGCGCAGCGGCGCTTCGATAGCTTTGCGAACGATGTTGATACCGGCATTCTGGTCAGCGTTTGCGCCTTCCAGCGATTCCAGTGCTTTACCGGCCTGAACCAGAGCAACACCACCGCCCACAACAACGCCTTCCTGCACAGCAGCGCGCGTTGCGTTCAGAGCATCGTCCACACGGTCCTTACGCTCTTTCACTTCAACTTCGGTCATGCCGCCGACGCGGATCACGGCAACACCGCCTGCCAGTTTGGCAACGCGCTCTTGCAGCTTCTCACGATCGTAATCCGACGAAGTTTCTTCGATTTGAGTGCGGATCTGAGCAACACGTGCTTCGATCTCGGCTTTCTCGCCAGCACCGTCGACGATGGTGGTTTCGTCTTTGGTGATTTCGATTTTCTTGGCGGTGCCCAGCATGTCCATGGTGACGGACTCGAGCTTCATGCCCAGATCTTCGCTGATCACCTGACCACCGGTCAGGATTGCGATGTCCTGCAGCATGGCTTTGCGGCGATCGCCGAAGCCAGGTGCTTTGACAGCAGCAATTTTCAGGCCGCCGCGCAGTTTGTTGACCACGAGGGTCGCCAGCGCTTCGCCTTCAACGTCTTCGGCAATGATCAGC
Organism: Ruegeria sp. H6; assembly: GCF_056532975.1. Taxonomy (NCBI): domain Bacteria; kingdom Pseudomonadati; phylum Pseudomonadota; class Alphaproteobacteria; order Rhodobacterales; family Roseobacteraceae; genus Ruegeria; species Ruegeria sp. H6. Next base: position 526,362 of record NZ_JBQFOA010000002.1, read on the forward strand.
AGCGGTTTCTGCGACTGGATCACCTGCTCCAGCAGCGGAACCATCGGCTGCAGCGAGGACAGTTTCTTTTCGTGCAGCAGGATCATGCAGTCGTCGAGCTCTGCAATCATCTTGTCTGCGTTGGTGACGAAGTAAGGCGACAGGTAGCCACGGTCGAACTGCATACCTTCGACAACATCGGTCTCGGTTTCCAGACCTTTGTTTTCTTCGACGGTGATAACGCCTTCGTTGCCAACCTTCTGCATCGCGTCTGCGATCTGCTGGCCGATTTCGGCTTCGCCGTTGGCCGAGATGGTGCCAACCTGAGCGACTTCGGCCGAGTCTTTGACTTCGCGCGAAGCCGACTTGATGCCTTCAACAACCTTGGCAGTTGCCAGATCGATGCCGCGCTTCAGGTCCATCGGGTTCAGACCCGCTGCAACCTGCTTCAGGCCTTCGCGAACGATGGCTTGCGCCAGAACGGTTGCGGTGGTGGTGCCGTCACCGGCTTCGTCATTGGTGCGGCTGGCGACTTCTTTCACCATCTGCGCGCCCATGTTTTCGAACTTGTCTTCCAGTTCGATTTCCTTGGCAACCGAAACACCGTCTTTGGTGATGCGCGGTGCGCCGAAGGATTTGTCCAGAACCACGTTGCGGCCTTTGGGGCCCAGGGTCACTTTAACCGCGTCGGCCAGAACATTAACGCCTGACAGCATACGGTTGCGGGCATCGGTGTCGAACTTGACGTCCTTTGCAGCCATGTCGTTTCTCCTTGAGAAAATGTATTGAGATGAAGATCAGAGTGAAGCGCGCGGCTTACTCGATGATCCCCATGATGTCGCTTTCTTTCATCATCAGCAGCTCTTCGCCGTTGACCTGGACCTCGGTGCCCGACCATTTGCCGAACAGGATCTTGTCGCCAGCTTTTACAGCCATTGCGATCAGTTCGCCGCTGTCCTTGCGCGCGCCTTCACCGGTTGCAACAACCTCGCCTTCGCTGGGTTTTTCTTTCGCGCTGTCAGGAATGATCAGGCCGCCTGCGGTTTTCTCTTCGCTTTCAACGCGACGGACCAGCACACGGTCATGAAGCGGTTTCAATGCCATCTTTGCAGCTCCTTGGGCTCAAAGTTTGTTTATCCTCCCCTCGCCTGTTGGCGAGGCGTTAGCACTCGGGTCATCCGAGTGATAACGACGCATAGCTAGGGGGTGCGGTGGGGCGAGTCAACAAGCTGTGAAGAATTTTCTTTAACCCAGAGCGGGACACACGACCAGGTGGCAAGAAGGGCAGGTCTTAATCCGTGCTTTCCCAACTGTAGGCCCAGTGTTTCAATCCCTCAGAGCCCGCGTCAGACAGGGCATAGACACCCTTTTCCACCTTGTCGAACCATCCATAGTGATTGTCCCGCATCAGCCGAGTGGCCCCAGGCACACCGGTCGCGCCGGCAACCTCGGCCCCTTTGGTCGCACCGTGTTCAGCCAGATGCGCGGCGCATTTCAACGCATCCTGCCGATAGGCCGTAACAATCCCATGCCGCGTCGCCCCGCCCGCGTTCGGATCTCCCTCCAGGCGGTCAAACTCACGCAACAAACGCGCCGCTTTGGCCTTGGTCTTTCGGGGGGCATAGGGGCCGGGGTCACAATGCACCTCGGCCCGACCGTCCGGGCGAACCGTGATCAACCCCAGCCCCAACCGACGGCACATCGCTAGATTATCGCGCAACGCACGCCGGGCACTACGCCCTTTTGGCTTGCACACCGCGATATAGACCCGATCCGTCACTTTCAGCCGAGCAATTGCCTGATGAAACAGCGCAAGCGAGAACCGTAGTTTCAACTCGACAATGACTGGATCCTCGCCGGGCCGCATGGCAACAACGTCAGCTGCACCCACTTCGCCCTTCACGAGGTACCCCTGACGTTCGAGCAACGCCTTGACGGGAGGATAGAGGTCTTGTTCGCGGTTCATCACCCAAAAGTCTATGTCACGTTTTTGTCCCGGTCTATCCGCCCTGAATGCCGATGCCCCAAATCCAATTTTCCTGCAGTGCGTTCAAGGGATTTGCCAAAGTCCAAGTTTCTTGATTCAATGAACCCAGATAGAACTCCCCTATAGATTTTTGTTGAGGTCAGAGCAAATTTGAAGAAGAACATTCGCCCACTTCTGATCGCAGAAGCCGCCAATCCAGAGTGGGTCAGTGTTCCACTGATTGGCTGGTCGCTGGCTCGTGCAATCCAAAAGGAAACCGATGCGCACATTGTGACTCAAATTCGCAATCGCGATGCCTTTCTGCGCGCAGGATTGACGGAAGGCAAAGACTTTACCGCTATCGACACCGAGGCGTTGGCTGCGCCGGCCTTCAAATTGGCTCAGGTCCTAAGAATGGGCGAGAATCGAGGCTGGACAATGGTGTCAGCGATTCAATCCCTAACCTATCCCTTTTTTGAAAGGAAACTGTGGCACCTGTTTGGTGACCGCATTCGAGCCTGCGAATTTGACCTGGTGCACAGAATTACGCCGCTTTCACCAACGGCAACAAGCCCAATTGCGGGTTGGTGCAAACAGCATCATATTCCTTTTGTTGCTGGGCCGATAAACGGTGGCGTAGCTTGGCCACCGGGCTTTTCAAAGGAAAGGCTCAGTGAAAGAGAATGGCTTTCATATGTCAGGTCCGCCTACAAATACCTGCCTGGAAGAGGCAAATCTCTGAACTCGTCATCAGCAATAATTGCCGGTTCACACAGCACCAGAGCGGAGTTGCCCCAGGCGATCCTCCCCCGGACCGTCTATATCCCGGAAAATGCGGTAGATACCGACCGATTCAATAAGACCACCTCACCCTCGGACAAGCTTCCGTTGCGCGCTTGTTTCGTCGGCCGATTTGTACCGTACAAAGGACCGGATATGGTGGTCGAGGCAGCGCTTCCCCTTTTGAGCAAAGGTAGACTGACGCTGGATATGATAGGCGACGGCCCAATGCTGGAACGTCTGAAATCTCTTGCAGCGTCGCAGGGCGTTAGTGATCAGATAAGTTTTCATGGATGGCTAGAGCACAAATCCGTTCAAAACATCATGTCGAAATGTTCGGTTCTCGCCTTCCCCTCTGTACGTGAATTCGGCGGGGGCGTTGTTCTTGAGGCGATGGCTTTGGGCGTGGTCCCAGTGGTCGTTGACTATGCCGGCCCTTCAGAACTGGTCACAGATAAGACGGGCTATCGCCTGCCTCTGGGAAATCGTGAAGAAATCATCGAAGCCTTGAGAAACCAGCTAACCGAGCTTTGCGACAAACCCCAAATCTTGCACGAGGTCTCACGCGCTGCAGTTGATCGTGTGGAAAAACTATATACCTGGACAGCCAAGGCCCGCCAGGTTCTGAGTGTCTATGAATGGGTTTTGTCCCCAGCCGGCGACAAACCTACGTTCGAATTCTAAAGTTCAGCAGCCTCCAAAAAACACGTGCAGTTGCGCAGAGTGTGGAATAGAAGCGGCCCAAACTCGATTTACCTAGGATCACGCACATGACCATTCTCGTTTTTGGCCACAAATCGCCCGACACCGACTCGACCGGATCGCCTATTCTCTGGGCCTGGTATCTGAACGAAATCAAAGGTGAAGATGCCAAGCCGGTGTTGCTGGGTGAACCCAACACCGAAGCTGCCTTTATGCTGGAACGCTGGGATCTGACCAAACCTCAGATCATCGGCGATGTGGCCGAAGACGCGCCGGTTGTCATCGTTGACACCAATAACCCGGCAGAATTGCCCGCAAGCATCAACAGCGCCGATATCCGTGCCATCATTGATCACCACAAGCTGGTCGGCGGCCTGGAAACCAAAGGCCCGATCGACATCACCGTGCGGCCATTGGCCTGCACGGCGACGATCATGATCGATCTGATCGGCGATGATATCGCCAAGATGCCCGAGGCCGTCAAAGGTGCCGCCCTGACCTGCATCCTGTCGGACACACTCGAATTCCGCTCGCCTACCACCACGGCGCATGACCGTGCCGTGGCCGAGAATCTGGCCACCGATCTTGGCCTCGACATCGCGTCTTATGCGGCGGACATGTTTGCGGCCAAATCCGATGTGTCCTCGTTCTCGGACGCCGAGCTTCTGCGGATGGACAGCAAGGAATACGAAGTCGACGGCACCAAGTTCCGCGTCTCGGTTCTGGAAACCACGGCGCCCGGCGTTGTGCTGGACCGCAAGGACAGCCTTGCTGCGTCCATGGTCGATGTGGCGCGCGAAGACGGCGTTGATCAGGTTCTGTTGTTTGTTGTCGACATCCTGAACGAAGAAGCCACCCTGCTGGTGCCCAACGATCTCGTCAAAAGTGTCGCGGAGAAAAGCTTTGGCGCAACTGTCGATTGTGACAGTGTCGTCTTGCCCGGCATCATGAGCCGGAAGAAGCAGATCATCCCCAACCTCAAGGTCTGACCCGATAGGAAGGGCGCCCCAAAGCGGGCGCCTTTTTTCTTGGCAACGCTCCCTCTGGCCAAACGGGAAACGCTCTGCCATAGGCTTGAGCCAACCCGTTTTCCCGCGCCACATGAGGGACCCATGACCCAAATCATCTCAACGCTCGCTGACATCTCGGATCGCTACAAGGCGCTGTTCGTTGACCTCTGGGGCTGCGTTCACAATGGGATCACCGCCTACCCCGAAGCCGTCGCCGCACTGCAAGCCTATCGCAGCAAGGGCGGCTATGTTGTCCTGGTGACGAACTCGCCGAAACCCCGGGCCGGTGTATCCGTACAACTGACCGATTTCGCGGTGCCTGCGGATGCCTATGACACAATCGCAACCAGCGGCGATTCGGCGCGGTCGGCCATGTATCAGGGGGCTGTGGGCCATAAGGTCTATTTCATGGGCGAATGGAAGCGCGACGCCGGGTTTTTCGAACCTCTCAAACTTCTGCACCACCCGATCCAGATCGAGCGTGTGCCCCTGGACGAGGCCGAAGGCATCGTTTGCTGCGGCCCGTTCGATCCGATGGCTGATCCGGCAGTGAACCGGCCCGAGTTTCTGTTTGCCAAGCAAAAAGGCCTAAAGCTGCTATGCGCCAATCCCGATATTGTCGTCGACCGTGGCGAGGTACGGGAATGGTGCGCCGGTGCGCTGGCGCGACTTTATACCGAGATGGGTGGCAAGAGCCTGTATTTCGGCAAACCCCATCCGCCGATCTACGATCTGGCGCGGCGCAGACTGCAGGAACTTGGCGCGGATGTCAGCGACTCGGAGATTCTGGCCATCGGTGACGGCCCACAGACGGACATTGCCGGGGCGATGGGCGAAGGCATCGACTCGCTTTTCATAACCGGCGGCCTTGCAGCGGCCGAGACCAAAACGTCGCATCACCCCGATGAAGATGCCCTAAGGTCCCATAACGAAAAGGAAAAGATCAATCCGACCTTCTCGATCGGACGATTGCGCTAGCCAATAAAGGCTTGATTTTCTGCACTCGCAAAGTAATAAAGCTACCCATGAGGGCCGATTCTTGGTTTTTTGTTGCTCTCACAATCTGAATTGAGGGCACCATGTTGGACAACCTGCCGCGCGGAACGATCTGTATCGAAGACATCGAGATGGGCATGAGCCGCCACCTGCGCAAAGTGGTGACGGATCAGGACATAGAGATGTTTGCCGAGGTTTCGACCGACCGAAACCCCGTTCACCTGGATGACGACTATGCCCGCGACACGATCTTTGGTGGACGCATCGCGCATGGGATGCTGACCGCTGGCCTGATCTCGGCCGTGATTGGTGAACAGCTGCCCGGGCATGGAACCGTCTATATGGGGCAATCGCTGAAGTTTCTCGCCCCCGTGCGCCCGGGCGACATGGTCCATGCCGAGGTCACGGTGGTCGATATCGATTTCGCGAAACGCCGGGTCAAACTGGATTGCAAATGCGCGGTGGACGGCAAGAACGTCCTGGTGGGCGAGGCCATGGTGCTGGCGCCGTCACGTAAGTTCGACTGACCTTTCCAGATCACCGCATACCAGCCGCTTGAACCTGTCTGCCAGTCCAGCTAGGCAAGCGGTATGCAGATTATCCGGGACTTCCAGTTTGTCGAGCCTGAGGATCGCGGGGCCAGCGTGGCCATCGGGAATTTCGACGGTGTTCATGTGGGCCATCGGTCGGTCATCGACCTTGCCCGCAATGCAGCCCCGAACGCGCCTTTGGGCGTGCTGACGTTCGAACCGCATCCGCGCGAGTATTTTGCACCAGACACTCCGCCTTTTCGCCTGATGCGTGGCAACACACGGGCGCACAGGCTTGAAAAACTGGGGGTCAAGAAGCTCTATGAGCTGCCTTTCAATGCAGCCCTTGCCGGATTGACCCCGGAAGAATTTGCGCGAAACGTCATTTGTGACGGGTTAGGACTGTCGCATGTGGTGGTTGGGGCCGATTTCTGCTTTGGCAAAGGCCGCATTGGCACAGCAGATGACCTTGTGAAATTCGGTCGGGACATGGGCTTTGGCGTCACCATCGCCCCCCTCATGGAACGTTCCGAAAATGTGGTATCCTCGACCGCTATCCGTTCCGCGCTCAGCGATGGACGCCCGCGTGACGCGGCGGCGATGCTGGGCCACTGGCACCGCATCGAAGGCGAGGTTGTTGGGGGCGAACAGCGTGGGCGAGAGTTGGGGTTCCCAACGGCCAATATGTCAATCGAAGGGCTGCACCCGCCCCGATTTGGCGTCTATGCGGTTCTGGTCGATGTTCTGGACGGCCCGCATCAGGGCAATTACCTCGGTGCCGCCTCGATCGGCACGCGCCCGATGTTCAACGGAGAGGTTCCGAACATCGAAACCTTCTTGTTCGATTTTTCCGGCGACCTTTATGGCGCGACCCTTTCGGTGGGGCTGGTCGATTACTTGCGGCCCGAACTCAAGTTTGACGGGCTCGAAGCGCTGATCGCCCAGATGACATCCGACTGCGATCAGGCCCGCGAGATTCTGACCGCGCTATGAAAAAGGACCCAATCGATCGGGCGGGCCTTCCCCCGCGTTTTTGGGAGCGTAAAGCCCTGCGCAAGATGAACCAGCGCGAATGGGAAGCCCTGTGTGACGGATGCGGCAAATGTTGCCTCAACAAGCTTGAAGACGAAGACACCGGTGAGGTTGCCCTGACCTGTGTGGCCTGCCGCCTGCTGGATGATGAGAGCTGCCGCTGCACCCAGTACGACATCCGGCACCAATTCGTGCCCGAGTGCATCGTCATGACGCCCGACAATATCGACGACCACGCCTATTGGCTGCCGCAAACCTGCGCCTACCGCCTGCTGTGGGAGGGAAAGCCCCTTTACGACTGGCACCCATTGATATCAGGTACACCGGAAAGCGTTCACGCCGCTGGCGTATCGGTCCAGGGCCGCACCGTTTCCGAGTTCGAAACCCCCATGGAAGAATGGGAAGACTACATCATTGAGGAGCCGAGCTGATGCATTTTGCCTCTGACAATTCCGGGCCCGTCCACCCCGAGGTTCTGGCCGCACTGACCGAGGCCAACCAAGGCTATCAGATGGCCTATGGTGCCGACAGTCTGATGAACGAAGTGCGTGACCGTATTCGCGGCATATTCGAAGCGCCCGGTGCCGCCGTATATCTGGTGGCAACGGGCACCGCCGCGAATTCGCTGGCTTTGGCGACGCTGTCCAACCCCTGGGAGACCATTTTCTGTTCGCCGCACGCGCATATCCATGAGGATGAATGCAATGCGCCCGAATTCTACATCGGTGCAAAGCTGACCCTCGTTCCGGGCGGCGACAAGATGACACCCGATGCGTTGCGTGGATCCATCGAGGGGGAAGAGACACGCGGCGTACATGGCCCTCAGCGCGGCCCGGTTTCGATCACTCAAGTGACCGAACGCGGTTCGGTTTATACGCTTGAGGAACTGCAAGCGCTCTGTGGTGTTGCCAAGGAATTCGGTTTGCCGGTTCACATGGACGGAGCGCGCTTTACCAATGCGCTGGTTGCACTGAATTGTTCCCCGGCGGATATGACCTGGAAATCCGGTGTGGATGCGGTGAGCTTTGGCGGGACCAAGAATGGCCTGATGGGCGTCGAGGCGGTTGTCTTCTTTGACGAGACCAAGGCCTGGGAATTCGAACTGCGGCGCAAACGCGGGGCGCATCTGTTTTCCAAGCATCGCTACCTGTCGGCCCAAATGGCGGCCTATCTGCGCGACGATCTGTGGTTGCGATCCGCACGACAGGCCAACGCCAGCTGCGCCCGGCTGGCCGAGGGGTTACGCGCAGCAGGGGCAGCTTTTGCACACGAACCGCAGGCCAACATGATCTTTGCGGATCTGCCGCGCAAAACACATCAGCGCCTGCATGACGCCGGTGCGCAATATCATCTGTGGAGCGGCAGTCTGGAGGGCGACGACGCGGCTGAGATGCTGACCTGCCGACTGGTTTGCGACTGGTCGATCACCAATCAGCAGATCGACCAGTTTCTGGCTTTGCTTTAGCGGTTCGGGGGGCACAGCCCCCCACCATGGCAATTTGAACCAGACGTGGCTGGCGGATCAGGCTAGAGAGTGCTCAGGTGCCGGTCCAGATCGTCCAGCCTGTCCTGCCCCCAGAACCGCTGGCCGTCTTCGGTGACATAGAACGGAGCTCCGAACACGCCTTTGTCCACAGCCTCCTCCAGGTTGGCTGCATAGGTTTCGGCACCGGTCAACAGACCGCTATCGGCCAGGTTGGGGTCAAAACCCGCCTTTTCGAGGCACTCCCGGATGACCGCATCATCCGCAATGTCCTTTTCTTCGGCCCAGCAGGCGCGCAGGAACGAATGGCACAGCGCACCCAGATCACCCGAACCGTCCTGTGCGGCAGCGATGATTGCGTATGACGACGGCGCTGCGTTTGTGGGCCAATGTGCAGGCTTCAGGTTCAGCGGCATCCCAAGGGTCTTGGACTGGCGCTGAAGCTCTTGCAAACGATATTCGATGCGCGAGATGTGCCGGTCCTTGGGCGGTGTTCCCCCGGTGCGGCCAAACAGGCCCATGATGTCCAGCGGTTTGTAATTGATGGTTGCCCCGTGCTTTGCCGCCACGTCCTCCAACCGCGTTCCGGCAAGATAGGTGAAGGGGGACAGTGTCGCAAAAAAGTAGTCAATCTGGGTCATCTGTATTTTCTCCGCTGCGTTATCTATGCGGGACGGTAAGGCCATGCTAAGCGGTGTCAACATCACGAATCTGTCACATTGCCATTGCTGCCCGGGGATAATCAGCCGATGCCGACACTTCACGAACCCAAGCTTATCGCTGGGAACGCCAATCTTCCATTAGCCGAAACAATCGCACGCCGGATGAGCCTGCATCGCGGTGTCGATCAGGGTCTGGTCGACGCGCGCGTCGAACGCTTTAACGATGGCGAGATTTTCGTCGAAGTGTTCGAAAATGTCCGGGGTGAGGATATGTTCATCATCCAGCCGACCTCGAACCCTGCCAATGACAATCTGATGGAGCTGCTGATCATCGCTGACGCGTTGCGCCGGTCGTCTGCGGCGCGCATCACCGCCGTGATCCCCTATTTCGGTTATGCCCGTCAGGACCGTCGCACCAAGGCCCGCACGCCGATCAGCGCCAAGCTGGTGGCCAACATGCTGACCGGTGCGGGAATTGAGCGTATCCTGACAATGGACCTGCACGCGGCGCAGATTCAGGGCTTTTTCGATATGCCGGTGGACAACCTCTATGCTTCGCCGATCTTTGCGCTGGATGTGAAAACGCAGTTCAAGAACCAGATGGATGAAATCATGGTTGTCTCGCCGGACGTCGGCGGGGTTGCCCGGGCGCGTGAGTTGGCGAAACGGATCGGCGCGCCGCTGTCGATTGTCGACAAACGCCGTGAAAAAGCCGGTGAAGTGGCTGAAATGACCGTGATCGGCGATGTCAAAGACAAGATCTGCCTGATCATCGACGACATTTGCGACACCGCGGGGACGCTGTGCAAAGCCGCGCAGGTTCTGGTCGACAATGGGGCCAAGGAAGTCCATTCCTATATCACCCACGGCGTCATGAGCGGCCCTGCGGTTGAACGCGTTACCAATTCGGTCATGAAATCGCTGGTGTTGTCGGACACGATTCAGCCCACACCAGAGGTCGCAGCGGCCAAGAACATCCGCATTGTACCGACCGCGCCGATCTTTACGCAGGCGATTTTGAACATCTGGAACGGCACCAGCGTGTCATCCTTGTTCGAAGACAAAACGCTGACACCGATCTACGAGTCGCTCTATCATATGGACTGACGCGCAGGAGGGCCCGCAGCCGGCCCTCTAATTCGTTTGAATGGGCTCACGCCTTTGCTATGACATCCTGACGGGTCATTGACCACTCAGGTTTCTTAATGCCGCCGCAGTTTCACCTCTTTTATTCGCAACATTGCGTTGACGAATAGTTTTTGATTTGGGTGAAGTCTTCAAATGGCCAACGCGAATTTCCAAGACAGAGTGCAACGTATTCAGGCCAACGCGGCTGTGCAGGCGTCAAGACGATCCAAATCCTCGGCAAAGGCTTCGGGCGGCGGTCGCCTCATCTCGCTCGCGACATCGGCGGTTCTAACCGTGACCGGCGGCAAGGCGGTGCAATACGCCAACGAGAACTATGAGACGCTTCGCGACAATGGCGAAATGGGAATGGCCCTGGGATTTGGCGCGGGCGGGCTTATCCTTGCGCTGATCGGGATCAGCATGCTTTTGCGGTCATTGACCGGTTCAAAGCCCCGCCGCGCCCCGAAAGCCGTAGAAAAGCGCAAACCGTCAGAGGCCGCGCGCCTGCTGTTTTCGCTGATCGGTCTGGTTTTGGGCGGGGTCTCGTGCCTCTGCATGCTGATGGCCGAGGCCTCATCGGCCTACAACACCGAGGCCGCGCGTCTCTTCGCCGAAGAAAGCGTCCGCATCGCGACCTCGCTGCTGATCGTCGCGCTGGTGTTCGGGCTGATCGGGCTTTTGCGGCGTGGCCGGGGCATGGGCTATGTGTTGGTCTATTTTATCTTCGGCGCAGCTTTGGCGTATGGCGCAGTTTACGGCCTGGGCGTTGATTTTCAGGACTGGAATGCGTTCGTAGCCAAGGTGCAATGAGCAGGTGACCTGAACGGTCCGAACAACATCCGAATTTGGATGCCGAGATACTTTGGCAGCTACCTCACGAAATGTCCCAATCATCTTCATGGGCCACTTCGCCGATGGCGGTCCATGTTACACGAATACGGGCGATGCGCGTGTCGGACCATGTGCGAAATACGGCGTTGAACCCCTCTGGCGTGATATCCTGGGCCATGATTTCGGCGCGCAGGGCCGAAGATGTATCCACATCCCACAGTGACACGCCAATCTGAACAACAGGCTCCGACCTGAAAGGTTGACTGAAGGTTATTGCAGACCGCCTTTCCCGCGGACCTTCGCCGGTCCACATCTCACCGCCATCGGCAAACTCGGAAAACATCACGGTCTCGCCCTGGTCGATGCCAATTGGGTGCGAAATAAAACTTCTCATACTATCGTCATTTTCTTTGTATTCTAGAACCTTACCCCCCGCCCCCTGCAAAATCACGACAAAAAAAACGGCCCCGCAACTGCGAGGCCGTTCAAATTTCTTTGCGCTAGGGCCTTACAGGCTCATATGCGTGCCAAGGGCTTCCATGTCAGCCAGAAGCTTGGCGGCATCATCGACGATGGTTTGATCATCGCCGCCTTTGGCCGCTTCGTGCGACGCACGCGCTTCGGCGATCATCTCGTCCAGATGCGAGCGGGTCACTTCGGCAACCGGAATGGCCTTTTCGGCCAGCACCGACAGGCTGTCGCCATTGATCTGGGCAAACCCGCCGGTGACCAGGTATTCGCTGGACCCTTCGGGTGCCTCAACCTTCAACAGGCCGGGGCGCAGCGTGGTGATGGTGGGGGCATGATCAGGCATCGCCGTCATGTCCCCGTCCGCGCCGGGAAGCTGGACCGCGCTGGCCTCAAGCGAAGCAAGGCTCCGCTCGGGGCTGACAAGGTCGAATTGCATCGTGTTTGCCATCAGGGATACTCCTTAGGCGGCTTCTGCGGCCATCTTTTCCGCTTTGGCGATCACTTCGTCGATGCCGCCAACCATCAGGAAGGCCGCTTCGGGCAGGTGATCGTATTCGCCAGCCACAACAGCTTTGAACGAAGCGATAGTCACGTCCAGAGGAACCTGAACGCCTGGCGAGCCGGTGAAAACCTCGGCCACGTCGAACGGCTGCGACAGGAAGCGTTCGATCTTACGGGCACGGGCCACGGTCAGTTTGTCTTCTTCCGACAGTTCGTCCATGCCGAGGATGGCGATGATGTCCTGCAGCGACTTGTAGCGCTGGAGAATCTGCTGAACGTCGGTCGCAACGCCGTAATGCTCTTCCCCAACGATGGCCGGGTCCAGCAGACGCGACGACGAGTCGAGCGGGTCAACAGCCGGGTAGATGCCCTTTTCCGAGATCGCACGGTTCAGAACGGTGGTCGCATCCAGGTGCGCAAACGAGGTTGCCGGCGCGGGGTCGGTCAAGTCGTCCGCAGGAACATAGATGGCCTGCACGGATGTGATCGAGCCCGACTTGGTCGAGGTGATGCGTTCCTGCAGGGCGCCCATGTCGGTGGCCAGTGTCGGCTGGTAGCCCACCGCCGAAGGAATACGACCCAGCAGAGCCGAAACCTCGGAGCCCGCTTGCGTGAAGCGGAAGATGTTGTCGACGAAGAACAGAACGTCGGTCCCGGATTGGTCGCGGAACTGCTCGGCTAATGTCAGACCGGTCAGAGCAACACGCGCACGCGCTCCGGGAGGTTCGTTCATCTGACCGTAAACCAGCGCAACCTGTGATTCCGACAGATTGTCAGGCTTGATCACGTTCGATTCGATCATCTCGTGGTACAGGTCGTTCCCTTCACGAGTCCGTTCACCAACACCCGCGAACACGGAAAAGCCCGAGTGCACTTTTGCGATGTTGTTGATGAGTTCCATGATCAGAACGGTTTTGCCAACGCCAGCACCGCCGAACAGGCCGATTTTACCACCCTTGGCGTAGGGGGCCAGCAGGTCAACAACCTTGATGCCGGTGACCAGAATTTCTGACTCGGTCGACTGTTCGTCGAACTCGGGTGCGGGCTGGTGGATCGCGCGGGCTTCGGTCGCTTCAACCGGGCCCTTTTCGTCGATCGGCTCGCCGACCACGTTCAGGATGCGGCCCAGCGTGGCGTTGCCAACCGGAACCGAGATCGGAGAACCGGTGTCGGTGACGGCTTCGCCGCGAACCAGACCTTCGGTCGCGTCCATCGCGATGGTACGGACGGTGTTTTCACCCAGGTGCTGAGCCACTTCCAACACCAGGCGTTTGCCGTTGTTGGTGGTTTCCAGCGCGTTCAGAATTTCAGGCAGCTGATCTTCGAAGTGCACGTCAACGACGGCCCCGATGATCTGTGTGACTTTGCCTTTTGCATTCGCCATGTTTCGTCTCCGGTATGTCTCTACAGCGCTTCGGCGCCGGAAATAATTTCAATCAGCTCGTTGGTGATCACGGCCTGACGCGAGCGGTTGAACTGGATCGTCAGCTTGTCGATCATCTCACCCGCGTTGCGTGTCGCGTTGTCCATCGCGGACATCCGTGCACCCTGTTCAGACGCTCCGTTTTCGAGCAGAGCCGAGAAGATCGCGGTCGCAACCCCCTTGGGCAGCAGGTCGGCCAGAATGGCCTCTTCGCTGGGCTCGTAATCGAAAATGGCACCGCTGTCGTCACCCTCGGCTTCCTCGAATGAGGCGGGGATGACCTGCTGTGCCGTCGGGATCTGGGTCACGACGTTGACAAACTTCGAGTAGAAGATCGTGGCAACATCGAACTCAGCCCCGTCAAAGCGGGACAGGATGTCCTTGGCGATGTCCTGCGCGTTGGTGTAACCAATGCGCTTGACCTCGCTCAGGTCGATATGTCCAACGAACAGATCGGCAAAGTCGCGCTTAAGTGCGTCGCGACCTTTTTTACCAACGGTCAGAACCTTGACCGTCTTGCCTTTGCCGCGCAGCTCGTCCGCTTTGGCGCGGGCCAGCTTGGCGATGTTCGCGTTGAAGCCGCCACACAGGCCGCGTTCAGCTGTCATGACAACCAGCAGATGGACATCATCACTGCCCGTACCCCGGAGCAGCTTGGGGGCGCTGTCGCTGCCCCCGACCGAAGCCGCCAGCCCCGCCATCACGGCATTGAACCGCTCGGCATAGGGGCGCGAGGCTTCGGCAGATTCCTGGGCGCGGCGCAGTTTTGCGGCCGCGACCATCTGCATGGCCTTGGTGATCTTGCGGGTCGATTTGACCGACTCGATCCTGTTTTTAAGGTCCTTCAGACTAGGCATCGGAACCCCCCGTTACGCGAAGGTCGCGGCGTATTCGTCGATCGCTGCCTTGATCTTGTCTGCCGCGTCACCTTTGACCTTGGGATCTTCGTCGGTGATCCATTCCAGCAGGTCAGCATGCTTGCCGCGCAGGTGCGACAGCAGACCGGCCTCATAGCGGCCAACGTCGGACACGTCGATCTTGTCGAGGTAGCCGTTGGTGCCTGCGAAGATCACGCAGACGATTTCCGCGTTGGTCAGTGGCGAATACTGCGGCTGTTTCATCAGCTCGGTCAGACGCGCGCCACGGTTCAGCAGCTGCTGCGTCGCGGCGTCAAGGTCCGAACCGAACTGCGCAAAGGCCGCCATTTCGCGGTACTGCGCCAGCTCCAGTTTCACCGGGCCAGCAACCGATTTCATCGCATCGGTCTGAGCCGAGGAGCCCACACGCGAAACCGACAGACCGGTGTTCACAGCAGGACGGATGCCCTGATAGAACAGTTCGGTTTCCAGGAAGATCTGACCATCGGTGATCGAGATCACGTTGGTCGGAATAAAGGCCGAAACGTCACCACCCTGGGTTTCGATAACCGGCAGAGCGGTCAGCGAGCCTGCGCCGAAGTCTTCGTTCAGCTTCGCCGAACGCTCCAGCAGACGCGAGTGGAGGTAGAAAACGTCACCCGGATAGGCTTCACGTCCGGGCGGGCGGCGCAGCAGCAGGGACATCTGACGATACGAAACGGCCTGCTTCGACAGGTCATCATAGATGATCAGCGCGTGACGGCCATTGTCGCGGAAGTATTCGGCCATCGCGGTTGCCGAGTAAGGCGCCAGGAACTGCATCGGGGCTGGGTCGGACGCGGTCGCGGCTACGACGATCGAGTATTCAATCGCACCGGACTCTTCCAGCTTCTTCACCAGCTGCGCAACGGTCGAACGCTTCTGACCAACAGCCACATAGATGCAGTACAGTTTCTTCGATTCGTCGTCGCCTGCTGCGTCGTTATAGACTTTCTGGTTCAGGATGGTGTCCAGAGCCACAGCGGTTTTACCGGTCTGACGGTCACCAATGATCAGCTCCCGCTGGCCACGGCCAATCGGGATCATCGCGTCAACCGATTTCAGGCCGGTTGCCATCGGTTCGTGCACCGATTTACGCGGAATGATGCCCGGGGCTTTGACGTCTGCAACGCCACGCTTCGACGCGTTGATCGGGCCTTTGCCGTCCAGCGGGTTGCCCAGACCGTCCACAACGCGGCCCAGCAGTTCGTCGCCGATTGGAACGTCCACGATCGAGTTGGTGCGCTTGACGGTGTCACCTTCTTTGATGTCACGGTCAGAACCGAAGATAACGACACCCACGTTGTCGCTTTCCAGGTTCAGGGCCATACCCATGATGCCGCCGGGGAATTCGACCATTTCACCCGCTTGCACGTTGTCCAGGCCGTATACACGGGCAATCCCGTCACCGACGCTCAGCACGCGGCCGATCTCGGCCACTTCGGCTTCCTGACCAAAATTCTTGATCTGGTCCTTCAGGATTGCAGAAATCTCTGCAGCTTGGATTCCCATTTATCCGACCTCTTTCATTGCATTCTGTAGGGAGTTGAGCTTCGAACGGATCGAGCTGTCGATCATTTTCGAGCCCACTTTAACGACAAGACCGCCGATGAGGCTTTCATCCACGGTCGCATTGATTGTCACCGTCTTGCCCACACGCTCGGACAGCGTTTTGGACAGTTTATCCAGTTGTGTCTTGGTCAGCGCCTTGGCCGAGGCGACATCGGCGGTCACTTCGCCACGCTCTTCGGCCAGCATATCGCGCAGCACCTGCACCAATTGCGGCACAACAAACAGGCGGCGTTTCTGCGCCATCAGACCCAGTGTGTTCTGCAGGATGGGGTTCAACCCCATCTTAGCAGCGATTGCAGTGATCGCACCTTCTTGCTCGGCGCGTGAAACCAGCGGCGAAGCGATCAGGTCGCGCAGCTCGGCGCTGTCGCCCAAGGCTGCTGCCAAATCGTTGATGCCGGTTTCCAGACCTGCAAGGTCCTTGTTCTCTTTGGCGATCTCAAAGATCGCGGTGGCATAGCGCTCGGCAATGCCTGTGGAAATCGAAGCTGGTTCGGACACGTCCACCCTTCCGATATTTTGGGCCCCGAATTCGCGTTGCGGCAGCTACCCCGGGGGCGTGAAGAAACCCCGTCCAGAAGGCCGGGGATCAAAATCACCGGGGATGTAGCAGAGGTGAACGGACCTAGCAACATAATATAGTGGCGGCAGAAATATCCACAAATCCTGCAATTACATAGACTTAACCCAACTGCGACCCTTTGGATCAGTTGAGCACGGTGAAAAATGTTACCAAATTGCAGGTTTTTGCGATTCCTGTGGCCAATTTCCCGCAATTTTTCCGCTGAAAAAGGGCTCAAATCGCTACGCGGGCTTCAGCAAACCATCCAACGCCTTGATCGGCCGCTTTGCCGCGTCTTTGGTGACGCTTCCGCTTGGGGGACGGACCAGTTTGCTGGCCTCGACCATCAGCACCCCGCCTGCCATGACCGTGGGCAGCCTCTGGCCCGTCTTTTCGATCAGGTTGCCGGATTTCAGCCAAAACCGTCGGTACGTCGGCGGCAGATACAGCGCCGAGCAGTGATTTTCGGGCACAAAATGATGCGCGCGCAGCTGGCTTTCCAACTGGCTTGCGGAATAAGGCCGCCCAAACCCAAAGGGCGTCCTGTCCGACCGGGACCAAAGCCCTGCCCGGTTTGGCACCACAAACAAAACCCGTCCGCCGGGGCCCAGCACACGCCAACACTCGTCCAGCAATTGTGCAGGCCGTTCCGAAGTTTCCAGCCCGTGCATCACCACCAGCTTGTCGACATGCCCGGTTTCAATGGGCCATTGGGTTTCCTCGGTCAGAACCGACACATTGGGCATGCCAGCGGGCCATGGCATCACGCCTTGCGGGCCCGGCATCAGGCCAATCACGCGCCGTGCCTCGGCAAGGTAAGGACGCAGCAAGGGCACGGCGAAACCGAATCCCGCAACCGTCTGCCCCTTGGCTTCGGGCCACAGGCCGGTGACCCGCCCACGAATGGCCGCCTGAGCCGCACGCCCCAGGGTGCTGCGATAATAAAAATTCCTAAGATCCTGCACATCAAGATGCATTGCGGACACCCGGTCAATCGGCTTAGCTGGGCGCAGTCTAGCAACGAAAGGGCAAAAGACCATGCCTCTTGAAATCGTCACAATTCCCTGCCTCAGCGATAACTATGCCTTTCTTGCGCATGATGCAGGCAGCGGTGAAACCGCCCTGATCGACGCGCCCGAAGCGGCACCGATTCTCAAGGTGTTAAGCGACAAGGGATGGCGCCTGACGCATGTGTTGCTGACACATCATCATTGGGATCATGTAGAGGGGTTGGCGGACATACTCGCCCAGCACCCCGCCAAAGTCATCGGCGCCGCCGCTGATGCGCATCGCCTGCCCCCGCTGGATCAACAGGTGTCCGAGGGCGACAGTTTTCAGATTGGTGGTGAACCCGTCCAAGTGATCGACGTTTCAGGCCACACGGTCGGGCATGTGGCGTTTTACATGCCAAACAGCCATGCAGTTTTCACCGCCGACAGCCTCATGGCGCTTGGATGCGGGCGCCTGTTTGAAGGCACCGCGCCACAAATGTGGGACTCACTCAGCAAACTGGCGGCCTTGCCGGACGAAACAATCGTCTATTCCGGCCATGAATACACACAGTCCAACGCGAAATTTGCGATCACCGTCGACCCGGACAATAGCGCGCTGAAAGACCGTATGGCCGAGATCGAGCAGGCGCGCGCTGCGGGGCAGCCGACCGTGC
This sequence comes from Ruegeria sp. H6, assembly GCF_056532975.1. Classification (NCBI taxonomy): domain Bacteria; kingdom Pseudomonadati; phylum Pseudomonadota; class Alphaproteobacteria; order Rhodobacterales; family Roseobacteraceae; genus Ruegeria; species Ruegeria sp. H6. The sequence goes on from NZ_JBQFOA010000002.1 coordinate 544,552, forward strand.
CCTCGTCTCTGGCGTTGGAAAAAGCCACAAATCCGTTCCTTCGCGCTGCCGATCCGGCGATTCAGGCGCATCTGGGCATGGAAAACGCAGACCCGGCGTCGGTTTTTGCCGAGATCCGATCTAGAAAAGACAGTTTCTGATGCCTATTTGGGCCTCTTCACGGTCACGGTCACAACAAATGTGACGACGAAGTGAAAGAAAACCCTTGAAGCCGGGCCACGATCAACCAAACTCTAATACTATGAGGACATGGTTGGGATGGGGATCCGGCCGAAACCTGCCCCCCTTCCGACCCAAGATAGAGGAGCACCCGCGTGCCTTCATTCTCGAGCACACTTGAACAAGCCATTCACGCGGCCCTGGCGGCTGCGAATGAACGGCGGCATGAATTTGCAACGCTGGAGCATTTGCTACTGGCGCTTTTGGAAGAACCCGATGCGATCCGGGTGATGAAAGCGTGCAGCGTCGATCTGGATGAGCTTCGCAGCACACTCGTGGAATTCATCGACGAGGATCTGTCGAACCTGGTGACAGACATCGACGGATCGGAGGCGGTGCCAACCGCTGCTTTCCAGCGCGTCATTCAGCGCGCAGCCATCCATGTCCAAAGCTCGGGTCGCACCGAAGTAACGGGCGCCAACGTGCTGGTCGCGATCTTCGCCGAGCGCGAGAGCAATGCCGCTTACTTCCTGCAAGAACAGGATATGACCCGCTATGACGCGGTGAATTTCATCGCACATGGCGTGGCAAAGGACCCCGCCTATGGCGAAAATCGCCCGGTTACCGGCGCGGATGAGGTTGAAGACGAAGCACAAACCTCCAGCACCGACTCCGAGCAGAAGGAAAGCGCGCTGGGGAAATACTGCGTCGACCTGAACGCCAAATCGCGGGCGGGCGACGTTGATCCCCTGATTGGACGCGCCGCCGAGGTTGAGCGCTGCATTCAGGTGCTGTGCCGCCGCCGCAAGAACAACCCCCTGTTGGTGGGTGATCCGGGCGTTGGCAAAACCGCCATCGCCGAAGGTCTGGCCCATAAGATCGTGGCCGGTGAAGCGCCGGATGTTCTGTCGGAAACCACCATCTATTCGCTGGATATGGGGGCGCTGCTTGCAGGCACCCGCTATCGCGGTGACTTCGAAGAACGCCTGAAGGCCGTTGTGACCGAGTTGGAAGATCATCCCGACGCGGTTCTGTTCATCGATGAAATTCACACCGTGATCGGTGCCGGGGCAACCTCGGGCGGTGCAATGGATGCCTCCAACCTGCTAAAACCTGCCTTGCAGGGCGGCAAGCTGCGCACCATGGGCTCGACCACGTACAAGGAATTCCGTCAACATTTCGAAAAGGACCGCGCGCTCAGCCGACGGTTCCAGAAAATCGACGTGAATGAGCCTTCGGTCGAGGATAGCGTGAAGATCCTGCGCGGCCTCAAGCCGTATTTCGAGGAACATCACGAGATCAAATACACCGCCGACGCGATCAAGACTGCTGTTGAGTTGGCCGCGCGCTATATCAATGACCGCAAGCTGCCCGACAAGGCCATCGACGTGATCGATGAAGCCGGCGCCGCGCAGCATCTGGTTGCCGAAAGCAAACGGCGCAAGACCATCGGCGTCAAAGAGATCGAAGCCGTCGTGGCCAAGATCGCGCGGATCCCGCCCAAGAACGTCACCAAGGACGATGCCGAGGTTCTGAAAGACCTCGAAGCCTCGCTGAAACGGGTGGTGTTTGGTCAGGACGAAGCGATCGAGGCGCTATCGAGCGCGATCAAACTGGCCCGTGCTGGATTGCGTGAGCCTGAAAAGCCCATCGGCAACTACCTGTTCGCCGGTCCGACCGGTGTGGGTAAAACCGAGGTCGCCAAACAGCTGGCGGATACGCTGGGTGTGGAACTGCTGCGCTTTGATATGTCGGAGTACATGGAGAAACACGCGGTTTCCCGTCTGATCGGCGCGCCTCCGGGTTATGTAGGATTTGATCAGGGCGGTCTGCTGACCGACGGCGTTGATCAGCATCCCCATTGCGTGCTGCTGCTGGACGAGATCGAAAAAGCGCACCCGGACGTGTTCAACATCCTGTTGCAGGTGATGGACCATGGCGAACTGACCGATCACAACGGCCGCACGGTAAACTTCCGCAACGTGGTTCTGATCATGACCTCGAACGCGGGCGCGCAGGAACAGGCCAAGGCCGCCATCGGCTTTGCCCGTGACCGTCGCGAAGGCGAAGACACCGCCGCGATTGAACGCATGTTCACGCCGGAGTTCCGCAACCGTCTGGACGCCGTGATCTCGTTCGCGCCGCTGCCGAAACAGGTCATCTTGCAGGTGGTCGAAAAGTTCGTCCTGCAGCTGGAAGCGCAGCTGTTGGATCGCAACGTCACCATCGATCTGACGCCCAAGGCCGCCGAATGGCTGGCTGACAAAGGTTATGATGACAAGATGGGTGCACGTCCGCTGGGCCGTGTCATTCAGGAGCACATCAAGAAACCTCTGGCCGAAGAGCTTTTGTTCGGCAAACTCGCCAAAGGCGGCGTGGTCCGCGTTTCGGTCAAGAAAGGCGAGCTGAACCTTGAAATTCTGGGACCGGATCAGCCGCGCATTCCGGGCGACAAGCCTCCGCTTTTGACCGCGGACTAAACCCGGCATATTCACGATCAAGGGCGCCCGTCAACTTCGGTTTGCGGGCGCTTTTTTAGTGGTAAAGTACAACTCAAAAGAGGTGCCGCATGAGAAAGATCGGAGCGTTGATCTTCCCTGGGTTCGAGTTGCTGGATGTATTTGGCCCACTGGAAATGTTTGGCCTGCTTACAGACGACTACCACCTTGAGCTCGTTGCCGAAACAAAAGGTGCGGTGCAAAGCAATCAACACATTCAAGCTGTCGCCGAACGTTGCATCGACTCCGCCCCAAACTATGACATTCTCTTCGTTCCCGGTGGTTCTGGGACACGGCGTGAAGTCAACAATCTTCGCCTGCTGGAATGGATTGCCGGCCAGTCAAACACGGCTGAATACACTCTTAGCGTCTGTACCGGTAGTGCTTTGCTGGCAAAGGCAGGGGTGTTGGATCGCCGTCGTGCTACAACCAACAAAGCCGCTTTTGCCTGGGTTTGCGAACAAGGGCCCGGCGTTAATTGGGTTTCGCAGGCAAGATGGGTAGAAGATGGCCCGTTCCTGACATCATCCGGAGTGTCCGCCGGCATGGACATGGCGCTTGGGGCCATCACATTGATGCATGGGGATGCCACGGCCCGAAAAGTCGCCACCTGGTGTGAATACTCCTGGCACGAAGACAAGACCTTCGACCCGTTTGCCCGCATTCACGGTCTGACCGACGGTGCGAATGCTTAGCGTTCGGTCAGCTTCAACTCGATCCGTCTGTTCTGGGCTCGGGCTTCGGGCGTATCGGCCGGATTGACAGGTTGGAACTCACCAAACCCGTTGGCGGCAAGGCGTGATGGTGGGATGCCAAGACCGTCGACCAGATATCGGACCACCGACAGCGCGCGGCCCTGGCTCAGCTCCCAATTGTCGCGATAGCGCCCGGATCCGGCCAGCGGCACGTTGTCCGTGTGACCATCCACCCGGATGACCCAGTTCAACCCATCGGGTATCTCCGCCGCGACGCTGCGCAGGATATTGGCAACTTTCGCGACCTCCAACTGACCCTCAACCGACAAATCAGCCGATCCGGTGTCAAACAAAACCTCGGACGAGAACACAAAGCGGTCGCCTTCGATGCGCACGCCCTCCTGATCGCCCAGCACGTCACGCAGCCTGCCAAAGAACTCGGACCGGTAGCGTTCCAGGTCTTCGGCCTGCTCGGTCAGTTCCTGGTTCTGCCCTTGCAGCGCCTCGGCCTCGGCTTCCAGACGCAGGCGCTCGGCCTCTTCAAGCAGGCGACGGCGGCGTTCTTCCGAGGCCGCCCGGGCGAGGGCGGCGTTCAAGTCCTGCCCAAGTGTCTGTATCTGAATTTCCGCGGCTTCGTTGCGTGTCTCATAATCATCCAGCAATGCCTGCAACGACCCAAGCTGACTGCGCAAAGCGGACATCTGTTGGTTTAGCAAAGCGGTTTGACGCTGCGCCTCGGTCGAGGTTTCCTGTTCCGAGGCCAACGCATCCTGCGCCAACGCCAACAGCGCGGCGCGTTCTTCGGCCAGCGACTTTTGCTCATCCGCATCCGCTTGTGCCAACTGCTGCGCCTCAAGTGCGGCTTGCAATCGCGCTTCCAACTCTTCGGCGTTGATTTCGCCAAATTGCCGTTCCAGCTCGGCCTTGGCCGCGCGCGCAGCGGCCAGCAAGGTCAGTGTTTCTTCGGCTTCTTTACGCTGTGCCTCAAGAGCCAAGGTCATGGCCGTCAGCTCGGCATCAGCGTTTTGCAAACGGTCGCGCAGGGCTTCTGCCGCAGCAGCCTCGGCCAGACGCGCGGCTTCTTCGTCGGACAGTCTTTGTTCCAGATCGGAAATCTGCGCGGATTGTGCCGCGTCGCTGGTTTCAAGTTCGGCGACCATAGCCTCCAGCGCCTCGCGACGGGCAGCAGCAAGGCGCGCGGCCTCGGCCTGCGCGTCGATTTCATCCCGACTTTGCGCCAGCGCAAGGTTCAGCGCGTCCTGTTCACTCAGCAGTTCATCACGTTCGCTTTCCAGCGCTGCGATATTACCCTGCGCGCGTTCCTGATCGGCCAAAAGAGTGGCAACCTGTGCTTCGAAATCGGTGATCCGCAACTGGGCGCGCACAAGATCATCCTCAACCTCGGTCAAGGTGGTGTTCAGGGCCCCCAAACGCGCCTGCAAACGGCTGTTTTCCCGTTCCTCCAGCCCCAAAGCGCCAGCAAGCGCTGCCACTTCGGCGGACAATGCGGTCAGTTCATCCTCTTGCCCCGAGATCGTCTCGCGCAGCACAAACTGCACGACCATGAAAATGGTCAGCACAAAGGTCAGGACCATCAAAAGGCCCGTCATCGCATCCACGAATCCCGGCCAGACCGAACCCTGGAAACGCTGTCCTGTACGGCGGGAGAGGGCCATCCGTTAGTCCCCTTCCGGAGGGGTGCGCACCGCGCCACGGGGCAAGGTCAGTGCCTTGACCAACAGTTCGAAATCCTTGCGCAGTTCGTTCATGCTGTCCTGCCGACCGGCCGAGATTTCTTCGAGAATTCGAAGCAGCTGCACATCCATCGACCGGAGGCGCATCCGGCTTTCGGCATCTATGCTTTCGCCCGCGCCATGGTCGCGCATGTGATCCAGCAAGGCATCCTGACCCAAAGCCACGCGTTCCAATGCCGCGGTCACACCTTCGCTTTGGGCCTGACGCTGGTTCATGTCACCGATCACATCCACAAGCTGGCCCAGCTTGGCAGATACATCGGCGCGGTCCTCTTCTTGCGCTGAGAACATGTCCTGCAGCGCATCCATTTGTTCGGCCATCGTGTCCAGCACCGGTGTCAGAACCGCCAGCTCGGCCCCGCCTTCGTCGGAACCACCAAAGCCGACGCGCGTGATACCAGACAGCCATTCTTCGAGCTCACGGTAAAAGCGGTTCTGCCCGTGACCTGCAAACAACTCAAGCAATCCAACGATCAACGACCCTGCCAAACCCAGCAGCGACGACCCAAACGCGACGCCCATACCCTGCAACTGCGCCTCTAGCCCCGTCATCAGACGGTTAAAGACGGTCAGGCCCTCTTCGCCTTCTTGCGGGTTGAGGCTGCGGATGGTGTCGACAATGGCGGGAACGGTTGTGGCCAGTCCAAAGAACGTCCCCAAGAGGCCCAGATAGATAAGAACATTGGTGATGTAGCGGGTGATCTCGCGTTCTTCTTCAATCCGCTCGGCCACCGAATCCAGAATGGACCGACCTGAACTGGAACTGATATGCGACCGCGCACCTCGCGAACGCAGCAAAGCGGCCAGCGGTGCCAACAATTGCGGCGGTTTGGTATCGTCGCGCTCAACACCGCCGATAAACGCCTCGATCCAGCGGACCGAGCCAATCAGCTGAGTGACCTGAAAGAAACAGGCCAGCACACCGATAATGAAAACCAAAAAGATGAAGCCATTCAGATACAGGTTGGCTTCGAACACCGGCAGCACATAGGGCAGCGCCAGAAACACCCCCAAGCCAGACAAACCGATTGCAATCAGCATCATCAGGATTTGACGGATGGGTTGCGAGAAATGTGGTCTCGCGCCCTGCTGTACTTGCGCCATGCGCGTGGTTCCCGGTTTTTGTCTGCTCTGCGCTGAACCTAGCGAAAACCTGCCGATGACGCCAAGGGTTTATGCGGTAATTGTCCGCACCCGTTGCGACAACCACTCAAGATCGGGGTCGCGCAGTCCGATCTCATCCAAATGAGAGGCGGTGTTGTAGAGGTATTCCGTGTTCGGCCCGCGCCCGCCAACGGCATAGGCGATGATCTGGGCCTGCTCTTCCAACGGCATACCCCCGCAATACTGCACGTGGTGGGGATCGATCACATATGTGACAGCATTCACCACCGCGCCGCTGTCCAGATGCACATCCAGCATACGCTCAAGATAGGCCGAGGAAATCAGCTCGCGCTCGCGCAATTCATCCAAGGTGCGCTCTTCGTGCCCCGGTTCGACGGCAAAGGCGATGCCGGTGCAGCGCGCGCCCTCATGCTCGTCTAGCGCCAGGACCAGACCAGGGTGTTCTTCGGTTCCCCTGTGGTGGATCGAACTCATGCAAAAGGATCGCGCATATCCGTGCAATGTGGCCCGTTCACTTTGCGCAATCGGAAAGCCCGGGTTCCACAACAGCGATCCATATCCAAAAACCCACATCGTCATTCTACTGGTCCTTGCCCGTTTGCGCCTATAAACATCAAATCCAAGGCAGGAAAAAGGGCCATTTGTCATGCGCCGTCTGATACGAGTATTCATATTTATCGCCCTTGCTTGGAGCGCATACTGGTTCATCGCAGGATATGGGCTGCGCTCGGCCATCACGACGTGGTTCGACAAGCAACAGGAACAAGGCTGGCAGGCCGATTTCTCGTCGGTTGAAACCGCAGGATACCCGACCCATCACATGACCCGACTGGTGAACCCGGCTTTGGCTGATCCGTCAAACGGCACAGCCTGGAGCGCGGATTGGATCGAGTTTCAAAGCCCCGCGATCTGGCCCGGGCGTCAGGTATTGAGGTTCTCGGATGCGCCCCAGCGGCTATCGTATTTTGATCAGACCGCAACCATTCAAGCCGACACGCTGCTGGCGGAACTGCAATTGCAGCCGGGTGTGGCGTTGGTGCTTGAGAAAATGGCTCTGACGGCTGGCCGCTGGTCGATCACCGAAGAGGGCGAAGCTTTGGCCGGTGGCGGCACGCTTGGGCTGGTCATGGAACAATCCGAAGACCCCGCAACCTATGCCATCGCGGCGCAGATCGACGGGTTTACCCCGGGGGACGAGCTGCGGCGTTTGATGCGATCGGCAACCACCCTGCCGCAATCCTTCGAGACACTCGAACTGGATATGACCACGACGTTCACCAAACCATGGGACCGCAGTGCGCTGGAACAAGGCAGGCCGCAGCCAGAGCTGATTGACCTGCGCCTGGCCGAGGTCAAATGGGGTGAGTTGCGGTTATTCGCGGCCGGTGAGCTTGAGGTGGATGCACAGGGCATCCCAACCGGAGAGGTTGCGATCAAGGCAGAGAATTGGCGCGACATGATCGCAATGGCCAATGCAGCAGGCGCGTTACCGGATCAGGCGGTGGACCCTGTGACACGCGCGTTGAACTTCATGGCGGGGCTGGGCGGGAATCCAAACGCGCTGGACCTTCAGTTGAATTTCCGCGACGGGTTCGTGGCGCTTGGTCCGGTTCCGCTGGGCCCTGCCCCGCGGATCATACTGCGTTAACGGCAATAGGGCCCATTGCGGTGGCGTGCCGTATCCAGATGGAAATGATCGCGGTGATAGCGGTCTGAATTTGGGCCCAACACTGTTCCAAACGGCCCGCACGCACCGCGCCACACTTTGATCAACTGCTTTTGAGACGGGTTTTTGCGCCAACCGTTCAGGACCGTCACAACTTCGCCATCCGCCATACGAAACGCAGAGATATCAATGGCCCGCCCCTTGCCATGCTCGGAAATGCGGGCACCTTTGCGGTTGTTTCGGGTGCGGCAGGCATAATGCGCGGCCACCTGCAACTCGACCACGGGGCCACGGCGTTTGAACGTGGGTTTCACTGTCTTGTCGACCCATTTGTTCAGCGCAATGGCCGTGCCGCAATCCATCGTCGATGGCCGGCTGAGTGTGACGCCCGAGATCGAGGTGATCTGAACGGCATCCTTGATCCCGCAGGCTTTGATCCGACCGGGCACCTTACCGATCGGTTTGCCCTGAATCGCGATATCTCCGCATACCGAGCCTTTGCGCAGCTTGCGCCGTTTGAACAGCACTTCCTGTTCAAGCGATTCCGGCCTGAGGAAAGGTTTGATCGAAGAGGTCGGGCCCAGCGCAGGCAAATCCGCGGGGCGTGCCGCAGCGGCCGTGACCTGCGGCGAAGCCGGGCGCAACTGCGGGCGCATTTTTGATACGACAGCCACCGCTGGAATGGCCTGAACGCTCGTGTCAGGGCGCGCCACTGGGAAAAGCGATGTTTCGGGCGGGGCCGCATGGCTGTGGGTTGCCACAACAAGTGCAAAAATACTTGCCCATCCGCCTCGAAACACCTTCATGACTATGCCTTTCCGCGCCCAAAATCCGGTGCGTCCGTATCCTGCCCTGCATCAATAATCCCGCGGCGAATAGCACGGGTACGGGTGAAATAGTCGAAAAGCTGATCGCCGTCACCCATTCGGATCGCCCTTTGCAGGGCAAACAGCTCTTCCGTAAATCGTCCCAGAATTTCCAATGTGGCGTCCTTGTTTGTCAAAAAGACATCTCGCCACATGGTCGGGTCCGAGGCCGCGATCCGTGTGAAATCCCGAAAACCCGCGGCTGAATATTTGATCACCTCGGTATCTGTGACCCGGCGCAGATCGTCGGCGACACCCACCATGGTATAGGCAATCAGGTGCGGGGCGTGGGATGTGACCGCCAGAACCAGATCATGGTGATCCGCGTCCATCTCGTCGACATTCGACCCCATTCCTTCCCAAAGGGCGCGCAAACGCGCAACTGCATCCGCATCGGCATCTTCGGCGGGCACCAGCAAACACCAACGGTTGTCGAAAAGTTCCGCAAACCCGGCCTCGGGGCCGGAATGCTCGGTCCCGGCCAAGGGGTGCGCAGGTACAAAATGCACGCCGTCGGGGATAAACGGGCCAACATCTTCGATGACGTGCCGCTTGACCGACCCTACATCCGACACGGTCGCGCCCTTTTTCAGCACCGGCGCGATATCCTGGGCGACCGCGCCCATCGCGCCCACGGGGACGCATAAAATGACCAGATCAGCGCCCTCGACCGCCTCTTTGGCGCTGTCGCAGACCCGATCGCACAAACCGATCTTTCGCGCTGTGTTTCGTGTTGCCTCGGACCGGGCAAATCCCGTGACCTCACCCGCCAATCCAGCCCGTTTGATTGCCCAGAACATGGACGAGGCGATCAGGCCCAACCCAATCAGCGCCACACGGTCGTAAATCTGGCTCATGCAGCGCCTCCTTTGAATGCAGTAATTGCCGAAACCACGCGGCGGCAGGCCTCTTCGTCGCCGACGGTGATCCGCAAGGCGTTCGGAAGGTTGTAGCCCGCAACCCGGCGCACGATCAAACCCTGAGTTTTAAGATAGTCATCGCAGGCCTCGGCCTCGGTCTGATCGGCAAACCGCGCCAGGATGAAATTGGTGCAGGACGGGTCAGAGGGGACGCCGATCTTTTCCAGTTCAGCTGCCAGCCAAACCCGCAGGCGCGCGTTTTCGTCAAAACAGTAGGTCAGGTATTCCTCGTCCTTCACCGCTGCTTCCGCCGCCGCCAGCGCCGTAAGCGACAGGTTGAACGGTTGCCGCACTCGGTTCAGGACATCGATGATGCTTTTATGTGCATAGCCCCAACCAACGCGCATCCCGCCCAGACCGTAGATCTTCGAGAACGTGCGGGTCATGATGACATTCGGATACTGATCCACCAGCCCCGCGCCGCCGTCAAAGCCATCGACAAATTCCGTATAGGCGCCGTCCAGAACCAGCAGCGTTGTTTCGGGCAGCGCATCGGCCAACCGGCGCAGCTCATCTTCGGATACCATGGTCGAGGTTGGATTGCCCGGATTTGTCAGGAAAACGATCCTGGTCTGTGGCGTGACCGCAGCCAGGATTTCGTCCACATCCACCCGGCGATCCCGTTCCGGTACCATCACGGGCGTCGCACCCGCCATACGCGCGATAATGGGATACATGGAAAAGCCGTGTTCGGTGTGGATGACCTCATCCCCGACACCCGCATAAGCCTGCGCGATGAATTGCAGGACCTCGTCGCTACCGACGCCGCAGATGATCCGGTCGGGGTCCAACCGATAGCGTTCGCCAATGGCACCCCGCAGGCTGGCGTGATCCGTGCTGGGATAGCGATGCAAGGTTGCGGCACTGTCCCTGATTGCCTCGATCGCTTTGGGGCTTGGTCCAAACGGGTTTTCGTTCGAGCTCAGCTTGATCACATGTTCCACGCCGGCCACATGCGACTGTCCGCCCTGATACAGCGCGATGTCCATAATGCCGGGTTGTGGGGTGATCTTGATCATAAGAGGCTCCGTTGATTGAGCCTCTCATACCTGTCTCAACGCGTTGAGAAAAGCGGCAATTCCCTCAGGCCGCCTTGAAGCGGGCGGTTGCCGGATCGGCACTGTAATAGGGCGCGTATTCCGCTGTCCGGTGGGACAGGTCATTGACGCTGTCGATGATAAAGCGAACGGTCTCTTCCCGCATCAAATACGAGAAGTTCAGCCTTACCCAACCGGGCTTTTTCATCTCTTCCCCCGCTGACAACGCTGCATGCAGGCTTTCCGATGTCTGCTGGTCAATGCCCAGCAACCGATGCGCATAAGGCCCGGCACAGGCGCAACCGCCGCGTGCCTGAATGCCGTAGATGTCACTCAGCATGCGCGTGAACAGCTGCTGATGCACCGGCGGGCCTGCCCCGTCGCGGATCAGGAAGGAAAAGATCGGCAAACGATGCGGGTGATCAACGCCCAAAAGCGTCAGGTGAGGGTTGTCGCCCCACCCCTCAAGCGCCATCTGATTATACTTGGCCTCGCGCCGCGCGATTTCATCCGTGCCGACCGCATCTTTGACAACAAAGGCCAGCGCAGCCCGGATGTCGCCTATGACATTCGGTGTTCCGGCCTCTTCGCGCGTCGCAAGATCCGCGCTGTAATCGTGCCGCCAAGGCGAGACGAAACTGACCGTTCCGCCACCAGGCCAGCTTGGGCTGCAGCGTTGCACGGCAGCGCCGTTGACGATCAACACGCCCGAGGCACCCGGACCGCCCGGAAACTTATGCGGCGAAACCACGATTGCATCCTTGCGCGCATCCTCCGGGCCCATATGCATCGGCAGATATGGACCGCCCCCGGCATAGTCCCAGACCGCAAGCGCTCCGTATTGTTTCAACAACCGTGTAACGGGATCAGGATCAGTGACAATGCCTGTCACATTCGACGCGGCCGAAAAGGACCCGATCAACAGGTCCGAATCTGCATTCGCGACCAAAGCAGCTTGCAAAGCCGCCATATCCAGCCCACCCCCGGGCGCCTCGGGGATTTCGATCACCTCGGCCTTGCTTTCCCGCCACGGCAGGATGTTGGAGTGATGTTCATAGGGACCGATCAAAACAACCGGTCGATCAGCGTTCTGTACCTTGAACAAGCTGACCAACCGGTTGAGCCCCGCAGTCGCGCCAGAACCGGTGAAGATCACCGTTTCCGCACCCCTCGTGCCGACGATGCGGGATATTTCAGACCGCGCCTCGCGGCGCAGCCGGGTCATGTATGACCCGCAATAAGAAGCCTCTGTGTGGCTGTTGGCATAAAACGGCAACACATGCTCGGCCACAAAGTCTTCGACCTGCCGTAACGCACGGCCCGAAGCGACGTAATCCGCATAGACCAGCGGGACGTCCTCGTGCAGACCGGGTATCATCACGTTTTCACCGATCAGTCCTTGGTGAAGTGTATCAGCGCGAGTGGCGGCCTGAACGTCGGCACGAAAACGAGAAAAGGGCATTGCATTGGCTCCTTGTTGCAATCCCAACATGATTGATTTTTCTTAGATATACTTCTCCTTTTTTTGCTGAATTGCTTGTAATTTTGTGTCAATTGATCTGCTATGTCGCATAAATTAGATCAAATTGACACACGCATCCTCAAAGAGCTGCAAAAAGACGCCACCCTCTCCCAAAGGGAATTGGCGGATCGCGTGGGGTTGTCGCAAAATGCATGTTGGCGCAGGCTGAGGGCCTTGAACGAAGACAAGGTTCTGGTGGGCACCACGGCCCGGATCGCGCGAGAGAAACTTGGCCTGAATTTGGTGGTCTTTGTCATGCTGCGCACACGGCACCATTCTGCGGACTGGCTGCAAGCCTTCCGCAGCCATGTGCTGACAATTCCTGAGGTGGTCGATTTCCACCGGATCGGCGGCGATTATGACTATCAGCTCAAAGTCGTGACGCAGGATATGACCACTTATGACAAGGTCTACCAGCGTTTGATCGAAAAGGTGGAACTCGACAGCGTGACCTCGTATTTCGCGATGGAGGCCATCGCCGAAGGCCGTCCCCTTCCGCTCTGACCCACCTTTTCTTGCGATCAAAAGCGCTTGGGTACGCCCACGAGAGGGCCCGAGCACAAAAAAAAGACCGCGCTGAAAGCGCGGCCTTTCGAATTCAGTGGAGCGGCGAAGATTAGTTCTTCGCGTAGAATTCAACAACCAGGTTCGGTTCCATCATGACCGGGTAAGGCACATCGCTCAGGCCCGGAGCGCGGACGAAGGTCGCGGTCATTTTCGAATGGTCCGCGTCGATGTAGTCAGGCACGTCACGCTCGGCCAGCGCGGCGGCTTCCAGAACGATGGCCAACTGCTTGGACTTGTCGCGCACTTCGATCACGTCGCCTTCTTTGACACGGTAGCTGGGAATGTTTACCCGCTTGCCGTTCACTTTGACATGGCCGTGGTTTACGAACTGACGTGCGGCAAACACGGTCGGAACGAACTTGGCGCGGTAGACGACGGCATCCAGGCGGCGTTCCAGCAGACCGATCAGGTTTTCACCGGTATCGCCTTTGACACGCTCGGCTTCGGCATAGATGCGGCGGAACTGCTTTTCGGTCAGGTCGCCATAGTAACCTTTCAGCTTCTGCTTGGCGCGCAGCTGCAGACCAAAGTCCGACAGTTTACCCTTGCGGCGCTGGCCGTGCTGGCCGGGGCCGTATTCACGACGGTTGACCGGGGATTTCGGACGACCCCAGATGTTTTCGCCCATCCGGCGGTCGATTTTGTACTTGGCAGACGTGCGTTTGGTCACGGCTGATCTCCTTTATTGTGGCATTTCGGCTTGATCCGAAAACCGGTTCCCACTTTTCGGGCCGAAATAGCGTCGCCGCTCAGGCCGTTGGATTCGGTTCAGACCAGCTGAGTGCCGGGTTATAAAGGGCGTTGTCCTCTTGAGGTTTCCCCCATGACAGGCATCCCCTTGCGGGGGCCACCAACACCAATGAAGCCGCGCTTATATCCGGGAGAAAGCCAGAGTCAACACATCATCGCACCGAAAACGGTGCCATTGAAATTCTGTTCGAGAAACGGTCGACGCTATTCCGCAGCGACGCCATGTACCGCTGCGGCATCGGCCCCGGGGTTTTGATGCGCCGGAAACAGAACAACCGTGTCGTCTGTGCCTGTTCTGGCCGTATTTTGCGGGACCTGCACAACGGCGCTGATCCAGAATTCCTGATCCCGGCTCGGGCATCCATTCTCAAACAGCATGATCGGAGAGGTCTCGCCCTCGACAAACACGAGATCGGCAACATAGCGCTGCGCGCCATTCACCAATTCGACCCGTCCATAATGCTGGTTGGTTTCATGCACCGCCTGTCCGCTGACCTGGTTCTGAATCGGCCCCCGCCATGACCACGCAGCCCCAACAAAAAGATCGGACAGAGGCGCTGCCTCAAGCCCGTTCAATTCCGTCTGGGTCCAAAATACGACTACTTGACCGTTTGCACCGGTTCTCATCTGCCCGCCCGCACTGTTAAACATCCCACCTTTAACGACGCATAGTTTATGCAAAAAGAATGGGGCAGAAAAGAGACACAATCGGGGTCTTCACATAAATGTTGCTTCAGAGTCAGATTTAATTTCTGCGCATTCCCAACCGAGCCCAATCGGATTGTGGTTGTCATTTGATCCATTCTTGCCTAGTCAGAGCCTCACCTCGGGGTGCGTGCTTTGCCGCGCTGAGACGTTTTGGACGAACCCGTTGAACCTGAACCGGCTAGAACCGGCGGAGGGAAGGGTAGCGGTTTCATCCATCCTTGCCCTCTCGCCGCAATGGAGGATGATATGAAACATCTGATGATTGCTGCGGGACTTCTGAGTGCAACTTCGGCCATCGCGGCCGATAAACCTCAGCTGACCGTGTATACTTATGACAGCTTCGTGTCCGATTGGGGCCCCGGACCCAAGGTCGAAGAAGCGTTCGAGGCGATCTGCGACTGCGATCTGAACCTTGTGGGCGTCGAAGATGGCGCAGCGCTGTTGTCGCGCATCCGGCTTGAAGGTGCGAATTCCGATGCGGATGTGGTGCTGGGGCTCGACACGAACTTGATCACAGCCGCGAAAGAGACAGGGTTGTTTGCGCCCAGCGCCGTCAGCGCCGACTACACTTTGCCGATCGAATGGACGGATGATGTTTTCGCGCCCTATGACTGGGGTTACTTTGCCTTTGTCCACAATGCGAATGCGGCTGCACCAGCCAACTTCCGCGAGTTGGCCGACAGCGACACCAAGATCATCATTCAGGACCCACGATCCTCGACCCCGGGGTTGGGCCTTTTGCTTTGGGTGCAGACGGCTTATGGCGACGAAGCTGCGGATATCTGGGCCGGACTGGCGGACAATATCGTGACGGTCACCAAGGGCTGGTCCGAAGCATACGGCCTGTTTCTGGAAGGTGAGGCCGACATGGTCCTCAGCTACACAACCTCGCCCGCCTATCACCTGATCGCTGAGGAAGACGACAGCAAAGCCGCGGCGGCCTTTGATGAGGGGCACTATATGCAGGTTGAAGTTGCGGCCAAACTGGCGGGAACGGATCAGCCGGAACTGGCGGATAAATTCCTAAACTTCATGGTCACAGATGCGTTCCAACAGATCATTCCGACCACGAACTGGATGTACCCCGCGGTAACGCCCGCATCGGGTCTGCCGGATGGGTTCGACACGCTGGTTGAACCCAAGAAGGCGCTGTTGCTTTCCCCGGATGACGCCGCCGCCGTGCGGGATCAGGCACTGGCAGCATGGCTGGGCGCGCTCAGCCGGTAAGCCCATGGCCCGGTATCGGCGCGGCTGCTCTGGCTGCTGCGCTGATACTCGGCACGCTAGCCGCTGTTGCCTTTCGGGCTGATGCGGCGGGCAGGCTTGGCCCGGCCGATTGGGCCGCCTTGCGCTTTACGCTGACACAGGCGGTTCTGTCCGCCCTGTTCAGCGCGGCCCTGGCTATACCCGTGGCGCGCGCCCTGGCTCGCAGGCGTTTTTGGGGCCGACGCGCCCTGATCGCACTGCTTGGTGCCCCTTTTATCCTGCCCGTCATCGTCGCCATCCTCGGATTGCTGCAAGTCTTCGGGCGCGCCGGATGGATTTCCGACATATTGGCTGTTTTTGGCCTGCCGCCGATACGGATCTATGGGCTGCATGGGGTCGTGCTGGCGCATGTGTTTTTCAACCTGCCACTGGCTACGCGCCTGATCCTGCAGGCGTGGCAGGAAATTCCGGCTGAGCGCTTTCGCCTTGCCGCACAGCTGGGCTTTCGCGGCACGACCATGTTTCGCGTGATCGAGCTGTCGATGCTGATGCGCATTCTGCCCGGAGTCGTCGCGGTCATCTTTTCCATTTGCCTGACCAGCTTTGCCGTTGCGCTGACGCTTGGCGGCGGGCCTCGCGCCACAACCATCGAGCTGGCGATATTTCAGGCCTTTACCTACGATTTTGACCTCGGCCGGGCCGCCCTGCTGTCGGCGGTGCAACTGGCCCTGACCGCCGCCGCCGCTCTGGCGGCGCTAAAGTTTTCGCGCAGCGAAGGGTTCGGGTCGGGCCTAGACCGGGCCATCCGCCGCTGGGACGAAGGTTCAACACTCCCCGATGCGCTTTGGATCTTTGCCGCCGCCGCGTTTCTGCTGTTGCCTCTGGCTGCCGTTGTCGTCTCGGGGCTGGGCGGGTTGCTTGATCTGCCCGTGCAGGTGTTTCGCGCGGCGTTGACCTCGGTTCTGGTCGCAACCGCCAGCACCGCTCTGCTTTTGGTTCTGGCGCTGCCAATGGCTGCAGCTGTTGCCACGAGACGGCGCAGCTTTGTTGAGCTGTGCGGCATTCTGGGATTGGCCGCTTCCCCCCTTGTGATCGGCACAGGGCTATTCATCTTGATCCGACCAGTGGCAAACCCCGCCTCGCTGGCGTTGCCGGTGACGGCGCTGGTCAATGCGGTGATGGCCCTGCCCTTTGCCCTGCGCATCCTTATCCCTGCGGCACGGGATGTGGTTTCACGTCAGGGTCGGCTTGCCTTGTCTCTGGACATGAACAAGACCAGTTTCATGACCCGGATTCTGCTGCCTCGAATGCGCCCGCAGATCCGCTTTGCCGCCGGCCTTGCTGCTGCTTTGTCCATGGGCGATCTGGGGGTGATTGCATTATTTGCCGACCCGCAAATCGCGACGCTGCCCTTGCAGATCTATCGCCTGATGGGGGCATATCAGATGCAGGCCGCAGCCGGAGGTGCGCTGCTGCTGTTGATTTTGTCGATGGGTGCATTCTGGCTTTTGGACCGCGGAGGGCGCGCGCATGCTGAAACTTGATCAATGTAATATCACAAATGGCGGCTTCTCTTTGCACGCGGACCTTACGATCGACCCAGGGTCCAGCGTGGCGATCATCGGTCCGTCCGGGGCGGGCAAGTCCACGTTGCTTGAGGCGATCGCCGGGTTTCGCGAGCTCACCCGGGGGCAGATTCTGTGGAAAGGTAACCGCATTTCCGATCTCGCACCGGGCAAGCGCCCCGTGGCGATGTTGTTTCAGGATGGCAATCTGTTTCCGCATCTGACGGTCGCACAAAACGTCGCCCTTGGCATACGCCCAAACGGGCGACTGACCTCCGATGAACAGGCTCAGGTCGAAACCGCGCTGGCGCGGGTGGCTTTGGCCAGGTTCGAAAGGCGCAAACCGGCTGAGCTGTCGGGGGGGCAACAAAGCAGGGTCGCCCTGGCCCGGGTCCTGGTACAGCGCCGCGAGATGTTGCTGCTGGACGAACCCTTTGCGGCACTTGGACCCGCGCTAAAGGCCGAGATGCTTGATCTTGTGGCCGAACTGCTGGCAGAGACCGGAACAACCCTGCTGATGGTCAGCCATGATCCGCAAGACGCACGTCGCATCGCGGTACAGACGGTGCTTGTGGCCGATGGTCAGGCGCATCCACCTGCCGAAACAGCACATCTGCTGGACAATCCGCCCCCCAGCCTGCGCGGCTATCTTGGGTCATAGCCTAAGGGCGGCGTTTTGCCAAACGCGCGCTTGACCCCGGCTCGGCAAACCATTAGGCCCGGCAGTCTTTGCTTACATCTCGGAGATTTGCGCCATGGCCCCCAACAGCCCGTGGATCGGCATTGATTTTGGCACCTCGAATTCGGCAGTCGCCTATCTGAAGTCGAACAAGGCGCATCTGGTGCAATTCGGCACCGCCCCGACCCTGCCCACCACGTTCTTCTTCGATTTTGACACGCGCGAAACCCTGATTGGGGAGCCTGCCAATCAGGCGCTGCTCAATGGTCTTGAAGGGCGCTTTATGCGCGCGCTCAAACGGGTGTTGGGAACCAGTTTGATGCACGAAAAGCGCCAAATCCTGAATGACCGCCTGACCTTTGTCGAAATCATCGGAACGTTTCTGCGCAGGCTGCGCGAACAGGCCGAGGCAGAGCGAGGTGTGCCCTGCACCCGCGTCGTCTCGGGCCGTCCGGTTGTGTTTCACGGCACCGATGATCCCCGCGAGGCTCAGGCCGAGGCCGACCTGCGCGCGTGCTATCTGGCGGCTGGGTTTACCGACATCCGCATTTGCCCCGAACCCGCCGCTGCCGCCATCGCCAACGGGGCAGCCGGGCGCGCGGACACTGTCGGTCTGGTTGTCGATATCGGCGGGGGTACGTCGGATTTCTCGGTCTTCCGCACCGGCGCTGACGCGGTCGAGATATTGGCCAATCACGGCGTGCGCATCGGTGGGACCGACTTTGACAAGGCCATCAGCATTGACCATGTGATGCCCTTGCTGGGCAAAGGCTCAATGATCCGGGATGTATTTGGCAGCGGCACGTCGCTGGCCCCCAATGCGATCTTCAATGATCTTGCAACATGGGAGATGATCCCGTTTCTCTACACTCCGCAAAACAGACGTCTGGTCGCCGATATGGTGCAATTGGCCGAGGCACCTGAGCGCCTGAAACGGTTGGCCACGGTTTTGGACCATGAACTGGGGCACGAACTGGCCTTTGCCGTCGAACGTGGAAAGATCGCCGTCAATTCAGGGGACCCGCACGCGGCCATTGCATTGGACTGGATCGCCAAAGGTCTGGCTGCACCGCTGAACGAAGACCGCCTGACCGACAGCCTTTCCGGTCACAGCGATCGGTTACGGACCGGCGCGCTGGAAGTTTTGCGCAAGGCCAACCTGAACGCGGATCAAATCGACCGGGTCGTCTATGTCGGAGGCTCCAGCCTCATGACCATCGTGCCAGAGACCATGGACGATATCTTCCCAGAGGCCGATCATTCCTTTGCCTCAGTGTTTACCGCGGTGGCCGAAGGCTTGGCCATGGTGGCCGCACGCGAAGGACAATAGATTCGGGCCTAAGGAATGGTGAATTCCAACACAGCCTCGACCGGCTTGCCATCCGCGATATAGGGCCGATGATCATTGGTATTCAAACCGATCCGCAACCTGTAAGCGCCTGATGCAAGGCGACCCACATCAATGCTGGTGTCATACAACCTGCCCAGTTTCAGGCCGTTGAGATAAACATGTGCGTGACCCTGCCCGGGAACATGGGGCGCGTCATCAGCGGTCACAACAAACTCGAAATCCTGCAAACTGATCTCGATGTTGAACCCGTCGGCACGCACAGTTTCCGGCTGTTTGATTGTGATCGAAGGGGGCGGCGACACTTCAACCCCATGGGCCAAACCATGTCGCATGACAACGGCGCCATCTGCCGTCTCAGGGCGCAGAACGCGGGCGACCACTTCGCTTCCATCATCAAATATCAGGGCAACCGACTGGAACGCACCTTTTTCAAAGCTGCCATCGGGCACCGACAACATCATATGGGCGCCGTCCATGGCCAATTGTCCCGCGCCGCCACCTGGAACGACAAGTGGCCCGGTCTGGTCAGGGTTCATGATCTGCGCTTCTGCCCCGGACCGAGAGCTGGCGTCCGTCAAAGCCACCGGCGCGCCATAGTTCTGCATCTTGAGCGAGACCATGAACATCGTTGAGGACGCCCCTACCGGCGCCGCGCGCGCATCGGTGATCGTGATTGCGCTTTGTCTGGGAGCAAACTGCCAGTAAAGAATAGCGGCGACACCCAGCACGCCGATCAGGATCGCCACCCGTTTGAACATATGTCTTGCCCTAATACTCACCTTCATATGCATACTAACGACATGAGGCGATGCGGAAAGAGGATTTTTGCCGCGCTCGGCGTAGCCACCATGACAGCTGCTCCGGCCTTTGGCCATGCCGCCGATCAGGGGTTTGTCCTGCTGCTGCCAACCACGGCATACATCACGGGCGGAACGGTTGCGGTTGCCGCCACGATCCTGTTGCTGGTGCTCCTACGGGGAAACCAGCTGGAAAAACTGCTGACACCGATTGACCTGCGTATAAAGACCAACCGGGTCTCACCGCCCCGGTTCATATCGTTCATCACGTCGTCGGCGCTTGCAGCGTTGATTCTGATCGGGCTGTGGGGGCCGACCGATCCGCAGGCCAATCTGTTGCCACTGGTGCTTTGGACCGTGTGGTGGATGGCGTTGTTCATCGTTCAGGGGTTGTTTTTCGACGTCTGGAAATGGGTCAATCCGTGGCCCGGCCTGCACCGGCTGATCGCTCCAAGGGACGAAGGTTTTCTGCCCATCCCGCCCCGGGTGTCTGTCTGGCCCGCGGTTGTTCTGTTCGCTGCCTTTCAGGGATTCGTTCTGGCGGATATTGCCCCCAACGATCCCGACAGACTTGCCAAATTCGCCATCGGATACTGGGTTTTCACACTCGCGGGCATGAGCGTTTTCGGGCGTACCGCCTGGCTTCAACATGTCGAATGTTTCACAGTCCTGTTCAACCTGATCGGCAAGATCAGGGTCACAGGCGGTGATCAGACTCTCAAGCTTGGATTTCCCGGGTGGCAGGTCTTTCATGGGGCGAAGTTCGACCTCAGCCATGCCATTTTCGTACTCGTCACCCTCGCCGCGGGCAGTTTTGACGGACTTTATGAGACGTTCTGGTGGCTGGGTCAGATGGGGGTCAATCCGCTTGAGTTTCCCGGACGCTCTGCAATGGCCGGGTCGACGACGCTTGGCCTTTATGGCGCGATTGCACTTTTGACATGTATCTTTGCGCTTGCGGTCTGGATCGGATGCGCGCTTGCCGCAGATCGGGGTCCAGAAGCCGGGTTTAAGGCGGTGTTTGTCGCCTTCGCGATCACGTTGCTGCCCATTGCCATTGGCTATCACTTCGCCCATTATTTCGTGACGTTTCTGGTTCAAATTCAGGTGGTTATCGCAAATCTGGCTGATCCTTTGGCTAAGGGGTGGAACCTGTTTGGACTGGACGCAACGCGGGTTAAGGTCGGATTTCTTGCGGTGCCGTCCACAGTCAAGATCATCTGGCTGACACAAGCCGGAGTCGTCGTGTTTTCCCACATCCTCGCCGTGATTCTGTGCCACCGCACGGCAGAGATCTTATGCCGTAGTCCGCGCGGCGTTCTACCCTTACAGATTGGCCTGTCGATCCTTATGGTGGCCTACACAGTCTTCGGCCTTTGGCTGTTGGCCAGCCCGCGCGGCGTATGAAAATCGTGGACTTTTCATTAGTACACATACAAACTGACCCTACAAGCGGCCTAAGTCGCGACAGACAACATGGGAGATTTCAACTGTGACACAGGGGATCAAAAAGACATCGGGGATTGATCGCAGAACCGCCCTTTTGGGTTTGGGTGCCGGCGCGGGCGCCATGGCCGCCAGCGGTATTCTCCCCGGCTCGCTTGGCTTTGCACAGGCGCAAAGTTCCGCCCCGATCAAGATCGGATTCCAAAAGCACGCAACCGGTATCGGGGCCGCTTATGGCCGTTGGTACGGCGCGACCACGGATGCGGCCGTCAAACGCATCAATGACAATGGCGGCATCAACGGGCGGCCTGTGGAAATCGTTGTCGAAGACGACGCGACAGACCCCGGACGCGGCGCAGAGGTGCTTGAGAAATTCGCCAATCAGCACGAATGCGACGTGGCGTTCGGAACCTTGTTCAGCCATGTTGTCATCGGTTCGGCCCCGCGCGCTGGCGAGTTGAAGCTGCCCTATTTCGTGGTCTCGGAAGGGCACCATGTGGCCAGCGGTGCGCTGAACCGCTACACGCTGCAGCCGGGGATCACCGATGTAAAAAGCCAGGTGCAGTCGATGGCCCCCTTTGTCGCCGACAATCTCGGGAAGAAGGTCACGATGATCTATCCCGATTTCGCATTCGGCCATGATCACCGCGATTTCTTTTCGGCCGCAATTGAGGCACAAGGCGGTGAAGTGGTCGCGAAAATCGCCATTCCGCCGACCGAGACGACCTTTACCCGCTATTTCCCCAATATCCCGCGCGAGACCGAGGTGATTTATCACGTTATGGTCGGGCCTGCGGTTCTGACCTTCGTCAAGGAAATGGGCGAGTTTTTCGGCCCAAGCCGCCCCGAAATTTTCGGCTTTATCGACAGCCTTGAGGCTGTGGACATCCGTAGCCCGGGACTGGAATTCCTGGAAGGCACCTATTTCTGGGAGGGCATGCCCCGTCACGCGCAGGCCGATCAATCGGAATATGAGAAAGCCTATCGCGCCGCCGTCGGCGTTGATGACCGTGGCGCCTCGGTTGATGATCCGGCCAATGTGGCAACTTATGCCCATATGTTCGGGTGTTGGGAGACGCTGAATATCATCAAGAAGGGCATGGAATCTGCCGATTACCAAGGACCGCAGGATCGCGCCAAACTGATCGAGGCGGTCGAAGCGATGACCGACATGCCGGAATCCGAGGATCATCCGCAAGGCGACAAGGTCTTCAACGGCAAGACCCACCAGGCCTTTGGCAAACAGTTCATCTCGAAGGTGACGGATGGCAATCTTGTCGTGGCGCATACTGCGTCTATCGAAGACGGGCTTTATGAGGATGAAGTCGACTACACGACACAGCCGCTCTGATCTGATCCTGATCCAGTAACCGGACGAGAATATCCATGGAGTTTGGGCCTCACTTGATGCTCGCCTCGCTCGAAGGGGCGGTCATCTCGGCTATTCTTGTGCTGACGGCCATGGGCCTAAGCATTGTCTTTGGGGTCATGCGCGTCGTCAATGTCGCGCATGGCGAGTTCTTCATGCTTGGCGCGGTCTTCGCCTGGGCAGTGACGACATCTTTGGGCGGGCACCCGGCCTGGGGGTTCATCACCGCAATCCTGATCGTGCCGGTTCTTGTGGGCTGCATCGCCGCAGGGGCTGACCGGCTGATCCTGAAACGGCTTGACTACGATGTGGACCGCACGATCGTGGCCACAATTGGCCTGCTATACATCATCCAGCAATCCACGCTGATGCTTTATGGCCCCGAGGCGCGGCCCGTGGTGCCTCCGTTTAACACCCGTTTGGCCCTGCCCTGGTTCGAATTCGGTGAAAACGGGTTTGCGCTGATCTGGCCCTGGGGTCTCAGCATCACCACTTACAAGCTGTTTGTCATCTTTGCTGCAGCAGTTGTTCTGGTCGTGTTGTGGCTGGTACTGACGCGCACAAGAATCGGCCTGATCATGCGCGCAACGCAACAAGACAGCGACATGGCGCAGGCCTTTGGCGTGCCCGTGGGCAAGGTCTATTCCTGGGTGTTCGGGCTCGGGGCCGCGCTGGCGGCGCTGGGTGCGGTGCTGGTGGTGCCCATTCAGCAGGCCCATTACCTGATGGGCGGAGATCCGTTGCTGCTGGCCTTTATCGTGGTGATCATCGGTGGCCTCGGCAGCCTGCCCGGAACCGTGGTGGCCGCCTTGCTGATCGGTATGAGTGACGGCATCATCTCGGTCTTTTTCTCACCGACCCTGGCCAAAATCATTGCGACGTTTCTGGTGGCCATGGTGCTGGTTTTCCGACCGCAAGGTCTGTTGGGGCGGGCACCGGCATGAATACAAGTACAAAGATCTCGGCGCTTCATCTGGGCACGTTGCTGGTGCTGATGGTACTGTTCTTCATGCTGCCCGCCTATCATGTCGGGGCCTTTTCGCGGATCATGGTGCTGGCGATTTACGCCATGGGGTTCAACCTGCTGTTCGGCTACACCGGGTTGCTGAGCCTTGGGCATGCGATGTTCTTTGCCGCGGGCATGTACGGCTTTGGACTAAGCGTCAAGCTTGCGGGGCTTTCCGTTGCCCCGGCCTTCCTGATTGGCATCGCCGCCGCCGCGCTGCTGGCGGTTTTGGTCGGCTATCTGGCGCTGCGCACCATCGGGGTCGCGTTCATGATCGTGACGCTGATGTTTGCGCAGACGGTCTATCTGGTCATCCTCTATTTCGGCGAATACACCCGCGGGGACGAGGGCTTTGTTGTTCAGCAAGCCCAACGCACCCTGGCGGGCATAGACCTGACGTCTGAGAGCGCACGCTATTTCACCGCCTTCGCGTTGTTTGCGATCTGTTTTCTGGCGATGGCCCGGCTGATCCAAAGCCCCTTTGGCAAACGCCTCGTCGCCATCCGCGAAAACGAGGAACGGGCCCAAATGCTGGGCTATGACGTTGGGCGGCTCAAACTGACAGCGCTGGTCGTCTCGGGTGTCTTTTCGGGCATCGCGGGTGCGGCTTATGCACTGCTTTTCGGCTATGTCGGGGCCAATTTCGCCACCGTGCAATATTCCATCTTTCCCCTGCTTTGGGTGCTGTTGGGTGGTGCGGGCACGACAATCGGACCGTTGATCGGCGTGATCTTTATGTTCTACCTCATCGATATCTCCAGCGGCTACACGAACGCCTATATGCTGATCGCCGGTGTCGCGCTTGTGCTGCTGACACTGTTTGCGCCGCAAGGCCTGGCAGGAACACTCCGCAAGAGGGCCGCGCCATGGCTGCCGTGAACGTTCTGGAAACCAAGGGGCTGACAAAGATCTACGGCGGCATCGAGGCCAATGTGGATATCGATTTCCAATTGCCCAAAAGCCAAATCACCGCCCTGATCGGCCCGAACGGGGCTGGGAAATCGACCTTTATCGGCATGGTCAGCGGGCGCACCCTGCCAACCCGTGGCACCGTCAGTTTCGAAGGGCGCGATATCAGCCGCCTGCCCGCGCATAAGCGCATCCAGCTGGGTATCGCCTATACCTTTCAGATCACGTCGATTTTTCCGGGGCTTTCGGTCTATGACAACGTGTCTCTGGCGGCGGGTTTGCATCTGGCTGGCGACAAGGCCGCGCATATGGCCAAGACCGACGCGGTGTTGCAGAAGATAGGGTTGATGGACCGGGCGGATCAAACCGCAAGCGACCTCAGCTATGGGCATCAGCGTGTTCTTGAGATCGCCATGGGCCTGGCGCAGGATCCGAAAGTGTTCATCCTGGACGAACCCACCCAGGGCCTGTCCGAAGCGGAGGTGGATGAATTCATCGTACTGATGAAATCGCTCGCGGGTGACGCGACCATCCTTCTTATCGAACACAATATGCGGGTTGTTTCGGAAACCGCGGATCATGTTGCTGTGCTGGATCAGGGCCGGTTGCTGGCGTCGGGTACGCCGCAGGAGATTCACGAAAACGCTGCGGTGCAAGCCGCCTATCTGGGGACAACCCCGAATGCTTGAAATCCGCGATATCCACACCGGTTATGGGCAGGTCAAGGTCCTGCTCGGGGTTTCCGTCTCGGTCCAGCCGGGTGAAATCCATTGCCTCATGGGACGCAACGGTGCCGGAAAGTCGACATTGCTGAAAGCGATCATGGGCCAACTGCCGCTTTCACAGGGTGAGGTCATTCTGGACGGTGAACACCTGAACGGATTGCCTGCGCATCTCGTCCCCAAACGCGGCGTCGGGTACATTCCGCAAGGTCGGCGCCTGTTCAGTGAACTGACCGTGGCCGAAAACATCGAAATAGGTCTGATGACCCGAAACGAAGGCCGCGACACCCGCGAATGGGTGCTGGAGCTGTTCCCCCGTTTGCGCGAGCGTCTAGATCAAGTAGCCGGAACGCTGTCGGGCGGCGAGCAGCAGATGCTGGCCACGGCACGCGCGCTGTGTCTACGGCCCAAGGTGCTGCTGCTGGACGAGCCGACCGAAGGGTTGCAACCTTCTATGATCGAACTGATCCGTCAGGTCGTGGTGAAGATGAAGGCCGAGGGCTATGCTATCATACTTGTGGAACAACGCGTGGACGCGGTTTTGTCTATCGCGGACAAGGTCACATTCATCGAAAACGGCCAGGATCGCGAGACTGTTCTGGCCTCGGATTTGCAGGCCGATGCGGCGAAATTGAAGAAATACCTGGGCGTCTGACCGTCGCATGTCGCCTTGGGGTGCATAGCCAACCCATAGGGCCTGCGACTTGACGGAACCGAAAAACATGTTTGTATGCTAATAAATAAGCGGGAGGGTGCGACCATGGAAAAGCTTGTCATCAAGAACATCGGGCAGATTCTGTCCGGCAAGATGGAAGACCCGCTTTTTGACGGCGATTGCATGGTCGCTGTCGATGGCAAGATCACCGCCTGGGGCAAAGAGGCTGATCTGGATTGCGAGGTTGCCACGACAATTGTCGATGCCCATGGCGTGACTTTGGCCCCAGGCCTGATCGACAGCCATGTCCACCCGGTGGTCGGCGACTATACTCCAAGGCAGCAGCAGCTGCACTGGATCGATTCAACGCTGCACGGTGGGGTCACGACCCTGATTTCGGCGGGCGAGGTCCACATGCCCGGGCGGCCCAAGGACGTGGTGGGCCTGAAGGCGATGGCGATCGCGTCGCAGCGGTGGTACGAGAACTTTCGCCCCTCGGGCATGAAAGTGCATGCCGGCGCGCCGGTGATCGAGCATGGCATGGTCGAAGAAGACTTCAAGGACATGGCCGACGCGGGCGTCAAGCTGTTGGGCGAAGTCGGCCTGGGCACGGTCAAGGACGGCAAGACCGCGCATCAAATGGTGCAATGGGCGCGCAAATACGGCATGCAAAGCACGATCCATACCGGCGGTCCATCTATCCCCGGTTCCGGTTTGATTGACGCGGATATGGTGATGGAGACCGGCACCGACGTGATCGGCCACATCAACGGGGGGCACTCGGCCCTGCCCGATGATCAGATCGTCTGCCTCTGCGAAAGCTGTCAGTCTGCCTTTGAAATCGTCCACAATGGAAACGAACGGGCCGCGGTGCTGACGATCAACACCGCGCGCGAGTTGAACAAGCTGGATCAGGTCATCCTGGGAACCGATGGTCCTGCGGGTTCGGGCGTGCAGCCGCTGGGCATTCTGCGGATGATCGCGATGCTTTCGGCCTTTGGCAATGTCCCTGCGGAAATCGCCTTTTGCTTTGGCAATGGCAACACCGCACGGCAGCGAAATCTGGATACCGGGTTGATCGAGGAAGGCCTGTGCGCAGATTTTGTCCTTTTGGATCAGGCGCAGCATGCGCCGGGCAAGACAATGCTGGAAAGCGTGCAACAGGGCAATTTGCCGGGCGTGGGGATGACCGTCATTGACGGCATCATCCGCAGCGAGCGCAGCCGCAACACGCCCCCGGCCAAACGGTTACCCGAACGCATACAATAGGGGCTTTCGCAGGATCTGATTGACGCAGAATTGCTTCGGGTTAGGTGGTCTTTTGGCAAAGCAACCTAGAAGGCAGATATGCGTCTTGTTTCAGGCCGCCCATCCCATGCGGGTCGCGCATGACGAAACGTGTGGCCATTCTGGCAACGGGCATATTCAGCCCGCTGTCCAGCGCCATTGAGCTTGCGACGCGTGCGCGAGAGGCTGGATATGAGGTGGTGTTCTTTGCACCGGCCTCCTCCGCCAAGCTTTTGGACTTTGCCGGTTTTGAGCATCACAAAATCCCGCGACCCAAGGTCCACACATTTGCACCGCTATTGCCACCACCCGGGAAAAGGATCACGAACGCGCAGGAAAAGCAGGCCAGATTGGATGCAGCCGTTTCGGCCCTCAAGGTTGATAAGCTGCCCGATCAGATCAAACGCTGCGCTCCCGACATCTTGCTGATTGATTGCGAGATGCACGCACATATCATCGTAGCCTTGTCGTTAGGCGTGCCAGTGGTGCAATACACAAGCATGTATCTCTCGCCCCCGGGACCGCAGGCGCCACCGCTGCACAAGCGCGCCTATCCGGGTCACGGTCTACGAGGTTCCAGATTGTCGATCTCGGTAACCTGGCTTTATTACATCATGCGCAAGGTCATCAAGATCCGGCAAAACGCCCGGAAAGATCAGGGGGCCGATCACCCGACCGCGCTGGCCGAGCTTGCGCGACGGCGCGGTGTCCCGCTTAAGGTGCTGCGCCGGGTTGCATGTTGGCAAATGCCCTGGACCTACAAGATCCCAACCGCTCTGCTATTGCCAAAAACGCTGGATCTGCCAACCAAACCCTATCAGGACATGTTCTATCTCGGGCCGATGGATTTGCAATCGCGTCCAAAAATTGCAGAAGAGTCCGATAAAATTCGCGATTTTTGTGCGGAAATTGACGGAACCAAGCGGATTTTCCTCGGTTTCGGATCGATGATGGCGCCAAATTCGAAATTACTGACCCGATTTTGGAAGATTGCCGCGCGCCATCCGGAATGGCGATTTCTTTGTGCCGCTGGCGATCACTGGGACAATGACGCCCTGCAAGACCTGCCGTCGAACGTGACAGTTGTGCGTTGGGCCCCGCAACAAGAGGTGCTGGAACACGCTGATCTTGCGATATTGCATGGCGGCACCGGCAGTCTGGTTGAGGCCGCCCTGGCGGCGACACCCATGCTGATCTTTCCCCATGTCAACGATCAGAAAGGCAGCGCCGCACGGGCGCTGTTTCACGGCATCGGCCGCGCAGGTCGCGTTTCTGATCCGGTCTCGAAGATCGAGGCCGACATGGAAAACCTGCTGCACAACGACGATACCGCTGCGAATTGCCAAAGAATCCGGCAAAAATGCCTGACAGAACGTGAAACAAGCGACATTGGCGCTTTTTTGGCGCGTTTTATCCGCAAAACCACCTGAACCCGGAATTCGTCCGGTCTGACTGCTCAATTTTGATCCAAAACCGTTTCTGGCGCGTAGCAGAAGAAATAGCAAAATCAGACCAGTGACGTGACTACTCCGGGACAAACGACACATCCAAACAGCGCTGCCGAAGCCGAGGTCTTTGCGCAATCCCTTCCGGCTGTGACGCCGGAAACCTTCCGCCATGTCTGGCGGGCTTGCGCGGATGCGGGTCTGCTGGCCCTGATCGCTTCGGACGAGTTCGGTGGGCAACAAAAGACAACAACTGAATTTGTCCAGACCATGTTGGGTTTCGGGAAAGGGTGCAGCGACAGCGGTTTGGCGCTTGGCCTCACCTCGCAGATCTGGACGATCCAGCAGCTTTTGGAAACCTTCGGCAACGGCGATCAGAAGCGCGCCTATCTGCCGGACCTCATCGCGGGCAAGTCCTTGGGTGCGTTTGCACTGACCGAAGCAAATTCGGGCTCAGACGCGCTGAGTTGTGAAACGCAGGCGGTGCGCGATGGTGATGGTTACGTGATCAACGGGCATAAAGCTTTTGTTGGCATGGGGCCGGATTGCGACCTGGCCATCGTCTTTGCCAGCACCACGCCCGACAAGGGCAAGTGGGGGCTTTCCGCCTTTCTGGTCGAAGCCGATGATCCCGGATTTCATCGCGGTGCGCGGCAGATCAAAATGGGGCTGAACGCGATCCCGATGGGACCGTTGTCGTTCAAGGACTGCCGTGTGCCAGAAACCCGCAGGATCGGGCCCGAGGGCGCAGGCGCCGCAATCATTCAGGCCGCCCTGGATTGGGAACGATGCTTTATCCTGACCTGCCAGGTTGGCGCGATGGACCGGCAACTGTCCGAATGCGCTGAATATACCTCCACCCGGTCCGTTTTCGGGCAGCGCGTTGCCGATTTTCAATCCGTCTCAAACCGGTTGGCCGATATGCGCGTTCGGTTGGAAACCTGCCGACTGATGTTGTCTGCCGCGGCAGATCTGCATGACCAGGGCCAACCCCTGACCCAGTTTGCGGCGATGGTGAACCTGCATATTTCCGAGTGTTTTCTGAATTCCAGCATGGACGCGATGCGCAATTTCGGCGGGATCGGGTACCTGGCCGGATCAGCAGCACAGGCAGATCTCAATGACGCGGTGGGGGGCGTGATTTATTCGGGCACCTCTGACATTCAGCGCCAGATCATCGCAAAGATGGAGTTGGGGCAGTTGAGCCAGCCCAACAATAAGGTGCGGCCATGACGGGTTGGACCAAAATCCGCCGTCTTTACGCCGGGCTGGTGCTGATCGTTGCGTTGACTTTGAGCGCAGCGGTCCATGCTCACAGCTTCAACGAAAGCTATGTCTATTTCGATGTCACCGAAGACAGCCTGAGCGGACGGATCGAAATCACCCTGACCGACCTGACCCGCATTCAACAACAGGCCGCCGAGATTGAAACACCATTGACGCGGAAAGAGGTCCGGCGGGCCAAAAGCGCGTTTCATGACTTTTTCAAAGACCGGTTGCGTCTGTCCTTCGAAGGTCAGCCTCTGCCGATCGAATTCAACGATTTGACCTTTTTCAAAACCAAAGTCGGCCGGTTTGCGCAGTTTCATTTCGACGTTCAGGGCCTTCAGCAGACCCCGACCACCATCAACATGTCCTATGACGTCCTGTTTTCCTCGGTCGATCCGGGGCACCGCGGCTTTGGTCTGATCGGCAGCAACACGCGCAACGGAATGGACGAGAACGAGGCTTATATCTCGCTGATCTTCTCTCCCGGTGACGGTGTTCAAAGCCTGTATCTGAACGATGAGCCGACCAAAGATATCGCACGGGCATTTCTTGAGCTTGGCATCTGGCACATCTGGAAGGGCATGGATCACATGCTGTTTCTGATCACCTTGTTACTGGGTGCCGTCATGCGCGTTGAAAACGAACGTTGGATGCCGTCGGACAGCCTCGGCAGCAGCCTGCGCGGCGCCATCAGGATCGTGACCGTGTTCACCATTGCCAACACAATCGCGCTTTGCCTGGCTACGTTTGGGGTAGTCACTCTGCCGGTGCCTCTGGTCGAGGCAGTGATCGCTTTGTCGATCATCGTTGTCGCTATCGGGAACCTGATGCCCCGCTTTCACGCGCAATCTTGGAAGGTGGTCTTTGTCTTCGGCCTGTTCCACGGGTTTGGCTTTGCAACCATTCTGGAGCCTTTGGGCATGGACGCAACCCGTAAGGCCATGGGCGTGTTGACCTTCAATCTGGGCATTGAGATCGGGCAACTGGTTGTTGTGATGGTGCTGTTCCCATTGCTTTTCGCCCTGCGTAGCTTGACGCTGTACAGGGTTGTCGCGTTGCAAGCGGCCTCTGCCCTGCTGATCGCCTTCGCCTCTATCTGGTTCGTCGAACGTACAATGGGCCCATTTGCGGTTCTTGCCGGAGGGGCGAATTGATGGGGCCTGCCGTTTTTCTTGACGATGCTCTGGCCCAGCATGCAAAGGCTACGCCACAGGCCCCTGCGATCAATCTGTTGGGCGAGTTAACGAACTACCAGGAGCTGAACACCCGGGCAGACGAGATTGCCCGCCACTTGCTGAAACGCGGTGTGCTGCACGGGGATCGTGTTTTGATCTGTGCGGCAAAATCTCCGAGAGCAATTGCTGCGATCTACGCCATCCTGCAGGTCGGGGCCGTCTATGTCCCGATGGATCCGGCAGCGCCGCCGGATCGGTTGGCGCTGCAGGTAGAGGTCATCGAACCTGCGCTCGCCATTGTGGATGAGGCGCGGGTTCAGGCCTTTGATCAAGTACTGGGTCCGGCGTGCATCCTGAACCTCGATCAGCCGTTCAGCGATGCAGCAAACCTGGAACAATTGTCCGTGCGTCAGAACCAAAGATCGCCCAATGATCCGGCCTATATACTGATGACCTCCGGAACGACCGGAACACCAAAAGGCATCGTTCATACGCATCGCAGCGGGTTGGCTTATGCCAAGATGGCCGCCAACCTATGCGCGCTGCGCCCTGACGACCGCGTCAGCCACCACACGCCCACCCATTTCGATATGTCGATTTTCGACATTTTCAGCACCGCCATCGCCGGGGCCAGCCTTGTCATCATTCCTGAAATGCACAGCAAGCTGCCAGCAAGCCTGGCGACCCTAACCGAGGCGCAACGGATCAGTGTCTGGTACTCGGTTCCCTATGCCCTGATCCGACTGGTCGAACGTGGGGCGTTGGAGGCCAGAGATCTCAGCGCGCTGCGCATTGTCATGTTTGCCGGTGAAAAAATGCCGCCGCCTTCGCTCAAATCCTTTGCCAAGCATGTGCCGAACGCCCGTTTCATCAACGCTTATGGACCGACAGAAACCAATCACTGCACAACCGCCTTTTTCACGCACGACGATCTGGATGGGGTCAGTGCCCTGCCCATCGGTCTTGCCGCCCCAGGCGTTCAGGCCCGCATTGGCGACGACCCCACCGAGGCTGAGGTCGGAGAGCTGTTGATCGCCTCGGATCAGATCATGCAGGGGTACTGGCGCGACCCCACTCAGACCAAGGCTGCGTTTTGTTTCCTGCCGGATGCCGACGGTGTACGCCAGAGGTTCTATCGCACCGGCGACATTGTCCGGCGCGATGCAAAGGGGCAATTCTTGCTGATCGGACGCGAGGATCGCCAGATCAAGCTGCGCGGGTTTCGTATCGAACTGGATGAGGTTGAACTGGCTCTGGTCACCCTGCCAGAAATCAGCGAGGCGGTCGTTGTTCTGGCCAAGCAAGAGCTGCACGCCTTTGTCTCGGGGGCCACTGCGGCCGATCCGGATCAGGTCCGCCGCGAGTTGGAGGCCAAGCTGCCCCGGTATGCCATCCCGCAACGTATCGATTGGGTCGAAGCCCTGCCGCGCACATCAACGGGCAAGATCGACCGCAGCAAACTCATGGAAAAAGCGAATGCACGACATGCAGCCTAAGACGACGCACAGCACCCTGCGCAGCTATATTCAGGACAGCCTGCTGGGCGGCAAAATCGTGTCAAATCAGGATGAGTTGCTGCTCAGCGGGATGATCGACTCGCTTGGGGTCATGTCCCTTGTCGCGTTTCTGGAACAGCAGTTCAGCATCGATATCCCGTTCGAGGACGTCACGCTGGAAAACTTCGGCACCATTGAGACCATCGCCAGCTACGTCGACATGCGTCAGAGCGCAGCGGAGTGACCAAGGGGCCATGAAACGCGCGCTGACAGAAAGCCAGAAACGGTTCTTGCGGGGGCACCAGATGCACCCCGACCTGCCCCTTTATAACATGGCATGGCGGTTCGATCTGTTTTTTGACGTGCAGCCTGACGCGTTCCGGGCCGCCCTGACCCAGACGCTGGAACAGAATGAAATTCTGAGAACAGTGTTTCAATCAGACGGCAATTCGACTTTTCAGCTTGCGGGCGATATCCCAACCGATCTGTGCAAGGTCTGGGATTTTAGTGCGACCCCTGACCCGGAAGCCGCGCTATGCGATCACCTTCCCGAATGGGTTCAGACCCCGTTTGATCTTGGGCAGGGCACAATACGATGCGTCCTTGTGCATCTTGGGCCCGCACATTGGGTCTGGCTGCTGTGTCAGCATCATATTGTCTGCGATGCGCAATCCGGTTCGGTGCTTTTCAATCAGGTCTCGCAAAGATACGCCGCTGAGGTTTCTGGACGCAGCGACCCCACGCCCCCGGCTTTCAACTATTTCGAAAGCTCGCCGTTTCAGGCCCGCGAAGACAGCGAAACACCGGTCGGGCATTCGGCCCCCTCCTCACCGCCCTATCGCAGCGCTGCAAAACGCAGCGGTCATTCTCGACGACTCGCCGTCCCGGGCGCGGCAACGGCATCCGAGGCCGTCGAGGCCGCAATCGCCCGGCCCGAATTTCGCCTTTTTACGCCCGAGCTTTCGCGCCTTGCGCTCTATCTTACGGCATATTTTGCCTATCTTCATCGGGTGACCGGGGATGAGCGGATCACGGTCGGTGTTCCCTCGCACAATCGGATGACACCGGATGATCGACAGGCCCTTGGCTTGTTTGTCGAAGTCTTGCCGTTTCCGCTTGATCTGGATCCGTCTGATACGCTTTTGGACCTGCATGGCAAAGTCAAAACCGGTTTGGGCAACTTCCTGAAACAGGCGCGCCCCGGGGCAATTGCAAACGCCGATACCGGCAGTGTCAGCGCGGTTCTGAATAATATCCAGGCCCGCTTTGGCCCCTTCGCCGGCCACCCGGCGCGGGCTGAATGGTTGCACAGCGGCGCCCATGATGCGGCGCACGCCATTCGACTGCATGTCACAGATTTTGACGGTTCAGGTCAGGCCAAACTGTTCATGGACGTGCAGGATGAGGTGCTGTCGGCAGTCGCTGCGGACCATCTGGTTGGGCACTTTCAGCAAGTATTGACCGCGCTGCTATGCGCACCAGACACCCCCATAGCGGCAGTGGACCTTGCTGTTAATACGGAAGACCGGGCCATTGCTTTTGGCCCGCCCGAACCAACCGACATCCCCTTGACCGTTCTGGATGCTTTCGCGGTGCATGTCGACACATCCCCTGACACAGTGGCTCTGTCCTCTGGCGACGCTCAGATGACATATCAGCAGGTGGATCGGCGGTCTGACCAGATCGCGCATCAATTGCAACAGGCCGGTGTTCCCGTCGGATCCTGCGTTGCCGTCCACATGCCCCGATCCTTCGATCTGGTTCTGGCTGTTCTGGGCATTCTCAAGGCGGGCTGCAGCATTGTTCCCATCGCCTCGAACATCCCCGACACACGTTTGCGGCAGATATTGGAAGGTTGCCAAGCCGCCGCGATGTACGTCGCCACAGACGTAACAGATAGCTATCTCTGCAGGACGCTGACTGTACCGTCCAGTGATGCAGTTGCAGCACCAGCCGTTGCGAAAACCTCGGCTCAGGACACGGCATATGTGCTGTTCACGTCGGGATCGACAGGGCGGCCCAAAGGGGTTGAGGTCAGCCATCACGGGCTCTCGCGATACATACACTGGGCGGCTGAGGCGTTTTCCGGGAGGAAACCCGCAGTTTATCCCCTGTTTTCGTCAATTTCTTTCGATTTGACGTTAACGTCTTTGTTCGTTCCGCTTGTCAGCGGCGGGGTGATCCGGATTTACCCCGAACGCTCGGACCCTGATCTTGCGGTTCTGGATGTGTTTGACGAGGACGCGGTGGATGTGGTCAAGCTGACCCCGTCCCACCTGTCGCTGGCCTGCAAACAGGGTCAGTCGGTTCGGCGGATCAACACGCTGGTACTGGGCGGCGAAAACCTTACGCGTCAGACCTGCCTGTCCGCGCTTGAGCATCTGTCACCAACGCTCCGCATCATCAACGAATATGGGCCTACCGAAGCGGTCGTCGGCGCCATGCATCATGAATTTGACGCCACAACCGATCTGACACCTTCGGTACAGATCGGACGGCCTGCGGCAGGTGTTTCGATCAGCGTGCGCGACGATGCGTTGAATGTCTCACCGATTGGAGTGCAGGGAGAAATTGTCATCGGCGGGCGTCTGGCGCAGGGGTATCTGAATGCCGACGAGGCAACCGCACTGTCATTCGTCACCGACGCGGACGGCAACAAGCTCTACCGCACCGGGGATCTGGGGCGGTTTGGCCGGGATGGGTCCATCGCCTATCTTGGCCGCGCCGATGAGCAGATCAAGCTGGGCGGTGTCCGTCTGGAGCTGGCCGAGATTGATCGCGTCTTGCGGCAATTGCCCAATGTCGACGCGGTTCACATCGGCTATGGCCCGCAAACCTCGCCGCCAACGTCACCGCAAAGCTGTCGCATGTGCGGCATCACGGATGAGGTTGCAGGCATAAGCTTTGCCGAGCCTGGCCTGTGCAACATCTGTTCCGAATTCGGCAGCTACAAAGACCGGGCTCAGGCCTATTTCAGACCGGAACCCGAACTGGCCGATCAGATCCAAAAGGCAAAACAAGCCAGCACCGGGCCCTATGACGCCATCATGATGCTGAGCGGTGGCAAGGACAGCACCTATGCCGCCTATCGGTTGGCGGAATACACGTCGCGGGTTTTGGCGGTGACTTTGGATAACGGCTATATCTCGGACGGCGCAAAGGCGAATATCGAACGGGTCACACACGATCTGGGCTGGGCGCATCGCTATCTGAGCACGGACAAGATGAACCAGATCTTTGTCGACAGCCTGAAGGCGCATTCCAATGTCTGTCAGGGCTGTTTCAAGGCGCTTTACACGCTGGCCTTCCGCACCGCGCTGGCCGAGGGCGTACCGATGATCGTCACCGGCTTGTCCCGAGGGCAGTTCTTTGAGACCCGCCTGACCCCCGATCTGTTCCGCAATGGCGCGCCAACATGCGCGCAGTTGGACGAGATGGTGATGCAGGCGCGCAAGGCCTATCACGCCGAGGATGATGCGCTGTCGCGACTGCTGCAGACCAACGATCTGAAAGACGGACGGTTTCTGGAACAAGTCGCGGTTTTGGACATCTATCGCTATGTCGACGTCCCCGTGTCCGAAATCTATGCGTTTCTGGATACGCAAACCGCTTGGGTTCGGCCTTCAGACACCGGGCGTTCGACCAACTGCCTGATCAACGATGCCGGGATCTATTTTCACAAAAAGCGCGAAGGCTTTCACAATTACGCCCTGCCCTATTCCTGGGACGTCCGCATGGGCCACAAGACCCGCGCACAAGCCGTGGATGAGTTGAACGACCAGATAGATACGCAGCGGGTCGAAGAAATGCTGGATGAAATCGGCTTTGATGAACCCTTGGACCGACCACCGCTGCTGACCGTCTTTGTCTCGGGCCGCGGCCCTGACGAACGGCAAATTTGGTCCGCACTTGCCGCGCATTTGCCGCGTGAGATGCAGCCGGACCGCGTGGCCATTCTTGACGAGATGCCGCTGACGCCCAACGGCAAGGTCGACACAGCGCGCCTGCCGGATATGCGCCGCAAGGTGCCTGTTCAGGCGGGCCTCACCCCGCCGGAAACTGTGATGGAGCGTCAGCTTGCAGACATCCTGTGTGCTGTTTTGAAACTTCCGCAGGTCGGAACTCAGCAGGACTTCTTCGATCTGGGGGTCGACAGCCTGGCCGCCATCGACATTGCCATCAGGGCCAACGAACAAGGCGTGCCTTTGCCCGCAACCGCCCTGTTTGAACATCGGAGTTTGCACGCGCTGGCTGCGTTTGCCGAAGACCTGCCAGCCACGCCGGTGGACGATCATGACGACGCGCCTTTGATCGAACTGGATGAGGATGATCTGGCGCATATCTCGCAGGCGCTCGACTGACATGGGATATCCAAAGGGCGTCGCCGATATCCTGCCGCTGACCTCTACCCAACGGGGGATGTTGTATCATGTGGCAGGCGAGGCTACGCGCCCGGGGCAATACGTTGCCGTTATCACCTGCGTTCTCAATGGCCCTCTTGATCCCGATCGGTTACGCGGCGCGATGCAGGCGCTGGTCGATACCCATGGGGCACTGCGTGCTGGCTTTGTCTGGGAGGGGGTCAAACAGCCCGTTCAGGTGATCCGCGAACAGGTCGATCTGCCCTGGACATTCCTGGATTACAGCGATGTGCCCGATCTTGAAGATCGTATTCAAGACCTTGCGCAAAAAGAACAGGCGCGCCAGTTTGATTTGAAGGCGCCGCCGCTGATGGCGGCCACCCTGATCAAGGCGTCCGAGACTCGCTGGCATCTGATCTGGACAGTGCACCATTTGATCAGCGACGGCTGGTCTACCGAGGTTTCATTTCGCCAGATATTTGCGCGATATGCCTCTCCGACCGCGCCTATCACGCCCGAGGCCGAGTTCAAAAACTATCTTCTATGGCTCAAACAGCAGAAAAACCTGACGGACCGAACCTATTGGACAGATCAGCTTGACTCTTTGGCAGAGCCCAGCCTGCTGCCTGATCCGGGAAAGCCTGAAAACAGCGAGCCCCAGCGTTCGCAGTACGAATTTCTGGGCGCGGATCTGCTGGCCCGGGTGCAAAAGCTGGCCGCTGATCTGAAGGTGACGCCCAACACGATCCTGTCAGCCTCCTGGGCGATTGTTCTGCGGCGCATCCTTCAGATTGACGACGTGGTCTTTGGCACAACAACCGCCGGCCGTCCGCCGGAAATTCCGGGCATCGCAGATGCGGTTGGTGCATTCGTCAATACGGTGCCCGTCCGGGTTCAGGTTGATCCTTCGCAATCGATGGCCGCACTTGTACAGGATATGGCTGGCGCGGAAGTCACGCGCCGAAAACATGAGCACGCAGCCCTGGCCGAGGTTCAAAGCTGCGCGCCATTCCCCGGCGGCTCACCCCTGTTTGACACGATGTTCGTGAACGAAGGGATTGCCAAAACGGCTTCGGATTTCGGGGAAATCCAGCTGACTGAATTGCAGACCTCGCAATACAGCAATTACCCGATTTGCCTGCTGGTTACGCCGAATGCGCAGTTCAAGGCCGAAATTCAGTTCGACCCCGAACGTGTGTCACCTGAATGTGCGATGGCTTATCTGGCCGATTACCGACACGTACTGAATGTCGTCACCACAGACCCGCTGATACAGGTCCGGCAAGTCTATCAGACGCGAAACGCTGACCTCAAAATAGCGCCGCTGAATGACGCAGAAAACGTCGTTTCCCGCTTTCTGGCCCAAGCTGCCACATCACCGGACATGGCAGCCGTTTCCGACGGCCAAACAACCCTGACCTATGCCCAGCTTTCAGAACGCGCACGCCAGATTGCCTGGGCGCTGCAAAGCGCGGGGGTGTCCGCAACGGATATTGTGCCAGTGGCCGTGCCCCGGGGCACTGACGCCATCGCCGCCTTTCTGGGCGTCATGATGTCGGGTGCGGCATATGTACCGCTGGATCTGGATTATCCCGAACATCGCCTGCAACAGGTATTCGAAACTGTGAACCCAAGGTTCTTTGTAACAACCTCGCTGGTTTTGCCGCAGTTTTCCGGCCTTTCGGTCCATGAAATCCTGCTGGACAAACCCGCCAGCGCAATTTCGGCAGATGAGATCGCGCCGGGGGAATTGGCTTATGTGATGTTCACGTCAGGTTCTCAGAACCGCCCCAAAGGGGTCCAGATCACCCATGCTGGCCTTGCGGCCAGTACCGCGGCGCGCGACGTGGTGCATGGCGATCCGCCCGACGCATATCTGCTGCTGTCTTCACTTGCCTTCGACAGCTCGGTGGCGGGCATCTATTGGACATTGGCAACCGGAGGCCATCTGGTCATTGCGCCGCGCCATGCCGAGCAGAACCCGTCAGACCTGGGCCAGTTGATTGCGCAGCAACAGATCACGCATACGCTGTGCCTGCCCTCGCTTGCCGATGCGCTTTTGACCGTCATTCCGGGGCGGGATCTTCAAAGCTTGAAAATGCTCATCGCAGCGGGTGAGGCATTGGGGGCCGGTCTGATCGCAAAACACGCCGCCGCCCTGCCCCAGTGCCGACTGGTCAACGAATATGGCCCGACCGAGGGCACGGTCTGGTGCACTGCGTATGATGCAACGGGTTTTTCAGGCTCCGACACGGTTCCCATTGGGACGGCCATTCCGGGCACATGGGTCGGCATCGCGGATCAGGACGGGTGTGTCGTGCCACCCGGAACTATTGGCGAGATTGTCGTTGCCGGACCCACGGTTGCCAAGGGGTATCTGGGTGATCCGGTGCAAACGGCAGACCGGTTTTACGAGCTCGGCCAATCTGGGCTACGGGCGTACAAAACCGGAGATCTGGGCGTCGCAGACGCGTCGGGGTGCATCACCTTTCTCGGACGCAAGGACAAACAGGTCAAAATCCGCGGCCATCGCGTTGAGCTGAGCGAAATCGAAACCACGGCCCGCGATGTCGCTGGCGATGTGCGTGTCGCCGCCCTGTTGGCCGAAAATGACGGAAAGCGGTCAATTCTGCTTGCTTTGGAAAGCACCCCGGCCCCGGAACTTTGCGCCAGGATCATGCGCCACATTCAAAGACGCCTTCCTGCACCCTTTCACCCCTCAGCGGTCGAAACGGTCGAGGTTTTCCCCCTGCTTCCCAACGGCAAGATCGACGAACACGCCCTTGTTGGAACCATCGCACACAGGGCGAACGCGCGCCCCGGCGACGCGCCGCAAGGTAAGCTGGAACGCCGGATTGCCGATCTTTTTTCCGACATTCTTAAAGCCCCCTGCCCGTCGCGCGATGCGAATTTCTTTGATATCGGTGGTGACAGCCTGATGACACTGACCGTTTATGCCAAGGCGAAAAACCGCGGCATTCTGTTTGAGCCGACCGACATCTTCAGCCATCCGACGGTGGCGGAGCTCGCCAGACGAGTCAAATCGCTGCGGGAGGCGCCGTTCGGGCAATCGGACGACAAGACGATACAGATTGCCAACAAATCCGGGGCGGGAACTGCCGTTATCCTCGTGCATTGTCCAATGCAATTTTATCGAAACGTTGTTCACGGTCTGGGCCCGGATCATATGGTGGCTTTGCTGCCCAGCCCACGCCTGCCCGGGAAGACCATCCCCTTCGGCAAATCCTTGCAACAGCTCGGGGCCGAAGCGCTGGCCTCGATAGGCACCGCGATTGAAGGCAAACGGCTTGTCCTGTGCGGCTTTTCGGCGGGCTGTGCCTTGACGCTGGAAATCGCGCGTCAACTGGGACAGGAAAGGATCGATGGCCTTGTGGTGCTCGACCCGCCTTACAAGATGGTTGGCGCGGAACCGGCCTTGCAGCCGCTGTTTTTTCGCACCTACAAACGGTGGAGGTATCAGTTCCGGGCCCTGAAACATGGCATCAAGGCCAAGCGCGCTCTGCCCCGGATGCAGGCTGATCTGACGAAACCCGGCGCGACCAACGATCAACGGATCGATGCGGTGTCTTTGGTTTTTGATCTGGCCATCAACGCATTCCGGGTGCCACGAATAGATGTGCCATCGCGGGTTTTCCTGACCTCGGGCAACCCCTCGCTGACCTCTGGCGATGTCCTGGATACCCATCTGCGCGACAAGACCATCCAGCATCTGGATCTGCCGCACCGAGAGGTCGTGCGCGATAAGGCGGCAACGGCCCGGATTGTCGAAACCATCCGGGCGCTGTTGGACAAAGATTAGTTTTCTTCCAGAACCTTGCGGGCCACTCGGAAACACTCCAACGCCTGGGGAACGCCGCAATAGATGCCGACCACGTGAATGATGGCGCGGATCTCTTCGGGGCTCACACCATTGTTGATCGCCCCGCGGCAATGGATTTCCCATTCGTGCATTTTGCCCAGCGCACCGATCATCGACAGGTTCATCATCGAGCGGGTCTTGACGTCGATCACCTCGTCGCCCCAGCCAAAACCCCAGCACCAGGCGGTCATCGCCTCTTGAAACGGGCGGGTGAAATCATCCGCTGCAGCAAGGTTCTTTTCCACATATTCCGCGCCCAGCGTCGATTTGCGCTGTTCGAGCCCTTTCAGAAAAAGGTCCTCGTCAAATAAGCTCATGGTCTTTCCTTTGTTCCAATGATGCGGCCACCTTACGCGCCATCAACCGCGTCACGCATCCATTTTTGCAGATGCATCACCGGGTGTTCGGAATTCACGCCACCTTTGGGGTCGATCACCAAAGGTCCAGGCCTATACCCGCGTGAATGCAGGCCACGCTGGACGGATTCGACAAGCCTAATATCCTCTTCGACCGTGGTGGCGCGATCCTGCGCAGCCAATTGACGGATTTTGGGATCATCCACGCCATCCACCGAGTACCACCCGCGCCAAACCACAACATGATCAGCGTCGACGGCGCGCCAGTGATAGGTGTTCAGCACGTTCCCCGGATAGACCTGAAACGAGAACATCGGCCACAGAAACCAACTGGAATATTCGTCGAAATGCCTGAAACCTGACTGGATATCATAGGTCATATTTTCAAGGCTCTGACATTCGGTCGTGTGACGCAGGCACATGCCTTGGGGTTGGATGTCATAGGTCTCGGGCTTGACCACACCATTGGCAAAAGTCGGATGGTTCAGCGAGCAGTGGTAGCATTCCGAGTAATTCTCGACCGAAACCTTCCAGTTGCACAGCTCGGGGATTTCCACCCACTCCAACGGTTTCAGATCGGCCCAATTGGGCACCCATTCTTCCAGCTCGGCCCGCGCGTCCGGAAACCAGTCGTCCATGGGTGCCGCATCGGGATCGAGGTTGACGAAGACAAAGCCCAGAAACTCTTCGGCACGCACCTCGGTCAGGCAAACGCTGGATTTGTCGAAGCCTTCGACAGCTTTCAGGTTCGGGCCGGCCCGCAACTCGCCGGTCAGTTCATAGGTCCAGGCGTGGTAGGGGCAGACCACAACGCGCGTGGTACCCGAGCCCTCGACCAGTTGGTGCGCGCGGTGCTGGCAGACGTTGTAGAAGACACGGATCTTGGCATCGCGCCCTCGGATCGCAAACAGATCCTGCCCGGCGAGTTGAAACGCGACATAAGCACCCGGTTGCGCCAAATCCGAGGCATGGCAGCCGAACTGCCACGTTCGGGCCAACAGCCCTTCGGTTTCTGCGCGAAATACCAACGGGTCGGTGTAATACCTTGCGGCAAGGGATTGAATTGGCGCGCTCACGGTTCCTCCGCATGATAAAGGCCAAGCTGGTGGCGGCGTTTGTGAAAGGTTTCCACCCGTTCGACGATTTCGTCGCTGGCAACCGCGATGACAAAGGACAGAAGCGTTTCCAACAACGCGATGATGCTGGCCGATGATGGAAAAAACTGCGGCGTATCCACCGACACGACGAACCCATGCTGCGCTGCACGCAAGATCGGGCTGGCGGGACTGTCTGACAGGCTGATGACGGTCAGGCCCTGTTCGCGGGCGATGCGCACAGCCTCGACCACTTCGGTCCGGTAGGGCTTGCAGGTGATCGCAATCAATATGTCCCGCTTGTCAGCCCATGCCAGATCATCGACGGGGGACGAGCCTGACCGTGGAATGGCATGGAACTGCACCATCCCTGTGGACGCCAGATAGGTAAAATTCCGCGCGTTCGAGCTGTTGATCCCGACGCCAAGCACAAACACGTTGCGCGAGTTCCAGATATCTTCCGCTGCGGCTTTTAGCTGTTCGGCGGAAATACCGGCAAATGTTTCTTCGAGATTGCGCAGGGCATCCTGGACCATGTCGGCATAAAGCCCGCCCATATGGCCGGATTTGCGGATATCCTGCAGCCAACGCGCACGGTCCGGGAAATCGGCCTGCCCGCGTCGGATCGCCTCGCGGAAGGGCACGCGGAAGTCGTCATACCCCTCAAACCCCACTTGCCGCG
The DNA here is from genome assembly GCF_056532975.1 of Ruegeria sp. H6. Taxonomy (NCBI): domain Bacteria; kingdom Pseudomonadati; phylum Pseudomonadota; class Alphaproteobacteria; order Rhodobacterales; family Roseobacteraceae; genus Ruegeria; species Ruegeria sp. H6. The sequence continues at coordinate 587,569 of NZ_JBQFOA010000002.1, forward strand.
CCATGCGGACAATGGTGTTGGGTTTCACATTCGCGGCCTCGGCGATTTCGCGCACGGTCGAAATCCCCACGTCACGTGGGTTCTCCAGCACATAAGTGGCGGCTTTGCGCGCCTCGGGTGTCAGTTCGGACAGTTCGTCTGCTAACCGTTCGAGAATCGCATTTGATACATTTGTCCCATTCATGATTGACGATGGTACTTTTGTTTGCTTACGCTGTCGAGACAAAATCGACTCAGTGGAGTGATCCGATGGCATCTGATTTCCCAACCCATGCGCGCGTCGTCATTGTAGGTGGCGGCGTGATGGGCGTAGGCCTGGCCTATCATCTTGGCCACGAAGGCTGGGGCGCTGAGACTGTTCTGCTGGAAAAGGCCGAACTGACCAGCGGCAGCACCTGGCACGCGGCGGGGCAGATCACCCATTCGACCTCCAGCTTTGGTCTGGGCAAATGCGTCGATTACAATATCGGGCTCTATTCCGGCGCGTTGGAGGCCGAAACAGGCCAGGCTGTAACATGGCATGGCTGCGGATCGTTCCGTCTGGCCTACACGCAAGATGAGATGGACTGGCTGCGCCACACACTGTCCGTGGGTCGATCGCTAGGCTTCAACATAGACCTGGTTGGCCCGGATCGCGTGGCGGAATTGCATCCGTTCTACAATCTGGACGGTATGTTGGGTGCGTTGCATACGCCTGATGACGGCCACGTGGACCCGACCAACGTGACAATGGCGATGGCAGCCGGGGCGCGCCAGAAGGGCGTTCGGATCATCCGCCATTGTCAGGCAACAAACATCACGCAAGCCGAAAACGGCGAATGGCTAGTCGAAACGCCCAAGGGCACGATCATCTGCGAACATGTGGTGAATGCGGGCGGCACTTACGCGCGGCAGATGGGCGAGTGGTCGGGGCTACAATTGCCCATGACATCCATGACGCACCACTATTTTGTGACCGAACCGGTGCCCGAGTTCGAGGCGCTGGACACGGAACTGCCGGTAATCCGCGACGACAAAAAGGTCTCGGGCTATATCCGGATGGAACAGAAACGCGGCCTGATCGGGATCTATGAGAAAGAAAACCCCAATTCGGTTTGGCACGATCATTGCCCCTGGGACTACGAAAACTGGCTGTTCGATGCGGATTATGACCGGGTGATGCCGTGGCTTGAGGAAAGCCTGAACCGCATGCCGATCTTTTCAGAACTGGGCATTCAACGTGAAGTGCACGGCGCGATCAGCCATCCGCCCGATGGTAATCCGCTGATCGGGCCTGCTCCGGGCGTGCGGAACTACTGGTGCTGCTGCGGCACGCAGATCGGGATCGGCTGGGGGCCGGGCCTGACCCGCGAGTTGGCGCGCTGGATGGTCCATGGGGCTGCCGATATCTCGATGCGCGAGTATGATCCGCGCCGGTTCGGCAGCTATGCCGCCAAGGACTGGCAGGTGATCAAGGCCGAAGAGGATTATTGCCTGCGCCACGAGATCCCCTTTCCGCATTTCAACCGTTTGGGCGGTCGCCCGATCAAGCCGTCGCCTCTGCACGATGTGCTGAAATCCAAAGGCGCCGTGCACGAAGAGGTCTATGGCTTCGAACGCCCCCGCTGGTTTGCCCGCGACGGTGTTGAACAAAAGGATCACTACTCTTTCCGCCGCACGGTCGTTGACGACATGATCGCGCAAGAGGTCAAAGCCGTGCGCGAACGGGTCGGTATCATGGACGTCACCGCCTTTACCAAGGTCGAGGTTTCAGGCCCCGATGCCTATGCGCTGCTGGACCGGCTGACAGCCAACCGGATGCCGCAAAAGGACGGCTCGATCACCCTGACCCACATGCTGAACCGCCGCGGTCGGATCGAGCTGGAAACCACGATCGTGCGGATGGCACAGGATCGCTATTACCTTGTCTGTGCGGCCTTCTTTGAACAGCGCTTGCTGGACCATCTGGCGCAAAACCGCGCAGTCGAGGATGTGACCATCACAGCCTTGTCCGACGACTGGTCCGCCCTGTCCCTGAACGGTCCGCGTGCGCGGGACGTGTTGGCGGCCTGTACCGAGGCCGACCTCAGCAATGCCGGGTTCCGCTGGCTTTCGGCCCAGCAGATCACAGTCGCAGGCCATTCGATCTGGGCGTTCCGGATGTCTTACGCCGGAGAGTTGGGGTGGGAGCTGCACATGCCCAACGCCGCCTGTCTTGATGTCTATTCCGCGCTTTGGGCTGCGGGTGAGCCGCATGGGATCGCGGACTATGGCAGCTTTGCAATGAACGCGATGCGGATGGAAAAGGGTTTCAAAGGCGCGGGCGAGTTGACCAATGAAGTCACACTGGCCGAGGCTGACGTGCTGCGCTTTGCGCGCACCGATAAGGACTATCTGGGCCGGGACAAGACGCTGAACACCGACCTACCCTGGATCTGCGCCTATCTTGAGATCGAACCGGATGGCGAGATCGACGGCCACGGGGGCGAGGCCGTTCTGCATAAAGGCCGCGTCGTCGGCTCGACCGCGTCGGTGGTGTATGGGCCCACGGTCGGTAAAATCCTTGCGTTTGCCTATATCAAACCCGAGGCTGCGACCGCCGGAACCGATCTGCAGGTCGTCATTCACGGCACAGCGCGCGCGGCGCGGGTTCTGTCTGAACCGGCCTATGATCCAAACAGTCTTCTTCCCAGAACAGACGCCGAGGTCAAAGAGGTCGCCGCCCTATGAAGGTCACCAAGCTCTCGCTGTGGTCCGTGGACCTGACCAGCCATGAAACCTACTACATGGCCGAGGGTAAGACCTGCGATACGGTTGAAAGCCATGTTCTGTGTCTTGAGACCGACACCGGCCTGAAAGGATGGGGCGAGGTCTGCCCGATCCCACGCTATCTTCCGGCCTATGCCAAGGGTGTGCCCAGCGCTGTCATGGAAATGGCGCCCGAGGTTCTGGGGGCGAACCCTTTGGGCGTCGATGCCCTGATGCGGTCGCTGGACGCCGCTTTGCCCGGGCATCCTTACGCCAAGTCGATAATCGACATTGCCCTGTGGGACCTGTGCGGTCAGGCGAGTGGCTTGCCACTTTATACATGGCTGGGTGGTCGGGTTCACACGGACATGCCGCTTTATCATTCGATCACCTGCGTCGCCCCGGACGAGATGGCGCGGATCGCGGCAACGGCCTTTCAAACCGGCATCCGGCAGTTTCAGGTTAAACTGGGAACCGACGGCGACTGGCAAACCGATGCCGAACGGTTGATCAAAGTGCGTGAAACCGTCGGACCGGGGCCGCTGGTCTATGGCGATTGGAATTGTGGCGCTTCGCGCCTGCACGCCACCCGAACCGGGCGGGCAGTGGCGCATCTGGACATCATGCTGGAACAACCCTGCAAAACGCTGGAGGACTGCGCCGCCGTGCGGCAGGCCACAGGGCTGCCGATGAAGATCGACGAAGGGGCACATGACATGGCATCGCTTCTGAGGGCGTCGGAACTTGGTTGCCTGGATGCGGTTGCGCTGAAGCTGTCGAAATTTGGCGGTATCTCGGCCATGCGCCGCGCCCGTGACCTGACCGTGCATCTGGGTGCCGAAATCTGCGCCGAGTGCACTTGGGGGTCTGACATCGTAACGGCCGCATCCTTGCATTTCGCGGCATCCACGCCGCAAGGCGCATTGTTGAACACATGTGACCTGTCATCTTACGTTGGTCCCCGGCTCTGCCCGGATGCACCATCGCGCAATGCAGGCAGAATTGCCCCGCCCGAGGGGGCAGGTTTGGGCGTAACACCCGACCCCGCCATCCTTGGCGCGCCTATCATGGAACTGGATTGAAATGCAGAAAATCAGCACCCAATCAGAATGGATCGCGCGTGCGCAGCAGGTTTTGCCCGCCGGGGGTTTCGGCAATTTCGATCCCGGCATCCTCATTTCGCGCGGCGAAGGCAGCCGGGTCTGGGACGAGGACGGCAAGGAATATGTGGATTACCTGATCGGGTCCGGCCCGATGCTGTTGGGTCATGGTCACCCCGAAGTGCTGGCGGCCGTTCTGGAACAACTGCCCAAGGGCATGACCTTTTTCGCCAATAACAGCAAAGGCGTCGAACTGGCCGAGGCAATCGTATCAGCCGTGCCCTGCTGTGAGCAGGTCCGGTTTGTCGCCTCGGGCGGCGAGGCGGACATGTACGCCATTCGTCTGGCGCGGGCCTATACAGGGCGCGACAAGATCCTGAAGTTTGAAGGCGGCTATCACGGCATGAGTGCCGAAGCGCAGATGAGCCTGGCCCCTGCCAAGCGGGTCAATTTCCCTCAGGCCGTGCCGGACAGCGCCGGGATCCCTCAGGGCGTGGCCGATCAAATGCTCATCGCCCCGTTCAATGACCTTGAGGCTGTGGCTGCACTATTGGTGGAACACAAAGATATTGCGGCTATCATTGTTGAACCCTTGCAGCGCATCGTGCCGCCGCAACCGGGCTATCTGCAGGGGCTGCGCGACCTGTGCGACACACATGGAATTCTGCTGATTTTCGATGAGATCGTCACCGGGTTTCGCCTGGCCTATGGCGGCGCGCAGGAACGCTATGGCGTGACACCCGATATCTGCACCCTTGGCAAGATCATCGGCGGTGGCTTTCCCCTGGCGGCCTTGGGGGCCAGCGCCGAAATCATGCGCCATTTCGATAAAGACGTGGTGGGCGCGGACAAATGGCTCATGCAATTGGGCACGTTGTCGGGCAACCCGGTCGCCTCGGCCGCAGGACTGAAAACGATGGAGGTTCTGGCCCGCGACGGTGCCTATGATCAGTTGCGGCAAACCGGGCGCGCCTTGCAGAAGATTCAAACCGACGCGCTGACCGAGGCGGGCATTGCCCATCAGATTTGCGGTGATGAAACGCTGTTCGACATCTACTTTACCGACAACACCTGTCGCGACTATCGCACCGCCGCCCATGATGACCCATCGACCAACGCGCGTTACAATGCCAGCTTGCGCGATAACGGTGTGTTCAAGGCCCCCGGCAAACTCTACCCGTCCTTGGCGGTGAAAGACGTCGATCTCGACCTGACACGCGCGGCGGTGGCCAAGGCAGTCGAGGCGCTGCAAAGCTGACAGACCGCCTGAACTGTCGTGCCCTTGTGTTTTTCCAGATCATCTGGTTGATGATCCAAAGCTCTGGCCTTTTGGGGCGCAACCGGGAAAACCGCTATGAAGATCGAACCCTTTGGCGTCGAGATATGGATGAACGAATGGGAAACCAAATGTGAATTCAATCTCGCTGAAACCTGCGTCGAGAGCCTGACAATTGGCGAGCTGATGCGGATCGCCGGTAAGAACTCGGGCGATCTGTCGGAACTAACCGGCATGAAAATGACCTATGGCGCGATCTGCGGGTCAGACCGGCTGCGCGACGCGATTTGTGGGCTTTATCAGCAACAGTCCCGGGACAATGTCATTGTCACTCACGGCACAATCGGGGCCAACATGCTGGTCCACAAAGCGCTGGTTGAGCGTGGTGATAAAGTGGTCGCGGTGGTGCCGACCTATCAGCAACACTACTCGATCCCCGCCAGTATCGGCGCAGACGTCAAGCAGGTTCACCTGAAAGCGGAAAACGCTTTTCTGCCAGATCTGGACGAATTGCGCGCGACTGTGACGCAGGGCACCAAGCTTTTGGCGATCAACAACCCGAACAACCCGACCGGGTCACTGATGGATCGAGCCTATTTGACAGAGATCGTCGAGATTGCGCGCGCAGCAGGGGCCTGGCTGCTGTGCGATGAGGTCTATCGCGGCACCGCACAAGACGGCGACGGCATGTCAACCTCGGTCGCGGATCTCTATGAAAAGGGCATTTCGACCGCCGGGATGTCCAAAGCCTTCTCACTGGCCGGTCTGCGCCTTGGCTGGATCGCCGCCGCACCCGAAGTGATCGAGGCGGTATCGATTCACCGCGATTACGACACGATCTCGGTCGGTATGATTGACGACCATTTCGCGGCGATCGCATTAGAAAACCACGACAAAATCCTGGCCCGCAGCCATGCCATCACCCGCGGCAACCTGGCTCTGCTGGCCGATTGGGTCGAACGCGAGCCGTTGATCAGCTGGGTCAGGCCGCAGGCGGGAACAACGGCACTGTTGCACTATGACCTGCCGATCCCATCGCGGGATTTTTGCGTCGAACTGCTGCAGGACACCGGCGTGATGTTCACACCCGGCTCGGCCCTTGGGCTAGAGGGCTGCGTGCGGATCGGGTACGCCAACACCCCGTCGATCTTGCGCGAGGGGTTGGACAAAGTATCCGGGTTCCTGGCCAAAAAAGCCGGTTAACGGCGCATGGACTGCCCATTGTGGAACAGGTGCACCTTTTCCGGCAACGCGGCCACCGCAACGGTCTGACCCCGCAGATTGCGCTGAATTCCGGGCAGCTTGGCGATGACCTGCTCACCCCCGTCTTGGGCCGCAAAATACAGCAACGTCACTTCGCCCAACGCTTCGGTGAAATCGACCACGCCGGAAAAGATCGCAGCACCCTCGGCAATGGTCAGATCTTCGGGGCGCACGCCGATATTCACTTGCTTGCCCACATCCGCAGGCTCGGTTGGGATGGATGAGATTGCGACCCCGCCGCCATCCAGCGCCACGGTCGTGGTCTCACCCGCTTCGGTGATCTTTCCGGGCAGCAGGTTCATCGAAGGCGAGCCGATGAATTGCGCGACAAATTCGTTGTCCGGCGTTTCATAAAGCTCTAGCGGTGTGCCGACTTGCGCGACCCCCTTGTTCGCCAGCACCACGATCCGGCTGGCCAGCGTCATCGCCTCGACCTGGTCATGGGTCACATAAATCATCGTGCTGTCCGGCATCGCCTCTTTCAGGCGCGCGATCTCGATCCTCGTGGCCACGCGCAGGGCTGCATCGAGATTCGAGAGCGGCTCATCGAACAGATAGACCTTGGGATCACGTACAATGGCGCGCCCGATCGCAACTCGCTGACGCTGACCGCCCGACAGGGCCTTGGGCAAACGATCCAGAAACGGCTCAAGCTGCAGGATTTTTGCGGCGCGTTCGACCGAAGCATCAATCTCGTCTTTCGGCATCTTGGCGATCTTTAGCGCAAAGGACATGTTTTCGCGTACGGTCAGATGCGGATACAGCGCGTAGGACTGGAACACCATGGCGATGCCGCGCTGTGCGGGCGGGACATCATTCATCACCTGCCCTTCGATTTCCAGCGTGCCGCCGGTGATTTTCTCTAACCCGGCAATCATCCGCAGCAAGGTCGACTTGCCACAGCCCGAGGGACCCACAAAAACGATCAGTTCGCCCTGTTCGATATCCAGATCGATATGTTTCAGCACATCGACCGGGCCATAGGCTTTGGCAACATCCGTAAGCTTGAGTTCCGACATGACCTATCCCTTTTCCCTGACCATCAGGCTGAATTGCGCAGGCTGCAGCGTGACGCTCGTTTCCCCGTTCACGGCGCCCAGATCCTGTCCAATCACGCGCCAAGCGCCTTCGGGCAGTTGGGCCTCGGCCTCAACGTCGCCCAGATTGAAGGCGCAAAAAACCTGCTGGGCTGCGTCTTCACGCAGAAACGTCAGAACCGGTCCGTCCTGACGCATGTCTTTCTGCGCACCCGACATCAGGGCCGAATACGCGTGGCGCAATGCAATCGCACGGCGGTAATGGTGCAGCATGGACTGCGCGTCCTGCTCCATCCGGTCTACGGCGCGCTCAGCCTGCGGTGCGCTGACCGGCAGCCACGGCTTGGCAGCGCTAAAGCCCGATTGTTCATCTTGCGTCGCCCAAACCATCGGCGTGCGGCACCCATCGCGGCCTTTGAATTCGGGCCAGAACTCGATCCCATAAGGGTCCTGCAAGTCTTCAAAGGCCACATCCGCCTCGGGCAGGCCCAGTTCTTCGCCCTGATACAGGCAGGCCGAGCCACGCAGGCACATCATCAGAACCGCATGCTGGCGGATTGCAGCATCATCCAGATCCCAGCGCGAGGCGTGGCGCTGCACGTCGTGGTTCGAGAACGCCCAGCACGGCCAGGCATCCCCGGCTTTGGCCTCAAGCTGGTCGAACACCTGCTTGGCGTAGCTGGCGGTCAAAGCACGCTTTTCGAGAAACTCGAACGCATAGCACATATGCATCCGCTTATCCCCGGTGGTGTATTCGCCCATGATCTCAAGCCCGCGCTGCGCATCACCGACTTCACCCAGGCAGGCACGGCCTTCGTATTCGTCCGTCAGGGCGCGAAGACGTTCGAGAAACGCGATATTCTCGGGCTGACTTTTGGAATACAGGTGATCCTGATGATTATACGGGTTCACCATCGGCGCGATGGAGGCATTGCGCTGTTCCAGCGGCAGGCCCGGATTGTCGCGCAACTGCGCGTCGTGGAAATAGAAATTGATCGTGTCCAAACGGAAACCGTCTACCCCCAGATCCAGCCAGAACCGCGCCACATCCAGCAGCGCGTCTTGCACGTCCCGATTGTGGAAATTCAGATCAGGCTGAGAAGTCAGGAAGTTGTGCAGATAATATTGCAGACGCCGCGAATCCCACTGCCAGGCTGAACCGCCGAAGATCGACAACCAATTATTGGGCGGCGTGCCATCCAGCTTAGGATCTGCCCAGACATACCAATCAGATTTGGGGTTGTCCTTGCTGGCGCGGCTTTCCGAAAACCACGGATGCTGGTCCGACGTGTGCGACAGAACCAGATCGATCATCACCTTCAGACCCTGCGCATGGGCCTTGTCCAGCAGCTCTTTGAAGTCCTCCATCGTTCCGAACATCGGATCGACATCGCGATAGTCGCTGACATCGTAGCCAAAGTCCTTCATCGGCGATTTGAAGAACGGCGAAATCCAGATCGCGTCCACCCCAAGCGAAGCGATATAGCCCAACCGCTGGGTGATCCCTTTCAGGTCTCCGATCCCGTCGCCATTGCTGTCTTGAAAGCTGCGCGGATAGATCTGATAGATCACACCACCACGCCACCAGTCCGAGGACAGTTTGGTTACGTTTCCCTGGTTCAGATTGTTCTGCACGTTCATCAGACGCCTCTATTTAACGGACCCGGCCAAGAGACCGCGGACCAGATATTTCTGCATTGCAAAGAAGACCACCAGCGGCACAGCGATCGATACGAAAGCAGCCGTGGCCAGAATCTCCCAATTGCCGCCGCGTGTGCCCAACAGCTCGACAATGCGGTTGGTCATCACGGTGGTTTGGCCGGATGCATCGATCAGGAACACCTTTGCGACCAACAGGTCGTTCCATGTCCACAGGAACTGGAAGATCGCAAAAGACGCCAGCGCCGGAAAACTGAGCGGCAGGATCAGCTTGGTGAAGATCTGGAATTCGGTCGCCCCGTCAACGCGCGCATTCTCGATCAGGTCGCGCGGCAGCCCTGCCATGTAGTTGCGCAAAAGATAGATCGCCAGCGGCATGCCAAAGCCGGTATGCGCGAGCCATACGCCAAGATAACCTTTGGGAATCCCGATATTCAGGTGAAACTTCAGCAGCGGGATCAGCGCCAGTTGCAAGGGCACTACCAACAACCCGACCACAGCCGCGATCAACAGGGCGCGGCCTGGAAAATCCATCCACGCCAGCGCATAGGCTGCAAAAGCCGCAACAAGGATCGGTATGATCGTCGCCGGGATCGTCACAGTGAGCGTGTTGAAAAACGCCTTGCCCATGCTGTCGGTGCTGTCTTGGGCCAGAAGCACCTTGTGGTAGTTTTCGAGCGTGAATTCCGGCGGCAGTTCGGCGGTTACGAACACACGCGCACCTCGACTGCCCGAAAACGCCTCGGCGTTTTCCATCCGGTAATTGCCGACCGCATCAACCGTTATCGTGCCCCCACGGCGCAGCTCGGCCGTCTCTCCGGGCGCAAAAGCATCCACGTCGCGCGAACTGACACCCCAGCGCGAGATCGTCACCTCGCTGCCTGCGTCAAACAGGTTTCCTTCGATGACAAAAAGCCCGCTTTCCTGAACTTGAGTGTCCGGCGCCGCGCTGCGCAGTGTCAGGTTTTGTTCGGACGGGAACAAAGATTTCCACCAGCCATTTGTTGCGATCTGGTCCGCCGTTCGAAAGGACGAAATCAGCAATCCAAGCGTCGGGAATACCCAAAGCACAACCAGCAGCACGACCGAGGCGTGCACAACCCATCTGAGGGCGGGGCGGGTTCCAGCGATATCGTTCATTGTTGCCTCCCGCCTATTTCATTTCCTGGCGCGCGTTGCGCACGTTCCAGATCAGGATCGGAGTCACCAGCAGCATGATGATCATGGCCGAGGCCGACCCCACGCCCCAGTCATTGGCGCGGAACAGCTTGTCATACATGTAGTTGGCCAGAACCTGCGTCTCCCACTGGCCATTTGTCATCGCGAATACGATGTCGAACACCTTGAGAACGGTGATGGTGATGGTCGTCCACACCACAAGAATGGTGGTCTTGATCTGCGGCACCTTGATCTTGAAGAAGATCTGAAACGGGTTGGCACCGTCCAGAATGGCCGCTTCGACCGTTTCTTCGGGGATGCCGCGCAGTGCCGCCGACAGGATCACCATGGCAAAGCCGGTCTGGATCCAGATCAGCACGATCATCAGGAAGAAACTGTTCCAGAACGGGATCGTCAGCCACGTCTGCGGCTCCGTCCCGCCGAAAAAGATGTAAAGCGCGTTCAGGATACCGATCTGGTCCTGCTCGGCAGGGCGTGTGTCATAAACCAGCTTCCAGATCACCGAGGCCCCGACGAACGAAATCGCCATCGGCATGAAGATCAGCGCCTTGGCCAGATTGCCCCAACGAATGCGGTCCGTCAGTTGTGCAACCAGCAATCCAAAGGCCGTCGACATGGCGGGAACAACAATCAGCCACAGCGTGTTGTTGCGCATGGCTTCCCAGAATTTAGGCTCAGCCGCCATCTGGCGATAGTTGTCAAAACCAACCCATACGAAGCCGCCACCGGGAACGCGATCCGTCAGCGACAAGCGCAAAGTCTCGACCACCGGATACGCCAGATAAAGCCCCAGCGCCGCCATGGCAGGAAACAGAAACAACCAAGGGCGGATCATGTTCGCGCGGTTGATGTTGCGGCCCGCATTTGGTCCACGCGCCGGGAACAGGACTTTGTCCAGAACCTGATTGGATAGGTAGAAATAGCCCACACAGCCCGACACGCCGATGGCGATGGTCAGCAGGCCCTGAAGTGCCGGATGCATGACGCTCTCCGTTGTGAAGGGGGAAATGGGCGGCCTGTCATGGCAAGCCGCCCGGTCTCAGGCGCGCTTACTCCAGCGCGTCCCAGGAGGATTGGATCTCGTCCGCGACCTCTTGCGCAGGCGCTCCACCGGCATAGTCAACCATACCGGTCCAGAAGGTGCCGGCACCCACACCGCCCGGCATCAGGTCCGACCCGTCAAAGCGGAAGGTTGTCGCGCCCAGAAGAATATCGTTCATCTTCTTCAGGGTCGGGTCCGAAAAGACCGAACTATCGACACCCTTGTGCGGGGTCAGAAAGCCGGTCAGCGCCATCCATGTCTCATGCGCCTCGGGCGTCTGCAGATACTCGATCAACGCATGTGCGCCGGGGCTGTCATTGGTGATGGCCCACAAGGTGCCTGCACCCAGAACCGGGCTGCCCAGATCCTTGCTTTCATATGCCGGGAAATAGAAGAAATCCGCGTCTTCACCCACAACGGTTCCCTCGGGGAAGAAGGCCGGGATGAACGAAGCCTGGCGATGCATGTAGCACTGCGGGGGTGAGCTGAACATGCCCTTGGGGCTGTCGCGGAAATCCGTGGTTGCAACCGCACCGGCGCCGCCTGCCACATAGTCGTCATTGCGGGCAAATGCGCCGAACTCTTCAATCGCGGCCACCACTTTGGGGTCGTTGAACTTCATGTCATTGGCAACCCACGCATCGTAATCCTCGGGCGGTTGCGTGCGCAGCATCATGTCCTCGACCCAGTCGGTCGCAGGCCAGCCGGTCGCCCCACCAGAGCCCAGACCGATGCACCAGGGCGTTTCGCCATCTGCCACAATCTGATCGGACAGCGCCTTGAGCTCTTCCATCGTGGTGGGCACTTCGTAACCCGCGTCCTCGAAGTTCTCCGGAACGAACCAGACCAGCGATTTCACGTCGACCTTGTAGAAGAACCCGTAAAGGTGATCCTGGCCATCAGGGCCCGCATAGGTTCCAAGATCGACCCAGGACTGACCAGCGGCATAGTTGTCGCGGATCCAGTCGCCGGTGCCATCACCCAACGGTGTGAGGAACCCGGATTTTGCCATATCCGCGGCAAGACCCGGCTGCGGAAAGACCGCAATATTGGGGGCAGAGCCGGCCTCGGCATCGATGCGGATCTGCTGTTCGAAACTGTCCGACCCGACATAGGCGTATTCATGTCCGGTCGCGGCAGCAAAGCCATCCAGCACCTTTTCGACATTTTCCTGATCCGGCCCGAGCCACGGGCCAAACACGGTAACCTTGTCGGCCTGAGCCGCGCCCGCCATCAGGGCGAACGTGGCCGCACCTGCGTAAAGCGAGTGTTTCATGAACTTTCCTCCCAACATTATCTGGCGCCTTTTGAAATCACTTATTCAAAGCGCTTTGAATGCCTGGTTTATCCGCTAACATTCATGATCTGTCAATCATCAGATTCAAAAACGGCTTATTATTAACAATTCAGCACACCTCGGCAAAACAGGTTGACGTATCGGGAAATTCCTCACAAAACAGAAGAGATCAATATTTGAAGGCGCTTTGAAAGCCATGAACCTTAAGCAACTTTCGGAAAAACTGGGGCTTTCGCAGACGACTGTCAGTCGTGCCCTGAACGGATATCCGGAGGTGAATGAGAAAACGCGCCAAAGGATTGAAGCCGCCGCAAACAAGCATGGATACCGCCCGAACAGCCGTGCCAAGGGGCTGGCAACCGGTCGGTCCATGGTGATCGGCCATGTGATTCCCCGCTCGAATCATCATGAAATGGTGAACCCCATCTTCGGTGATTTTGTTGCCGGGGCAGCCAAGGTTTACGCCGAAAACAGCTATGACATGATGTTCACATATGCCTCGGATATTTCCATCGAGGAAACCTATCGCGGCTTGTTTGCGCGGGGTGCCGTGGATGGGGTTGTCCTGCAGGGACCAAAAGTGGAAGAGCCTCGCATCTCGGTTCTGTCCCGCATGGGCGTTCCTTTCATCGTTCACGGCCGCTCGACCGGGTCGGCGGAAAGCTATGATTGGATCGACGTGAACAATCAGCGCTCATTCGAGCGCGCGACGCAGTTTCTTGTTGATCTTGGCCACCGCCGCATCGCGTTGATCAATGGCTTGGAAGACATGGATTTTGCCCAGCGCCGCCGCAATGGCTATGTCTGCGCGCTCGATCAGGCGGGCATCACTCTGGATCAGACCCTCTTGCGCAGCGCCGAAATGACCGAGTTTTACGGGCATCAGACCACAAGCGAAATGCTGGACCTGCAAGACCCGCCAACCGCTATTTTGGCGTCCTCGATCATCTCGGCCATCGGCGTGCGCCGCGCCATCGAGGAACGCGGTCTGAAAATGGGGCGCGACATCTCGGTTATCGCCCATGACGACGAACTGTCCTACATGCGCAATGGCATGGACGTTCCGATCTTCACGGCGACGCGTTCGTCCGTCAGGCACGCTGGGGAACTGGCTGCCGAAATGCTGATCGAACGCATCACCACCCCCAACGCCCCCCCTAAATCCAAACTTTTAGAGGCCGAGCTGGTTGTAGGCAGCTCAACCGGCCCTGCCCCGCAAAGGTCCTGACATGAAATTCAAACGCAGTGATTTTCCAAACGACTTCCTATTTGGCGTCGCAACCTCGGCCTATCAGATCGAAGGTCATGCACAGGGCGGTGCCGGTCCCACGCATTGGGACAGTTTTGCCGCCACGCCGGGCAATGTCGTTCGGTCTGAAAATGGTGATCTGGCCTGTGACCATTACAACCGGTTCGAGCAGGATCTGGACCTGATCAAAGAGGCCGGGTTCGATGCGTATCGGTTTTCGACCAGTTGGGCGCGCGTCCTGCCCGAGGGGCGCGGCAGCGTCAATCAGGATGGGCTTGACTATTATGATCGGTTGACGGATGGGCTGCTGGAACGCGGCATTCGCCCCTTCGCGACGTTGTACCACTGGGAACTCCCCTCGCCCCTCGCGGATCTGGGTGGATGGCGCAATGCCGATATCGCGGGATGGTTTGCGGATTTCACCGAGGTGATCATGGGCCGGATCGGGGATCGGATGCACAGCGTGGCCCCGATAAACGAGCCGTGGTGCGTCAGTTGGCTCAGCCATTTTGACGGGCATCACGCCCCCGGGCTGCGTGACATTCGCGCCACCGCCCGGGCGATGCACCACGTATTGCTGGCCCATGGCCGTGCCATTCAGGTGATGCGCGGGCTTGGGATGGATAATCTGGGCGCTGTTTTCAATCTGGAATGGTCAGAACCCGCCGATGACAGCCCCGAAGCCCACGAAAAAGCTGCGCTGTATGACGGGATCTATAACCGGTTCTTCCTTGGGGGCGTGTTCAACAAGGCCTATCCCGAAAACGTATTGGAAGGCCTGGAGCCTCATCTGCCCAGTGGGTGGCAGGATGATTTCGATACGATCGGCACGCCGGTCGATTGGTGCGGGCTGAATTACTACACCCGGAAGTTAATCGCCCCTGCGGACACCCCATGGCCCGCCTATCAGGAAGTCACCGGCCCGCTGCCCAAGACCCAGATGGGGTGGGAGATTGAGCCGGATGCCCTGTCACGGTTCCTGATCCGTACGGCCCGGGAATACACCGGCGATTTGCCGATCTTTGTTACAGAAAACGGCATGGCTTCGTCCGAGCGTCGGGAAGACAATGACCGTATTGACTATCTCAACCAGCACCTTTCAGCAGTTCAGAAAGCCCTGAGCGCTGGTGTCCCCGTGAACGGGTATTTCATCTGGTCGCTGCTGGACAATTACGAATGGGCCTTGGGGTATGAGAAACGGTTCGGTCTGATCGACGTTGATTTTGAGACGCTTACACGGACGCCGAAGGCCTCATATCACGCCCTCAAGGCAGCGCTTGCCTCGGATTGATCCAAGCTAGATCCAGATGGTCGTTGGGGAAGGTGGTTGGCGGTACATGGCGAGGTTCTGCTTCACAGGGCAAAGGCCGAGTTTTTCCGTGATCAGGTTCCCAAAAGCCCTCACGGTATTGGGGCCACCGATGCAGAACACCGATGACCCCACTGCTCGACAAGCATGTTCATTCAATGAACGTGCGTGCCAGACGGTCCCGCAATGGCTGCGCCAGATAGCTGAGTGCGGTGCGCTCGCCGGTGTTCACAAACAGATCGGCAGGCATCCCCGGCACCAATTCCAGCGCGGCGACCTGATCGGACTGGGTCGGGTCCAGTCGGACCTGCGCCAGAAAATACGGCTCGCCCGTGCGGTCATCTTCGATACTGTCGGCTGAGATGTCGGTGATCCGGCCCGTCGCCTCGGGCACTTCGCCCTGATCAAAGGCCGATAGGCGCACGCGCGCCGACTGGCCGACAAACAGCTTTTCGATATCCGTTGTGTTCACCTGGGCTTCGACGATCAGCGGTTGATCCGCAGGTACGATGTCCAGAATGGCTTCGCCCGGGCGCACCACGCCGCCGGATGTGAAGATCGTCATGCCGACCACACGCCCGCTGACCGGTGCCGTGACAGCTACACGTTTGCGGCGTTCTGTAGCGCCGGCATATTGCGGCTCCAATGTCGCCAGCCTGGCCTCGACCTCAGCCAACTCTGCCGAGGTTGCTTCGGCCCGCTGCGTCTGCGCGCCCACTGCAGCCAGTTGCAATTCGCTGATCTCATTGCGCGCCTGAGCCGCTTGCGTCATCAATCCGGCTTCCAGCCCGACAAGACGCTCAATCTCGACCCGGCGACTGTTCACGCGGGCAGCGGCAACCAGCCCTTTTTCGAACAGCGTTTCCAGATTGCCCAGCTCCTCCCGCGTGATGTCGATCTGCCGGGTGTTGGCCTGTCTTTGCACGCCAAGCCCTTCGATCTGTTCCCGCAGGTTCGAGACACGCTGGTTCAACAGATTCCGCTCAGCCTCGCGGGTGCGAATTTCAGCGTCAAACAACTGCTTCTGAACTTCGAACGCTTCGGCCCAATCGTCCTCTGCCATCTGGGTTCGCGACATGCGTGTGACGTCGTCGTGCTGAAACTGAGCCTGCCCCCGGATCTGTGCGATCAGCCGGGCGCGACGCACGGTCAACTCGCCCAACTGGCTTTTGATGACGTCCAGATTGACATCCAGATCCGTGCTGTCGAGCTCGATCAGGGTTTGGCCGGCCTCGACCAGATCGCCGTCAGTGACCAAAATGCTGCGCACAATGCCGCCATCCAGATGCTCGACCGTCTTGCGATTGCCTTCCACCACAAAGGACGCCGACGCAACAACCGCTCCGTCCAGTTTGGATTCCTTGGCCCAATAGACCGCCCCCCCGACGAAACCGGCCACGATCAGCACGCCAAGCGCGACGAACCCTTTGATGCCTGATCCGGCCGGTTGACGTTCAGTGCGGTTATAGCTTTCCAGACGCAAAACGCTCTGGTCAGGTGCGTTGTAAACCGAAGGTGTCATTGTGCCGCTCCTTTCTGAGTGGATGTCCGGGCCTCGCCCGAGGCGATCTGCGGATGGGTCTGGGGGGTTAAACCGGTTTGCTGGCGCGGACGAAGGATATCGGCCTTGTCGCCAAATCCGGTTTGCGCACCCTTGTTCAGCGTCAACACCTTGTTGACAGCCTCCAGCGTGCTGGGTCGGTGGGTCATCACAAAGGTGATGGCACCGCGCGCACTTGCGCCACGGATCGCATTGCGCAAGGCCAATTCACCCTGTGCATCCAGATCCGAGTTCGGCTCATCCAGAACCAGCAGGAACGGATCATCATAGAGCGCACGGGCCAGAGCGATGCGCTGACGTTGACCGCCCGACAAATGAAAGCCGTCGCCGATATGGGTGTCGTACCCGTCCGGCAGGTTGCTGATCAGATCGTGCACATCTGCCGAAACTGCGGCCTGAAAGACTTTGACGTCGTCCACCGAGGTTGAAAACCGCGCGATATTTTCGCGGATCGTACCGTCAAACAGCTGCACGTCCTGCGGCAGATACCCGACCATCTGGCCCAGCTCTTGCGGATCCCATTTGGACATGGGTGTGCCGTCCAGCCGGATGGCGCCGCGTTGCGGGGTCCAGATACCGGCAAGCATCTTGGCCAGTGTCGATTTACCTGACCCGCTGTGGCCGATCACGGCCACAACATCTCCGGCCGAAACCGCGAATTCGATGCCGCCGACCGTAGCGTTGCGAGCCAGGGGCGGCCCCGCCTGGGTGATCACGGTATTGATCGAAAACTGCGGACGCGGCAGATGAAGACGACGGGGCTGATCGGCAAATGCCTCATCCAGCGCCTTGAGGTTTTGATAGGACCCGCGCGCCGCCAGAAAGCCGCGCCATTGGCCAATCAGCTGATCGATTGGGGCCAACGCACGTGCCAGAACGATCGTGGCCGCAATCATCACCCCAGCGGTTGCCTGCCCGGTGATGGCCAGAGCAGCGCCCAAGCCCAGCATCCCGGATTGCAACGCCATGCGGATGGTTTTAGACAGGACCGAAAAGCTGGCGATACGGTCTGCCACCCGCGTTTTGAGGTGATGGGCATCTAATTGCAGAGCTGTCCAGCGACGGGCGAGATCACCATTCATGCCCATGGCCTGGACAAGCTCTGCGTTTTGCTCACTCGCAGTGAACAAAGCATCGGACCTGCTGCGTGCGCGGGATGCGTCTTGCATCACGCCCGCCGCACGCGAATTGTTTATCAGGGCCAGTATTGTGAGGGTCAGCGCTCCGACTAGGCCAAGCGCGCCCAGATAGGGATGCAGCACATAGAGCACCGCCAGATAGAGCGGGATCCAGGGCGCGTCGAAAAAGGCGACCAGCGTGGACCCCGAGATAAAGTCGCGCAGGCCAGTGATGTCTGCGGCGGGATTGTCCGAAGTTGCGGAGCTGCCCTGTACACGACGGCGGATTGAGGCCCGCAAGAGCGGCGCGCCCACCTTCAACTCGAACCGCGCACCAAGGCGGCTGAGGATACGAACGCGCATCAGGTCCAGCAGACCGGAAACAATGAACACACCACCCAGCAGCAGGGTCAATGCGATCAGGGTGTCCATATTCTGGCTGGTCAGGACCCGGTCATAGACTTGCAGCATGTAAAGCGGGCCAGCGAGCATGAGAAGGTTCAGCACAAAGCTGAAAAAGCCGATTGCAAAAAAGCCGCCCCGCAGGGAGGACCAGGCTGAGTTGACGGATGATTTTTTCTGAAACATGACGGTGATCTCTTTTCAGGGTGAAAGGGTGGCGACCTGCGCCGCCACCCCGTTAGGTCATTGATCAGGCGACAAAGTCGTCGTCTGTCAGGTCTGCGGCATTGACGCCTTCCAGACGAACCGAGCTGTCCGAAGAGAAGGACAGGACTACGTCGCTGCCATCCTGGCTGACATTCAGCGGTCCTTCGAAGTCGCCAAAGGCCAACTGGTCAAACCCGGCCTGGAAGTCCTGGATGACGTCGTTGCCGAAGTCGCCCTCGAACACGAAGGTGTCGTTGCCCGCGCCACCGATCAGGATGTCGTCGCCACCCTCACCGTTCAGCACATCGTCACCTGTCTGGCCGTTCAGGGTGTTGGACCCCGAGTTTCCGGACAGAATGTCGTTGCCGCCATTCGGGCTGCCTGCGTTGTTCGAACCGTTGATGTTTTCGAACCCGAAGACCTGATCCAGGATTGCGCCATCCGGTGCATTGACCTGTGCAACACCGTTGCCGTCTTCATCCAGATCCAGAACAACACCCGGACCTGCGGTGAACAGCGCGGTATCGATGCCTTCGCCACCGATGATGATGTCTGCACCACCGAACGAGTGGATCGCATCGTTGCCGGCACCGCCGTCGAGGATGTTGAACTCGTTGTTGCCCAGGATCAGGTCATCACCGTTCGATCCGATGACGTTCTCGAAGTCGACAACTTCGATCTCGGCACCGTCACCAACGCGGATGACACCTTCCTGCGATGCAGGACCCGGCTGCGGCGTGTTGATGTCCAGATCGATGGTCACACCATTGAAGCCAGACAGATCAACCGTGTCGCTGTCATCGGAACCAACGACCCGCTCGATCGAGCTGAGGATGTCGGTTTCAACCTGGTTGTCGATGACATCCAGCCCGATCACTCCGGTACCGCCCACTGCGTCCACATCCAGCGTCGCACCTGCGTCAACCAGCGTGTCCTGAACAACCGGACCGTTTTGGCCAACGGGTGCGTTGTGCAGGTGGATGGCAGAAACAACACCCGGGATCGGCGTGTTCAGGTCAGCTTCGTTCAGGCCGGTGACACTCAGTTCGCTGGAGTATGTAACCTCACCTGTTTCCAGATTCTGCACAACAACTGCCGAGGCAAACCCGGTGGCTTCGCTGTCAGACAGCGGACCCGGTTCTTGCGAGGCATCCAGCGGACCGCTCAGCTTGATGGTGCGGTACCCGTTCTCGGTCACGTCGCTGTCGACGAGCAGCTGACCGCGAATTTCACCGCCCGGGAAGTCGGCTGTGTGGATGTTGTAGTACAGGTTGTTCGCAGCAGCCTGTTCGACAAACGCAGCCCCATCCGCAATCGCCGACCCGAACTGACCGGGTGCGGTAACCGCCTGATTGACAACACTGACGTTAAAGCCGGTATCGCGGGTTGCGGTGCCGTTGCCATTGGCATCCAGATTGACGGTTACGGCCACATCCAGATCCGAGAAATCGGCTGTGTCGAACCCGTCGCCACCTTCGATGAAGTCGTTTCCAAGGCCGCCGACGATCACGTTGTCACCGTCACCGGCGATCAGAACGTCATCCCCTGCGCCACCGTCGACGACACCGTTGATCTGACCAAGGTCCACAACGATGTCGTCTCCGGCACCCAGCAACACATTACCATTTACCACACCTTCGTCATCGTTGACGAATGTCACTGAGCCTGCCTCGGTCGCGTCAATCGCGTTGACCTGACCGCGGATTTCGCCGTCGTTGATGATGGCACCCAAAAGCTCTACCCCGCCGTCGATCCGGATACCGGCAGCTGCGTCGCTGTCTTCCGAACCGGCAATCAGGCCATCGTTCTGGACCAGACCGGCAAAGCTGGCATCTTCGACATTGCTGAACAGACGCAGGCCGTCACCAACCTGGTTGCCTTCGGTCGCGTCGCCACGGCCCTGGAACGTGCCTTCGTTGAAGATGGCAGCCGAGACCACGTCTCCGTCCACATCACCGGTTTGCAGCGAAACGGCCGAGCCGTTGTTGCCTTCGCCCGCATCCACCAGACCGGTGTTGGTGAAGGTGTAGTTGTCAGCAGTGCCATCGGCATAGACGGTGCCGTTGCGCTGATCGCCTGTCCCCAGGATTTCACCTTCGTTGCGCACATCCAGGCCAAAGCCGTCGATGTTGAGCGCGCGGCTGTCCGAGGTCACAGTGCCGGTGTTCAGGAACGACCCGCCCGAGTGATCACCCGTGCCGAAGTAGACGCCGTTTTGTGCACCTGCGATCAGGCCCGAGTTGGTCAGCGAACCTTTGAAGTTCACACCATTGACGACGCGGACACCCGCAACCGTACCGTTGGCGCCTTCGGACAGAATTTCGCCCGAGTTGGTGATCGTTGCTTCGGCAGTACCGCTGTTTCCGACGTTACCGATACGGACACCATCACCGGCCAGACCCACATTCGCAGCAGCGTTACCGCGGCCCTGAATGGTTCCGTCATTGTCCAGCGTAAAGGTGTTCGCGCCATCTTCGGCGCCACCGATTTCCACGCCAAAGCCCGAGCCCTGATTGTGCTCACCCGCGTCGATCGTGCCATTGGCCAGATTGCGGACCGAGAAGTCATCGGCGGTGCCATCGGCATAAACCGTACCGTTGCGCTGATCGCCGGTGCCCAGAATGTCACCACCGTTGACCAGATCAACACCGGTTCCGTCGATGTTCACCGCACGGCTGTCGGACTGGATCGTACCAAAGTTCAGCACATCCAGATCGTGCTCGGCCTCACCGATGTAAAGCCCGTTGCGCACGCTTTCGATCACACCGGTCGAGGTGTTCAGGATACGCCCTTCGGCTGCGGCGCCATCAGCGATACGGATACCCGCTGCGGTGCCCTGATTGCTTTCAGAAGAAATCAGGCCGCTGTTGACGATGTCGGTCTCAGAGATTGTGCCGTCAGCGCCGTTGTTGATGCGGATACCGTCGCCTGCACCCGGAGTGTTCGAGGCCTCTTGACCGCGGCCCTGAATGGTCGCACCGAAACCGTTGAACAAGGTGTTGGCCACGCGGTCACCAACCTCGTCACCCACCTGCAGCGAGATACCGGCACCATTGTTGCCTTCGCCTGCGTCGATGGTTCCGCCCGAGAAGTTGCTGATGCTGACATCTTCGGCCGTCGAATTGGTGTAGATCGTGCCGTTGCGCTGATCGCCGGTGCCGATGATGTCGCCAAAGTTGCGAACGCTGACGCCTTCGCCCTGAATATCAACTGCACGGCTGTCCGACGAAATCACGCCGCCCCGGAAGTTGTCCAGACGGCCCGAGCTGCCTGCGCCGACGAACTGCACACCGTTAAACTCACCAGCGATCTCGCCAAAGTTGCGAATATCGGCGCTGCCGGCGACCTTGATCCCGGTGGCCAGCGCATCGGGGCCCGAGTTCGCCTCGATGCTGCCCGAGCGGAAGTTGAACACCTGCGCGTTTTCACCTTCGATCGAAACCGCAGCAGCCGCGTTGTTGGTCGTGATCTGGCCAAAGTTCAAAAGCCGCGCGAAATCGTTGTTGAGCAAAAACGCCGGTGTGTTGTCGACGATGGTGGATTGGAAGAACCCGTTGCTGAGCGTCTGCCCATCACGGACGGTTTCCTGTGCCAGTGACGAGCTCGTCAGCAATCTGGCGCGTAAACTTGCGAGAAATTCGGATAGCATTTGGATCTCCGTACTTGAGTTGAATTCAGGCGGAGGTCCAACCGAGGGGCCGTCGATCCGCTGTCTCAACAAGTGCGAAGCATCAGGGTTTTTGGAAATTCTTCCTTTGAATGGGGTCGATAGCCAACGCAAATAGTCACAGCCAGCGCGAGGGTCCTCAACCTTGAATTTTTCATATTTTCAGTGAGTTATGAAAACCTCACCATCGAGTGATTTTTATTCTCTGACGCCTCATCACGAAAAAGTATCGCCAGTTGATGAAAAATAGACCTTCCCGCACCGCGCATAGCAGAAGAATTCGCCCCTGATTGCGGCGTTAGAAAATGGCATCGGGAATGGAAAGGTCGTTCAGACTGGAGAGACCATAGGCATTTTCCGCTTGGCGACGGTGCCCTGCGGCGGGGTGCGCCCGATGCGCGTGCGCATGGCCTGGACAATCTCGGGGTTTGGATATTGCGGCCGGGTCAGCGCCCCAAGCTCTCGCAAATTTCCGGCATCCGCAAATGGTATGAATTGCAGCCCAAAGCCGTCCCGTCGAAACTGTTCGGCGGCGATGGCGTTGACCATGGTGCACGCTTCGCTTTGGGCGACGTATCTGCAAACGGTCTCGAACCTTGCGGTAGACACATCGATACCGGTTTCCTCGGTAATCGACTCGGACGGCTCGGGCAGATCACGTTCAAGGTCATAGCCGAACGAGATCGGAAATCGCAGCAATTGAGAGGCCGGGACATCCTTTGCCCGAATGCTGGGTTTTCTACCAAGCGGATGGCCGGTGCGCACCGCAAGATACAGGGGCTCAAACCAGAGCGAGGTAAACTCGACCTGTCGTTTCGACCCATTGTAGATGTGATCGAAGTTTTTGCGGGCGATAAAGGCCATGTCGACGGATCGATCCTCGACCATTTTTGCGAGGGCCACAGGGTATTCCTCGACAATGACGATCTTGCGGTCCGGCACCACCTGCGAAAACAGGTCACGGAAATAGAATGACAGATAGGCGGCCAATGTGGGCGTCATACCAAGTCGGATCGGTGGCAATTCGGTCGTCTGATGGCGGCGCGCCAGATCGCTGATGGTATCGGCGACCTCAACCATCTGTTTGGCATGTCCAATCAATTGCAAACCAAAAGCGGTCAGGTGCACGCCATCCTTGCTGCGCTCAAAGATGGCGACGCCCAGTTCGGCCTCAAGCTTTTTGATCTGATTGGACAGCGCGGGTTGGCTGACCGCAACGGCCTGCGAAGCACGGGTAAAGTTTCGATGCTCGGCCACAGCGAGCACGTATTGGAGATCACGAAGATTCATTTACCAGATACAGGTTGGTTGCGGTTCAGAATGGTGTCGGCACAAACCTGCCTGCGCAACACCGATGGGGCAACCTGCAACCACCAAAGTCTCGCATTCGTGATGTTTTGTGCGTTGCTTAAATCGGCCAATTCACAGAATCAAATCGCGTCAAAGAAGACCTGATATATCCAGAACCGGCTTTTGCGATTCCACGTCATAGACACGCGTCCCGCTGTCCGATTTCACCTCGACCCGAAGCCGTTTGGTCTTGGAAAACCGGTCGAAATACTCAAATCCAATCTCACCAATATTCGCGATGTTCTGGCATTGCAGCTTGTAGTCGGCGTGAAACTCGGTGTGTTTTTCGCCGGTGTCCTGGCTTTCCTGGCCAAAGACGTCCCCCACCAGCGTGACATTGGCGGACAATGCGGCACAACCTGCATCTGTCGGAAAAACAAGAAGATCCAGCGGGTTTGACAGATCCGAAACCGCCGTTGCGATCAACGCGCGTTCATCATCCGTTTCAGCGCTGCGTTCAAATCCGACGATGTCCGCACTTGGAACCTTTAGCGAGATATCGATCTCGGGGCCCTCGGCCATGATCGACAGGTACCCCAGACCGTGGCGGTGCGCCTCTGAGGCCGACGTACCCTCGGCAACTGCGGCAAGTGGCAGCAGGAACAAGGCAACCAGAGCACATTTCATTCAAACACCGACGCAAAGATCAACTGGTGTCATTCTATTGGATTGCTGCGGCTGCGCAATGCGCAAGGCGGCTCCGCGCCCCGCCATTTATGGGGAGGTGGCGCGATCTTTTATCCTGACAATAAAACTCAGGTTGACATAGATGACAATTTCACTCAGAAAATCAGCTATTCACAAGCGCCCGGATCGGGCCTTGCCCTCTGTACCAACAGGAAAGTTGATCCAATGATCCGATATTTTGCAGCGACAAGCGCGTTGACTCTGTGTATCGCAAGTGCCGCCCTTGCCGACGCACCGTCCAAAGCGCAGGTCATCGAGACCTATGCCAACATTGCCGAGGCCAAATACGAAGACAGCCTGATCGCGGCTAAGCGTCTGCAAACGGCGGTCAATGCCCTGATCGCAAATCCATCGGACGCGACCCTGAACGCCGCCCGCGCCGCGTGGATTGCATCGCGCGTCCCCTACCAGCAGACCGAGGTCTATCGCTTTGGCAACGCAATCGTTGACGACTGGGAAGGCAAGGTGAACGCCTGGCCGCTGGACGAAGGCCTGATTGACTATGTCGACGCATCTTACGGCGGCCCGACCGATGAAAACGAATTTGCCGCTTTGAACGTCGTCGCAAACCCCAGCTTCGAGCTGTCCGGACAGACGATCGACGCCAGCGAAATCACACCCGAGCTTCTGTCCGGCACATTGCACGAAGCAGATGGAATCGAGGCGAATGTGGCCGCCGGCTATCACGCGATCGAATTCCTGCTGTGGGGTCAGGACCTGAATGGCCACGACGCTGGCGCTGGCAACCGCCCCTGGACCGATTATGCCAAAGGCGATGAATGCACCCATGGCCATTGCGACCGTCGGGCGCAGTATCTGAGTGCCGCAACCGATCTGTTGGTCAGCGATCTGGAATGGATCACCGCGCAATGGGCCCAAGGTGGCGATGCACGGGCCGCCCTGACCGCAGACGAAGCGGCAGGCGTCAGCGCCATGCTGACCGGCATGGGCTCGCTGTCTTATGGCGAACAGGCGGGTGAGCGTATGCGCTTGGGCCTTATGCTGAATGACCCCGAGGAAGAGCATGATTGCTTTGCCGACAACACCCACAACAGCCACTACTACGATGGCCTGGGCATTCAGAACGTCTATCTGGGCAGCTACACCCGCATCGACGGCACCTCGGTCTCGGGTGCATCGCTGTCTGATCTGGTGATCGCATCCGACCCGGCGCTGGATACCGAGATGAAGGCCAAGCTGGCCACTACCATGCAGGCTCTGGGTCGTATCAAATCGACCGCCGAAGCGGGCTTTGCCTACGATCAGATGCTGGAGCGCGGAAATGAGGGCGGTGAGGCGCTGATCATGGGGGGCGTCAACGGGCTGGTAGATCAGACCAGAACCATCGAGCGCATTGTAACCGCCCTGGAACTGGACGGGATCGAGTTCGAAGGCTCTGACAGCCTGGATAACCCCGACGCGGTGTTTCACTAAACCCTGCGGTCAGGCGTGTGTGTCATGCGCCTGACCCACCGGTCACGAACAGTTGTACCTAATAACTGGACTGACCTTAGATAACCTACTAAATAACTCAGAAACCCGTGAGCAGGCTGAGTCGCCATGATCGTATGCCATTGCACCAACATCTCTGACCACGACATACGTGCCGCCATCGACTGGATGCGGACGGCCGACCCTCAGACCATGATCACGCCGGGCAAGATCTATCACGCCCTTGGCAAGTCGCCCGACTGTGGCGGCTGTATGCCTTTGTTTCTGGACACGATGCGGTCAGACGATAATCTGGAAATCCCAATGCAGCTTCGGACATTGCGGTCCCGAGCAACACAGGAGAGTGCATATGAAGGGCGATCCCAAAGTCATAGAATACCTGAACAAATCTCTGCGGCATGAGCTGACAGCCGTTAGCCAGTACTGGTTGCACTATCGCCTGCAGGACGATTGGGGCCTCAGCGGCATGGCCAAGAAAAGCCGCGAGGAAAGCATCGAAGAGATGCAGCATGCCGACAAGCTGATCGAGCGGATATTGTTCCTCGAAGGTCACCCAAATCTGCAGAAACTTGACCCGCTTCGGATCGGGCAAACCCCCAAGGAAACGCTGGAATGTGACCTCGCCGCCGAGATCGACGCACGGGCACTTTACAAGGAAGCACGCGAACACTGCCAAAGCGTGGGCGACTATGTCTCGATGGCGTTGTTCGAAGAGTTGATGGCCGATGAAGAAGGGCATATCGACTTTCTGGAAACGCAGCTGGATCTGCACGAAAGGATCGGCGAAGCCAAATATGCGCAACTCAACGCCTCTACTATGGACGAAAGCGAATAAGCTTGCCTGGCTGTCGGTGGCCGCCCTTGCGGCCACCCCGTCCCTTGCGACCGAGCTTGCGGACCCACATCTGAACTTCCTGCCCAGAACTGACGACGAACGCGCCCGGATTGCGGCTGTGACCGCGCCTCCGGCCGATTTCAACGCGCCGCAAAAGTTCGAAGAGCTTTCGGCCGGGGCCGCAACGGTTCGTGTGCGCACGGATGCCGACGCATTCTCGCAACCGTCTGCCAATATCAGCTTTGAACAAGAGCTCGACTTCAAGGTCGGCAATGGCTTGTTCAAGAAAATCTGGGTGTCTTCCCCCTCTTCCACGCTGGCCTCGGATGGGCTTGGCCCGCTTTTTAACGCCAGATCCTGCCAGCGGTGCCACATCAAGGATGGTCGCGGTCACACGCCAAACGGGCCGGATGACAACGCCATTTCGATGTTCCTCAGGGTTTCTATTCCCGGCGATGCCAATGATGCCCCCGCCGGGATCGAAGACTATTTTGCCACCCTGCCCGAGCCAATTTATGGCAGCCAGTTGCAGGATTTCGCCCTGCCGGGGCATCCCGCCGAATACCGGCTGGAGATATCCTATGAAGAGGTTCCCGTTGCGCTGTCCGAAGGCGAGACCGCGACTCTGAGGCGGCCAACCTATCGGGCGGCGGATCTGGGTTATGGCCCGCTGCATCCGGAGGCGATGCTCAGCCCGCGTATTGCGTCGCAAATGATCGGTCTGGGGCTGTTGGAATCCATTCCTGTCGAGTCCCTGCTGGCCACGGCAGATCCAGATGATCTGGATGGCGATGGAATTTCGGGGCGGCCAAATATCGTCTGGTCACAGGAATTCGACCAACCGATGATGGGCCGGTTTGGTCACAAAGCCGGAATGCCCACCGTAATGGAGCAATCCGCAGCCGCCTTTTCCGGGGATATCGGAATATCGACCCCGCTTTTTCCGGCGGCCCATGGCGATTGCACTGATCTTCAACAGGCCTGCCTACAGGCGCCCCACGGAGACACCGACATACGCGGGTTCGAGATCGATCAGGTCGGCATGGACCTTGTCGCATTCTACAGCCGCAATCTGGGTGTTCCCGCCCGGCGTGACACGGATGAGCCGCAGGTTCTGCGCGGGAAAGAGGTGTTTCACGCCGCAGGCTGCGCCGCGTGCCACACACCAGCACATGTCACGCATCGGATGCAGGACAGGCCCGAACACAGTTTCCAACTGATCTGGCCCTATTCCGATCTGCTGCTGCATGACATGGGCGAAGGTCTTGCCGACAACCGGCCCGAGGCCCGCGCAAATGGTCGCGAGTGGCGCACAGCCCCGCTCTGGGGGATTGGCCTGACCGAACGCGTCTCTGGCCACACCCAATTCCTGCATGACGGGCGCGCACGGTCCCTGTTGGAGGCCATATTGTGGCACGGCGGCGAAGCGCAGACCGCACGCGACAACGTAGTGTCCATGCCCAAAGCCGATCGTGATGCCCTGATCCGTTTTCTGGAAAGTCTCTGACATGCGACGCTGTTTTCTTGCCATTTTCATGGCGCTTGCCACCCCTGCATCTGCGCAGGCAGACATAGCGGTTCTTGAGGACGTCACACAGGCCCATATCCTGCCCCGTTACGCGCAACTGGCCGCGCATACGCAGGAATTGCGGGATACCGCGCAGCAAGATTGCTCGGTCACGTCACCCGAACTGAGGTCAGCGTTTGCGGCGGCGTTCGATAGTTGGATCACCGTCAGCCATTTGCGATTTGGACCGTCCGAAACCAATGATCGTGCGTTCTCGCTGGCCTTCTGGCCCGACACCAAAGGGTTCACGGCCAAGGCCCTTACCGCGTTGATCCGGGCCGAGGATCCGGTTGTCGAAACCCCGACAGAATTTGCCGAGACCTCGGTGGCCGGGCGCGGGTTTTTTGCACTGGAATACGTCATGTACGACCCTGCATTTGCCGATGCGGGCAGCGCCGAATACTTCTGTTCGCTGGTTCAGGCGATCACTGTGGATATTGACCGCAACGCCGACGCCATCAACGCAGATTGGGAAGGCTACGCCCAGACCCTGATCAACCCCGGCCCCGATAGCCGATATCGCAGCGAGGCCGAGGCAATGCAGGAGCTGTTCAAGGCGTTTTCAACGGGTTTGGAATTCACCGCCGCGACACGGCTGGGTCGCCCGCTGGGCAGCTTCGATCGCCCGAGGCCCAATCGGGCCGAAGCCCGCCGGTCTGCCAGATCACTGCGTCATGTCGAACTGTCACTCGTCGCTTTGCAGGATCTGGGCGCACGGTTGGCGGTGGGTCATCCCGATATTGCAAAGGAACTTGCAGCCGCGTTTGACCGGGCTCTGTCGCGCGCGCAGGCGTTGGAGGATCCGGCCTTTGCGGGGGTCGCAGACCCGCTGGGCCGCATCCGGATCGAAGCGTTGCAGCAATCCATCTTTGATATTCAGGCGATCGCGGCGACGCAGCTTGGCCCAACATTGGGGATCAGCGCCGGCTTCAACGCGCTGGACGGTGATTGATGCCTGCGCCCAGCCGACGTAAATTCCTGACCGGGCTGGCCGCTATGACCTTGGCCCCTGTGCCCGGCTGGTCAGCAGTGGGCACACCGGACTTTCTCGCCGCCGCCTTGTTCCCCGATGCAAACTTTCGTCTCGCCGGGCTGACAACGACCGGAGAGATCACATTCACCGTGCCCCTGCCCGCCCGAGGCCACGCTGCCACGGCCCATCCCGATCAAGCCGTTGCGATAGCATTCGCACGACGGCCCGGAACCTTTGCCTTGGTCGTCGATTGCACAAGCGGTCAGGAGGTCAAGCGCCTGACCGCCCCAACCGACCACCATTTCTATGGCCACGGCCAGTTCTCGGCAGACGGCACCCTACTGTTTACAACCGAAAACCACTATGAGGCCGGTGAAGGCGTGATCGGTGTCTGGGATGCCGCCAACGGATACAAACGCCTGGGTGGGTTCTATTCGGGCGGAATTGGGCCTCACGACATGGTGGTGATGCCAGGCGTACAGACAATGGCCATCGCCAATGGCGGCATCGAAACCC
Source organism: Ruegeria sp. H6 (assembly GCF_056532975.1). Taxonomy (NCBI): domain Bacteria; kingdom Pseudomonadati; phylum Pseudomonadota; class Alphaproteobacteria; order Rhodobacterales; family Roseobacteraceae; genus Ruegeria; species Ruegeria sp. H6. Next base: position 617,042 of record NZ_JBQFOA010000002.1, read on the forward strand.
ACCCGGATACGGGACGGACCAAGCTGAACTTGCCGACAATGGCCCCCAACCTGACCTACTGCGATCTGGACGGCAAAATTCTTGAACAGGTTGAGCTGCCCGACAGCTTCCGCAAAAACTCGATCCGCCACCTTGCCGCGCGCCCGGACGGGCTGGTGGCGTTCGCAATGCAGTGGCAGGGCGACAAGGCGGACCACCCACCATTGCTTGGGTTGCACAAGCGAGGCACCGCGCCTCGCCTGCTGTCAGCCCCGGACCTGCAACAGGCCCGGATGCAGGGCTACGCAGGCAGCGTCGCGTTTTCACCAGATGGCGCGCAAGTCGCCATCACCAGCCCCCGTGGCAACAGACTGCATCGCTTTGATGTCAGCACGGGCGAATTGGTCGACACGTTCGCTCTGGAAGATGTCTGTGGTTTGGGCACTGGTTTTTCAGAATTGATCTACACCACGGGCACCGGCCAAATTGGTCAACTCACACGTTCGGGCGTGAAACAGGTTTCGCATCCCTCCTGCCAATGGGACAATCATCTTGTCCCGGTTGGCCTTCGCCGCTAGGCCCATTGATCCCGGTCGACTAGATTACACTTGGAAGAATCAAAAGCCTGCCTTATTGGCGAGCGCGAAACCGGCACGCCCATTGCAAGGACCTGACTGATTGAAACAGACGCCTGACGCACCGCATTCAGTCTACGGGGTTGAGAAATGGGGCAAAGGCCTCATTGAGGTGACGGATCAGGGCGAAATCGGTTTGTGTAACCCAATGGCCCCTGAAACAGCGGCAATCAGCCTGCCCGGCATTCTTGCGGATCTGGATGACCGCGGCATCAAGGCACCGATGGTGCTGCGCGTGGCGTCCTATCTGGAACACGAGATTGCCCATCTGAACCAAAGTTTCGCCGAGGCCATTGCCCGCGCGGGCTATCGCGGCAGCTATCGCGGCGTGTTCCCGATCAAGGTGAACCAACAGGCGCAGGTCGTGGACCGGATTGTCGCGTTCGGCAAGGCATACAACTATGGGCTTGAGGCCGGGTCCAAACCGGAGCTCGTGGTGGCACTGGCGCACCGTCTGGCGCCTGAGGCTTTGATCGTCTGCAACGGCGTCAAAGATGCCGAGTTCATCCAACTGGCGATCCTGTCACGCAAGATCGGGTTCAACACGGTGATCGTGCTGGAAAGCCCCAAAGAGGCCGATACCGTGATCGCTGTGTACAAAGAGTTGGGAATTGAACCCCTGCTGGGCGTGCGGGTGAAACTGACCAACCAGATCAGTGGCAAATGGGAAGAAAGCTCGGGCGACCGCTCGGCTTTCGGCATGAACACCGATCAGCTGGTCGCCACAGTGGACAAGCTGCGCGACGCCGGTCTGCTGCATTGCCTAAAGCTGCAGCACTCGCATCTGGGCTCACAGGTACAGGACGTCAACGACGTGCGCCGCGCCGTGGGTGAGGCGTGCCGCTATTATTCCGAGCTCGCACGCGAGGGCGTACCGCTGACCCATCTGGACCTTGGCGGCGGCATGGGTGTGGATTACACCGGCGAGAAGAAAGCCGCTGAGAATTCGATCAACTACACGGTCGAGGAATACTGCGCCAACGTGGTCGAAACCGTGGCTTACGCGATGGACGAGGCCGAGATTGCTCACCCGACACTGGTCACGGAAAGCGGGCGGGCCGTGGTGGCGACCTCTTCCATGCTGGTGTTCAACGTGCTGGAAACCACGCTTTATGATGCGCCCACCGGACCCGAGGTTGAACCCGACGACCACCACATGGTCTCGGATTTGGCCGCCGTTCACGGCTACCTCAGCAGCGACCGTCTGCAGGAATGCTGGAACGACGCCAGTTTCTACCGCAACGAATTGCGCGCCCTGTTCCGGCGCGGCTATGTCGACCTGCGGCAGATGGCCCGCGCCGAACGTATCTATCTGTCGCTGATGGCCCGCCTCAAGGCGCTGGCTGCCAGCGATGATCTGGACACGGATGTGGATGATCAGCTTGAGAAAGTGGCCGATATCTATCACTGCAACTTTTCGCTGTTCCAATCCCTGCCGGACGTCTGGGCCATTGATCAACTGCACCCAATTGTGCCGCTACAGGGTCTGAACCAAGCCCCCGACCGTCGCGCGGTCCTGTCCGACATCACTTGTGACAGCGATGGCAAGATCGACCGGTTCATTCTGGCGGATGGCGTCTCGCCCAGCCTGCCGGTGCATTCCCTGCCCGATGAGGGCGAATATTTCATGGGCGTCTTCTTCGTCGGCGCCTATCAGGAAACGCTGGGCGATCTGCACAACCTGTTCGGTGATACCAATGTCGTCACCATCGACCTGCGCGCCGATGGCGGGTTCGACCTGCTGCACGAACAAGAGGGCGACACGATCAGCCAAGTTCTGTCCTATGTGGAGTTTGACCCGCAGGATTGCGTCGCCGCCTTCCGCAAAATGGTGGACGAGTCGATCTCGACCGGTACTCTGCAAGCCAAAGACCGCAAAACCCTGATGAGCGCCTATCGCGACTCCATCAACGGTTACACCTACTACGAATAAGAAGGAGACAGACCATGGGCAAAACACTGGTTGTCGGCGCAGGCGGCGTATCCCACGCAGCCGTGCACAAGATGGCGATGAACTCGGACATCTTTACCGAGATCACTCTGGCCAGCCGCACGAAATCAAAGTGCGACGCCATCGCCGCGGCCGTTAAGGATCGCGTCAGCGTGGATATCAAGACCGCTGAACTGGACGCCTACAAGGTTGAAGATACGGTCAAGCTAATCAAGGAAACAGGCGCTGAAATCCTCGTGAACCTTGCCCTGCCCTATCAGGATCTGGTGTTGATGGACGCCTGCCTTGAGGCCGGTATCCACTACCTCGACACCGCGAACTATGAGCCCGAGGATGAGGCCAAATTCGAATACCACTGGCAATGGGCCTATCAGGAACGGTTCAAAGCGGCCGGGCTGACCGCCATCCTCGGCTCGGGTTTTGACCCGGGCGTGACATCCGTCTTCGCCACATGGCTCAAGAAACACAAGCTGGACACGATCCGCCAGATCGACGTGCTGGACGCCAATGGCGGCAGCAACGATCAGGAATTCGCCACCAACTTCAACCCCGAGATCAACCTGCGTGAAGTGTTGGCCGAGGTGCGCCACTGGGAAGGCGGCAAATGGCACCACAGCCCAGCGATGACCCACAAGGTCGAGTTCGACTTCCCCGCCATCGGCCCCAAAAACATGTACCTGATGTATCACGAGGAACTGGAGTCGCTCAGCACCCATTTCCCCGAGATCGAGCGCGCCCGCTTCTGGATGACCTTCGGCGACGCTTACATCACCCACGCCAAGGTGCTGGAAAACGTCGGTATGACCCGCATCGACCCGGTGATTCATGACGGCAAGGAAATCATCCCGATCCAGTTCCTGAAAACCCTGCTGCCCGACCCCGGCGATCTGGGCGCGGAAACCAAGGGCAAAGCCTGCATCGGCGACATCGCCACGGGTCAGGCCAAGGACGGCTCGGGCGAAAAGACCTTCTACATCTACAACATCTGCGACCACGAAGACTGCTATGCCGAGGTCGGCTCCCAGGCCGTCAGCTACACCACCGGCGTCCCCGCCATGATCGGTGCCGCTCAGGTGCTGAAAGGCAACTGGCGCGAACCCGGCGTGTGGAACATGGAACAGCTCGACCCGGATGACTTCATGGATATGCTGAACACCCACGGCCTGCCGTGGCAGGTCCACGAACTCGACGGCCCGGTAGAGTTCTGATCTTCATCTTTTCCGAAATACTCCGGGGGCCCGGGGGGCTGGCCCCCCGGCCTCTCCACCCGACGGAGACGCCCGATATGTCCGACATGATGACCACACAGGCCGGAGATGCCGGCGCCTTCCGCAAGTTCGACCTCTCCCGCGTTCCGACGCCCTGCTTCGTGGTCGATGAAAAAGCGATCGAACGCAACCTCACCATCCTCGCCGATATCGGCACCCGTTCTGGCGCACATGTGCTCAGCGCGCTCAAGGCATTTTCGATGTTCTCGCTGGCCCCACTGGTGCGTCAGCACCTCGGCGGCACCTGCGCCAGTGGCATCTACGAGGCCCGATTGGGCCGTGAGGAATATGGCGGTGAGGTCGCAACCTTCTGCGCCGGTTACAAAGTCGCCGACATCGACGAAATTCTGTCGCTGTCCGATCACATCATCTTCAACTCTCCCGCGCAAAAGGACCGGTTCCTGAACAAAGCCCAAGCAGCCCAAGTTCAAGTCGGCCTGCGCATCAACCCCGAACATTCCGAAGGCGAGATCCCAAAATACGACCCCTGCGCGCCTTGCTCGCGACTGGGCACGCCGATCAGCCAACTGACAACCGAAACCCTGACCGGCGTGGATGGGTTGCACATGCACACGCTCTGCGAACAGGGGTTCGAACCTTTGCAACGGACGTGGGACGCCGTTGAACAAAAGCTCAAACCGTTCCTCACACATCTCAAATGGCTGAATTTCGGCGGAGGACATCATATCACTCGCGACGATTACGACCGTGACGGGCTGGTGGAGTTCATCAAAGCCATCCGCGCGAAATACGATATCGACATCTACCTAGAACCCGGCGAAGCCGTCGCCTTGGATGCGGGCATTCTGGTGGGCGAAATCCTCGACCTGCCCACCAACGGCATGAACCTTGCCATCACTGATATCTCGGCCACCTGCCACATGCCCGACGTGATTGAAGCCCCCTATCGCCCCGCGCTGTTGGACGAGGCCGACGCATGCCATACCTACCGCCTCGGCGGCCCCTCTTGCCTCGCGGGCGACGTGATCGGTGACTATACATGGGACCGGCCGTTGGAAATCGGCCAGCGCTTTGCCTTCCTCGATCAGGCGCATTACTCGATGGTCAAGACCAACACGTTCAACGGGGTGCCGCTGCCGACCATCGCCTTGTGGAACAGCGAAACGGATGAGTTGAAAATCATCAAACAGTTTGGCTATGACGACTTCAAGGACCGCCTTTCATGAGCATTTTCCTCGACAGTGAACTGACCGACGCGGAACGCAGCGCAGACGCCCGTTTCCGGGTGATCCCAGTGCCTCTCGAGCGCACCGTTTCATACGGATCGGGCACCGCCAAAGGCCCCGAGGCGATCATCGAGGCCAGCAACGAGCTGGAACGCATCACCGGCCACGCGGAACCCTGCGTCGAGGGCATCTTTACCGAAGACCCGCTGGATTGCGCGGGACCGCTGCCCGACGTGATGGAACGCCTTGCCCAACGCACCGAGGCTGCAATCCACGCGGGCAAGGTGCCTGTGACGCTGGGCGGAGAACATTCGCTCAGCTATGGTGCTGTCATGGGTGTGGCACGGGCGCTGAACCAGCCCATCGGCATCGTCCAGATCGACGCCCATGCCGACCTGCGCAACGCCTATCAGGACGAGAAGCACAGCCATGCATCAGTCATGCACCTGCTGGCCGAAAAAGGCATCCGGCTGGCCCAATTCGGTGTCCGCGCGTTTTCGACCGAAGAGGCTAAAAGCCGCCTGAAAAACCACGTCTTTCACGTCGACGCCGAAGAGCTGGTCACAGGCAATATTCACTCAGTAGACCTGCCCGAAGAATTTCCCAAGCTGGTCTATGTCAGCTTTGACGTGGATGGGCTCGACCCCTCTCTCATGCCTGCGACGGGAACCCCCGTTCCCGGCGGTTTGGGATATTATCAGGCTCTGCGCCTTGTGGAACACGCGCTGAAAGGGCGGAAATGCGTAGGATTCGATGTCGTCGAACTGGCCCCGGATGGCAACGCGGCCTGGGATTTCACCGCCGCGCAGATCGTCTATCGCCTGATGGCATCCTGCTAGGCCGCTGCCATTTTACGCCTGCGGTTCGGCAAGATCGGGCGGCCAGCGATGGATAGGAAAAAGCCAGACAGCAAGACGCCGATCAGCGCAGGGACATAAAGCAGAAACCACAGCTTGGGGTCTGCGATAACCAGAGGGGCAACAAACCCACGAACCCCTTCAAGCAGGGTCAGAACAGAAAACGCGCCCAATATCTGCGGCCAAAGTCCAAAACGCGAGAAACTGCCCAGCATCAAGGTCGAGTAGCCGACAAGAGCCACCGCAACCGAAATCGCGATCCAGGAAAACCTCTGGTGCAGTTCTTCGACAAGCTGGCCTTCAGTGTGCCAGTCGCCCTCTGATACGACGGTTCGGTTTTGCAGCAGCTCCAGCGTGGGTATCGCTTCGAGGCTGCGTTGGCCCATCTCATCGGTATTCGTCATTTGCGTGATGTCATACGACGCATCGTCGAACAGCGTGGATGACAAGGTGTTGCCAGCCTTATCATGCCGCAGGGCGATACCGTCCAGCATCACAAGATTGATACCCACCCCGTCGTTGACCAGATAGGCGGTGGCGCTGGAATAACTGACGGGATTGTCGCGATCGCGGCTGTCGGACACGAAGACTTCGTGAAGCGTTCCGTCCAGATCAACCTGACCGATATAGACCGTAACCCCCCGGACCGGATGGAGAAACTCACCTTCATTCAGCAACTGCGCGGTGACGTCACCGGCCACTTCGGCCTGCCGCCGCTCAAGCTGATCGACAGAGGCCGGGCGCAGAAAAACGCTGATCACCGCCATCATCAATCCCGCACACAGGCCAAACAGGAACACCGCCCGCGCCAGCCGCCAGGGACTGGACCCCGTGGCCAGCATCACCGTCATCTCGCTTTCGCGGCTGAGCCGATTGGTGGCGTAGACAGCCGCCGCAAAAACGGCCATCGGCATCACTGTGCGGATCAAGGTCGGCAATGTCAGGGCGGTGAATTCAAGAAACACAAGTGCGGACTGACCGCCACTGATCACACGATCAAACAGGCTGACCGAGCGGGTGATCCAGAAGACCCCAACCAGAACAAGGGTGAAAAACCCGAACAAAATCAGCAATTGCCGCAGGAAGTACCCATCAAAACGCGACATGTGACCTCTTTGTTTCGGATATTCGCAACGTGACGGGACATTAGGCGATTCACGGGTCCGAGGAAACCGCGATTAAGCCTTCTGCAAAATTCGATTGCGCCAGAACCAGTCCAGGAACCGCTCGGCGCGTTCGGCTGGCAAAAGATGCGCCCAGCGCGCCAGAATTTCCGGGCGGGTCGCCGGGATTGTCAGCCCCTCGATCAACGGGGCCAGAGGCTGGGTGTCCAGCATGCCAACGGGTCGCGGCAAATCAGGATGGGCCAACACCTGACCGGGTACGATGAATGCGTCGGTTTGAATGCCCTCGGTTCTCAGTTTTGCGTCCGGTGCCAAAACAACCCGCTGCCGCTCTGGCCACGCTCCGGGGTCAGGGGGCGTGATGCGTCGGGGTATCCAATCCGGTGTTTGGGCCCGGTCCGACCAAAAGCGCGTATGCGCAACGCGCGCATGGTTGGCATAGAAATCCGCTGCCAGTGTGGCGTGGGTCTTGGCCCGTTCTACCTGCCTGTCTCGGTAGAATTCCAAAGCAAGTTTGGTGTCAGTCGGTCGGGACAGAACCGTGTTGGCGACGACCGCGCATTGAATGGCTTGCCCCATAGCCAGTTGCACGCCCTGCGACGATAACGGATCCACGGCAAAGCTGGCTTCACCCACCCGCAGCAGGTCGGTCGCGGGCTCTGTCGTTTCCAACAGGCTGGTCGCATCGCACCGCCGCACAGGGCCGATGCGCCGTTGTTCCAGGCAGGGTGACAAAAGCACGGACCGGGACAAGAGGTTAAGGTACAGATCACGCCGATCGCCCGGAGAAAGCCCGGTGCAATCCGCCGGGTCCACGAACACCATGGCATTGACACGCCCATCCGGCAGCGCAGCGCCCCAAAACCAATGGCTCTCACCTGCTTCAACCCGAGTCTGCGCGCCAAATCCCGGTGGAGCTTGCCAATAGGCATATAGCGCCAACAAAGGTTGCGAGGCTGCACGGTATTTTCGACCCAAACCCGCTTGCCGCCCTGCGGCGTCGATCAGAACCTTTGCGCGTACCGTGGTATCACCCGATTCCGACCGCACAGGGATAACCCAGCCCCCTTGGCGGCGCGCTGGCCTGTGGGCCTTGGCGGGTTGCAAAACTTTTACGCCGGCCGCACTGGCGGCTGACAGCAGAACCGCATCAAACGGCCCGCGATCCACCATCCCGCCTTTGGCTTGCGCCTCTGGCCCGCGTCGTTCGAACGTACCGCCCCACTGCAGAACCGAGCCTGATGAGGGCAGAAAACCCGTCCGCTCCACGATCTGCGTCAGACCCAGCATCTCCAAAATCGGCCAGACCGAAGGCGTCAGAGACTCGCCCACATGCGGGCGTGGGAATGCCGCGCTTTCCAATAGACAGACCTGCCGACCCAGCTGCGCCAACCGTAACGCCGTGACCGCCCCGGCAGGGCCGCCACCCACAACGCAGATTTCGGTCTGGATATCGGGCATGGCTTAGCGGCCTCGGGTCAGGCCGATTTGGCGGCTTGCTCGCCAAAATAGTCCGGGCATGCTTCGGACAGACGGACATAGGCTTGCAGGCAATAGTCCAGCCAACCACGGATGTAGTCGCAGGCCGGGCGCCCGCGCTTGATGACCTCGTGATGACACCCGCCCCCGCATAGATACCGTGCCCAGCAGGTATTGCAGGGGGATTGCGTATGCACATGCCGTTCGGCCAGCCAGTTGTCCCGGCGCAGGTTCGGACCGGCATAAACGTTGCCCATTGCACCGGTCTCGTCTTCGACAAAGCGGTGGCAGGCATAAAGACCGCCGCTGGCCGAGACGCCAAAATACCCCGCTCCCGCACCGCAGGCATAAGGACGGTGGGTGCCCCGATGGATTTCCTGCATGGCCGAGGACATATTCGAGAACGGAAAGCGCCGCCCGCTGATCACGGCCGCTTCAAAAAGCGCGCCGCAGGCCATCATCTGGTCCAGCATCAGGGCCAGATCCTCGGTCGCCAATTCATGCTGACCGTTGGGAGAGGCCAGCATTGGCGAAAACCCGACCGAGTGGAATCCCATGGCAACGAACCGCTCCAGCGTTTCGGTCAGTTCCATGTTCTGCGGCGTGACAGTCACCCGCGCGCCGACCTGCATCCGCTGTTGCCGGGCCAGCAGGGGCTCAATACGGCGCAGGATCGTGTCATAGCTTCCACGCCCGCCGCGGTTGGGGCGCAACCGGTCATGGGTGGCCCCGACGCCATCCAGGCTGATCGTCACCGCAAAGCCCTGGGTTTCAAAGAATTCGGCATCCTCGGGGCGCAACAGGGTGCCATTGGTGGTGATCGAAAATCCAACCCGAACGCCAGCTTTTTGCGCATGACGCACAGCATAGTCGGTTGCCTTGTGGATGAGATCGCGATTGATCAGCGGCTCACCCCCCAGGAAGGCAAGGTTGATCCGGTCGCCCGGGTCCGCATCTGTAATCAGGCGGTCGATTGAGGCCTGGGCGACCTGCCACTCCATATTCTGCGCCTTGCCGCCGAATTCTCCGCCCGAGGCGTAGCAATATGTGCAGGCAAGATTGCATTTCTGCGCGACCGCCAGCGACAAGGATCGCACCGGCATGTTTTCCGGCGGTGCATCATGGATGAAAGGCGCACCGTCCAGCCCCATCGAGTGTAGAAAGGCACGCTGATCTTCTTCCCCCTGGGACGCAAACTGCGCGGACGTTCCGTCGGGCACGTCAAACACACGCGATCCATCCACGGCCAGCATGTGCTGACCATGCGCCGTCTCAAAGAAATGTACATGTGCGGACGGGTGCGTCACCCTTCACCCTCCGTCCAGAAGGGGATGCCGATACCTTCGGTGGCCAGCCGTTCGCCTTCGACCCGAAGCAGTTTCATGGTGTCGCGCACCTGCTGGATATAGATTTGGGACTGTTCATACTGCTTCTTCGCTTCAAGCTGATAGGCCTTCCGCAGCCCATCTTTGACCTGATCGAACAGGGCCAGCGCCTCGGCTGTTTCTGTCTTTGACCCGACCCGCACGGGCCGCAGATAGGCAGGTGTGCCCTGCCCCGTCTCATACTTGCGCAGGACCTCTCGCATTTGCTTGAACCGCAGGAAATGCTCGTCACCATCGGTATCGATGCGAACTGCCAGCGCATAAAGCTGGTCGTCCTTACCCTTGAGCTGGTCAAGGGTCGCAACGCATCGGGCATAGGCCCGGTCAATCGCCCCATCCGGGCTTTCGATGTCGATGTATTCGTCGATTACATCACCTGTCAAAGGCCGCAGGGATCGCGGGTATTCCCGCCCGTCGCCCGGCCCGATCCGCAACGTATTGGAGGGTGTCAGAACCGGCTCGTAGTCATCGCCCAAAAGCTCCCACAACAGCTGGTTCGCCCAGCGCATATGGGTCATTTCACCGATGGCGACCTCGATAATCGCACGGCGTGCAAAAATCAGATCATCTTTGAGCGTGGGCCAGCGGTTGGTATCCACCGTGTCCGGATCGGCCAGCGAGAAATACGAATACAGGTATTGCAGGCTGAGGGTCATTTCCATCGGCGCCAACCGGTCTTTCAGGTCATTTGCCATCTCCAGTTCATCACCATAGGCCGTCATGTTCCGCGTTTCGGGATCGGCGGTGTAGACCTCGCCCGTTTCGCGACCCTCAACCACAATCGGCAGCTCGCTCCACATCTGGTTCACCTGATAGTGGTCAATCTGATAGGGGCGGTTTTGTTCGACGGTGTTGAGCGCCGCCACGTTGCCGGACGGCGATTTATCGGACCGCAGCCAATCCAGATAGGTTTCCGCCGCGACCGGGTCACTGGATTGTCCGGTGGCCAATTGGTCATCTGGTGCGACCTCGGCCATGACAACGTCCGGGTGGTTCGAAGGCCAATAATGACAGCCGCAATCGCGAAAATCATGGGACCAGGGATTGCACAGGCTTTGGGTCAGCTCTCCGGGATCGTAGGCACCGCTGAACACCCCAGCGTCAGTACGATATTGGCGGCGGTATCCGTGCAGAACGACCTGTTCGGCATCCACGACGCCTTCATGATTGCGCCGTTCCAACGCAATTGAAATCGGATGGTCGTCGCCGCATTCCAGACTGCGGATAAAGCGCCAGACCATCAGCCCGTCATAGGGATCACCGTTCGGGTCCTGAAACGTGATCCGCTTGCCGCCTTGTTCGACCCAAGACAGGAACCACCGACCTTTGCTGAGGTTTTCACCGACCGCGCCGCTATAGTCGCGCAGCAGGGTCTGCACCCAATCCTCAGGGCTGTTGTCGGGCAGCATGGGGTCGTAGAAGTAGTCGACGAACACGAGGTGAAACCCCTGCGAGTTCTTCGGCGCCTCTGGCACCGGGCTGAGCGGAACGCGAACGGCATTGAACACCAGCCCGGGAAAGAACCGGCGATCCAAGTTGCGCACATCCATTTCCAGACCGGGAAAACAGTTCCCGACCGATCCGTCCATGCGCGTGTTGTCGGGATTGCCCGGCACCTTATAGGCCATGCGCGCGGTCAGGTTACGGGGCGTCAGGCGGATTGGATCAGGCTGATCAGTCATCTTAAACCTCCGGTTCCTTAGCGGGCGCATGGGCCACGAGATAGTCGATGAACGAGATCACCAGATGGTACTGACGCCTCGACAAAGACAGAGGGTAGTAGTTGGAATCGCGCATATAGGGCGGCATTCGGGCGTCGTGCATCATGTCGCGAATGATGCGTGGATCGCGGAACTTGGGGTTGGGCACCTGATCCGGGCTTGGGTTCGTCTCAAGCTCTGTCAGGATGCCATAGGGCGGTCGCAATAGGGTTTTGACGAAATCCGGGCGACGACGCAGGAAATCCAGCAGGTTTTCTTCGTCGATCAGCTGTTCATGAACGAACTTCGTGGCGACCGTATAGGGCAGACGTTCGTTAGGCACCGAGTTTGAAAAGACCGAGACAGGCTGCGGGCGGATCAGATCGGGTATCTTGTCGGGTGCGCGGGCGTCCTCTTCGGTCATCGACGCCGCGTTGGTGGACGGCAGGCCCGGAAAAGCCGGCATGTTGGTCTTGGCCTGCAGCGTTGCGTTGTCCTTCAGCCCTTGGGCACGGATGTCGTCGAGATTGATCAGACTGTTGGTCTCAAACGCGCGGCGGAAGATATCGACCACTTCGGCCTTAGCGTCCTGATAATTGTCGTCAGTCACTCTCACCAACGACAGGTCGCGATCGGCAAGGTCGTCTTCGAGGCTATAGAACGGGCGGCAATCCGGCGCGAAATCCGGCGGCCCGGTCATGATGTTGGCCCGCGCCGTGAACCTCTCGCCACGCACCGACAGCGATGCTTCGATGACGCCGTCGCTGGTGTCATCGGCCACGCCCCAGGACTGATCGTTGCCCACCCGCGCGCCATCATAGCTGTCGTGGGGCTCCGGGTCGTCCGAGGTGCCACTCATCATGATCCATTTCGACCACGGGGTGTCGGGGTTCAGGATGCGGTTCTGCTCGGGCACGATCTCATGAATGCGGCCATATTCGGATTTTGGCGGGTCATTCTGATAGCTCGGCACCGCCAGAGTTGCCGGTCCATAGGCCGCGTCGGGCGGACCATAAACCTCGCCCTTTGGGGGCATGAAACGCAGCCGTAATATGCTGCGGTCGACGGGGTCGTTGCCGGGTGGAGTGTCAATGCCTTCCACCGGTTTGATCGCACGGATATGCCCCAGCGGGATCGGGCTGTGTTCATACACCATCGGCTGCTGCTCTGAAGTATGAGGGCTGAACGCCAACAGGGGTTTGGGCGAGAAATCTTCGCCCGCAATCTCGACCCTTGCGCGAAAACCGCAGGCCGCATCCCCGGTGCGGCGCTCAGCCTTTTGGTTGCCTACCGCAACAGTATAGCGGATGTTTTTTAGCGACAGTCCCTGGGTTTCCAGAAAATCCAGCGTCACCGGGGTTTCGTACTCATCCCCATTGTCAGGGTCATGCATCCGCGCCCACAACTCAAAGAACGGAGCCACGGGCCGCAGTGCGCCGCCTTTGTCGCGAAACCGGATCGAATTGGGATCCGGCAGAAAGGCCGAGATGCTGCCATCTTCGTTCTCGCGCAGGGTTAAGTTCGACCGGATGACGGTCTTGTTGTTGCCATGGGCGTCTCGGTCCTGCTGCCATTCATAGCTTTCCAAGGGCGTCTCACCCGGCCCCAGCCGCGCAACCGCCATCGGTGGCAAAAAGAAGATTTCCTGAATCGTGTCCATGGCTGGGCCCCTCCCGTCTGGCCGTGGCTGTCCCCGGGTTCAGGGGCGTGAATAGCTTTCGTATGTGATCTCGGGGTCGTCAAAGAAAGACTCGGACGTGTCCCGAATGATATTGGGCGGATCACTTTCAGGGACTGGAGTGATGCTTTGCTGGAAATCAAAAAGCTCGGTCGGGTTGAACTTTTCCTTCACGTACAAAAGCGAGTTGAAATTGTCGCCCCAGTATTGCCAGCGATAATTCCGCTGCGAACGGCGCGGATAATTCTGATAGACGCGGTCGATGAAATACCCCTCTTGCACCATCAGATCCATGAACCCATCTAGCCAGGGCACGACGATTTCCTTTTCCTCTTCCGACAGCCAGAACACGTCCACATAGAAATTCAGCGACACGTTGCGATGGATAAAGGCGTTGCCGTCCTTGCCTACGGGCACTCGATTGATCGCCCCGCCATAAGGCTCAATCGCGACCGCACCATAGGGGTTCGGGGTTGAGGCCAAGTAATCCACAACGCGCTGCCACTCGGCCTCGGTTAGGTGGCGCTGAATATAGCCCGCCTGTTTATCTTCGGCGGCCTGATCCGGGACAATCGGGATATCGTATTTCTCGTCATAGAGCCACGCGTTGACCTGTTCGTAAGTGCCGGTGCAACTATCCAGAAGCTCGCCCCCGATCTGCTCACCAATCAGAGGGTCAATGACTTTCCTGCCTTCCTCTTCCGTCCCGCAATAGAGCATGGACAGCAGCAATATCTTTTCGTCACCCTTTTCTGCCAGAAAGATATAGGCGCCAAATTCGTCCGATTGGCAGGTGTCCATATAATTGGCCTGCAGGAACTCCAGCGCTTTGGCGGCCTTGTCGAGGGGCCACTTGATATGCGCCCCCCAGACCTCGTAGAGCGGATGCAGCTTATAGCGAATTTCAAGCAGAACCCCGAAATTGTTGCCAGTCCCGCCGCGTATGGCCCAGAACAAGTCCGGATTGGTGTCCGCATCCGCGATGACGATGCTGCCATCATGCAGCATGACGGTCACGCCCAGCACGTTGTCGCAAGCCATCCCGAACCGGCGCGAGGTAAACCCGTAGCCGCCGCCCATCATGAAGCCCGCCACGCAGACATCCTGACAGGCCCCACCGGGCACATGCAGATGATAGGAATTCAGCACCGAGTTCAGCACCTTGAACGGCGTGCCCGGTCCGACATAGGCCATTGGAACATCCGGATCGACGGTCACATAGCGCAGCCCGCTGGTGTCCAGCACCATCGAATTGTTCGCCGAATACCCGGTTGTGCTGTGCCCGCCCGAGCGCGATGCAATGGTCAGCCCATGCTTGGTCGCAAAGGCCAGGCTTTCGCGCACATCCTGAATGGTTTCGCTATAGACGATGATCTGAGGAAACAACTGAAAGGCCGGGTTCCACACCTGCCGGTCAGTGTTGTAGTTGGGGTCGGTTGGCAAAACGACCTTGCCGATCAGCCTTTTCTCTAATGCCCGGATCTCTTCGGGTTCGATCTTGTGATAGTTATGCAGCGCCAGATCGGTACGGCTTTGGGCCTGGATATCCTTGGCCAATATGGATTTGCTGATCTTGGGCATGGGCATTCCTTAAACGGTCATAGTCGTCATCACCGGGACCGCGCCCCGATGTCGTGTTCGCTAAAGTATTGATATCATCCAACTCTGCCCGCACCCAAGCTGGCAGCATTTACCCCCTTCGGTCAAGCCATCGTTTCGACCAAACCGCGCGCTTCGTTCAATTCCGGCAGGCTGACATCGGGGCCGCACCCCGCCAAAACCCGTTCCAACGCATCGCCCGAAGGTTTTCCGGCGTTCTGACGCCACCTTGTCAGCGACAGGGCCGCGCGCAGTTCGTACAGCTTCGCGCCTTGCGCTTGGGCGATTTCGATCGCCTGTTTCAATACCGGTTCGGGGTCGCCGTCCGCTTGGGCAATCCATTCCGCTTTGATACGCAGACGCTCAGCCTCGGCCCATTTCTCTTCGCTTTTGCTGAGGTTGTCATCAGCCTGCGCCAATGCCTGCTCGGCGGCGGCAAGATCACCGTTCAGGATCGCAAGCTCGGCGATCAGCGTTGGGAAATAGCTTTTGTAGTTACCGGCACCAACCGACCACCATTTCTCGGCGGCAGCACGCAACGCGTCGATACGCCCGGTGGTTGGGGCTTGCGTTGCTTGCGCCCAACTCGACCACAGGTTGGCAATGGTCGCCATAAATGGCAGCGAGTGTTCCTGCGCGATCTTCTCCAACGCCTCGACATCCTGCACCAGGGCGGGAATGTTTCGCGTCAGCAAATGAACCTTGCAGGAATAGACCAATATCTGCGCAACACTATGCGCGTGCTTCAGACGCTTGGCGCCTTCAATCGCCTGACGCTGAATGTCCAGCGCCCGGTCCAATTGCCCCATCAGGCAATAGCATGTGCCCAAAAACGCCGCCGTGATGGCCGCATGATCTGTGCCGTAGACATAGGCAAGCTGGCCATGCTCATCAAAATCATAAAGCGCCCAGGCCTGTTCAAGATGCGTTTGTGCCTCGGGCAAATTGCCGATGTGCAGCTGCACAGCCCCCATCGCGCGGTGCCCGATCATCTGATGCTCGGTCTTGCCGGTTTCAGCCGCCAGATCCAGAATTTGCGCGGCGACCTCTTTCGCCATCCGGTATTCGGCCCGCACCAGATGAAATGCATAAAGACCATTGAGGACGGGGAACAGACGTTCGGTCTCATTCGCCCGGTGGCACAGGTCTCGCAACCGGCCATAGGCCTCGCCCGTCGCATCGCCCGAAATACCGCTGGTGGAGCGCAGCACACCGGCGCGCAGGATCTGAATATCGATCTCCTGCACATCCCTGTCGCGGCTTTTGGGCAGGTCGCCCAGCTGTTCCAGCGCCGTAGACAGGTGCGAGAGCGCTTCGGCAACAGCCGACCGTTCAATCGCGCGCCGACCGGCAATCTGCCAATGCTCGACCGCCTCTTGATTGCGTTTGGCCAGAGAATAGTGCTGCGCCAGAACCTCTGGCTGGGTCTGAACCAAATTGGGTTGGGTTTCCAGCAACGCCCCCGCGGCGCGGTCATGCAGCGCCTGTCGTTCGGTACGCAGCAGACTGTCATAAGCCATGTCGCGGATCAGAGCATGCCGAAAGACAAACTCATCCTCTGCCGCGTCAGGTGCCTGCAGGATGATCCCCGCCGAAGAGAGCTGATCAAGCCCGTCCTGCAATACCGTTGGCGACAGAATCGACACGGACGCCAGCAACGCAATCGAAAACTGCCGCCCAAAGACCGCCCCGGTCTGCGCCACCTCTTTGGCTATCCCAAGCCTGTCCAAACGCTCCATCAAAGAATCCTTGAGCGTGTTGGGCACGGACAGCGCCGGTAACGGGCCTTTTAGCACATAGCCATCAGGGGTCAGACGCAATTGCCCAGATTCCAACAGGCCGCGCGTGACCTCTTGCACATAAAGCGGGATGCCATCCGTCTTCGCTGCGATCAGATCGCAAACCTCGGCAGGAACCGAATGCCCGCCTGCCACATCCTCGACAATTCCGGCGACGTCGGTGTTCACCAGCCGTTTCAGCGGGATATGCAGCGTATTGTGATGATGCCCCCAACCCGGGTCAAAGCCGGGACGGGCGGTTACGATAATCAGAACGGGCAGGTCCCGGATCTTCTCGATCACCCGATCCGTCAGCGACAATGTGGTCGGGTCGATCCAGTGCGCATCCTCGAACAACAGCAAAACGGGCTTGTCCCGCGCCAGTGAGGCCAATTGTTCCGTAAGCGCCTCAAGCGTTTTTTCCATTTTCGCTTGTGGCGTCAGAGTTACCGGATCCAGCCTGCCCTGTGCGTCTATGCTGAGAAGATCGGCAATCAGCCGCTGATGCTCCTTGGATTGGTGTCGCAGCGTGTGCAGCAGTTTATCCAGCTTTTCGCTGTTACTGTCCGAAGGCACAAATCCCGCCGCGCGCTCCAAATGCTGGATGATGGGATAGAGCGAACTGTTCGAGTGAAACGGCGAACACTGAAAATTCTGGCGTCGCAGCCCTTGCTGCAGCTCTTGGCCCAGACCTTCGATCAGCCGGGACTTGCCAATCCCCGCCTCGCCCGAAATCAGAACGGATTGCCCCGCCCCGCCGCTGGCCTCGTTCCATTTGGCCAGGAGCTTGCGGAATTCGGCCTTGCGCCCGATCAATCGACCCGCGCCCGCGTCCGGCATGATATCAAAGCGTTTTTCTATACGCGCCTGGCCGGTCACCGACCAGGCCTGAATTTCCTCAGTAAAGCCTTTGAGATCAAAGCTGCCCATATCCTCAAGCTCAAACGCATTCCCCACCAGACGGCGGGTCGACGGACTGATGACCAGCGCGCCCGGAGTGGCCAGCGATTGCAGACGCGCGGCAAGGTTGGGGGTCCGGCCCATGACCACGTCATGTTCCTTTAACCCTTCGCCGTGGATGGTTCCCACCACCACAAGCCCAGTCGAAATCCCGATGCGGGCGCGCAGCGTTTCGTCGCCTTCAATGCGCGTCAGGCCATCCAAAATCTCCAGACCCGCATGGATAGCGCGCGAGGCCGCGTCTTCCAGCGCATGCGGATATCCGAAATAGATCATCGCCCCGTCGCCCATAAAGCTGGCCACATGGCCACCGAACCGTGCCACGGCGGTGGTACAGGTTTCTTTGAAGCGTCGGATCAACTCACCCAGATCTTCAGGATCAAGCCGTTCGGACATGGCCGTGGAGCCGACGAGATCCACGAACATGACCGTAAGCTGCCTGCGTTCGGCGACAATCTTACCGTCACCATGCACGGTTGATCTGACCGCACTGCCAACAGCCGCCATCAACCTTTTGCGCGGTCCCAGCGGCAATCCAAGAACGATCAGGTCTTTTTCTGAAAGGTATTGCAGGTCTGAATATGAGACCTCATTCGACGCGAAAACCGGTGCATAGCTCGATAGCCCCAGGTCCTCCAATAACGCGTCGATTTCAGTCATTGTCCCCTTTTCCCCTGTCCGACCCTGGCATATTCACCTATCCACACAAAACCCCAGAGACTGATTTTCCCCCAGTCTTCCGAGTCTTGCGGAGCGGTCGGCTTATTTAGTCTAGCTTTTTCTTTCGCTGGCGACCAGTCAAGTAAATTGAAAGATGACGTCGCACCACGCTGACGACCCAGGGATAGAGCGCTATGGACGGGTCGGGAAATGGCAGGGGCAGCAGGGTTCGAACCCGCGACCTACGGTTTTGGAGACCGTCGCTCTACCAACTGAGCTATACCCCTACGATGCGCCATCAGATATGCCAGCCACGCAGAGGACTCAAGAGCCTTTTTTGAATTCCGCCGCACTTTGCGCGACCGACAAAAACATTGCACCTGTGGCATAGTACAGTAAGACAAGCGTCGGCCCAGACGAAGGACACCCGCCTTGAATATCCGTAAGAAGATCGCCAACAGCGAAACTGTGCTGAACTGGGCTGCACGACGAATTGCAGGCTATATCCGGCTGGTTCATCGAAATACGCGGTGGCAGCGGATCGGATATGAAGAGCTGGATCAACTGGCCGATCAGGGTGAGCCGGTCATTGTTGTGCTGTGGCATCAAAGGCTTGCTCAATCCCCGTATTTCTTCCCTTTGGACAAGGCCAGTATCTGTTCGATCACCTCAGCGGCGCGCGCTGGCAGCATGGTGGGGCGGGTGCAAAAGCTGTTCGGTATGGATACGATCGCCATGTCCAGCCGCAAACGTCATGTGGCCCTGTCGCGCGAGGTCCTTGGCAAAATGAAACAAGGTATCTCGATCGGGATAGCTGCTGACGGGCCGCGCGGGCCAGAGCGGATCTCATCCACCGTGCCGCTGGTCTGGGCGCGCACCTCGGGCAAGCGGATCTTCGGGATCACATTCTCGACCCGGTACGGTAGCGAGGCCGGAACCTGGGATCGTCTGCTCATGCCCCGGCCCTGGCGGAATGAGGGCGTGTTTTTGTGCCGCGAATGGACCGAGACGGTCCCGCGAAAGGCCAGCCCGGAGCAGATAGAAGCCCTGCGGCTGAGCCTGCAAGATCACATGAACCAGATCACAGCAGAAGCGGACAGGATGGTTGGCCGCACACCGTGGAGCAAACCTGAAGAGGCCTGATCGATCTGACAAAAAACCCCGCCGTGGTATCGGCGAGGTTTGTAGGTTGGTTTAAATTTTGAAGCCCGTTATCGATCCGCACCAAAAGAGCCGATATGGGTCACCCCGCCCGAGCCGGTTGTGCGGAAAGTGCCGCCCACTTCGTTTGCCCGCGGACCATAGAACAGGCCATTGGCTTTACCGGAAGTATCAGTGCCCGCAACGTCCGCCGAGAAACGGTTGCCGTTCACGTCTCCCGTTCCTGAGAAATCCAATTCGCTTGCGAGCCCTTCGGAGTCGTCCACTAGGCTACTGGCTACGGTGCCCGAACTCGTGATCGTCGCTGTTCGGAAATCGGTAGATACCGTGATTTCGGATGCCGTGAGATACGGGTTTCCATCCAATCGACGCGCGAAACCGGTGCTGACGCCTTCGTATGTTGCCGATCCGCTGTTTGGAACGTCGCGTTAAGCGGTGCGCGATCCATATGAACCCGCGCCAGCGACACCATTTGCTGTCCCGCGCCCATCCAACCACACTCCAAATGTCTGATACTCAAAGCGGCTCTTGGACGGATCCACGATCAACGCACCATCTTCTCGATCTGGTGAGTCAAAAGCGGCCAGAACATTTGTACGGGTTAGATCATCGTCTTCACGCGAGTCAAATGACACCCGAGAATTCTGGCCCGTGATTCTGGCTGCAACAATTTCATCGTCTTCGGTCGTAAGCCGAAGTGTTGAATCATCAGGCGCATTCACATCGTTAAAGCTGATGGAGCCATCGGATGCTGTGGAAAACCCTGCGGTGGCGGCTTCGCCATCAAATTGAACTGATCCATCCTGAGGCAACACCAGTTTGTCCGCACCGCTGCTCGACGAACCGCCCGACGAACTGTCAGAGGAACTGCTACTACCAACGACACCGCCGCAGGCCCCCAATGCCAGAACTGATAGAACTGCCGCCGTACTAATACCAAATTTAACCCGCATAATCCCTCCTAGGTAGAAATTTTCTACACCCTATTCACCGCCAAACGGCATGCAAGTTAATTTGTTAATACAATCTTCACGTGTCACATCGGCCACACTTCTTTAAGGTGTGACCGCATCTCTTTTCACGACGAATAGCCTCGTTTAGAAGCTTTTTGCTACACCCAGCCTTGAGTACATGAGTGTTGAATCATTTCTTTTTCTGATCGTTTGCATCGCAGTTACAACCTTTTTTGGAAACAATGCCCAGTCTCAAACTGAGGGTAGCGCGTATCTGAACACAACAGCTGACGAAGCAGAAATCGAATCTGTTTTCCTCAGCGGGCTTGAGGACCTCGACCGAGGAAACACGGATGCAGCGATCGCGAAATTTTCGGCGATTCTGGCCATCGACCCGACCTTGACACGGGTGCGTCTTGAACTTGGCCTTGCCTACTTTCGAGCCCAGCAATGGAACCGCGCCCGCAATGAGTTCTTCACCGTACTGTCCGGGGATTTGCCCGAAGCCGTCCGGTCCAAAGTGCTGAACCTTATCCGCCAAATCGATGCGCGGCGCGGCTTTGATTGGGACATGAGCATCGGCCTCACCAATGTCGGGAACCAGCGGGATTTCGATACGGATCAGATTCTCCTTGATTTTTCAGGAGTTGAGCTGCCCTTCCGCTTGAAACGAGAAAAATCGGATGAGCTCGGGTTACGCGTTACAGGATCCGCCAATTTCCGTCAGCCTCTGAATTTCAAACTCTTCGGCGCCGATACACTTGGCGTTGCCGCGCTCACCTTTGACGTGACCGAAGCGAGAACTTCGCAATATGACGACTACGTCTTTGGCGGCCGACTCGGCCTGAGAACGACGGCCGAACGGACAACAACTTCCTTCGGGCCGGTCATCACGACGCGACTGCTGGGTGGCAATGTCTATGAAAACAGAATTGCACTTGAGGCGGCCTTTGAACGACGTAACCTCTAGGGCGGGTCTGTATTCGCCATCCTTAGCGGTGCAAAGCTGCATAATCCAACCTCCAGCTTGCTGGACGGGCACGAATTTGACGGCGAGATCGGTGTGCGCAGGTCCTTTGGCGGGCGCGGCCTGATCGGTGCCAGCCTCTTTCTCGAAGACAAATCCGTCGACGACGCGCTGGAAAATTTCCTGCGCCGCCGTTTCACGATCTTCGGACAGTTGAATACACGCGGAGGTTTTACCTTCCGCCCTGCTGTCTTCGTTGAGAACAAGGATTTCCGCACACCCAGCATTCTCTTTACAGGCGATCCCAACGAAGACAGTTGGGGCGGCACACTGCGCATCGAAAAGAACGATTTGTTCTTCGGTAACGGGTTCTCACCCTTCCTGCTGCTATCCTACCAGCGTACCGAGTCCGGGATCGAAGCCTTCAGCTATTCCGAACCCGGGTTCGAATTGGGCCTTGAGCGACGGTTTTAGAGCCCAATACTGTTCACTTTCAGAGACGATTGTCGCGCTGCCAGTGGATGTCTTGGCTACTGGCACGGCAAGACAAAAACGGAGTCTTTGCCGCGGTATGTCATGGCGAAACAAACGCGCACCTAAGCCTTTAACACTGCGATAGAAAGCTTGAAAATGGTGCCCGGGGGCGGAATCGAACCACCGACACGAGGATTTTCAATCCACTGCTCTACCCCTGAGCTACCCGGGCATGGGAACGTCGTCTGACGTTGGGTGCAGGCCTTCTATGACTTGCCACCGGTGGTGTCCAGAGGCTTTTTGCACTTTTTTCAATGTGGACGGATGGGTCGTGTTTCAGTGGACTCGGGCTCGTCGTCGATGTCCTCTTCGCGCTGCGACGGGACCGCGTATGAACCGTTCAGCCATTTGGCGAGGTCGATATCAGCGCAGCGTTTCGAACAGAAGGGGCGGAAGGCGTGTTGGGTGGCGTCTCCGCAAATCGGGCAGCTCATTTGAGGACCTCGTTCAATGGAATCCGGCCGCGTTTGCGCTGCAGTTCAAAATGACCAAGCGGGGTCCAGCCAGCCAGGATGGTTTCTTCGGGGTCCGACTTGAAGGCCGCGCGCAAGGCGGATTCGAACCCACGCCGTTCTTTCTTGGGCATCGGCGCAAGATCCAATGTGATCTGCCCCCCCAGCCCACGTACACGCAGCGCACGGGGCAAAGCTTTGGCGCAGGCGAAATTGGCCTTGGAGCCAGCCGCCAGTGAGCTGTCGGAACCAGTGTTCACGTCCACCGCGACCAGCGCTCGTGTCGGCTGAATATACAAGTGCCCCCCGCCCGCAAGCCTTTCGGAGATACCGCGGGCAATATCCAGGGCATCAAGAACACCATGATCTTCAAACCCGTTTGGATGGGTGACGATCTCGGCCGGGTCCGTCCAATCGCGCCACGCCAAGACATGCGGACTGTCGCCATCGCTGAGGGTTTCGGGATCGCAGCCGGAATCGTTCATCACCTGCTCGGTCTGGGCACGCATGGCCGAGATATCTTCGGCAATGTCTTCAGGCTCAGCGTCGTGACAGCAAGACCGCAGGATCAGCCCGTAGGAACTGCCCTCCATCTGCTCATGCGCGATTTCCAGCAACTGATCGCGCGTATCATCGTCTCGGATACTGCGCGAAACGTTGAGGCCCGGCGCATCCGGCGTCACGATGGCATAGCGGCTTTTGAACAGGATCCGGTTGGTCACGGGAATGGCCTTGCCAGGTTCGGCATAGCCGGTCACCTGAACCAGCAAATCGGCGCCCGGCGCCAGCCCTTTGACCTGCCGTAGAAAAGCCGGTCCGTCCGGCGTTGTCAGGAACATTCCGCCCTGCCCTTTGACCGGGCGATCCGCCTTGGCGCGATAGACCGTTCCGGGCGGCGGAGCGTCTGAGGCAATCAGAAAATCCTCAAGCACGCCGTCAACCATCAGGGCCGCGGCTTCGCGCCCCTCGATGTGATCCAGAACAACTGTTCTACCCTTCATGATCCCTCACGATACAGCGGATAACCGATGCCTTGCAAAAGGGCTGCCGTCTCGGACAACGGTAGCCCGACAATGCCGGTGAATGAGCCTGAAATCCACGGAATGAACGCGCCCGCAGGGCCCTGGATGGCATAGGCCCCGGCCTTGCCCTGCCAATCGCCGGTCGCAAGATAGGCATTGATCTCGGTATCTGACAGGCGCTTGACCCGGACTTGCGAGACGACATCGCGTTGCAATACACGATCACCGCGCCGCACAGCGACGGATGTGATCACACGATGCCGCCGACCGGAAAGCGCGTGCAGGAATTCTGCGGCCTGCCCGGCATCATCGGGTTTGCCCAGAATGCGACGCCCCAGCGCAACCGTTGTGTCGGCGCACAGCGTGATATCATCGCTATCTGCTTGAACTGCGGTGACTTTTTCGCGCGTGATCCGGCTGCAATAGGGAACCGGTAGCTCACCTTTCAGGGGCGTTTCGTCAATATCCGGGGGCCGAATGGCATCAGGCTGCACGCCAAGCTGCGCCAGCAGGTCCAGCCGCCTTGGGCTGCCCGATCCCAGAATAAACGCCATGGGGCGGCGCGTTACTTGAAGCGATAGTTGATCCGACCCTTGGTCAGATCATAGGGGGTCATTTCGACCTGAACCTTGTCGCCGGCCAGAACACGGATGCGGTTCTTACGCATCTTGCCTGCCGTATGTGCGATGATCTCATGGCCGTTTTCCAGCTCGACCCGAAACGTCGCATTCGGCAGGAGTTCCTTCACGACACCGGGAAATTCGAGCGTATCTTCCTTGGCCATGTTGTCTCCACATTTAAGTTGCACTCGCAGAATCTGCGAGGATGTGCGCTTAAATGAGCCTATTTCCGCCTTATTTCAAGGGCGGAATCATCTAAAGGCGGGATATTGTGACCGATTGGACTCGGGGCGGTTGCTCGTCCCAATGTAACCGGTTCAGCACGTGACCGTCCGCACGAACATTGGCAATGGCCGACAGATCGACCTCGGCATAGGTCCAACCGGGCTGGTTCAAAACCCCTTCGGACAACACGCCGGTCGGTGGGAAGCCAATGTCGGGCGGTCCGAAAACACCACCGGTTCCGGTGTTCATATCCACGGCTTCCGACCACGGATACGCGCCGACTATGGATGACATGACCGAAACGCATTGGTTTTCCAGCGCCCGCGACATCGCGCCGATCCGCACCCGCCAATAGCCTGACAGCGCCTCGGTGCAGGACGGCACAAGGATCAGATCCGCCTCGCTGAGGGCGCGGCCCAGCAACGGAAACTCACTGTCGTAACAGATCAGAATACCGATCTTGCCCAGTGCGGTTTCAAACAGTTTCAGCGGACCGCCGGGGACGACATCCCAGGCCTCGCGCTCGAACCGGGTCATGATCTGCTTGTCCTGATGGTCCTGCGCGCCATCCGGTGTGTACAGCATCGCCCGGTTCACCGGACGCGCGCCACCGGACAGAACCGGGGCAGAGGCGCCCAGAATGTGAACCTTGAACTCCTGCGCCAAACGTGTGTGAACGCTTGATGCTTCGCCCATACGGTCCGAGACCGCGTGGATCGACCGTTCCAGATCACCTGAGATATCCGCGCCATCAAGCGTAGACAACTCCATCGCACCATATTCCGGAAACACCAGCAGGTCAGCACCCTGAGCCGCAGCCTCAGACACCCACCGATGCAACTTGTCCTCGTACTGCGCCCAACTGTCGAGCCAATCGAGGTCATAGGCGGCGGTTGCGGCTTTCATTTCGGCCTTCCCAGCTATTCAGTCCACGGCACAGATTAATCGCCACCATACAAACTTGTATAGGGAGCTTTGGACGATGCGCTCAAAAACCGTACGGCAAGCGACCCTTTCGCCGAACACCAAGACCGGTTGGTACGCCTATTCCAGCCCCCAGCTTTCCTCATACTGGCCCATAAGCCGCGACATATCGAGCAAAGAGGCAAAGAGCCGGGCGTAAACGTCCCGCGACATCATGGGTTTGTTGTCGTCCAGCACATTCAGCAAATCGACGATGCTTGAGGCAAAGCGGTCGTAAACCACTGCATCTGCGGCAGTGGGATCCAATGTCCAAATCTCATGCGCGTCATAGTAACTGGCGGGCTTCGGTTCGTTCTCAATCATTCTGTGACCTCATGAATCTGAGGCCTACTTGAGGGCGAACCCCGCGCTGACAAGCCTGCTGGCGAAAAGTCGCAAGACAATGGCAGAAACAAAAAAAGGAAAGTGCATCAGGGGTTTGGATGGCCTGATTGCCTAAGCGATCTCAGTCCATTTTGAGGGGCGGCAAACGCCTACAAATCCCTGATCCAGAATTGCAGGGGCTTAAGGGTTTCGCCGTCTTCTCCGACATCCTTCCACGAAAACTGCGCGACGACGCCGGGCAAAGGCTGATACCCTCGCGCGCGCCAGAACGGGTCCAGAGGGCGATAATTCGCGGGCCGCATCGGGTGATCATCCGGGCGTTGGACGCCGCAAAAGGCGCATTTGGCAAAGCCCAACCGCCGCGCGTGGGCTTCGCGTTCGTCAAAAAACTTGTGACCAACCCCGTGCCCGCGATAATCGGGCAGCAAGACGGATTCCGCGCAATAGAAAATCTGTCCCAGATCCAGGTCTGTGCCCTCGAAGGCGGCGGCAAAATCATCCGCGTGATCCGTCAGCGGCGCCCCGGTCGAGGCGCCAATAAGGCGGTCATGGTCGAAAGCCCCGACCACGATAGCCCTTTTGCTGTCGCGATAGGATTGCAGGTAAGTGCGTTCGTACTCCAGATCGCCGTCATAGAGGTAGGGCCAGGCGCGAAACACTTCGATCCGCAGGCGCGCGACATCATCCAGCGCGCGCTCCAACTCTGCGCCTGTCAGGGCGCGGACGGCTGTGACTTCAGCCATTCGAAACCTGTTTGGTCCAATCCGCCAGGTTATAGAAAGTTGTGACCCGGGTGATCTTGCCGTCTTTCAGGTCGAAAAAGGACCCCGCGGGCAAACGGTAGGACTGACCATGGGCTTGCGGCAGGCCTTCATCGGTTTCCAGATAAGTGCCATTCACAATGAATTCGGCAGCGGCGCGCGTGCCGCCCTCGGCGTCAAATACCACGATATCCGTCAGGTTTTCGCGGTAACACCGGTTCATATGGGCGCAAAACGCGGCAAATTTCTCTTTGCCAACACGGATCTGCCCCTCGTTGACATGATGAGCAACATCGTCGGACAGGCAGGCCAGCATGCCGTCCACATCCCCTGCATTAAAGGCATCGAAATAGGCTTTGACGGTCGTGTTCATGTGCTCTCCTTCGGCTCGCCCCATCGATCTTTCAGATGTTGGATAATCTGGTCGCGAGTCTGACGATAGTGGTGTAATTTCTGTTCGCGATTTTCGCCCAGCCCGGTCGGGTCCATGATCGGCCAGTAGTCCACATCAAGATGGAACAGCCGCGTCAGTTCCAGCGCGCGACGTTGGCTGGCTGGCGACAAAGCGACGATCAGGTCAAACGAGCTGAGATCATCGCCCCATTCCTGCATCTCATCGAACGAGCGTGAGCGATGCCGCGACAGCTCGACCCCGATCTCCTGGCAGGCTGATATGCAAAACCCATCGATCTCAAGGTCATTGTGAACGCCCGCCGACTGAACGTAAGTGCCCGTGCCATAGAATTTTTTCATGATCCCTTCAGCCATAGGCGAACGGACCGAGTTGTGGTCGCAACAAAACAGGATGGACTGCGGCAGTGGCCTCACCTGTTATCCCCCGAAGTGCAGCACGCAAATCAGCGTGAACAGGCGTCGCGCGGTGTCGGTATCAACTTCGGCCTTACCTTCCAATCGTTCCTGCAGAACCCGGCTGCCTTCGTTGTGAATGCCGCGCCGGGCCATATCGATGGTTTCGATCTGGCTGGGCGGCAATGTCTTGACCGCATCGAAATAGCTTTCGCAGATCTGAAAGTAGTCTTTTACCACCTGTTTGAACGGACCAAGGGACAGATGGAACTCGGCCGCCTTTTCGCTGGCTTCTGTCGCGATGTCGAAAACCAACCGCTTGTCCCGGATCGAAAGCTGCACATGATAGGGGCCGTCGGGCACGCTGCGATCATCCCGGCGCGGCAGGGTGAACGAGTTGTCTTCCAGCAGATCGTAAATCGCCACCTTCCGCTCCTGCTCAATCTCGGGCGTGGGGGGAGGCATGTTACGGTCGTCAAGTTCAATATGCGATATGCGGGTCATTCGGTATTCGTCCAACAGGGTCCGAGGGGACCTTTAACATTGAAAGTGGTGAGGCAAAGGGGCGCGGATTGCAAGCCATCACTCGTTCAGGCGCTTTAATCGCGCCAGAACCGAAAGACCATGCGCCTCAAGGCTTTCAGATTGCGCCAATTGCGCCGCTGAGGGGCCGATTGCACGCAACGCCTCGGGCGTCATCTGGCTGATCGTGGTGCGTTTGAGAAATTCCATCACACTCAGCCCCGATGAAAACCGCGCCGAACGGGCTGTGGGCAGGACATGGTTTGGCCCGCCGACATAATCGCCAATGGCTTCGGGGGTGTACTGACCCAGAAAAATCGCCCCGGCGTGATGGGTCTTGTGGCTCAGCGCCACCGGGTCGGCGACGCACAATTCCAGATGCTCGGGCGCGATGCGGTTCGACAAATCCGCGGCCTCGTCAAGATCACGAACGGTGATGATCGCACCAAAATCGCGCCAGCTGGCCCCGGCAATTGACCGGCGCTCCAGCGTTTCCAAACGTCGTTCGACGGCCTGCGCGACCAAGCCCCCGAACTCCGCATCATCCGTGATCAGAATGGACTGCGCATTTTCGTCATGCTCTGCCTGGCTGAGCAAATCCAGAGCGATCCAATCGGGGTCGTTGTCCTTATCCGCAATGACCAGAATTTCCGAAGGGCCGGCGATCATGTCGATCCCGACCTTGCCAAAAACGCGGCGCTTTGCGGCAGCGACAAAGGCGTTGCCCGGGCCGGTGATCTTGTCGACCGGCTGAATTGTCTCGGTGCCATAGGCCAACGCTGCAATCGCCTGCGCGCCGCCAATGCGATAAATTCTATCCACGCCCGACAGCTGCGCAGCCAACAGGACCAACGGATTTACCTGACCATCAGGGGTCGGCACTGCAATGGCCAACCGTTCGACACCGGCAACCTTGGCTGGGATAGCATTCATCAACACCGATGACGGGTAAGATGCGATACCACCGGGCACATACAGCCCTGCCGCCGAAACCGCAGACCATCGCCAGCCCAAAGTGGCGCCAGCCTCATCCACCCATTCCTCATCCGATGGCATCTGCCGTGCGTGATAGGCACGAATGCGGTCGGCCGCCAACTCCAGCGCCGCGCGATCCTCGGCCCCGACCAGCCCGGTCGCGGCCTGGATTTCTTCGGCGCTGAACGCGATCGTGCCAGGCGTCAACTTCAGGCGATCAAACTTTTCGGTCAGTTCAATCACCGCCGCATCCCCACGGCTGCGCACATCCGCAATGATCCCGGCCACAACCGCGTCCACATCGGGGCTGTCTTCGCGCTTGGCCGACAGCAGCGAAGCAAAGCTTGTTTCGAAATCCGGGGACGTTGTGTCCAGAAAGACGGGCATGTCAGAAACTCCGCAGCATTTGGTCGGCTTGTAGCGTCCGGAATGCACGCCCTCAAGCCTTGGCCGAAAGGTTGCAACAGTTTGCCCCAGCACCGTTGGCCGAGGGCGCAAACAGAGGGCTAAGGCTTATTCCGGATGGTGCGGTGCGTGGCCGGATGGGGCCTGATAAGGGCGCGTCACGTCTTTGAGCGTGGCATCCAGCGCCTCGACCTTTAACCGGATCGCGCCATCACCCGCCAATGTCAGCAGAACCTGACCCGCGCCATCTTCGCCAGGCTCGAAATCCACCGACAGCAGAGACAGGATCATGTCCTTGTCGCTGCGGTCGATGCCCTGGCTGGCCACGGACAGAACCGAGCCGAAAACCAGCACGGACTGGACGCGCTCAAACGCGCGCCTGCGGCGGGTTGCGGCATCCTTGTCTTCCCAGCGAAACCGGTTCAGCAGCAGCGCAAAACGCCGCTCGGACGGGCGCCATGTCATCTCAGTGACCGGAAACACAGCATCCTGCGTCAGGGTCGAAATGACCTGCAGATCATCTGCATCCTCGGCCCCCAGATTCAGAGGAACCTCGCGGCCATCTTCAAAACTTGCGTCACTCATGAGCCCGTTATCCGTTCGATTTTGGCGCCGACGCCTTCCAGCTTGCGCACCACATGTTCATATCCGCGGTCCAGATGGTACACCCGGCTGACCGTCGTTTCCCCTTCTGCCGCCAAACCGGCAAGGATCAACGACACCGAGGCCCGCAGATCCGTCGCCATCACCGGCGCGCCCTTCAGCCGTTCAACCCCGGTCACTGTCGCGGTCCCGCCTTGGACCTCGATATTCGCGCCCATGCGCACCAGTTCAGGTGCGTGCATGAACCGGTTTTCAAAGATGCGCTCCTCCAGAACCGAGGTGCCTTCGGCCGTACACATCAGCGCCATCATCTGCGCCTGCAGATCGGTGGGGAAGCCGGGGAAAGGTTCCGTGACCACACCAACCGACGTCACGCGTCCGTTTTTGCGCGACACTTTCAGACCCTTTTCGGTCTGTGCCACACTCACTCCGGCTGCGTCCAGCTTGGCGGCAAAACTTTCAACCAGACGCATTCGGCCGCCCAGCAGTTCAACCTCGCCGCCGCAAATGGCAGGGGCCAGCATATAGGTGCCCAATTCGATCCGATCGGTGACAACCTGATGGGTAGCCCCATGCAGACGGTCAACGCCCTGAATTTCGATGGTCGAGGTACCTTCACCCGCAATTTGCGCACCCATTTTGCGCAAACATTCCACCAGATCGACGATTTCCGGCTCGCGCGCGGCATTTTTCAGAACGGTTGTGCCCTTGGCCAGCGTTGCGGCCATGACGATGTTCTCGGTCGCACCCACGGATGCAAAGCGCATCTCATGCACGGCACCTTTCAGCCCGCCTGTGGCCTTGGCATGTAGATAGCCGTCTTTCAGCTCGATCTCTGCCCCCAGCGCCTCAAGCCCTTCAACATGCAGATCCATCGGGCGCGCACCAATGGCGCAGCCACCCGGCAGCGACACAACCGCCTGCCCAAGCCGCGCCAGCATCGGGCCCAGAACCAGGTTTGACGCACGCATCTTGCGTACAATGTCATAATCCGCCGTGTGGCTGTTCAGAACGTGGCTGGACATGGCAATGACCTGCCCGTCCTGCAGCGACGATACCTCGGCCCCCAACGACTGCAGCAATTGAGTCATTGTCTTGATATCACTCAGGCGCGGCGCATTTGTCAGGGTCAGCGGTTCTTCGCTGAGCAGCGTCGCTGGCATCAGCGTCAGACAGGCATTCTTCGCCCCCGCAATGGGTATTTGCCCATTCAGCGGGCCGTTGCCCGTCACCAGAATCGAATCCATCTGCTCTTATCCCTCGTCCTTACCGGCTTTGTCATCCGAGGCCGCCCGCGCCGTGGCCTGCGCCTTGCGCCGCGCCATGTTCGCCTTGAGTGCAGCCTTCAGCCGCTCCTCTCGCGCATCCCCGGGTTTGCCGTGTTTTTTAGGTGAATTTTTGTCTGCCATTGTCTTTCTCTACAGCAGACACAAAAAACCGTCCAGACACCCTTGCGCCGCGTTTCGTTTGAGTCTAATCACCCGCCCACGATGCTGCTGTAGCTCAGAGGTAGAGCACTCCCTTGGTAAGGGAGAGGTCGAGAGTTCAATTCTCTCCAGCAGCACCATGACTTCCTTATATACATCATAAACTTACGCCAAACCAAGGGCTTGCGCTTGCAAACTCCTACATAGGAGTCCTACACAGTGACCCGGACAATGCCCTCACCGACCAAGGACAAGAATAACGGAATTTTCTACCTTCGGGTGCGCGTTTCGGCTGGCTTGGCGCGACTCACTGGGAAAGTCGAGGCGACAAAGTCGCTTCGCACCCGAGAACCCGCAGCAGCGAAAGAGCGGTTCGCGGTAGAATATGCAAAGTGACAGAAGCAATGGGCAGCCCTCCGAGCAAGGGCGGAACGCCTATGCAATCTTTGGCTGTTTCAACCCTTCTCTTGCCACAAAAACTTGAAGTCTTCAGACGTAGCCAGAACAAAACGCAAAAAAATTATGTCGATCAAAATGATTGGGGACCCCATCCACGGGTTCGTTGACTTCGAAGGTGCGGACTGCGTTGTGACTTATCAGCCTATTTTCTCCACCAGCAGATGCTACATACAAAATTTGACGAGAAAAGGCCCCACATACTTTTGAGCGTCATGTCTCAGTGATTTGTCTGCCGCGGCAATTGAGATGCAGGACGTGCATATAGGGCCTAAACACTCTGTTTCCCAAAAAGCTTACGAAGCCAAGTTTGAGACTGGTTCACCTCGCCGGAAATTCGCTCTGGTTTAGATTGTTTCTGCGGATCGACCTGCTGCCATGACGACGAGTTTTCAGACAAGTCCCACAGGCCTCTCTTGAAGCCAAACTTGTCCAAAAACGCTTTGGCATCTGTGGAAACAAGCGAGATGAATTCTCTGCGAACTTCCATAGGTATTTCTGGCACACTTGGACGGTTGGGCTTCCAATTGCCCTTGTTTGCATTTGGAAAACTCAGGTTTCTTGGCTCAAGATCTATGTGTAGCTGCATCCGATACATCCAAGCTTCGGGCTTTTGCTTGATAGCTTCCAACGGGACTACAAGAATTTTCGGCTCAGAGAACCAACGGCTATAATAGCTATACTGCCTCAAGAACTGGCAGCGGAATACCAAGGCTTTTTTCCATTGTCCTAAAGCATCAGCGAAAGGCATCTCCTTTCCAGAAATCTCAGCATGCATACGCCAGTTTGATATTGCGCACTCGATCGGATTGCGCACGATGTAGATTAATTTTGCTTCTGGGTACTCATCCCAGATCTTTTTTGCTGGAGAGTCGTCAGAACTGGCGGCATAGGTGTAACTCGGTGAAAAATCACCGCATAACTCATCATCGTGAGCCTGTGCAAAATTAGCATGGTACCAATCCCACCCCTTTGCTTCATTGGTCCCGCAAAAAAACCGTGGCTCTTTAATTTCGGGTGAGAACACGTTGGGATGCTGCCTAAGGGATTTGAAAATACTCGTCGTTCCACATTTTGCGGCACCTATTACAAAGAAATCAATTCGAGGTTTTTTCATTGGATTTTCCGATGGGTGTTGCAAAATTACTTCGCGAACGGTTACCCGTATCGCGCGTCAAACATAACAATTTAAGTTTCGTTCTTCACCCCCGCGACGCAAAAAATGCCTAGCGGTTGAGTTGGACAATTCACGAGGGGAAACTTTTGATCCTTCTGTTTGCCTCCGCAATCTACAACCAACAAGGTTCATCTAAATGCCGGAGCCTGACGTATTGACCTTCTCCGTGCAGTCTTAAAATACGCCAACAATAATACCGTGTCAGATCAAGTGGCAGAACCATCGAGCAGGTCTGAGTGGTATACTGTTCTCAATACCTCAATCCGGGTAGCATCGGACATCCAACTTGCGGTCGTTTGCATAAAATTTGAGGCCTTTCGGAAGGCTTCGCTAGACGCAATGCCGTCGGGTGTAATTATCGGGATAGGCTAGAAGCATACCTGCCAGCCCAAGCTTGTCACTTAACTCCCGCTCCTTCTCCATCAGCAGGCCCATCAAATCATAGGCACGGCTGAGATTTGCGAAACAGTTAGAATGGGATCGCATATGAAGACTGATCTGAAAAACACATTAAATTAGTCCCAGGCCTGCCTGCTGATACTTTTCAAAAACCAAACTGTGTAGTAGCGATCTCCTCTTGAGCTCTCAGCTAGCCTGAACCCCAACAATTGAAGACAACGACACATTACGCTAACACATACCCGACAACCGGAGGCAGTCTTGGTCACAAAAAACAACCGCAAAAAGTACCTAGGCATATTCTTATGCGCATTCATATTGGTTGCTGCGCTATCGATCTTCACGCTGGATACAATTCTCAGCGCAAAGAATGAGTTTCGCCCCGTTGAGCTGGACTATATCAAAACCGCCTTTCTGGTATGCTGTTCCGTCCTCGTCGCGATGGTTGTTGTTTCAAACCTGTTGCCGCCGAAACTTGCCATCGCTGGGAGAGCCCTGACAGGCGCGATTTTTGCTGCCGCTGTTTTTTCGATAAACTGGTCGATGGTTGAAGCATTCGTGTTGCTTCCTACGATCGCAATGGCTGGCCTTTGCCTTCTTGCAACTTACTTGGTCTATATCGTCTTGAGCTTGGGCAACAAAGGTCAGTTAATCGTCGCTGTTATCACGGCCGTCGTTTTTGTCGCTGTGCCCGGACAGGAACTGCTAGAAGAGACTGAAGAACCTAAGAAAATTAAAAACAAGAAGTTCCCGGACATTAAAGACATCACGTTTGCAACGAAACCCAATGTCTATTTCATTTCGTTTGACTCAATACACCCCAAAAGCCTGACATCACGCTATATGGACATTGAGGAAACTGCTTTTCACGAACCGGTATATACCAGAATGGATCGGTTCGAAAACTTGTTCTCTGTTCGCGTTCCGACAAGATATGCAATGAATTTGATGTTACGGATGGACGTTGATGAATTCGATCTCGGAAAGCGCAAGAGTTTTGAACTATATCGTGGTAGGTATGACGGTCGCTTAAATGCAATTTTTCGCAACAACGGTTATGAAGTCAACACAGCCTACGGTGGCAAGTATTTTGGAACCGAAAAGGGCCGCTTCGTAGACAGATATCATATCCCATCGCAATCAACGGGCGCGTGTGAATTCAATGACAGCAAGTTTCGACAAGTGTCCTTGTTTGGTCTCTGCCGTTTCATTGACAAAAAAGCCGATGGAAAAATAGACAAAGCGGCATTCATGCTGGATTTCGTGTCTTACCTTTCCCGCCAGAAGAAGCCGCAATTCTTGCTCGCTTCGATCTACTCGCCTGGCCACACAGGTAAAGACTTCTTCATCGAAGACGAAGAAGCCGACGCCGCATACAACGAATTCTATCTGGAACGGTCCAAGGAAGCACAGCAAACCATGGAGCGGTTGCTGGACCAGCTTGAACGGGAAGACCCCACAGCCATTCTTTATATATTTGGTGATCACGGCCCTTGGCGGAGTCGCGGAACCTGGGAGACCCGTTTTGCCCATGACCCTGTATTTTTTGTACACGACCGCTTTGGAATATTAGGAGGAGTTTTTCCGAAAGGGCGTTGCAAAACTTACGTGGACTTGAGAAATGAGCAGACGTATACGACAAGCGTTCAAGGTGCGGAAGCAATCTTAAAGTGCCTGACCGAGGGTCGTTACGACGAACTGGATCAGGACTATAGAATAAACCGAAGCGTTGACGGCGTAAGCGATAAATTTGAGGACTATGTATATGAATAGCCACAAGAGATTGGCACTACTCATCATTGCCGCTGCCATTGTGCACCCATCTGTTGCTCTCGCATACGTGGATCCGGGTTCGGGAAGCGTTATTGTGACCACAATTCTTGGGTTCTTTGCGGCGATTGCCTACACGTTTCGGAAGTACTTTTATAAACTGAAGCGGAAAGTGTTCGGCTCAAATAGTGACGAAGAAAACAACCGAGCGCTCGATGATTAAAGCAAACGGTGGGTCGTTTCGTGATCCCAGCAGCCGTGTGTACTCTGTTGGATCGCCAGGAAGCAACGGTTACGCAATATTCCGGGGCGTCGATAGTGAGACGTTGGCAAATTTCGAAAAACTCCAAGCTGAGCCCTTCTACAAGCAACTGGAATCAGAAAATCGCGTTGTAAAAACTAGTCTTTGTGCGTCCCAAGAACCAGTTGCGCAGGAAATCCTAGAAGACGGATGGGCGGGTGTGATGCAGCACGAGCCCGTTTCGTTCATTTCCTATTCTTACGAATGGTCGTTCGCGATGCTAAGACGAGCGGCACTTTTACATCTACGTATCTTGACCGATGCGCTGGAGGCCGGTTGGATCGTCAAGGACTCAACACCCTTTAACATCCAATTTAATGGTACGGCGCCAATTTTTATTGACATCCCATCGTTTGTACCTTGGCAGGACGGTGAACCTTGGACAGCATATCGACAGTTTTGTTCCTGTTTTCTTACCCCTCTGATGATGCGCAGCCATCTTGGTATTAACCATCTACCTTTGCTACGGTCCTACTTGGACGGCATACCACCGGTTGAGGCTGCCAACTATTTTAAAGGTTTCTCTCGCCTTAAGCGAGGAGTAGCCAGCCACATCATGCTACCGGCGCGTGTCGAAAGGCAGATTGAATCACGTGAGCGTGATGCTGTTCCCGCACAAGATCGTAGCCAGCGCAAAGTTAGCCGAAAATACGTACTCGCTCTTGTTGAAAGTGTAACACGTCTCGTCAAATCGCTCTCTGTGAACATCAAACACACGGATTGGTCAGAGTACGATAAAACCCACACTTACGACAATGATGAATTCCAAGTGAAGAAAGGCTTTGTAGAGCAGTTCATACAAGTGAAAAAACCATCCTGTGTAATGGATATTGGTTGCAACACAGGCACTTTTTCAAAAATCGCGGCAGAACATGCTGACTTAGTCATTGCGGCGGACGGCGATCACGACGCAGTCCAGAAGCTTTTTATGCATGAATCCGGTAATTCGGAACACAACAACATTGTACCCTTGGTACTAGATCTGTCCAACGTTTCGCCCAATCAAGGATGGGCCGGCAAAGAGCGTTCTTCGTTTGATGATCGCGCCAAGCCAAATGCTATTTTGGTTTTGGCCTTGGTCCATCACATTCGAATTTCCGCCAACATCCCAATGGCACTGTTCCTTGATTGGTTGCAATCCTTCGAATGTGATATCGTGATTGAGTTCGTTGATCGGCACGATGAGATGGTGGTAAAGCTACTTCAAAACAAGGTCGAACAGTACTTGGATTACAGTCGCGCGGCCTTTGAGCAAGAGCTGCAAACGCGGTTTAAGGTTCAAGCATCCGAAGAAATCAAGGGCGGTAAACGCGTAATTTACCATGTTGAATCGCAGTGATACATGACTTTTTTTACGCAGTATTGCTGCCTGTTATATATCCGATGGAATGGGTCTTCGATCTAATTTGGTCGGTTACAAATTCAGCCGGTCTATCGATTATTCTTCTCGCGATTGTGGTCTCCACTGCAACTATCCCACTGAAAAAGTGGGCAAAAAAGTCCGAAGACAAGTTTCTCGCGCTCAAGAAAACTGTCGACGCCGACATCGCACAGCAGGCTGTTGGCCTTAAAGGGGAAAAACGATTTGAAGTTGTGGAAAAAGTCTATGAAAAGCACGGTTACCACCCCATAAAATCGATCGTAGCTGGGACATCGTTCGTTGTTATGCTCCCATTTCTGATTTCTGCGATCTATATTTTTGGAGGCTCCGAAGAATTGAAGGGGGTTAGCTTTCTGATTATCGGTGACCTTTCGAGCCAAGATCATCTTTTGTTTGGGTTAAATCTACTGCCTGTATTGATGTTGTTTTTGGGGGCGGGTGAAGCCCTGTTGCGTTGGCAGGACCAAATGGATCAATTGATACGTTACCTGATAGTGTCGGTTGTTTTGTTTGCGTTGGTTTATTCACTTGCATCAGCGCTAATTATCTACTGGATCAGCATGAATGTTTGTGCCGGAGTTATTTTCTTTGCTGCGAACGGTCGGGGCGCGCACTAAGGAAGTTATCCCAACACAAGCACATGTATCACCACAAAGCACATACGGTGTTTCACGGGGGCTCGCCCTGCTGTGACGATGGTTTATTGGGCATCTCGCATTTCGACCGCATATCCTATTCTAGAGACAAAAGGACCAAGAATCGGAGGCGTTATGACGAAGTTCAGCAGTTACGCATCGGCGCTCGCCCTTGTTATCGCTGGTGGTTTGATCAGTGATCCGGTGGGGGCGCAAACGTTTCACGTCAATAACCACGGCGGAATCGAAGGGCGAAAGGTCATAAAACACCATCGACACACGGGCGGGACCGTTGCCGTTCGGGTAAACCGCCACTTTGGAATTGTCGTGACGTCACCGGCGGCGAAACCCAAGATCTATTCTCCGCCCAAAGCCGTGGTGCAGAAAAAGAAACACAAACGGTATTACTACACGTCCAAGCCTGTGTCGCATTACAAGTATCAAAACAGATACAGGCACAATGGATATGTTGGGGCAAAGCCCAAATTGCAGTCCCGGCATATCCCGTACAAGGGCCTGAAACGACGGTCGTTTCACCGCATTCCGCACGGGTTTCACCGGCGGTAATCCGGGGTTATCCACCGCGCAGGCGTTGCAGCAGATAGACCTCGCTTCCCTCGGGGATGGGTTCTGACAGTCCTGTGGCAATGACCCGACCGTTGATGGCAATGGAAACGCCAGCGTCGATCGGGGCCTGCAGCTGAGGGTGCAGGCGCACCAGCTCTTGCAGCAGCTCGCCTGTGGTCGAGGCCTCAACCTCGACCATCTGCTGGCCCCCGGTCAGCGACCGGAGGCTGGACCAAAGGTTGACCTCAACCACGGTCTTTCAAAGCCGCAAGGATGCGCGGGGGCGACATCGGCAATTGCCGCATCCGCACGCCTGCCGCATTGGACACCGCGTTGGCGATGGCTGCCAGCGGGGGTACGATGCCCGTTTCGCCGACGCCGCGCACGCCGAACGGATGTCCGGGATTGGGCACTTCGACAATCACGGTATCGATCATCGGCAGGTCACTGGCCACCGGAATGCGATAATCGAGGAAGATCGAGTTTTGCAGGCGACCATCATCGCCATAGATATATTCTTCGTTCAAAGCCCAGCCGATGCCCTGCGCGGCACCGCCCTGGTATTGCCCTTCAACATAGGTTGGGTGAATGGCCTTGCCCGCGTCCTGAATCACCGTATAGCGCGAGACGCTGGTTTTGCCGGTTTCCGGATCGACCTCGGCATCAACGATATGGGTCCCGAACGAAACACCAGCCCCTTCGGGTGTTGCCTCGAAATGGCCCGAGATCGGGCCGCCGGTTGCACCCATATTGGCCGTGATCTCAGCCAGTGGCAGGGGGTCGAAATCGCCTGCGTTGGGGCCCGAAGGAACCGCGCAGCCGTTTTCCCACTTTACCGCATCCACAGGGATGCCCCACTTCGCCGCCGCACGTTCGCACAGCTTCTCGACAGCGTGTTTTGCAGCGCTGATCGTGGCGAGACCGCTGGCATAGGTCACCCGGGACCCGTGGGACACATCGTTGTACCCCAGTGTCGCCGTGTCCGCGATGGTCACACGAATGTTTTCATAGGGAATGCCCAACACTTCGGCGGCCATCAGCGCCATGGATGCGCGCGACCCTCCGATATCCGGCGTGCCGACCATGACCTGCGCCGATCCGTCCTCGGACAGGGCCAGCGACACGCTTGTCTCGCCGCCGTGGTTGAACCAGAAGCCGCAAGCAACGCCGCGCCCCTGCCCCGGCTTGAGCGGTGCGGAATAATGCGGGTGCGCCTTGGCAGCTTCCAGCGTTTCAACCAGGCCGATCCGTTCATAGGTCGGGCCATAGCTGGCCTTTGTGCCCTCATGCGCGGCGTTTTTCAGGCGTACATCCACCGGGTCGAGGTCCAGTTTGTTGCACAGCTCATCAATGACTGATTCCACCGCAAAGGCACCCATCGGCGCACCCGGCGCGCGGTAGGCGGCTTGTTTCGGGCGGTTGGCGATCACGTCATAACCCACCTGCCGCACGTTGGTCAGGTTATAAGCGGCAAAGGCACACATCGCCGTCATATCAGCCGGGGCGCCCGGGAACGCGCCGCCCTGCAAACGGAAGATACCTTCGGCTGCGGTAATCGTGCCGTCGTTTTTCATCCCGATCTTGATGTCCATCGACGCGGATGAGGTCGGGCCTGTGGACCGGAACACTTCGGACCGGCTCATGACGATCTTGACCGGGCGGTTAGCCTTGCAGCTCAGCGCCAGCGCGACAGGTTCGATGAAAACAGTTGTCTTGCCGCCAAACCCACCGCCGATTTCAGACGCGGTGACCCGCAGCTGAGCGGTTTCGATGCCCACAAGCGTGGCGCAGTATTTCTGCGCGTACCAGTGGCCCTGAGTGGTGCACCACAGCTCACCTTTGCCGTCAGCACCCAGCGAGGCCAGGCACGCGTGCGGCTCGATATATCCCTGATGCGTGGCCTCGGTGACAAAGCTGTCCTCGACCACCAGATCGGCCTCTGCAAAACCCGCCTCGACATCGCCGTGGCCACTTTCATGATAGCGAACGACGTTCGGGTGCATCCCTTCGGGCACGGAATAATCCGCCGCACCTTCACGGATCACCGGTGCATCGGGGGCCATCGCCTTGTCAACATCGGTGACGTGGGGCAGCACCTCATATTCGACCTCGATCAGCTTGAGGGCATCACGCGCCGCAAGCGCCGAAGTGGCCGCTACTGCCGCGACCGCATGCCCGTCATAAAGCGCTTTTTCGCCCGCCATGACGTTTTCCAGCACGCTCCAGAACTCGCCATCCAGTCCCGGATAAAATGGAACATCCGCAAAATCGGCCCGGGTCACGACGGCTTTGACATCCTTGTGGGCCTCGGCCTTGGAGGTGTCGATCCGAACGATCCGTGCGTGGGCGTGGGGTGAACGCAGAATGGCGCCGTGCAACATACCCGGCGCGTGCGCATCCGCGCCAAACTTCGCGCGGCCTGTGACCTTGTCCAAACCGTCCGGACGGTTTGGGCGCGTGCCAACGAAGGAAAAACCTGATTTGCGATCGTCCAGAGCCATTATGACGCCTCCCGCAGTTCTGCCGCCGTATCCATCACGGCGCGAATGATCTTGTCGTAACCGGTGCACCGGCACAGATTACCGGCCAGCCAATAACGCGTTTCTTCCTCGGTCGGGTTGGGGTTCTTTTCCAACAGAGACTTGGCCGCCACCAGAATACCCGGCGTGCAAATACCGCATTGCAGGGCGGCGTAATCGATCATCTTCTGCTGCAAGGGATGCAGCACATCGCCGTCGGCAATGCCTTCGACTGTTTCGATCTGCTTGCCTTCGGCCTCAACGCCCAGCATCAGGCAGGAACAAACCAAACGCCCATCGACGGTGACAGAACACGCGCCACAATCGCCGGTGCCGCAGCCCTCTTTCGCGCCGGTCAGGTTCAGCTTGTCGCGCAGGCAATCCAGCAGGGTTTCACGCGGATCGCAGAGGTATTCGACCTCATCGCCGTTCACGATGGTGGTTACATGAAGCTTGTTCATACGTTTTCTCCCTTGGCGCGGGCATAGGCGATTTTAGCCGCGCGTTTGGCCAGAACACCCGCAACTTCGGTGCGGAATTCAATTGTGCCGCGCTTGTCGTCGATCGGATTGCAAGCCGCTGACGCAGCCGCAGCCAGCGCATCCAGAGCCGCATCGTCCAGCGTGCTGCCGATCAGTGCCTGCGCGCAGGCATCCACCAGCAAAACGGTCGGAGCGACAGCGCCCAGCGCGACGCGCGCCTCGGTAACGGTATCTCCGGTCAGGCGCAGGCTAACGCCAACGCCGACCACCGCAATATCCATCTCGGTGCGTGGAATGAACCGCAGGTAGGCATCGCTCGCCGCCTCTCCGCGTGCAGGGATGTTCACGGCCGAGATCAGCTCACCCTTGGCCAGCGACGTCTTGCCGGGGCCCGTTGGAATATCCTCAACCGCGACGTCCCGCGACCCATCGGGCCCGGTGACCGTAACGGTTACACCCGCAGCTACCATCGCAGGCACCGAATCCGCCGCCGGGGACCCGTTGCACAGGTTGCCCGTCAGGGTCGCGCGACCCTGCACCTGCGTCGATCCGATCAGGTCCATCGCCTCAACCACACCGGGCCAGTCGCGGCCCAGACTGTCATGCTCGCTCATTTCGGCACCGGTAACAGCGACACCCAGCGTCCAACTGCCGTCTTCATTGCGCGCAATGTCGCTGACGCCATCGATCTTCTTGATGTCGATTAGAGTATCCGGCGTCACAAGGTCCGAGCGCAATTGCACCAGAACATCGGTGCCCCCGGCCAGAAACCGCGTAACACCCGTTGCATTCGTGGCCAGAGCCGATGCTTCGGCAAAACTGGCGGGGCTATGATAATTCATGAGATTTCCTCGCACCTGTTGGACAGGACATACTGGGTTTGTGCGGACGTTAGTGCAGCACCCAGATGACGTCCATGGCCGGAGCGACAAATTTTTTCAGTTTTGGAGTCGTTTCTGAGCGATTGCTAGAGGTCGACTTCAAGCTCTCCATCCGGGTCTGCCGCGCGGCTTTGACACAGGATCATCGTGCTTTCGCGCTGCTTGTTGGACAAAACAAAATCGCGATGCTCAACCTCGCCCGAAAGAACTGTGCATTTGCAGACACCACAAATGCCGTCTGCGCATTTGACATCAACGTGAAAACCGGCCTCGTTCAACACCTGCGCGGCATCCTTGTCGGCGGGCACGTCCAGCGTTCGGCCGGATTGACGGAGTTTGAGCCTAAAGGCGTGGTTCTCATAGTCCGGCTGCTCGGGAACCGAGAAATATTCCAGATGCCGCGCCTCTTCGGGAAACCCTTTTCGCGCGGCGGCTTGCATCACGCCATCCATGAACCGATCGGGTCCGCAGGTATAGACATGCCAGCCCTCCACATAGCCTGACAGAATGTTATCCAGATCGGCGCGCGTGCCTTCGTCCGAAAAATGATAGTGCACGTGATCCGCCCAAGGCATAGCTGCCAGGTCGGTCAGATACCCCGCCCCTTCGCGGGTGCTGGCGGAATAGTGCAGTTCGAACGGTTTGCCCAAGCTATGCAGGCGATGGGCAAAGGCGATCATCGGCGTGATCCCGATACCGCCGCCCATCAGAAAGGTTTTGGTCGCGTTTTCGTCCAGTTCGAAATGGTTGATCGGCTTTGAGATGAAAACCTTGCGCCCTTCGCTGAAGATGCGATGCAGCAGGGCCGAACCGCCGCGCCCCTCGTCCTCGCGCAGGACGCCGATCTGATAGGTTGCGCGATCGGACGGATCGCCCGACATCGAGTATTGCCGCAGGAACTCCGGGGCCACCAGCACGTCCAGATGCGCGCCCGCCGTCCACTCCGGCAAAGGAGCGCCGTCCAGCGACGAAAACTCGTATTTCGTGACGTCAGAGGTCATCTTGTCGACCTTCGTCAGATCGACCCGCATCACCGGGGCGTCTCCTGCGATCTGATACCGATGAATGACCGACATATCGCCCGCCGCCTTGCGGGTCTTGTATTCATCCGCCGTGACCATCGCCTCATAGGCTGCAATCCCGGCCTCACGATCCATGTTGAACGGGTACGGCCAAGGGTGCGGCGCCAGCGGGGCGGGATAGACAGCCAGCGTCTGATCCTCGTATTTCAGGTCCAGATCCTTTTGCAGGTCGCGTCTGTTGAGCGGATGTTGCGTGGGGCGATAGGCCCCGTCCGCCTGTAACTCGATATCCCACCACCATTTTTTAGTGTCGTTCAACCCGCCATTGCCGACAGCGTCATCAAGCTTCGCCAGGGCGGGCGCGGCTGCGGGCATGTTCATCGCGGCCCAACGGAAGGGCCGTTCCTTGAAGATCCCCTCAAGGTTCCATGGGCAGGTCTTCATACACCGCCCGCACATCGCACCGCCCGGCGTGGTGATCCGATAGGTCGCGCATTTCTGACTGTCGGATTTCCAGATTTCATAGCCATTGAACATCAGCTTTGGCCCTGCCGTGATTGCCCCAGAAGGACATTCGCGGGCGCATTTGTTGCAGCTCTCGCAAAAGGTCTGCAGGCCGAAATCAATCGGCTTGTCATGGGCCATCGGCATATCCGTCGTCACCACGCCCGATTTCAGGCGCGGGCCGAGATAGGGGTTCAGAATGACCTCTCCGATCCGGC
The DNA here is from genome assembly GCF_056532975.1 of Ruegeria sp. H6. NCBI lineage: Bacteria > Pseudomonadati > Pseudomonadota > Alphaproteobacteria > Rhodobacterales > Roseobacteraceae > Ruegeria > Ruegeria sp. H6. The sequence goes on from NZ_JBQFOA010000002.1 coordinate 660,336, forward strand.
TGACCTCACCCAATCCGCTAAGCAACAACAGCGGCGGCTGCAGGACCTCGCCATCCATCACCGTATGCGCCTTGGCTTTGTAGCCCAGATTTCGGATCTGCTGCGCGATCACGCCTCCCAACAACGAAAAGCGCAGATAGGCGCGCATGGATTGGGCCACGCTGATCCAGTCATCGCCGCTGGCCCCTTCCATCGTTTCATAGCCCTGATCAATGATCATGCTGATGGCCTGATCATGGGGCGGAATGATCTCCTCCCCGGTGGCATCGTGGGAATACCAACTCCATTCGGGGCACCGGCTGAGGCCCACCGCGTCGACCCCAAGGAAATAGGTCGCGGCCTTGATATTGGCGGCATTTCGCTCGGCATCCGTAGGGCGCTGAGCCTCAGCACTCTCTCCGTCCTGCAGCAGAACGAATGCCCCCAACGCGCGGCGCTGCGCAAAGCTGGGCGCGGCCTTGCGGGCGTAATGCCCACCCTTGGCCCCGTCTTGCAGAGCCTTACCCATGTCACCAAATTGCGCCCGCGCGAACATGTCGGCGCGTTTGGGCACGCGGGCCACGTTGGGCTCATCAATATAGGTGGTCGGTGTGTCCACGCGTTTGAGCTTTTCAAACGGGTGCGCCCCATCCACATAGCGTCGCTTGGCATAAGCGTCCCGGTTCAACGCATTCTTCGCAAAACCCGCGCCCAACCACCAGGCGGGGCCTTGGGTGCGGAACCACGGTTGCTCAGCCATCGGACGCAGAGGACGGTCATGTGCGATCTCCATCTCGGTGGTCACAGCGGCCAGGCCGAAGCGCCGACCCAGCCACGGCACGACCACCTCACTCTCTTCGACCGAGGCCAGCCCGGCGGCGACCGCCAGCTTGCCCAGATCAACCTCGGACGACATCGCCGTGTGGGCGCGCGCATCAAAGCCCAGAAGGCGGATGTAATTGGCGATGACCACCGCATTCTCGGTCGCCAGAAGGCAGGCGCGGTGATCTTGGGCGTCCATGATCCACTCTGCCCCGGGTTCTGCCGGCTCAGGGTCGCGATAGTATTCGTACAGAAAGACAATCGCATGGCGGTGGCTGTCCATGGGGCGCGGCGCGGCCTCCATGCTTTCTTTCAGATCCGCCATGATCACGTCGATGCCCGAGGCCAGCGTCTTGGTCTGGCGTGTTTTCAGCGCATGGGCCAGCCGGTCGATATCAGGGTTGCGCCGGGGTGCGGTTAGCATGGCGCCCGCAGGTAGTGGCCCGCAGCCCATCATCGAGGCATCGTTGAAATAGCCAAACGCTTTCAGATGGTTGGCGCGTTCCGCAGGGTCGGCGGGAATGTCTGACGCAACCGGGTTCACGAACCCATCCCGGATCGCATCCATCATCGCCTGAAACTCACCCATCGCGTTGACGATGCTTTCATGCTGCTTGGGCCGGTGAAAGCTCAATTCCGGCATGTCGGGTGTGTGTGACAGATCCGGCATGTCGTCCTGCCGGGCCAACCGCTCAAGCGGGAAAGATCCCATATGCACGGGCCGGTTCTTGTCCGAGAAAAAGCGGATCCCCATCGCGCACCTCCTGTTTCTGCCCGTCACCTAGAGCTTCGTAGACAACAAATCCATTCATGGATAGTCATACTTGGTATGAGCAAAATCGATTTCAGTGATCTGGACGGCAAAGTCCTGCGGGTTTTTCTGACCATTCTCGAAGAAAGCTCGGTCTCGAAAGCGGCAGACAGGCTGGGCGTGACGCAGTCAGCGATCAGCCACACCCTGTCCAAACTGCGCCAGGTGCTGGGCGATCCGCTGTTTGTCCGCTCGGGTCACGGGCTGACACCAACCGAGCGTGCCCTGTCGCTGAAGGAACCGGTGCAAAAGGTGCTGGACGATTTGCGCGCGCTGACCGTCGAGCGCCCGTTTGATCCCCTGTCAGAAGAGATCACGCTCCGCGTCGCGACCAATGACATGCCGCGTGAGTTGATCTTTCCCGAATTGCTACGCGCCACCCGGGCCGAAGGCGTAAGATTGCGGCTTGAGTTCATTCCTTCGGGCGTGCCGGACCCGGACGTTTTGCGCAGTGATCGGTGCCAGCTGATGCTGACGCCACTGCCGCCGGACGGGCCGGATATCTTTCAGAAAAGACTGCTGTCCAGCCCGCTGATGATGTATTTCGACGCCAGCCAAACACAGCCGCCGGACAGTTGGGACAGCTATTGCGGGCGCGATCATGTTGACGTGCGGTTTTCGGATGGGCGCAGTGCGCGTGCTGTCATGAAAGGCGTGGATCACGGCCGGATAATGCCACCCATCGTGACGCTGCCGCATTTCAACGCGATCCCATCCTTTGTGCTTGGAAGCGATCTGATTTCGACCGATACGGCCCTTATGGCACAGGGTCCGCTGGCGGCGCTGGATAGCGCGCCGCTGCCGTTTCCCTGTGATCCTGTTTCGATCTTCATGGTCTGGCACCAGCGGTCGACCAACGATCCGGCGCATCGCTGGCTGAGGGCACGTATCGAGGCCATCGCAGGCGCGCTGCAACCCTGATTTCAGCCTGTCACCAGACCGCGTTGATCCTCGCGACCCATAGCCACCAGGAAGGGCGCGTTATCCTGCTGCGACTGGAAGGCGGCCTTGTCTGAAAGCCCCTTCCAATCCGCCAGAACCAGTGATTGCGCGACCGCCCCGCCCAGCGTCGCCCCGGGCCCGGTGACGATGAAAAGATCCGGCGCAAACTCGCGCGCCGCGGTCTGGATGGCACGGGTGAAATCATAGGCATCGGTCACCTGATGACCCAGAGTGTAATCCCACAGTGCGGCAGTATCCGTCGCGTCCGGCCACCAGATCCTACCGCGCCCATCAATGAGGGGGGTGTCCGGTTGACCGAAGAGATCGGGTTTCAGTCGCGATCTACCCTCAGCGGCGACAGGCGCCTGTAGCCGCGTATGAAACGCCGCGTGGTTCGGCAGGCGCATCGGGAACCGTTCTTGGACAACCGGATGAGTCTTTTCGAACGCGGTCAGGCCAGCCTCATTTCCCGCCAGAACCAGCATGCCACCCAGATCGATGGACAACGCCAAAACCTGCCCGTCGACAGCATCGATGTCGGACACGTCCCGCAACAGCTTCGCTTTCCGCCCTTCATCATCACGCCAATCATCTGATGCGAACGGATAGACCAGCTGACCCCCGATCAGGTTCTGCTGCATCAGCGTCCCCATCGTGTTGACCACATCAAACCCGTTCTCCGGGCTAAGCGCCCCGGCCACGGCCAGCGCGATATACCACCCCATCGAGTTTCCGGTGACCGCGACAACCTCAATATCATCCGCAAGCGACTTGGCATCTGCCAGCGAGGCCGCGTAGATCAGGGGCGATGCGACATCCCCACGAGAATACGTTGCGACCGAGAACCGTTCTGCCCCGTCCAGCGCAGTTATCGCCTCTTGCCCGGCCTGCTGTCTTTGTGCGTCAAAGTGCCGGAACATGTCCAGTTTGTTGCCGTGGTGGTGATGCAAATAGCCAAGTTCAGGCTTGTTGTATGTGCCCCGACCCGGGCAGATAACGACGGCTGTACGGGTCATGATCGGCCTCCGGTCAGGGTCAAAGCGGCGGTGACAATACCGTCTTTGGACGGAAGAGGCGCGGCGTAGGCTGGGCCGGTCGCGATAAAGCTGTCTTCAGCCACAACGCGGGCGGTGGGCACGGTGACGCCCTCTTCTTGGAACAGGGTCATCAAAGCCTCGGATTGGCTGCCGGTGCGGCGGCACTCATCGACGATCAGAATATGTCGGCAGCCTTGGGTTGCCGCGCGCAATGCCTCAACCGGCATTGGGGCGAGCCATCGCATGTCGATGATCCGCGTGCTTAGCCCTGCGGCCTGCAGCTCGGGCTCGGCCTGTTTGGACAGGTAGTGACCATTGCCATACGTCACGATGGCAAGATCGGTTCCGTCCCCATGAACACCAACCTCTCCTAGTGCAATGCGTTGATCGGGCGACGGGTATGTGGTCATCCACCCGCCGTCCTGGGCGGTGTGCAGATCGCGCATCGGATAAAGCGCGATGGGTTCCAGAAAGACGACGACGCGCTGTTCTTCCCGCGCCAGCCTTACGCATTCGCGCAGCATCATTGCCGCTTCCGCCCCGGTTGACGGGCAGGCAATGATCACACCCGGTATGTCGCGCAGTACGGCCAGAGAATTGTCGTTGTGAAAATGCCCGCCAAAGCCTTTCTGATATCCCAGACCCGCAATCCGCAGCACCATCGGGTTGGTGAATTGCCCGTTTGAGAAAAACGGCAATGTGGCCGCCTCGCCGCGGATCTGATCTTCGGCATTGTGCAAATAGGCCAGAAACTGGATTTCCGGGATCGGTACGAAGCCGTTATGCCCCATGCCAATCGCCAGACCCAGAATGGATTGTTCGTCCAGCAACGTGTCGATCACCCGATCCTGACCAAAGCGTTGCTGCAGCTTTTGAGTCACGCCATAGACACCGCCCTTGCGGCCCACATCCTCGCCCATGCAGACGATTTCACCGTGTTCCAGCATCAGGTCGGTCAATGCCCAGTTGATCAGGCGGCTCATGGGCTGGGGGTCAGCCATGGCACGAGTATCACCGCCAAAAACACGCTCGCGCTTCGCCGCATCCGGCCCATTGGTCGGCTTGCACATACGTTTGGGCGGAATAAGGCTGGTCATCACCTCGGACGCCGAGGCCAGATGTGGGCGCTTGACCGCCTCGGTCGCAATACGATCGGTCCGCGCGCAGGTGTCCGTATATACTTTGAGCGCTTTGTCCGGTGTCAATGCTCCGGCTTCGTTCAGCAATCTCACCGAATGCAACAGGGGATCATTGGCTTCATCAGCCTCAACCTCTGCCTTGGGCAGGTAGGTGGTGGGCATATCCGCGCCAGCGTGACCGTAAAGGCGCACGGTTTTCAGGTGCAGGAAGGCAGGTTTGCGGCGGGTTCTGACGTAATCCGCAGCCTCTTTGGCCACCGCGTAGGTCTGAAAGATGTCCAGCCCGTTGGCCTGAAAGTACTTGATGCCGGGGCGATGCTCCATCGACGCCTGTATCCAGCCTTTGGGCGTTTTGACGGAGATCCCGATGCCGTTGTCCTCGCACACGAACAACAAAGGTAATGGCGTCGATTGGACACTGGTCCAACCCGCAGTGTTGATCGCACCTTGAGCGGTCGAGTGGTTGGCCGATGCATCCCCAAACGAGCACATGGCGATACCATCGTCGGGCAGCACCTGGTGTTCCGGCACATGGCGTCGCGCGGCGCCCAGCGCATAGGCTGCGCCAACGGCTTTGGGCAGGTGGCTGGCGATTGTCGAGGTCTGCGGCGGGATCATCAACGCTTTGGACCCCAGCACCTTGTGTCGACCACCAGACGTTGGATCCTCTTTCGAACAGGCAAAGCTCAGCAACATGTCCCAGGCGATCTGCTGGCCCGGCACCTGCTCGGCCCGTGCGATTTGAAACGCAGCATCTCGGTAATGCAGAAACGCGATATCCGACGGGCGCAGCGCATGTGCAACGGCCGCCATACCTTCGTGCCCCGAAGACCCGATGGTATAGAACCCCTGCCCGGCCTTCTGCATCGCGCGGCTGGTCCGGTCCAACGCCCGGCTCAGGACCTGCGAGCGAAAGATCGACACCGCATCCGCGTGTCTTAGCCCGTTTTGCGGCGGAGACCCTGCGGGCAGATCACCGCTGGCGACACGGGCAAGGAAATTGTCATGTACGATCTGAGCGCGGTCCATCTGTCCTCTCGGTTCTCTTGCACGGCGATCCCGCAGGCGAAATTACCTGCCTGAGACCGGACGCGCACATGCCGAAAGTCTAATCCCTCTGGCTGCGGCGAAAAACCAGTGTTATTGCGTTCTAAAGGTATGAGGTTTTTTCATATGATTGCCCCCCGCCGATTTCTGCCCTCGATCTCGTCACTGCGCGCACTTGAAGCCGTGGATCGCCTCGGCAGCGCATCTGCTGCGGCAGAGGAGTTATCCTTGACACAAAGCGCCATCAGCCGGCAGCTGAAATCCCTAGAGGATCAGCTGGGGGTCCAGATGATTGCGCGAAACAAAATGCGACTAGGGCTGACACCTGCGGGCAAGGATTATGTCCAAACCGCAAGAGGGGCCCTTCACGCGCTGTCTCAGGCCGCCGTGAAGCTCAAGACGAACCCAGGCGGCGGATCGCTGGATTTGTCCATTCTTCCGGCATTCGGCATGCATTGGCTCGCCCCAAGGCTGCGGGATTTTGCCCGCACGCACCCTGAGGTCAGCGTCAATCTTGGAACCCGGCTGGAACCGTTTGACTTTGCCACCGAACCCTTTGACGCCGCCATTCATTTCGGTCGCCAAGACTGGAGCGGTGTAAGCTACCTGCTCATCATGCAGGAATATGTGCAACCCGTATGCGCGCCGGATTTCAAGCCCGGCGGATTCTCTGACCTTCACGATCTGAAAGCCAGCACACTTTTGCACCTGCAAACCCGCCCGGATGCCTGGGAACGCTGGTTTCAGGCGCAAGGTGTTGACGGCTCAAAGGCACGCGGAACGCTGTTTGACCAGTTTTCGACGATGATGCAGGCGACGATTTTTGGCCTCGGGGTCGCCCTATTGCCCACCTATCTGATCGAGGAAGAACTTGCCAAGGGCCGCCTGATCCGTGCCTGGAACGGCCCGGATGTCAGCCTGGGTTCGTATTTTCTTGTTTGGCCCGATGCAGTTTCAATGCCCGCGCCCCTTCAGTCATTTCGAGGCTGGCTGGAAACCCAACTATCGTAACCTGCGCGGCCTTCGGCCTTGCGTCCTGCGGACGGCAGGGGGGCCAGGCCGGCGCAGGCTTTGCCTGCGCCGGCCTGGCCCAACGGGAGGATACCTTC